>FR899090.1:33260-42409 GCA_000437255.1 Ruminococcus sp. CAG:403
TAAACAGCGTCCAATGTGACAGAAACGTCATCAATTTCAACAGGTTCTCCCATGCTGCCCTCATGCAAAACGGTTTGAATGGGTTCTGTTGCACGGAAGTCTTTCAGTTCTTTCTGTCCGGTGCCTTTGCTGCATCCGGTGAGCAGTGTGCCAGCTGTCAGCAGAGCAAGTGCGCCGGCAAGCCATGCGGGATATTTTTTCATAAGTGCAATCCTTTCTATCGAAAACAATCTGTTTGGATCGGAAGATGAGCGAAAAAAAGCAGTCCCGGCAGTGCATAGAACATATCATATGCCTGCCGGGACTGTTTTCGTGTCATAAGTGGTTATGTGACAATTCCTTAGTCTTCTGCAATTGCAGAAACTGGACATGAGTCTGCACAGGAACCGCAGGAAATGCAGCTATCTGCATCGATTACGTAAGCAGCGTCGCCAGAAGCGATTGCGCCAACCGGACAGGCAGATTCACAAGAACCGCAGGAAAGACAGGTATCAGCGTCGATTTTATATGCCATGAGTACTCACCTCCCACAGGGATGTCGCTAGGGCACATCGGAAAGCAGATGCATTGGTTTCGCAGTGCCGCTTTCCGATGCGCCCTAATTCTTCCTGTTGCTCTTATTATAGCAGATTGCCGGATAAAATGCAAGAGCTATTTTTTGGTTTCCGCAAAAAGGTTATTCCAAAATATGCTCCATCGCCTGATGGAAAATGGAGTAGATATGGTTGTCCGCCAGGGAGTAGATGATGGACTTTCCATCTCGCCGGCTGCTGACCAGGCGAGCCTGTTTCAGGATGCGAAGCTGGTGGGAAATGGCAGACTGCGTCATTTGTAGTAGGTTTGCGATATCGCAGACGCATTGTTCCTTTTGAAACAGGGCAAATAAAATTCGGGTGCGAGTCGGGTCGCCGAATACTTTAAACAATTCTGCCACATCATACAGCAGCGCATCGTCAGTCGAAATTTGTTGCAGCGGATCCTGTTGCTGGGCAGAAGAAGCAGATGCTGGGGTCGGCATTGGGGCGACACCCTCCTTTCCAATAGGCAGATGGAATCGAATTGTCGATTTTCTGCGAGAATACTTTAATCATACGCTATTTTTTGGAATTTGTCAAGTATGAATAAAAAATGAAAATCCGAGCTGTTTCTGTACAATTGGACAGGGTGGGACAAGAAAAAAGCAGCGGAAATGGGGCAACTTTCTCAAATAGTTAAAAATTCACACTTAGGTACAGAACCGCCTTAGAAAATTTAGGATATCCCAAGGATTTATTTCCTTTTTTCGGTGTAAGCTGTATACGAATCATGATACAATGATGCTTGTATATAGGAGAAATGGATATGGAAGGCCAGGGGCCGGGTTTAGGAATAAAAAAGATGGGAATCGGGTGTTTCATATGCGAGAAGTGGTTGAAAAAACCATCAACGACTGTGAAGCAGTAGAACAACAAGTCAAACAAACACAAACGAGCACGTATGATCGGTTGCTGTCAGAATGGCAGAAGCAGGATGGTGCTGCTTTTTCCCTGCCGCAGGTCGTGCAGGAAAAAAGACCGACAACCTTTGTGGAGGGCAAAGGCTTTCATGCGGTCACACCGCCGGCTGTGGAAGAAAAGAAAGCGTTGGGGCGCATCTTTGCGGTGATTGGAAAGGCCATGCTGGCATACCTGGGCATAGAATATGTGCTGAGTTTTGCAGTGGTTCAAGTGTTGCAGCTGCTTCATGTGGATGTAACGTACTACTACGACAGTGGTTACATTTGCGGCAATGTGTGGGCTGTTTTGCTGATGCTGTTTATTGTAAAAGTGGTCAAGTATCTGGTGCCAATTTGGATCTTGCATCGATCTTTTCGAATGCCAAAAAAGGTTGCAGTGCCTCTAAAGCCTGTGCAGCCCATGGCGATGGTACAGGGGATTCCATTGGTGATGGTTGCGTTTGCAGTCATGAACTTATGGCGAGGTATCAATGCGCACAATACGATACGATACAGTTCCATTGGAACAGCGTTGCAGATGCTGACATATGCCAGCCGCCCGTATCAGGTCATTTATTTCTTTTTTGATCTGATTTTGGTGACGGCTCTGGTGAATCTGCTGTTTCGGGCAGAAATTTTACAGGTGCTGCGGCAA
This sequence comes from Ruminococcus sp. CAG:403, assembly GCA_000437255.1. Lineage (GTDB taxonomy): Bacteria > Bacillota > Clostridia > Oscillospirales > Ruminococcaceae > Ruminococcus_C. Next base: position 35,390 of record FR899090.1, read on the forward strand.
TTCGGCGATGAGTTTGCTGTGCTGGTGACTTCTTTACTGGGTGTGGTCATGTTTCATGATGCACCAGCGGCACCGACTTTGTTTTTGGTCTATGTGATTTGTGGCTGTGCAACCTTACAGAGCGGATCACTGTGGGCCGGTATTTTAAATTTGTTTGTTTATCGGCTGCTGTTGTTTAGTCTGTTTCATTTTGAGTATCTTGGCGGTATTTGGGAGAAAGGGAAACTGATCTATCTGCTGATTCTCTTGGCAATCGGTTTGGCTTGGGCGGGAATTGCATTGGCGCATCGGTGGATTCGAAAACTGCCGCGTTCTTCCCCCACTTCGTTGAAAGAGAAGGAGAAGTGGCAGGTCATCTTACAGGATGGTTCCCTGATGGTGGTCACCTTGTTGTGCCTGGTGCTGGCGGTCATCAGTTTCATTTTTTAGGGTGCGTTCCGGAAAAGTGGCCGGGCAGATTTTAGGAGGAAGCAGCATGCAGGAATGCTATCAGCCGGAGCAGCGGTTTATGGAACGGGCGCTGGAATTGGCGCAGCAGGCAGCAGACTTGGGAGAAGTTCCGGTTGGTGCTGTTGTGGTGCATAAACCGACCGGCAGAATCATCGGAGAAGGCTACAACCGTCGGGAATGTGACAAATCGCCGCTTGCGCATGCGGAGATTCTGGCAATCGATCAGGCCAGCCGGACATTGGGCGGCTGGCGTGTAATTGACAGTGCCATTTATGTGACATTGGAACCGTGTCCGATGTGCTGCGGTGCGATTCTGCATGCCAGAATCGAGGATTTGATTTTCGGGGCATCGGATCCGAAGGGCGGTGCAGTTTGTTCCGTGGAGCAGATGTTTGAATTGCCCTATCACTATCACCCCCGTATTGTAACGGGTATGTGTACCGATGCATGCAGTCAGATTCTGCGTGATTTTTTCCGTGCACTGCGGGAACAAAAAAAGCAACAGAAGCAGCAAGCTGCGCTCTGAGAAAAAGCCGAGGCGGTCATGGAACCCCTCGGCTTTTTATCGCTTGGAAAAAATGGATGCACGGGATTGGCACAACGGTGCTTGACAGGGTGTCGAAATATTCGTATAATAGAGATATCCGGGCATGCTGCATTCCGATGTTGTATGGTGTTGCGCGGAACGTCCCGGAATACAGAAGCAATTTGGATAGTAGAAAGGATTGGAAGCATGAAAAAGAAAGTACAAGCTTGGCTGGCGGCAGCTGTGACGGCAACCATGCTGATGAGTCATGCAGCGCTTCCGGTGGTACATGCGGAGGAGATCAATCGAAACGATCTTTCTGTTTTAATCTTAGGAGATGATGTTTCAGCCGGAGTTGGATTGCAGGAGGGCGAGCAGGCATATGGTGAACTGGTCGCTTCCTATCTGGGAACGGAAAACGTGCAGAATTATGCACAGGAAGGCGCTACCACCGATTCCCTGCTGAATTTGATTCAAACAGATGACATTGTACAGGCGAGCATTGCAGAGGCGGATATCATTTTGATTTCGGTCGGTGCCAATGACATTTACCAAACGGTTTTGCAGAATGAATACATCAATATTTCCGACTACAACAGTATGCAGGCGGTATTGAACAGCTTGGACAGCAACACACGATTGAATCTTTCTAAGTATTTGCGCAATGCTATGCCGCCGGTTGTGGAGCAAGCAGTAAGCAATATTCAGGAAATTACAAAAGCGGTTTATGCCGTGAATTCCGGTGCGGATATTGTTTTTCAGGATGTCTATAATCCGCTCTCTGTCAGCAAGGATACCACGGGACTGACGGGCGGTGCACCGGCAAAGATCTCCATGATCAGCAGTGAAGTAGAGGAGTATTTGCAGGGCGGTGGTTTGATTACCACTGGAATCAATACTGGGATTCAAGCTCTGCGGCAGGCAAGATGTGCAGAAGCGCATACGCTCTTTTTAAACCATGGCTGGTATTACACCAGTGTTGGAACATTGGGCTTGCAGCCGAATGGAATTGGGCAGCTTGCCATTGCGCAGGCAACCATTCAGACGCTGAATTTGCCGGGCGGGAATGGAACGGAATTATCCGCTGCCTACCAGAACAGCGGTGCAGCAGAATCCTTATCCGGTGTGGATGCCACCGTTGACCAGAACTTGCAGACTCTGAGCCGCTCTACAATAGAAGTTTACCGCAAGGGTGACGTCGATCACAGTGGTGAAATTGAGCTGGCAGATGCCACCATGGCGCTGACACAGTATGCAGAACAGTCGGTTGCCAATTGCAATCCCCTCAATGTAGTCAGCCGAAAGGCGGCAGATGTCAATCAGACGCCGGGCGTAGACCTGGGCGATGCCACCTTGCTTTTGACCTTCTATGCAGAAAAGGCCGTGGGCAATGTGACAGAAGAGGACTTTGACGAATTTGTCAAGCAGAATTCCTAATAGGGAAGTTTTAGCATTCAAAAAGCAGCTGTGCCGTGCTTGCACAGCTGCTTTTTGCTGCGTTTGGCAGGAAATCGGGATGTGTGAAAGCCAATGTACGCTTTGTGTGAGAAAAAAGGAAACGCTTTTACGCTCTTTTCCAGCACTTATCATAAAACGATCACATAGGAAAGTATAATAAGATACAGAAAGTAAAACAAAACCCCGCATTCCCCCAAGGGCATGCGTTTCATAGAAAGGAATGAACGAGTATGTTTGGACATGATAAGGAAAACAAGAAAAAGGTGGAGGCAGCAGCGCAGCAGCAGACCACACAAACAACACAGACTTCTGCAACAGGTGCTGCGAATACAGCGGAGAATGCCTATCAGACGGGTTATTACCGCAGCGTTCCGCATCAGGATGAACCGATTTATTCCAATCAAGCCTCTTACCAAAATCAAACACAAAGCAAGGATGGCAGCTACAGCTACGCCAATTACTGCTCCAATCCAACTGAGACGAGCGGCAAGCAGACCAAGAAGAAAAAGAAGCATACCGGCTTAAAGGTTGTTGCATTGGTGGCTGCGTTGGCAATTGTATCCGCAGGATCCATTCAGGCTTATCGGTATGTAACACCGTTCTTTGATAAGGACAGCAGCAGCTCCGATTATCAGGCAAGCAGCAAGAAGGACAGCAGTGCTTCCAGCAACGGTGCAACAGCTGAAACGACACAGAGCAAGTCCGATTCCAAGAGCTGGATTGAACTGGCTTCCGGCGGAGAAGCAAAGTCGGTAACGGATATTGTCTCCAAAGTGATGCCTTCCGTTGTTGGTGTACAATCTACCTTTACGTATAATGGTGCAACGAATAACAGCAACAGCGGATTTGGATATGGATTTGGCTATGGATTCGGAAACGGCGGCAGCGACAACAGCAGCTCCCAGACCATGACGGGAACCGGTACTGGTATTATTATGAGTGAAGATGGCTATATCGTCACCAACAGCCACGTGATTTATGATGATGAGTATGGCTGCGGTGTTGCAACCAAAGTAGAGATCGTTCTGGAAGATCAGGAAACGTACTACGATGCAAAAGTTGTTGCTTACGATCAGGAATCGGATATTGCCGTTCTGAAAACAGATCTGACTGGCTTGCAGCCGGCAGAATTTGGCGACAGTGACAACTTACAGGTTGGCGAACTGGTTGTTGCAATCGGCAACCCACTTGGCTTTGAATTGTTCGACACCGTTACCTGCGGAATTGTTTCCGCACTGAACCGTCAGGTTACCATCAATGATAAGACCATGACCCTGATTCAGACGGATACAGCGATTAACTCCGGTAACTCTGGTGGCCCGTTGATCAACAGTGCCGGACAGGTAGTTGGTATCAACTCCGCAAAAATGTCCTCCAGCTATTCTTCCAACAGTGCTTCCATTGAAGGAATTGGATTTGCAATCCCGATTACAGAAGCCAAGGAAATCATCAACGACTTGATCAACTATGGTTATGTAACCGGTCGTCCGCAGCTGGGCATCACTTGTCAGGATGTTTCGGAATCCGTTTCTCAAGCGTATAATATGCCGATCGGTGCCTATATTATTAGTGTTTCCGAAGGCGGTGCAGCAGCTAAGGCTGGCTTGAAGACTGGTGATGTCATCACAGGCATTGAAGGACAGGACATCAAAACGACAGAAGAATTGAACAATATCAAAAATGAATACAATGCAGGCGATACCGTTACATTGACCATCGTTCGGGATGGAAAGACTATGGATGTAAAGGTTGAACTGCAAGAGGTAACGAACCAGAACTAATGAACTCTGGAAAACTGCCTCTTAAGAATTCTTGACAGTTTCATTTTTTCATACATTCTCCTTATATACTTTTGTAAAGGGACCGGAGGGCAGAAATGCCATCCGGTCTTTTTACGTGGTTTGCGGCTGGCGCACCAAATGCAGTAAGATGCATATATTGTTGATAAGGGAAGAAGCATGTCGGAAATAGGAACGAAACCTTCCGGTATGCATCCCCGAATCAAAAACGACACATGGAACGCATGCAGATCGAGTACGCAGTTTGCAGTTGCTGCGCAGAAGGAAACGGAGGATGTCATGAAACAACCACAAACCATTGTCATTGCCGGCGGAGACTTGCGGCAGGTTTATGCGGCACAGGCGCTTGCCCAGCAGACAGAGCATCGAATTGAAATAATTGGAGTTCCGCAGAAAATGCTGTCTCCCTTGCAGACTGCGCACGCGGAACTCCCGGATGCATTGGAAGCAGATGTACTGGTGCTGCCGATCCCGGCGGTAGACGCAGCCGGTAACGTGCCGGCACCGCTCAGCGCTTCTTCTTTGGAGTTGGAAGAACTGCTTCGGCATATGCGGGTAGGCGGTTTGATATTGGGCGGCGGTGCCATTCCGCCCTTGCGTCTGATACAGGAAAAGCGGCTGGAATATTGCAATTACCTTCGGCAGGAGACACTGAGCATTGCCAATGCGGTTCCGACTGCGGAAGGCGCACTGCAAATGATCATGGAAAAAACGGTGCAGACCATTGCTGGAAGCCGAGTCTTGATTTTGGGTTACGGCAGAATCGGGAAGGTACTGGCTGCACAACTGCATGCTTTGGGTGCAGCGGTTACCGTTGCCGCACGGCGGGAAACAGATCGGGTCTGGGCGGAGCTGGCGGGATGTTCTGCGAAATGCATGCAATCGGCATTGGCAAATTTAAGTGCCTATGATGTCATTTTGAATACCGCGCCGGTTTTGCTTTTGGATCGGGAAGTTCTGCAAACTGTGCGGGAGGATGCCTTGGTAATTGATCTGGCATCCCGTCCCGGCGGTGTGGACTTTGCAGCTGCAGAAGCGCTCGGAAAACAGGTCGTGTGGGCACTGTCCCTTCCGCCAAGCGGAACTGGTTGACACATTTTCTGCTCCATGGCAGCAAAATCCCCAATTTTTTTGAAGAAAGAGGAAAAAAGTGATTTTAAATAGAGAAAAATGGCGCGGATTGTGAAAAACAAACAAAAAACAGAGCGATATTCGTTCAAGAATTTTGAAAAAAAAGCCCGGATTCGCTTGACATCCAGGCAAGAATGTGTTAAAATACGAATGTAAATTATTTATGATGCCTTGAAAATCGCTGCATGATAAATAATAAGCAGGATGTCGAATGCAATATTTTATTCTAACTCAATTTGGCGGAAGAGATTCGTAAGAGACAGATTGGGGTCATAAGGCAGGATATGACAGGGGATAAAGGGTGCAAAAGCAATCACGTCGCACATGCTCAGGCAGCCTGTAAACTTTTGAAAAGAGAGGCAAAGAAAATGAAGAAGATATTCAACAGAGTTCTAGCCGCTGCTGTTGCAGTACCGGTTGCCATTTCTCAGGGCTTGCTGTTCACCAATGCGGATGAAGCAGCTTCCTCTACCAAACTGACAACTGCTGACTTCTTGACCATCGAAGGATGCAAAACATCTTCCGACTGGGGTGTAGATGTAGAAACAGCAATTGTTGCTGCTGCTGGCGCTACTGGAACGATTGATTTCAGCGCAATCTCTGCTGCTCTGCCGAATCAGGATAACTATTATGTAGGCGTTCTGAACAACATTCTGGCAGATTCCGGCAACGCAACCGCAACCGTAACAGCTGACAGCAAGCTGACTGTTACCGGAAGCTTTGATGCTTCCAGCTGGGTATCCGATAAGCTGATTCCGGCTGTAAAGGATAAGCTGAAGGAAATGGGCCACGATGCATCTGATATTACAGTTACACTGGATGCAGCAAACCTGAGCGGTACATACAGTGCTTCCATCGATGCAAACGATATCAGCACCACCAAGACCTTTACAAATGGGGAAGCAACTATCGTAACTTCTGATGGCACATCTTACAAGTACACAGATTATGCAGCTTACCTGCAGACTGTTGTAGATCAGCTGAAGGCTTCTATTGCACAGCAGCTGGCTGCAAATGACATCACCCTGACTGCTGAAGAAGCAGCTGAATTGGATGATCTGCTGACCGTTCGTGCAGACAACTGGACCAACAAGATTGAGAATCTGCTCGGCAAGGAAGGCGAAAAGAAGTACGACAGCATCAATGATTTGCTGGCTGCTGCAAACAAGAAGAACAGCCACGTTCCGGCTTCTTTGAGTGAAGCTGCCGCATACAATGCTGCTGCTGATGCTGCAATGAGCCAGATCAATGGCATCATCAATCAGACTGATGTTGCAATTGATATCACAGCACAGGATGTAATTGATGTTCTGAGCCAGGGCTACAACGTTGTTGCAACTGCTGATGCAGAAGCTGGCGTTTATGACCTGACCTTCAACATTCCGGATGACCAAATTGATGAACTGACTGCTGCTCTGCAGGAAGAACAGGATAAGGTAGATCCGACAAAGGCTGTTGTAAATGTAACTTCCGAAAAGAAAGTGGAAGTAAAGGCTACAAAGGATGGTACCCTGTTCTTTGATGTAACAAGAACCTTTACAAACGATCTGATCGATAAGTCTCTGACAACCACTACCACTGCTGCAACCACAACCACACCGGCAGGTGGCACAACTACCACAACACCGGCAGGCGGGACAACAAACACAACACCGG
>FR899090.1:42481-46468 GCA_000437255.1 Ruminococcus sp. CAG:403
CACCGGCAGGTGGTACAACTACAACTACACCGGCAGGTGGCACAACTACAACCACACCGGCAGTTACCAAGATTTCTGTTGTAGAAACCAAAACTGGTTACTACTTCTCTGAAGACACTCGGACATTTGATCCGACTGCTTTGCTGAAGGTTGTTTCTGTTGACGAAAAAGGCAACGAAACTGACATCACAGCAGATGTTACATTTGGCGAAGATGGCGCAGCAACACCGAAGAGTGTATATGCTGATACAGAAACCTATTATGTAGGTACTGTAGATGCTTACTACAAGGGTGTAAAGCTGGATGCAGCTCCGACTGTTTACATTGGTGTAAAGGGTGACGCTGATCTGGATGGTACAGTTGGTTTGGAAGATGCAACACTGGCATTGACTTACTATTCTGAACATGCAGTTAGCAATGCATACTACTTCACCACTTCTAGTGCAACTGCTCCGGAAAATGTAGAGCTGGAAACACTGGCTTACTTCTTGGCAGATATTAATACAGAATCTACTGCTGGTGCAGATTCTGCTGATTTTGTAATTGAACTGGCAGATGCAACCAACATTCTGACTTACTATGCAGAAGATGCTGTAAAGAATGAGCCGAAGTGGGCAGCAATTTGTGACGAACTTGCAAATCATCCGATTTGGGGCGCACAGATTGGCTAATTATAAACAAACATTTGTTAATATGTATGGAGCATGGGTGCATACATGCTCCAGTACATAAAATAAATATAAACTTTTACGAGTGAAAGGAATATGGAAAATGAAAACTACATTTAAAAAGGCATTGGCAGCTATTTCTGCTAGCGCAGTTGTTGCTACTTCTGCTGTTGCTATGTTTGCTGCTCCGGCAAGTGCTGCTGGTACTGTAACATTTGGTATGGAACAGGTTGAACTGACTCTGGACGAACTGAAGGCTGCTAACTATGAAGTACCGGTAAATTACTATGTATCTGGCAGTGATGATACCGTTGGTGCAAACGCATTCGGTTTCTACTATGGCGATCTGTCTTATGATGATAACTATGATACTGCACAGGCTGTTACTGGTATGATTTCTGCAGTTGCACACAGCACTAGCGACAAGTTCGTTTGGGTACCGAATACATTCTCCAAGACTGCAAAGAAGGGTCTGTCCAAGAATGGTAACCTGTTTACCTTTACTTTCTCAGTTCCGAAGTCTGCTCAGCCTGGCGATGTATATCCGATTACCATGGCTGCTACTTCTAATGGTGGCGTAGCTGGTGGTATTGATACACTGGATGGTACTGGTAAGATCGACTATGCTCTGGTTGATGGTTACATCAAGATCAAGGAAGAAGAAACCACAACTACAACCACAACAACCACCACAACAACTACAACCACAACAACCGCAGCTCCGGCTACTACAACTGCAGCTCCGGCTACCACAACTGGTAAGAAGGCTGCTACTACAACCGCTAAGGCTGCAACTCCGAGCAAGAGCAACGGTGCAACCAACTCTAAGAGCTCTCCGAAGACCGGTGACGTTCTGCCGATCGCTGGCGTAGCTGCTGCTATCGCTGTTGTTGGCGGTGTTGCTCTGGCTTCCAAGAAGAGAAAGTAAGAGAAAACGCTCGAATCACTCGACGCAATAAGATTTGATTGGAAATAAGAAGGCGCTCTCCATTTTGGAGGGCGCCTTTTTTGTGCTGTTTGCGGCAAATGCGGCATAGAATGGCAGGGGGTGAATGACAGAATGATTGGAATTTACGCACGGCAATCCGTAGAAAAAAAGGACTCCATCTCCATTGCCTATCAAATTGCCCGCTGTAAAGCAATGTATGCCGCAGAAGAAGCCTATGAGGTCTTCCAGGATCAAGGCTTTAGCGGGAAAAATACACAGCGCCCGGGCTTTCAAAATTTGTTGCAGGCAATTCAAGCAGATCGGCTTTCGCGTGTCATTGTCTATAAGTTGGATCGGATTTCCCGTTCGCTTTCGGACTTCCTGGGGATGATGCAGCTGTTTCAGGCACATCATGTGACCCTGCTTTCCTGTTGTGAGGCGTTTGATACGACAACGGAACTGGGCAACATGATGCTGAAGCTATTGATGATGTTTGCAGAGATGGAGCAGAAAACCATTGCAGCAAGAGTGCGGGATAATTATTATGCAAGAGGGGAAACACAGCAATACCTGGGCGGCTATGCGCCGTATGGCTTTCAGAAAGAGGGAAGCGGAGCACATGCTTATTTCAAACCGCATCTGACGGAATCTGCTGTTGTACGCTGGATGTATCAAATGTATGGCTTACTTGGGAAAAGTGTGGAGGAGCTGGTGCAGATGCTCAATCAGGACGGCATTTGCACCAAAACGGGACATTGCTGGTCGCAGTCCAGCGTGGCAAGAATTTTACATAATCCCATCTATGTGCAGGCGGATGCAGCAGTGTATCGCTATTTCCAGCAGCAGCATGCCATTTTGCCGCAGCAGGCAGATGCCTATACGCAGGGCAATGGATGTCTGGTCTATGGAAATGCACAGCAGCGTGCCGGCAGTAAGTTTACACAGCTGGAGGGCGAGCATATTATGCCTTGTCAGCACAGAGGGTATATTCCGGCTGCCTTGTGGTTGACGGTGCAGAAGCGCTTGCAGGCACGTGCAGGCGCATCCAATCGTGGCAGCGGTTCTATGACATGGCTGCAAGGCTTGCTGCTCTGTGGACGCTGTAACCTGCGGTTTTATGGCAAACGGAATGGGGCGGGCACCGTTTATCTGGTGTGTCGTGGAAAGCGGCAAGGCATTTGTCCGGGCATTTCGGCGCTGCGGGCAGAAGCCGTGGAGGCAGTTGTTGCGCCGTTTTTGTTGCGGAAAATACAAGCGCATCTGACAGCCGGGCAGTCCTCTATGCCGCCCTTGCAGGAGACTTTGCAGTTGGATGCCCTGGAAGAACGTATGCAGCAGTTGACAGCAACCATTTCCAGCAGTGTGCCAGCGCTGCGCCCGTACTTATTGGAAGAGCTGGGAAAGCTGCATCAGGAGCGGCAGCAGCTGGAGGAAACTTGTGAACAGGCACAGCAGGAATTGCCCAAACCAGTGGATGTTGCACAGGCGTACTGGCAAACAGCGACCATAGCACAGCGAAAACGTCTGGCACAATTGTTTTTGGAAAAAGTGCTGCTTGAACCAAATGGAATCAAGTTGTTTTTTTATTGAGGCATTTGTGTCAATCTGTTCCCTTGGCTCCGGGTAAGGTTGCACCCAAAACAGCCGGCTCGATCATTGCGGCGACCATCTGCCATATTATCGAGGAGAGGGGAATCGTGACATGATCAATTTGAAAGGTGTGCGGGTGGGGTATGCCTTAACCGGCTCCTTCTGCACCTTTTCGAACAGTATACAGGCAGCAAAAACATTATCGGAACAAGGTGCCGTGCTGACGCCGATTTTTTCGGAGCACGCTGCTAACATTGATACACGTTTTGGGAAAGCAGCCGATCATCTTGCAGCATGGGAACAGCTTTGCGGCAATCCTGCCATTTGTTCCATTGCAGATGCAGAGCCGCTTGGCCCCAAAAATATGCTGGATCTTCTTGTCGTTGCGCCCTGTACCGCCAATACCATGGCGAAATTGGCGCTCGGCATTACCGATACAACCGTTACCATGGCAGTAAAATCCATGCTGCGCAATCAGAAACCAATTGTACTCTGTTTGGCAACCAATGACGCATTGCGTGCATCCGCCAAAAATTTGGGTTTGCTGCTCAATACCAAGCATTATTATTTTGTTCCGCTGGGGCAGGATGCACCGGACAAAAAGCCGGCATCGCTGGTGGCAGACTTCAAAAAATTGCCGCAAACTGTGGCACTTGCCTTGGAAGATACGCAAATTCAGCCGATTTTAATACCAACGTCTTAAAAAGGTCAAAAAAATATCGTATAATAAACTGGTTCGATAACGGAAGCAATGGAATTGCATCCGTTGTTCAGCTTGTTGGATGGAAGAAACGACCGCCT
>FR899090.1:46518-47998 GCA_000437255.1 Ruminococcus sp. CAG:403
GGGGTTCTCGTTGTACGGAGGGGAATGAAAGATGGCGGGAATTATTATGCGGCAAGCCATTATGATGCTGCTGCTGAATGTTGTAGGGATGGTCGCCTATTACACCAAAATTATCAATGCAGAAGGCGGTCGGCAGCTTTCCAAATTGGTGCTGCAAATAGTCAATCCGGTTTTGGTTGTTATGGCATACATCGAAGTAGAATGTTCTGCAAAGATGATTCGAAACTTGTTTTGGACATTTGGACTTGCCATTGTGGTTTACATCCTGTCCATTGCGCTGGTTACTTTGCTGATTCGGGAGAAGGAAGGACGAGAAACCGCCATTGAACGCTTCTCTGCCATCTACAGCAACTGTGGATTTATGGGAATTCCACTTGCCAATGCGTTATTGGGACTGGAAGGCGTTTTCTATGTGACAGCATTTTTAACAATTTTTAATTTGTTTGCCTGGACACATGGTATTATGCTGCTGACCGAGAAACGGGACATGCGTTCATTTTTGAAGGTGTTGCGTTCGCCTACGATGATTGGAATTGGCATTGGTTTGATTTTATTTTTTGCCAGAGTTCCAATTCCAGGTATTTTGGCAGATACGATGCAGTATGTTGCCGACTTAAATACACCGCTGGCAATGATTGCTTCCGGTATCAGTGTCGCACAAGCAAATGTATTGCAGGCATTGCGGAATGGACGGATTTATTATGTTTGCCTCATCAAGTTGCTGTTGATTCCGGCTGTTTTGACGGGCGTATTCCTCCTGCTGCCGTTTGCACCGCAAAATGTACGGCTGATTCTGCTGGTTTTGACCGCTGCGCCTTCTGCTGCGATGTGCACGCTACAGTGTCAGCAGCATAAAAAGAACGATGTATATGCATCCCAGATTTTTGCTATGACTACTATTTTATCAATGGCAACCATGCCGACAATTGTGAAGCTTTTTACAAGCTTGCTATGATTTTACAAACCAATTGGAAGGAAAATAAAAACGTTCCATTTACAATGTGGCGCAACTGTAAATTTTTTAGCTAATTGCGGAAACTTGGTTGAAATCCACTATGGATTATGGTAAGATTGTATAAAGTATTACAAATATTGTGATCATACAATAGGAAAAATAGACGAGGATAAAACGAAAATGAATGATTATGGCATTAGTAAGCTAGATTTAAAGCGACGCAATCGCATGCAGATTTTGCGTGTGATTCGGGAGAATGGGCCCATTTCTCGTGTGGATATTTCTGCTATGCTACATATTACAAGAGCCGCAGTAACGATTATTACCAATGAGATGATTGCACAATCCATCTTAGAGGAAGTCGGTGAAGAACCGCAGGATCCGTCCAATGAAATTCGGAAGGGCCGCCGGAAAATTCTGCTGGACATCAATCCAACGTATCGTTTTGCACTGGGCGTTTATATTGATGAAGCGTCCATCTCCATTGGATTGACCACGTTGAATGCACAGGCGTTGGACAAGCGG
>FR899090.1:48072-59125 GCA_000437255.1 Ruminococcus sp. CAG:403
GCAATTACCGTGCGGAAGATGCTGCAAAACAGCTGCCTGCATGTCGAGGATATTGTCGGCATTGGAATCGGTGTTATGCCCTCCATGTGGAATCGTGTGCATGCTGTGGTAAAGGACGGAAACCTGGACTTTTCAGAGTTGGAACAGGCGGTAGAACAAGCCTGTAACCTGCCGGTTTATATTGGAAATGCCATTTCACTGTTTGCAATGGCAAGCATCAATTATGCGGAGCACTATGGGCAGCCGGTGAATCAGGTCTTTTTGCATGCAGGGCCGGTTTTTCACATTGCTGTCATTCAAAACAATCAGCTGGTCAATGGATTCCAGCGTTACACACACGTAGTGGAACGCTTCTGTGTGCATCCAAATGGAAAGCCGTTGGACGGCTATCCAAACGGCTCTGTAAAGGCAGAGCTTTCCAAGCAGTCGATGGTGGAGGATGTCGCAACCATTTACGGCAAGGATGAGACGCCTGCGCTGTATGCGCTGACAGAGGGCGATATGGAAGCTGTTTCGCTGCCGCTGCTGCTGACAGCATGGGATCAGGGAGATCTGGCACTGGAAAGTTTGGTAAAGCATTATCTGGATATGCTTTGCTGCCTGCTGATCAATGTCCTGCAAGCCTACTTTGCACAAAAGGTGTATCTGCACAACTTTGGATTCAATGAGCGGCATTTGGAACAAATCCGGCAGCATATGGCGTCTATTGCAGGCGAAGCCGAAGCAGACCGCATTGCTCTGAGCGCCATTGAAGAGCGGTACCATTTTATGTGTGGCTGCTGTTATGCCATTCAGCACGGCTTTTTTATGAAGGGCGGCATGATGGAGCGCAGCCCCAGCACCAAGTAGACAGAGTGATTATAATTTTAAACCAAAAAACAGGAAAAACGTTATTTTTCCTGTTTTTTTTTAATTTTCTGTTTTTTTGTCACGAACACTTGCAAGCGGTGCAAAGATATGCTATAATAGGAACCGTACGAAAAGAGGAGGAAAAAAGCGCTTTTTGTCGCAAAAATGCCTCCTTTTGCATAAACTGGCAATACGTAACGTGAGAGGAAGGGAGTGCGTGTGCATCAGCATGTATGCTGGCACACCAAAGAAGTATGGTTTTATCAGAAATGTCAAAGGAAGCTTTGCAGCAGTTTCAGACTGACTGTCAGGCTGCATATGCCGCTTATCAAGCAAAACAGTTGAAGTTGGATATGTCCCGTGGAAAGCCGGCTCCAAAGCAGCTGGAACTGACAAAGGGCATGATGGAAATTTTGAAGGAAGATGATTATCGGGCTGAAAACGGTCTGGACTGCCGCAACTACGGTGTTCTGGATGGTATCCCGGAAGCAAAGGCGCTGCTGGCACCAATGCTGGGCGTTCCGACAGAAGAATTGATTGTATTCGGAAATTCTTCTCTGAATGCAATGTACTGGGCAGTTTCCCTTGCTATGACCAACGGTGTGCTGGGCAGCAAGCCATGGGGAAAATATGACAAAGTAAAGTTCCTGTGTCCGGTACCGGGTTATGACCGTCACTTTGCAGTTTGTGAATTCCTGGGCATTGAAATGGTCAATGTACCGATGCTTGCAGATGGTCCGGATATGGATCTTGTGGAAAAGCTCGTTGCAGAAGATGACACCATTAAGGGAATCTGGTGTGTGCCGATGTACTCTAATCCGGGCGGCGTTGTTTACAGCGATGCTGTTGTAAAGCGGTTTGCTGCATTGAAGCCGAAGGCAAAGGACTTCCGGATTTTCTGGGACAATGCATATTGTGTCCATCATCTGGTAGATAATCCGCCGGTACAGGCAAATCTGCTGGAAGAAGCAGAGAAGTGCGGCAATGAAAATATTTGCTACATGTTCGCTTCTACCTCTAAAATTACTTTCCCAGGCTCTGGTGTTGCAGTGCTGGCAGCCAGTGCAGAAAACATTGCAAGCCTGAAGAAGGCATTGGGCTTCTCCACCATTGGCTATGACAAGCTGAATCAGCTGCGGCATGTTCGCTTCTTTGATGGAAAGTTTGAGAATCTGCTCAAGCACATGAAGAAGCATCAGGCATTGATCCGTCCGAAGTTTGACATTGTTATCAACACCCTGGAAAAGGAACTGGGTGACCTGGGCATTGCAACTTGGTCCAATCCGCAGGGCGGTTACTTCATTTCCTTTAATATGGAAGGCTGTGCAAAGCGCATTGTAACGCTGTGTAAGGAAGCCGGCGTTGTACTGACCGGTGCAGGTGCTTCTTTCCCGTATGGCAAGGATCCGAAGGATGAAAACATTCGGTTGTCTCCGACTTTCCCGACTGAGGAAGAATTGCAGGAAGCTATGAATGTATTCGTTGTAAGTGCAAAATTGGCAGCGTGTGAAAAGCTGTTGGCAGAATAAAATCGATGGAAAAAGAAAAGCCGTTTGTCTGGATGGTTTAAATACCAGACAAACGGCTTTTTTCATTTTGCAAAATGTGGGGGCATTATTTTCCCTGTTCCTTTTTCCATTCCAGGAATTCTTCGTAGGTGCCCTGCCGATCCAGACAACCATTTGGTGTGATTTCGATGATACGGTTGGCAACAGTTTGCAGAATTTCATGGTCGTGGGAAGCCAGCAGGACAACGCCTTGGAAGGCTTCCAGTCCGTTGTTGACAGCGGAAATGCTCTCCAAATCCAAGTGGTTCGTGGGACGATCCAGCAGCAGCACGTTGGAATGGAACAGCATCATACGGGAAAACATACAGCGCACTTTTTCGCCGCCGGAGAGCACCTTTACCGGCTTATAGATGTCATCGCCGGAAAACAGCATTCTGCCGAGGAATCCACGCAGATAGGTCTCTGTAATATCGTTTTCGGAATACTGCCGAATCCAATCCAAAATGGAATCCTCGCAGTCATTGAAGTAGGCGGAATTGTCTACCGGGAAGTAGGAAGTTGACGTGGAAACGCCCCATTTGAAGGTACCGCTGTCGGGTTGTTCTTCTTCCATCAGGATTTTGAACAGCATCGTAATGGCCTGTTCGCTTTCACCGATGAGCGCCACTTTATCGGTTCGACCCAGTGTAAAGCTGACATTTTGCAGCAGGGGAACACCGTCTACCGACTTAGAAATGCCGTTTACCTGGAGAACTTCCTTGCCAAGTTCCCGATCCATATCAAATCCAATATACGGATAGCGGCGGCTGGAATATACGGATAGCGGCGGCTGGAAGCCGGGAGCTCCTCGACTGAAAGGTTGTCCAGCAGTTTCCGCCGGGAAGTTGCCTGTCTGGATTTGGATTTGTTGGCAGAGAAACGCTCGATGAAAGATTTGAGTTCCTTGATCTTTTCCTCTACCTTTTTATTTTGCTGCTTCATCATGCGCTGCATCATCTGGCTGGATTCATACCAGAATTCATAGTTGCCGACATACAGCTTGATTTTGATGTAATCGATGTCCACAATGTGCGTGCAGACGTTGTTCAAGAAGTGCCGGTCATGGGAAACCACAATTACGGTACCAAAATACTCGGAGAGGAAGTCCTCCAGCCAGCGAATGGCATCAATGTCCAGGTGGTTGGTCGGCTCGTCCATCAGGATGATATCCGGGTTGCCGAACAGTGCTTGTGCCAGCAGGATTTTGACTTTCTCATTACCGGAAAGCGTTGCCATCTGCTCATAGAGCAAGGATTCGGAAAGCCCCAATCCCTGAATCAGTTTGGAAGCATTGGATTCTGCTTCCCATCCGTCCAGTTCGGCAAATTCTGCTTCCAGCTCCGAAGCGAGAATGCCGTCCTCTTCGGAAAAATCCTCCTTGGCATAGAGGGCATCCTTTTGCTGCATGATGTCATAGAGCCGCTGATTGCCCATAATCACGGTATCCAGAACATTGTACGCATCATATGCAAAGTGATCCTGCTTCAATACGCTCATCCGCAGGTTCTTTGGAATGGTCACTTCTCCGGTGGTAGGGGTTAAATCCCCGCATAGAATTTTTAAGAAAGTGGATTTTCCGGCACCGTTTGCGCCGATGACCCCGTAACAGTTACCGGGATTGAATTGCAGGTCAACATCTTTAAATAAGGTATCTCCGCCGAATTGCAAGCTAACGTTGCTGACTGTAATCATGAGTACTCCTTTCAGAAAAACGAAATTAACGGCAAGCCTGTAATCGTATCCGACGGAAGGCTGCCAAACGATCCAATTGCCTGTAAGCAGGCAGGAAACACGCTCTAGTATACCATATTCTACCGTATTTTTCAAGCTATTTTCCAAAATCCGTCCCAGCAGCCGAAGCCTTTCGAAAAAGACTCATCGAACAGCCCAAAAACCCTGCACATTTCCAGTTGCTTTTTGACCATTGTACATGGATTTTTGTGCAACGGACTGCGCTTTTCTTGACAAATGTTAAGGTGGGTGCTATAATGAGAACAAATTCGGATGGCGCAAAAAGGAGGAATTTAGCATGCAAGACAACACGATCAGCAGCGAAGAATTGGCGTGCGTGGGAATCCATTGCACACATGGAATGAGACAGAAGGGAGAAACAGCAATGAAAGTCACATCCACAAAAAAAGATCTGATGCTGTACGGTGCTATGACCATTTTATTTGCAGTGGGCAGCATCCTATATATAGATTTGCACGGATTTACCAAAATATATTATTTACTCTGTTTAATTGCCCTGTTTTTACTAGGGGTTCTTTTTTTCGTAGAAGCACTGCGGTTCCGCATTACCTGGGGACTGGATGGCTTTACGGTGCGGCACGGTCTTGCTCCGGAAAAGCGGTATGCACATGAGCAGTTTCAGCATATGCATGTAGAACATCAATGTGTGATTCTGGTGCTCGGCGGCAAGAAGTACACCTTTCCACAGGGCTGTCCACATGCAACAGAGTTCATCGACTTTTTGGAAGAAACCTATGGAGATACGCAGGAGTGAACCACTTCTGCTGCAAAAAAAGCGGAACAAATGCGCAAAAAAGGGCGCTTGTTCCGCTTTTTTTGTGTAAAATCGCACGCCATTTTTAGCGGATCAACGCCTTGCTTTCACAGGATTTTCATAAAAATATGGGAAAATACAGACAGAGAGAAAAAGAGGCTGTCCCAAAATGAGGACAGCCCATATGGGTAAAATTGGGAATTGCAAGACCGATCAACTATAGAAGGGAAGCGAATGGGTATGAAACGAAATTCTTTTGCGTGGGCAATGTCCATGGTCATTGCAACGGCATTGTCCTGTACAGGCTGTTCAGATTCCGGCTCTTCCAATTCTTCAGAAGCAAGCGCCGCACATGCAACCACATCCATCTCCGCTGAGGCACTTTCCAGTTTAGACGGTGCATATGATGCGGATGACTTTACCGATCAGTATGACACATTCGATGCAAAGCTGCAATGCAAGGGAGACACTGTCACCGTAACGGGCAATACAGATGCCATTCAGGTAGACGGGCAGCATGTCACCATCTCAGAAGGTGGTGTATATGCGGTAACTGGAACACTGGAAAACGGACAATTGGAGATTGCCGGTTCAGAAAAGGTAAAACTCTATTTGGACGGTGTTTCCATTACGTCGGAGGAAGGCCCGGCAATTGTTTGCAACAATGAGAAGCGTACCATTTTGTCCTTGGCGCCTGATACCGAAAATGTACTGACCGGCGGCTCCAAGGACGGTGACACTGCATCAGATACAGATGAAGCAGAAAGCACCGACACAGAGGCAGAAACTGCGGGCATTTATGCAGCGGATTCTCTGACCATTAATGGAGCCGGAAGTCTGACGGTACAGGCTCCCTATGGGAATGGCATTGTCAGCGATCAGCATTTGCGCTTGACGGGCGGTACCATTACCGTGGATGCAGCTAACAATGGCATGAAGGGCAAGGACAGCCTGACCATGTATGACGGTACGATCACCATTACCGCCGGCAATGACGGCATGAAGTCCACCAAGACAGAAGATGAATCGAAGGGATATGTGGTTATCTTCGGTGGATCTGTTACCATTTCCGCCAATGGAGACGGCATTCAATCGGAAACGCTCCTGCAAATTGAAGGCGGTACCATTCAGGTGGAAACAACCGGAGAGGTAGCTTCCAGCAGCGGACAGGACGCATTTGATCCGGGACAGGGCGGTATGCCAGGTGGAAACGGCGATGCCCCCACACCACCAGATGGAGCAGACTTCTCCCAGATGCCGCAGGACGCGCAGACTCATGATGGCAGCATACCAGAGCCGCCAACCGGTCAACCTGACGGAACGGCGCAAAATGGCGGAACACCGCCGGAACTGCCAAGCGGTGCCGGAACCGGACAGACGCCGCCGGACAGCAACGCTGCGCCAGGACAGCAGGAAACGGATGCTTCCAGCACGCAGACAACTGCGGAGCAGGATTCTTCTTCAACAACAACTACTACAACAGCCGATCAGGATGCCAGCAGCAAAGGGCTGAAAGCCGGCGGAGATCTCGTGATTACCGGCGGAACGATTTCCGTAACATCGACCGATCATGCTGTACATGCTGCTGGAAATGGCTCCATTTCTGGTGATTCCATGCAGATTGATTCCGATCAGAAGGGCATCAGCGTGCATGGAGATCTGACCATTGATGGTGCGGATACGGAAATTGTGATTGACCGCTGTACAGAAGGCGTTGGGTCAAAAGCGACGCTTTCAGTAGAAGATGGCACCATTCGGATTCTGGATGCTTCCGATGACGGACTGAATACCGGTGGCACAACCGGAGATCATACCATGACCATCAACGGCGGTTACCTCTATGTCAATGCAAAGGGCGACGGACTGGATTCGAACGGCAGCTTGGTATTCAATGGCGGTGTCGTTGTTGTTTCCGGGTCGGTCAGCGGTGCAGACGGCTCGCTGGATTCCGATGGAACCATGGTCTATAACGGCGGCATTGTAATGGGCTTGTCCAGTCGTGGCATGATGGAGTATCCAGAGTCAGGGTGTCTGGTTGCCACCAATTTGGAGGCTTCTGCCGGAGATTCCATTGCAGTGGTTGCAGAAGATGGAACGGTACTGTCTGTGTTTCAGACGGAAAAAGCAGTCAGCGACTTGATCTATGCCAGTGCGGATGCTTCCAGTGACAGTTGTCAGATTGTGATTGGCGGCACTTATGACGGAACGCTGAATGCAGACGGCTATGGAACGGGCGGCACCATAACTGGCGGAACCACTGTAACAGCATCCGATGCTTCCTCCATGCCGCAGCAGGGCGGCGGTGGAGCTGGCGGCAGTTTTGGCTTCGGAGGCGGCGGTCAAACACCGCCCAATGCCTAAAATAAAAGAATTACAAATGCTTTTGGATGCAACGCTTGCTGCACCCAAAAGCATTTTTTATGCGTTGTGGGATGCAATGTATTCTCGCCAACCTTCCACTTGCTTTTCAAATCCTTTTCAGTTTGGTTTCACGAAACGAACACATAGCACTGGTATACTAAAACCATGCTCTTAAAGAGAGAGCATATAACATCCTCTGATCATTTCATATTTACCCCGATGTGAAATGATAAAATCCCCAATAATCCCTATATCATAGCAGAAAGCCCCCCACGACCCCTGGGGGGCTTTTTGTGTTTCCTGGTACGGATAACGAAAAAATTGGGGAAAGCCTGTCACAAATGGCAGGCTTTCGTTGTTATATGAAGTAGGACGTCCTAAGACATGGATTCAGCAAATACTTCTAGGAGGTGATCGCTTGCAGCCAGTTGATTTGATGCAGCAGCTTTTTACACGATACGAACAGCCGATGTACCGAATTGCCTATTCGATTTTACATCATCCGCAGCAGGCAGAAGATGCCGTTTCCGAGACCTTCTTAAAAGTTCTGGAACATCTGGATCAGGTGCAGGATGTGAACAGCAGCAAGACCAAGCAGTTCCTGGTCTCCATCACCCGAAATACTGCCATTAACCTTTATCGCCGCAATCAGCGGGAACGGGAACAAAGCATGGGAATGGAAGACCTGCCAACAGAACTTGCCGATCCGCATATGCAGGTTTACGATTTTGAACAGCGAGATGCGGTTGCGGCTATGCTCCGTGGATTGAGTCCGGAACAGCAGGAAATTTTGATATTGCGCTGTTATGAGGAATTCAGCTTTCGGGAAATTGGTGCTATTTTGGGCATTCGTCCCGCTGCTGCCAGAAAACGATATGAACGTGCCAAACAAGCTGTCTTAGCAAAGAAGGGAGAATATACCTATGAAACCGCAGAATCTTTTTGACCAAAAAATAAAAGCAGTGATTCGCTCCGGAATCCAGCAAGGTGACGATCAGCCACATGCATTTTCAGCAGAATACGAACAAAAGAAGCAGGAAATTCTCCAGCAGGCACAACGGAAGTCCATTCGTGTGACCTCTCGTTCAAAGCGCAGAATTGGCATTGCAGCGATTGCGGTGGCAGTTGCTGCTGCCATTCCAACCAGTGTGTATGCGGCCAATCTGGTGCGCAGCACCACACGGGTAGAGCGGAGTGGACAGTATGCTGCCGATTTGGTGGTACAGCCGCAGACGGAACAGAGTACGACCGATTCCACCCAGCAGCTGGGTGCACAGCCGCTGGAAGATATGGGGCCGGTGAAAATCAACTTGTCCTACATTCCGGACTCTTTTGTAAAAGGCGAGCAGGGCAAGCTGACCTATTTTAATCCGGAAACACCGTATCAGGGCGGTATCTCCGTTTTCCTCTGGAAGTTGGAGGGCGACGATTCCGAATTCCGGATGGCGATGCGGAGCGCAGTCGATTCGGAGGAGCTGCATTTCAATGACAATGTCGGTTTGTACATGCAGAGGAACACCGTTGCCAAGAATGACAGCATTCAGATGGATAAGGATGCGCTGCTGCACATTGGCAACAGCCAGTATGTAGTAGAAGTCTTTGGTGGGGAAGACCTTTCTAAGGAAGAGATGCTGAAGGTCGTGGAAGGCATTTCTCTGACTCCGGTTGCCGATGCCTCCCAGGCAGATCCAGCCGATGTTTATCAGGCACCGCAGGAAGAGGTACGTGCAGATGCCGGTGTGGCAGAATCCGAGAAATTACGATTTGACAAGGATGACATAACGGGTGTTTATCAAATCGGGGATACGCACCAAGAACAGGTCGTGCAATTTGAATCCGGTGGCCCGGATCTTCCGGTTGATGTAACCATTTCCAACATCCGGATTCAGGATAATTTTGATGGCTTGGATTCGGGCGAAATCAATGGCCCTTCGGATTATGCAAGTTATTTGGATGCAGACGGCAATTTGGTGCCCAATGTTCGTACCTATTATGAGCCGGGGGATGGCGTCAATACGGTGGATACAGCAATCGGTACCAAGGAATTCCAGCAGAAGATTATCGTAGCAGACATCACCTATACCAACCACACCGATCAAGTGGCAGACTCCATTTGCGTATGCCCGAGCCTCTTTTTCTTGCAGGAAGACAAGGATTCCTATGTGGAATATGACGGCTTAAATGAGACAAACACCCTATATACAGACAGCTGTCTGTATCTGCAGGGAGATTTCTTCTATTACAACATGGGAAGCGGCAATTACACGGTAGAAAAGAACAACATCAATCATTTGCAGCCGGGAGAATCGGCTACTGTACAGCTTGCCTTTGCTGTCAATGCAGACAGTTTGCCATACGCCATGTTGTACTTTTATTGGGATGGCGGAGCAGGATTGGTTGACATTTCACAGCAGTAAGACACTATCCAGCAGAAAAAAGAGGCTGCACGAAAAAATTTTTTTCAGGATGTGGCACTTCCGGCCTCTGCTGGTAGTTATAGATGAAAAGGGCAGTAAAAGATGGCAATACCAAGGATTCTTTTACCAAGGCGCTTCTATTTGATGCAGCAAAAATGAAACAATTTTTCGAAACAGACTTCCTCCTTTTTGCTTTTATGCTTGCAGATTGGATGCAGCAGCATGGCAGTACCAGTTTTCCCACAACCTGTTTTATCTTCTCCCCAATGTCATCTTTTGCAAATCTTCTTTTCTGTTTTGCAGGCGGTCAGATGCAGCTACATTTCCCGCTATACACTCCCCCGTCTTCGCATTGGCACCGCCGGCAAAGCAGGTCCAAAAGCTCCCTAATCAAAAAAAGCAGACACATTCTGAGCGTAGAATGTGTCTGCTTTTTTATTTTTTGGAAGAAGATGAAGAAGATTCTGTAGAATCGGTTTTGACATCCCGAATGACAAACCAGAAGGTAGAACCTTCGCCCAGTTTGCTGTTGACGCCATAATGGTAGTTGTGCAGTTTCAGGATTGCCTTGACAATGGATAAGCCCAGTCCGGTTCCAACCACTTCTCGTTTGTGATTTTCAGAGCGGTAATACTTGTCGAAGATGAGTTTGATCTTATCCTCTTCAATGCCGTCTCCGGTATCGGTTACTTCAATTCGAACGCCTTCTGGCGTGTTGATCTGCCGCAGGAAAATCTGTCGGTCTTCCTTGGAGGTGTAGTTGATGGCGTTGTGAATCAGATTGCAAATGACACGTTCAATTTTGCCTTCATCGCAATATACCATGCAGGAAGCATCCGGCGTAAAATGCAGGTGATATCCCATTTGCTCAGAAATACCTTGATAGCGGTGGGCAATTTCCTCCATTTTTACTGCAATGTCAAATTCCGTGCGCTCCAGTTTCTGCGTGCCGCTTTCCAGCTTGGAAAGATCCAGCATGTCGTTGACCAGCTGTGAAAGGCGATCGGTTTCTTCGATGATGACATTGAGGTGCTGTTCCCGTTTTACAGGGTTGTTTCCGGAGAGATCCCGAATCATTTCCGCATAGGCTTTCAGCATGGTCAGCGGGGTGCGCAGATCGTGGGAAACATTGGCAATCAAATCCCGTTGCATCGCATCTGTTTTGGAAAGCTCCTGTTCTGCGTAGGTCAAAGTTTGTGCCAATTCGTCGACCTCTGCATATCCGCCGCCTTCAAAAACGGTCTGATAGTCGCCGTGTGCCAGGCGGTGTGCCGATTTGGTGATGCGTGTAATCGGCCTTGCAATATGCCGTGCGACACAGAAGGAAATGACGCAGCCCAGGAAGACCAGAATCAATGTAATACTCATGGCTT
>FR899090.1:59164-92887 GCA_000437255.1 Ruminococcus sp. CAG:403
GGTGGACTCTACCGGAACCAGCGGAGAATTTAGAAGCAAATATCCAACCACATCATGATTGTCGTTTTGCATGACTTTCCCATAGACGATCATGTTATTTTGCATATTCTGGTTGAAGACAGAGCGGCAAATGGTTCCCGTTTTGCTGTGCTGCAAGTCTACCAAATAAAAGAACGGATCACTGTCTGTGCTGTGCAGCAGGCAATTGTGACTGTACATGCATTGTGCGTACAGTTCCTTTCCGTTTTTGTCCATGAGTTCAATGCAAAGATCGTTGGACAGTCCGATGTTTAAAGCAGTTTGTCGAAAGCTGCCATCGTGGTAAGCGTGGATGAGGTTGTTGGCAACTTTTTCGGTATCCCGAATTTTGATGTATTCATAGAAATGTTCCAGAAAAACAACTTGGAACAGCCACATCAGAATGAATAC
Source organism: Ruminococcus sp. CAG:403 (assembly GCA_000437255.1). Lineage (GTDB taxonomy): Bacteria > Bacillota > Clostridia > Oscillospirales > Ruminococcaceae > Ruminococcus_C. Next base: position 59,594 of record FR899090.1, read on the forward strand.
AATGCCGACAAAGAGCATGAAATACAGCCAGATTTTCTGGCGCAGCTGCAAATGTCTATGTCTGAGGTTCAAATTTATATCCCATTCCTCTCAAGGTGACAATAAAGGTGCGGTATTTGCCCAAGCTGTTGCGCAGCATTTTGATGTGGGTATCTACCGTGCGGTCATCCCCGAAAAAGTCATATCCCCAAACTTTCTCCAATAACTTATCCCGTGTCAGTGCGAGGCCTTTGTTTTTGACCAGGTAGAAGAGCAGGTCATATTCCTTTGGCGTCATGGAAGCACGTTTGCCGTCCACATAGACCTCCCGACCGGCAAGATCAATTTCCAGTCCATCGAATTTGAGCCGCTGTGAGGCAGGTTCCTCCGTCACAGCTTGCTTGCGGTTGAGAACTGCCCGGATACGTGCCATCAATTCCTTTGGAGAGAACGGCTTGACCACGTAGTCATCAATACCCAGTTCAAATCCAAACAGCTTATCATATTCTTCTCCACGAGCGGAGAGCATGATAATTGGAATGTTCTTATGTTTCCGAATTTCCTTGCAGGCAGAATAGCCGTCTAAACGGGGCATCATGACATCCATGATAATGAGGTCATAGTCATTTTCCCGGCATAATGCGACTGCTTCCATGCCATTTTCCGCTTCGGTGACTTCGTATTCTTCAAATTCAGCGTATTCCCGTACGACACGCCGAATGTTGGCTTCATCGTCTACAACTAATAAATGATACACGCAATCGAACTCCTTTCAGGAATACACTTCACGCTATTGCATGTTTTGCAATAGCGTGAAGGATCAATATGGCTTGCCTGCACCATACAGAATCGTACGGGCAAGCGCGTGGAAACCAGATTACTGCTGTTCCTGCTTGTCCAATGCAGCTGCAATAAAGGAAGCAAACAGTTTCTGTGGTTTATTGGGACGAGATTTGAATTCCGGATGGAACTGTACGCCAATGAACCACGGATGATCGTGATATTCTACGATTTCAACCAGGCGTTCGTCCGGAGACAGTCCGGCAATGGTCAGACCAGCTTCGGTCAGCATCTTCCGGTAAGCGTTGTTAAATTCCCAACGGTGACGATGCCGGTCATAAATCAATTCTTCCTGATAAATGGAGCGAACCAGTGTACCATCCAGCAGCTTGCAGGGATACAGACCCAGACGCATGGTACCGCCCTTGTTGGTCACATCCTTCTGATCTTCCATGATGTCAATGACGCTGTGTTCGCCGTCCGGTACAAATTCGGAGGAGTTGGCATCTTCCAGACCGGCAACATTGCGGGCAAATTCCACAACAGCCAGCTGCATGCCCAGGCAGATGCCAAACAGCGGAACTTTTTCTTCCCGTGCATAGCGAATGGTTTCAATCATGCCTTCAATGCCACGGTCGCCAAATCCGCCGGGCACAATAATACCATCACAGGCACCCAGCATAGCCGGAGCAGTTTCCCGTGTGATTTTTTCGGAGTCAATCCACAGAATTTCTACCTTTGCATCGTTGACAATACCGCCGTGACGCAGTGCTTCTGCAACAGACAGATATGCATCCTGCAAAGCAACATACTTGCCGACCAGTCCGATGGTAACCTGCTTATGCGCAGCCTTTTGCCGTTCTACCATGGCATGCCATTCGCTCAGATCCGGCTTTGGATTTTCCAGATTCAGGTGATGGCAGACGCAGTCCGCCAGTCCTTCTGCCTCCAGCATTTCCGGTACTTCGTACAGGGAGGGAGCTGTCATATTGGGAATAATGTCTTCCCGGCGAACATTGCAGAACAGGCTGAGCTTATCCGTGATTTCTTCCGGAATTTCCAGCTCGGTTCGGCATACGATGACATGCGGCTGAATGCCAATGGAGAGCAGTTCCTTTACAGAATGCTGCGTCGGCTTGGATTTCAACTCATTAGAACCGGCAATAAATGGCAGCAGGGTAACATGAATGTACATTGCATTTCCACGGCCAACCTCTGCGACAAACTGCCGAATGGCTTCCAGGAACGGTGTGCTTTCAATATCGCCGACAGTGCCGCCGATTTCTGTAATTACAACATCCGTGTTGGATTCCTTGCCAACCCGATAGATGCGTTCCTTAATTTCATTGGTGATATGGGGGATTACTTGAACCGTTCCGCCGAGATAATCGCCACGGCGTTCCTTGTTTAAGACGGTCCAGTAAATTTTACCAGTGGTCACGTTGTTGTTGACGGATAAGTTTTCGTCAATGAAGCGCTCATAGTGACCCAGGTCCAGGTCTGTTTCTGCTCCGTCATCGGTTACGAAAACTTCGCCGTGCTGATAAGGGCTCATGGTACCAGGATCCACATTGATATAAGGATCGAATTTTTGGATGGTTACCTTATAACCTCGAGCCTTGAGCAGTCTGCCCAGAGAGGCGGCTGTAATTCCTTTTCCCAGACCGGAAACGACACCGCCGGTCACAAATACATATTTTGGCATAATTGTTTCATCCTCCAGAATACAGGTTCAAAAATTTACTCCTATTCATTATACTATTTTTTGTTTGGAATTGCAAGTCTATTTTCAAACTTTAGCAGATTGTGTCGGAAAATCGGGGGAGTTGTCTCTTTTCACAAAAATAAGCTGCTATTTTTGTGCAACTGTTGTTACCCTTTTGTAAACACTGCATGGAATCAGAAGCTTTTGGGGGAATTGGTTGACATTTGCTTGTCAGATATGGTAAAATGTATTGTAATATACATACATTTTTGATGGAAATGGATGAAATCAGTTTGGAAGGGAGTTCGAAATTGCCATGGCTGCAAAAGACAGTACCATTGATTATATCTGGACCGACAAAAAGCGTACCCTATTTGGGCTGCCGCTGTCCTTTACACGGTATTATCTGACGGAGACACGACTCATTACGCGAGTTGGGTTCTTTCATGTGGAGGAAGAAGAAATCGAATTGTATCGGATTACGGATAAGAAGCTTTCGCTGTCGCTGGGACAGCGGATTTTTCGGGTTGGTTCCATTATTTTATACAGCAAAGATGTAGATACGCCGGAAAAAGAACTTCGTTCCATTCGAACCCCACGCTATGTTTCGGATTTGATTACACAGTGCGTCAATGCGCAGCGGGATCGCTTCCACATTCGTGGACGGGATATGATTGGAGATGTGGAGTGCAACCATCCAGATGTCGATCTGGATTCGGATGTGTTTCATGCGGACCAATCCTGATCAATGACTTTTAAGGGAGTCCGGGCAAAGCCGTCAGACCGTTTGGGGTGCGGAGTTGCCCGCTTGAATTAAGCGGCAGAAATGCCGGGTAAGGAAGGAAATTCTGAATATGCTTTCATTCATCACAGAACGACAGTCCTGTTGGGAAAAATTACAGGCGGAAACACGGCCGATTTTTATTTATGGCATGGGCGATGGTGCAGAAAAAATCATGCGGGTTTTTCAGGAAAAAAAGATTCCGCTTGCCGGTATTTTCGCCAGCGATGATTTTGTACGGGGACATTCCTTCGCAGGCTATAAGGTTCGGAAATTATCGGAAATTGAAGAGCAGGTGGAGGATTTTGTGATTGTGCTGGCATTTGCTGCCGGTTATCAGTCTCTGGTGGACAAACTGATCGATATTTCAAAGCGGCATCCGCTTTTGGTGCCGGATGTTCCGGTAGCCGGCAGTGGTTTGTTCACCTATGAATATTGTTTGGAGCATGCCCAGGAGCTGGAAGAAGTTTATCAGATGCTTGCAGATGAAGAGTCCAAGCGGGTTTATGCCAGCATCCTGAATTTCAAAATCAGCGGCAACATGCAGTATTTATTGGATGTTGTAACGCCCAAGGCAGAGATCTATCGAAAGATCATTCATTTGACCCCCAATGAAGTCTATGTGGATTTGGGTGCATACAATGGAGACACCATACAGGAAGTGCTTCAATTTACACATGAAAAGTACATCCGGATTTATGCAATGGAACCGGATCGGAAAAACTTCAAGAAGCTTTGCAAGAGCATTGATGGGCTGCACTATGTTTATGCCTACAATGCAGTGGCTTGGTGTACAGATACCACTGTGCCATTTGCGACAAAGGCAGGCCGGCAGTCAGCGGTGACTGCTGTGGGGCAGGAAATCACGGCACGTTCGGTGGACAGCATTCTGGAGGGCCGTCCGGCAACCTTGATTAAAATGGACGTAGAGGGTTGCGAACGGGAAGCACTCTGGGGTGCGGCACAGACCATTGCGCATTTTACGCCAAAGCTGATGGTTTCGCTGTATCACCGCAATGAGGACATGTTTGCCTTGCCGCTGCTGATTAAGCGATTGAATCCCAATTATGATATCTACATTCGGCATCAGCTCTATGTCCCGGCGTGGGAAACCAATTTATATGCGGTTCCGAAAAAGTAAAAAAGCAGGGTCTGTCTGTTCCTTTACAGACAGGCTCATTTAGTATGTTGCTGAAAAAATCGGCTGTGTCAGTAGGCACAGCCGATTTTGGGAATTGCTTATTTGAAAAACGTATTAAGAACGGTGGAAGATGCTGCTGTTGCTGCGTGTGGTGCTTTCCGAATCGCCATAGTCATAATAATCGGATCGGTTCCAATCTTCGTAGTACCAATCATCATCATCATTGTACCAGTCGTCATCGTCGTAATACCAATCGTCGTCATCATCATACCAATCATCGTCATCGTCCGTGTAGTCATCCGAGAAGAGATCATTCAGGAATGCTTCTGCATCCGGAATACCCAGTGCATCTTCTAGCGTAGCATAGAACGCATCGACGTCGATGTTATCGGCATATTCATCCAGTGCATCATCATCGTCCCCATTGTAGATGGTGGCATTGGCATCCGGCAGGGAAATGTCGTGGCTGGATGCGCTGTCAATGCCGTATGTCAAGGAAATGGTTCCGTAATCGTCGCCATCATATGCAAGGTCTGCAGAGATGGTTTGGGCATTTCCGTCGGAATCCAATCGAAGTGTGAAACGATCAACCAGATCCGGAATGGAAATGGTTACATCGCCTTTCACATAACCCAGTTCGCGGTCAACGACTTCTAAGCCGTCAATTTCCAGGGAAGCGGTATATGTTTCCTCATCTATGCAGAAGGAGGCTTCTCCAGAGCCGCTGAAGGATTTGCCGTCCCGATCCAGTTCCACGGTCATGTCTGCAAGATCTTCTCCGTCAATCGATGCACGGAATGCAACACCGGCATGCTTGGTGTCGAAGCCGGCAAAGGAATAAATGGTGCAGGTATCCGGAATGTCCATATTGATGCCGCAGATGGTGCCGGTTGCATCAACGTACAGGCTGAGTGTGCATACGGTATCGTTGGAACTACTGTCTGCTGTGTCATCCAGTTCGTCAATGAGTTCCTGCACGGTGTCCTTATAATCTTCTTCGCTCATATCGCCGTAGGTAACTGCGATATCCTGGATCACGGAATCGTTTTTCGCTTCCTTTAAAATGGCACAAACAGCAGAAGCAGCCGTTTCCTCATCGACTCCCAGTTCAATTTCTGTAGTGGAAAATTCCAGGTTGCCGACTTCTACGTTTTCACGCGTATGAACCTGTACATCGTCATCCAGTGCTTCTGTTAAGACGTCGGTGTAGCGCACATACAGATCTTCCAGTTCCTCTGGAGAGAGAATATCCCGGAATGTATCAGAAGAGAAGAGCGCATCCAAGGGGAATGGGTTTTCGTCTCCCCAATCAGCTTCCAGTTCTTCTTCCAGATCAGAAGTGGAGAAAGAAATATAATCGTCCGACAAAGACGGGATTTGCAGATACATTGCCTGATCGTCTTGGCTGTAGGAAAGATTCAGATCCAGTAAATTGGTATCATTTGCAATCAGGCTGGCTGTAACGCCATAGTTGCCGTCTGTGTGTACCAGATTACCCTCAATGGCAGCGCTGTCCAGTTCCAGACCTTCTGCGGAAGTGCCATCCATAGCATCTAGAATCAGATCTTTTGTGGTATCGGAAAATTCTGCTGCAATGCCGATTTTAGAAGTACTGCTGTCCATAAGATCCAGGTAGCGGGCATAGCGATCTTTCATTTTTTGTGCACTTTCGGTTGCATTCTTTTCCATGACCCAGGCAAAATAACTCTCATCACTGGTGAAGTTGGCACGTGTAAAATTCTTGACAGTATCACTGGCAGCATAGGCAATGCCGCTGCCTGCGCCAACCAGTACCACGCCGCCTACGATGCCGGCAATGATTTTTGGTGCCTTGGATTTTTTGGCAACAGGTTCTGCCCCGACTGCTGCCATTCCAGTATAGTTTGGCATGGAATTGGTATAGTTTGGCTGTTGATTGTAATACATCGGCTGCTGGTAACCGGGAGCCTGCTGTGGCTGCTGATAGCCAGGAGCTTGTTGTGGCTGTTGGTAATTCGCCTGATTGTTATTTTGCGGTTGTTGCGGATACGGCGGTATTTGGTTGCCGTTTTGCTGAAATTGATCCATAAAAACTCCTCCATCTGGTGCGTCAGAATATCTGTCGTTGTCCTCAAGCGGCATGAAAATGCCGGCTTCTCCCTATCGTATGCGGAAAAAGGCGGTGTGTGCCATAGATTCTGTTTCCGCTTAGAGATCCAATTTTTGGATCTGTCATAAAGTATTTTATTAATTGTATCAAATTTGGAACAGTTTGTCAATTCTATTGCAGAATTTGCTTGATTTTGAAACGTAAATGTTCTATTTTTAAAGTGTAAAGGAAGTGTAGATGGAAAAACTGCGACAAAATGGTTCGGGTGGAATGGAATCACCTTTTACCGCATAAAATGCAGAGAAAGCGGCATACTAGCAGTACACCTGATGCAGCAGCAGCGCCGATCGGCAAATCCGATTCTATTGCCGCCGCTTCAGGGGAATTTTTAGAAATGAGGAACAAAGTCATGGAAAACAAAATGAAAAATCCGAGCATTCATTGTACCGTCACACAGTGCCAGCATAATCTGGGCACCGAACAGTACTGCGGTTTGAACAGCATTTCTGTTGGTACCCACGAAAGCAATCCGACTGTACCGGAATGTACCGACTGCGAATCCTTTGTAAAGCGTTCTGACTGCTGCAACGCATAACCCCAATCCGGGCAAATCGGGACAGGACGTTCTGCCCCGATTTTGCACGATTTTTTTGGCCATAATGTACAAAAATGAGGGGCGAAAAAATTACAAAACAGAAAAATATCAAAATTTGCTTGTTTCTTGTTGGAATTTCGGGTATAATAAGAATAGAACCAGTTTGAAGGAGGTTGAATCAGATGTTTGACAAAACTATGACATTTTCTGTCAATGATGAACGAGAACTCGAAATGAAAAAAACACTGACGCTTGTATACGATGCACTGGTGCAAAAAGGCTATAATCCGGTGAACCAAATTGTAGGCTACATCTTGTCAGAAGATCCGACCTACATAACCACCTATAACAACGCTCGGAGCATGATCCGGCATATCGATCGGGATGAGCTGTTACAGGTTTTGGTAAAGTCTTATTTAAACGATTGAGACAAAAGAAGTGCGGATACTCTGTACAGGAGCGGAAAGCTTCGGCTGAATCAAGCGAATTGGATACAAAGAGAGGGGCAGCGTACAAGCTGCTTGTTCTGCTTACAGCGCCTGCAAGGGAAAAGAATCCTTGGCAGGCGCTGTAAGCATATTGTGTCGAATTGCGGATATACTAAGGGCACACTGTCCTGTAATGTGACAGTGTGCCCTTGTATGGATACGGGGCAAATCGAAAAGAGGTGGCTTTGTATCAAAAAATGGATGACACGTCTGGTTGCAGCAGCAACGGCATGCAGTTTGCTTTTGCCCATTTCTGCGTATGCTGCCGACAATCAGAAGATCGGCTATGGACAGGGAACCGCAGTCGATGCGGAGAACTGTCCGTTGGATGCTCTGCAATTTGATCAGCAGTTTCAAAAATTCGGTGCTTATGCCACAACACCGGATCGGAAGCAGATTATATTGACCTTTGACCAGGGCTATGAAAATGGATATACCGCAAAAATTTTGGATGTGCTGCAAGAAAAGCAGGCACATGCCATTTTCTTTTTAACCGGGGACTATGCAAAATCAGAATCCGAATTGGTGCATCGGATGATCGAAGAGGGGCATACGCTGGGGAATCACGGCATGACGCACGCAAGTCTGCCAACGCTTTCTCCGGAAGCGGCAAAAGAAGAAATTCTTTCGCTGCACGATTATGTGGCGGACACGTATGGCTATGAAATGCAGTATTTCCGCTGTCCGTGCGGCGAATATTCTGAGCAGGCGTTGGAGATTGCACAGGAATGTGGCTATCAGACGCTGTTTTGGAGCTTTGCGTATGTGGATTGGCTGACCGATCAGCAGCCAGATCCAGCAAAGGCATTGGAAGACCTCACCAGCCATGCACACGGCGGAGAGATTCTGCTGCTGCATTCGGTTTCTTCCACCAATGCGGAAATTTTGGGAGATGCCATTGATCAATTTCGGGCAATGGGCTTTCAGGTTTCGTAAAAATACTGGAATGAAACAATCGGCATGCCGTTTCAAATGGCATGCCGATTTTGTTGTTTCTGGGAGGAATGCTTCGAACCCATTGCTTGTTATTCGCTCAAGTATTTTTGATAGGTTTCTTCCAGTACCGGAAGCACCTTTTCCTGCCGCCAGGCAGCACAGGCTTCCCGATTGGCATCCCCCATCTTTTTCCGCAGATCGGCGTGGTCCGCCAGTTCCCGGATTTCTTTTGTGAGCGCTTCTATGTCGTCACAGGGATAGGTGCGTCCTTCGGAACTGCCGTCGTTATAAAACTGCATGCCGTTTCGGTCGGAAGTCAGCAGCGGCAGTCCGGCAGCCATCGCTTCCAGCGCATGAATGCCCAGCGCTTCCCGCTTCGAGGGGAGGCAGAAGAGATCTGCAGCCTGATACAGATCTGGCAGATCAGTTCGGTAGCCCAAAAATTGAACCCGATCTGCTACATGAAGCCGTTCAGCAAGTTTTGTTAAGAAGTCCAAATCCGGCCCCATTCCGCAAAGCAGGTAATAGAGGTTGTACTGCGGCAAACGAGAGATCGCTTGCAGGACGGCACGCTGATATTCTGCCCAGGTTAAACTGCCGACAGAGAGCAGAACGATTGCATCTTCCGGGATATTTAGTTGTTTGCGCAGTTCTTCCCGGGTGCAGCTTGTTTGCTGGAAGGCTTCCCGATTGATGCCGGTGCCGGGCAAGGTATGAACCTCTCCAATTTGCAGCTTCTGGGTGGCGTAGGAGGCATTTTCCGGATTGGAAGCAAAGAATACACTGGTCTGCTTCGCCCGCTTTTTCTCCGTCCACTTGAAAAACTGGTTCAGGAAGTGTGAGCCGTTTCGGAATACTCGAAAATCCAGTGCACTGTAGAAAATGGGAATGCCGGATGTTGCAGCAGCTGCTCTTCCATAATAGCCGGCAATGGTTCCAAAGCAGTGCACCAGGTCAAAGCTTGTTTCCTGAAGCAGGGTCTGTAGCTGCTGATTGGCTTTGTGATTTTGCATGGTATGTAGCAGTGTTGGTGCAAAGGGAAGATCGTGGTAGGGGATCTTCTGCTCGGTTAGTTCTTTTTGGAAGGCATCCGAAACTTCCTGTGGAATGTTGCTGTCCGTAAAGTTACAGGCAATGTGAACGGTATGTCCCATTTTGCGGAGCATTTCCAGAATGGGGCGGTTATATTGCAAGTGTGTGGAGACAGATGCTGCAAAAAGCAAAATTTGTTTCATGGTAAAACCTCCTAAAGGTGAGTCGGAAAAAGTGCGGTAAAATCCGGCGGAAGCGGACAGTGTACGGTCATCCAGGCAGAACGGAAACGATCTGGAAACTGCATGGAGCCGCAGTGCAGCGCATGTCGGCTGCAATCGGTCAGAGTGCCGCCATAAAGGGAATCTCCGGCAAGCGGATGCCCGATGCTGGCGAGATGTACCCGAATTTGATGGGTGCGTCCGGTTTCCAGCGTGATGCGTAAAAATGTATAGGCACCCTCCCGAAAGAGAGGGGTATAATGCGTTACGGCAGGCTTTCCGTCCGGCGTGACACAGCGCTTCAAGATGGAATCGGGACAGCGCCCAATGGGTGTGCAAATGGTGCCAGACTCTGTGATGGAACCGCATACGGCGGCATAATAGGTCTTTTGGATTTGATATTGCAGGGCTGCTGCACAGGCAGCATGTTTTGCCACCAGACAAAGTCCTGTCGTGTCCCGATCCAGACGATTGACCGGGCGAAAGGCATGACTTGGAAATTGTGCGCTGAACGCATTTCCCAGTGTGTCGGTATAGTGTCCCGGAGAAGGGTGCACTGGCATGCCGGCAGGCTTATCATACAATAGATAATCTTCTGTCTCAAAGATGATGGGCACAGAAAGTGCCGGATTGGGCGTTAAACCGGATTCTTCCGGCAGGGTCAGGCAAATCACATCTCCGGCTGTTACCGGGTCGATGGTGCGGATGGGATGGCCGTTGCAGGAGATCCCGCCGCATTGCTTGAGTCGGCAAAGCAGCCGTTGGGAAACGCCTTCCTGTTTGCGCAGGAATTGTTTGAGTGGAATGGGTGCAGCCGTTCGGACTGTAAAATGAAGCGTCATGCTGGATGTTCTCCTTGCTGTTCTGCAATGGGAATGTTATAACAAAGGGTGCATTCTAAAAGAATGCGTGGAATTCGCCAGAGAAGCGGAAGTTGCAGCAAGCCCAGTCCGCCAATTGGCAGCAGGTGCCGCAGATGTCCCTGCATGCTTTGCACGGCAAGCTTGGGGATGCGATGAACAGGAAGCTCCGGATGCTGCAATAGCCAAAAGGGAGCAGCCCCCAGTGCCAGACTGTACCGGATTGCCAAACCGCAGGCGAGCAGCATGGCAGAGAGGCAGTGCAGGGCACAGAAGACCCAAACGGTACTGGACGCAGGATGGAGGGCTGCCGTTTGCAGGCAGCGATACCCCCATGCACCCAGCAGCGGAACGGGTAGAAACAGCAGCGTGCGCAGCAGACCGGTTAGCAGCTGTAAGCAATAGGCAGTCCGCAGAGAATAGGGCATTTTGGCTTGCAGACCTGCTAAGCTGGTGCAGCAGGCAAGGAGTTGATATTGCAGCGGAACAGTTGCTGCCAGCTGAACGAGTCGGAATCCAATTAAAAACGCCAGCCAGAGCAGCTGCGCCGGAAATGTGCTGTGGGGCAGAAATTGACCGTAAACCACTGCGGTGCCGGCACCGAGTACTTGGAAAAGCAGCCAGACTGCCGGCAGAAGGGCACAGAGCAGGCGGTAGCGGCGAATGGAAGCATGGGTAACAATTTGTTTGGAAAATTGCCGAAGGGCACGAAGCTGCATGATGGCATTCCTCCCGGAATCATTTCCGGTAGTATCTCCCAGAAGAATTGGAATTATTCCGAATAAGGCGTTTTTCCAAGGATTTCAAATGCCTGAGAACGCTGCCAGAGCTGTGCTGTAACCAGAATGTCGAATCCTTCTCCCGGTTCGCAGAGCAATTCTTTCGCGTCAATTTTTGGCAGTCCAAACCCGGCAAGCATATTGGAAATAATGCCGGAATGGGTGATGACTGCGCAGTGCAGCAGATCTTCTGTCATCATATCCTGAATGATTTCCCGCAGTGCCTTGAAGATGCGCAGCTGGACTTCCTGCACACTTTCGCCCTCTGGCGGACGGCATTCCAAACCGCCTTTGATCCAGGTCTTGAATTCCGGTCGGTCAATGAGTTCCTCGGTGCTTTTGCCTTCAAATGTACCGAAGTCCATTTCGATGAGATTGTCTACCGTTTGAATGGGCACATCTGGAAAAAGAATTTCTGCTGTTTCCAAGCAGCGTTGCAATGGACTGCTGTAGACTCTTGCAACACGGGGATAAATATAAGTATCCTGCTTTTGACTCAGTTCAGCGGCACCTTTATCCGAAAGCGGAAAATCGGTGCGGCCAATATAAATGCCGCTGTCATTGGCAGCGGTGCGTCCATGTCGAATGACGCTGATGCGGTAACCTTTCATGTACTTCCTCCCAATTCTGACAGCAGGCTGACTGGATTTAGAATGCTTTGCAGCCAGCTGCCTAGGCGATGATTGTTGTTCCTGCCAGGGGTTTCCTTGGCATTGAAAAAATATTTATGAAATCAAAACGATTTTTCTGTTTACATTTCAAAAGAAATGGTCTATAATGAAAAAGCGTGTGAAACTTTGTCGTTTTACACGAAAGCAGCATGGCAACATGCTGCTGAGATCTTTCTATTATACCATTTTTTCCCGGAGATGAAAAGGCTTTTTTATGATTTTTTCAAAAAAAATTCCTCGCTCCATTGGCATGCTTTGTGCGTTTGTTTTGGCGGCCGGCGGATGTACGGCGGTGATCTGGCGGATGCATACGCATTCGACGGATCAAGCACTGCCCAGCAATACCCTGTATGTCATGGATACCATCTGCACCATTACAGCACCGGAGTCCTTGCAGGAACCGTTGGCGGAAACCATGCGGCAGCTGGATGACCAGCTGGACTGTTATGATGCAGAAAGCGTGGTCAGCCGCTGCAATCAGTCCGGCACCTCACAGGATACCATGCTGTATGATTTGGTTACGCAGGTGCAGACTGCGCAGCAGCAGGATGGTGTAAAAGTGGATGTGACCATTGGTGCCCTGACGGCACTTTGGGGCATTACCACGGATCATCCGAAGGTGCCTACGGCAGCACAGCGGCAGCAGGCGCTTGCGACTGTTTCGCCGGAACATGTTACGACGAAAGACGGGACGGTATCTCTTTCCGGCGGCGCACAATTGGATTTTGGCGCAGTGGCAAAGGGATATGCAATGGATCAGGCGGCAGCCGTTTTGAATCAGTCGGATGCTTCCTATGCCATTGTCTCTATGGAATCTTCTATGGTGCTGTATGGAGCAAAGCCGAATGGGAAACCGTTTGTCATTTCCGTTCGGGATCCGGACGGGGAGGGCATTTTGGGTACGATCGAAACGCCGGCATGCTTTTTGTCTACATCCGGCGGATACGAGCGGTATTTTACAGCGGAAGATGGCACGGCCTATGAACACATCCTAGATCCGCAGACTGGAATGCCAGTGGAAACAGATTTAAAGACTGTGACCGTGCTCTGTGACAGCGGACTGCGTTCGGACTTGCTCTCCACGGAAATTTACATGGAGGGAACGGCTGGACTGGAACGACATTTGCAGGCAACGGATTACCAGGTGCTTGCAGAGGATCAGAACGGTCAGATCTATGTCAGCAATGGCCTGCATTTTACAAAACGGGCAGATTGAGCCGCTGCTCCGGTTGGAAAATGGATACAGATTCTCTGAACAATGATAAGGAGGAGTCAAATTGAGGAAACGTTTAAACGGCGTGAAGCTGCCGCATTGGAAAGGCACCCAGCAAAGTCAGAGCAAGACCTTGCCGCTGCCAAAGCTTGTGCGGATTCCGATGAGCATGCACATTGGTGCCCCCTGTTCACCGGTGGTAAAGCTGCGAGAGTCCGTGACGGTCGGACAGAAGATCGGAGATACTGATGCGTTTATGGCAGCCCCGATTCATTCTGGTGTATCCGGAACGGTGACGGGGATTACAGATTATCGTATGAGCAACGGAAGAGTCTGTAAGATGGTGGAAATTACCACCGATGGATTGCAGACGGTCTGTCCGGATGTACAGCCTCCAGTGATTCACAGCAAGCAGGAATTCCTGGCTGCCATTCGAGCAAGCGGCTTGACGGGTATGGGCGGCGCAAGCTTCCCGGCGCATGTGAAGCTTGCACCGAAGCAGACGATTGATACCTTGGTCATCAATGCCGCAGAATGTGAACCGTATATTACATCAGACTGTCGGCAGATGGTGGAAGCACCGGAAGAAGTAGTAGATGGTATTTTGCAGGTGCTGCACTGGCTGGAAATCCCGAAGGCAATCATTGGCATAGAGGCCAACAAGCCGGAAGCCATTTCCATTTTGCAGAAACAGACTGCTTCTCATTCGGAAATTACCGTACAGGTGCTGCCGGAAACTTATCCGCAGGGTGCAGAAAAGGTGCTCATTTATCACACCTTAGGCAGAATTGTAGCAGAAGGCGAGCTGCCGGCAGATCAGGGTGTTATCGTGATGAACGTTTCCTCTGTTGCCTTTGTAAGCCGTTATTTGAAAACCGGTATGCCGATGGTACAGCGCATGCTGACAGTGGATGGAGATGCTGTAACTGCTCCGTGTAATGTTGTTGTTCCGGTCGGAACCCCGGTGCAGGATGTGCTGGAGTTTGCCGGCTGGAAGCCGGAAAACGTAAAGAAACTGCTTTACGGCGGACCGATGATGGGAATCAGCATTCCCAATCCGGCAGATCCGGTTTTAAAATCCAACAATGCAATTTTGGCATTCCAGAAGGCAGATTTGCCGGAACCGTCTGCCTGCATCCGATGCGGGAGCTGTATCCGTGCCTGTCCGCTGAATTTGATGCCGACAGAAATCGGAAAAGCATATCGCCAGAAGGATCTGGATGCGCTGCGGAAACTGCGGGTTACGCTTTGTATGAATTGCGGCTGCTGCACCTATGCCTGTCCGGCAAAGCGGCGTGTGGCAGAAACCAACCAGCTGGCAAAGGCCATGCTGATGGCGAAAAAGTAGGAGGGAGTGCGTCAAATGCAGGAATTATTAACCGTATCACCCTCTCCGCATATTCGGAGCAGGATGACCACACAAAAAATCATGGGTCTGGTGCTGCTTGCACTGGTGCCGGCAATCGTGGCTGCTACCATTGTATTTGGTGTGCGTGCTTTGTTTTTAATCGTATTTTGTGGAGCAGTCAGTGTGCTGGTTGAGTGGATCTGCCGGAAGCTGATGAAGAAGGAGAATACCATTCAGGATGGCTCTGCGCTGCTGACTGGTGTGCTGCTGGCGTTAAATGTGCCGGCAACACTGCCGCTCTGGGAGGCTGCTATTGGCTGTATTGTTGCCATTGCTGTGGTCAAGCAGTTGTTTGGCGGTCTGGGTTGTAACTTTGCAAACCCTGCCATTACCGGACGTGTATTTCTGCTGTTGGCATTTGCAGGCGACATGACCACTTGGGTAAAGCCGTTCTATTATCGTGGCCTTTCTTTTGGTGAAATGGCAGCATCTTCTGCCAATCTGGCAGATGGACTGACTGGTGCAACACCGCTTGTTTCCGGAGATGCTGGTCTGCTGTCTCTTTTTTTGGGCAATGTCGGCGGAAGCCTGGGCGAAACCTCTGCGCTGGCACTGCTGATCGGCGGTATCTTCCTGATTGCAGTAGGGGTTATTTCTGCTGCAACACCGGTGGCTTATTTGGGCTCCCTGTCCGTCTTTACTTTGATTTATACACTGGTAACTGGCGGCAATCTCAGCGATGTGTTGTATCAGGTTCTGGCAGGCGGTGTGCTGTTGGGTGCGTTCTTTATGGCAACAGATTATGTGACCACACCGATTACCACCAAGGGCAAGATTGTCTTTGGTATTGGATGCGGAATCCTCACGTTTGTCATTCGTTATTGGGCCAATATGCCGGAAGGCTGCTCGTTCTCCATTTTGCTGATGAACCTGTTGACTCCGTACATTGATCGGCTGACCATGAAGCAGCCAATCGGAAAAAAGGAACCGGAAAAGGAGGAGAAGCAGCATGCATGATAAGAAAAAGATGATTCTGCCGCCGATTGTGCTGGCAGTGGTCTGTGCATTGTGCTGCGGTTTGCTGGCAGTGGCAAATGCTGTCACCAAGGATAAAATTGCAGCCGCAGAAGAGGATGCCATTTTAGAAAGCTTGTCTGCCCTGCCGGATGCCGGAACATTTGAAGAAGTGGATCTGGACAGCATTCAGCCGGCAGAAGTGGATAAGACTACATTGACTGCGGTTTATGTGGATGAACATCAGCAGGCTGCGTTCCTGGTTACCGCAGATGGTTACAACAAGGGCGGTATTCAGGTGATCATCGGCATTGATGCAGATGGTGCCCTGACGGATGTATCTTTTGTCAACTTAACGGAAACACCGGGACTTGGCACCAAGCTGAAAACCAATCCGGAATTGTTGGTTTCCAATTTGATTGGCTTGACCGACAGCGATTCTGTCAATGCAGCCGATAATATTACCGGTGCAACTTATTCTTCAAAGGGCTTAAAGAGCGCTATTCAGTGTGCAATGGATACGTATGCTGCCAATAAGGAGGCGATTTTATCATGAGCAATTGGAAGGAGTTTACCAAGGGTCTGATTCGGGAAAACCCGGTTTTGGTTTCCTTGCTGGGTATGTGTCCGACTTTGGCAGTTACAACAGGTGCATTTAACGGAATCGGTATGGGTCTGTCCACAGCGTTTGTACTGGTCTGTTCCAACCTGGTAATCAGCCTGATTCGAAAGCTGATTCCGGAATCGGTGAAGCTGCCTTGCTACATTGTCATCATTGCGACGTTCGTAACATTGATTCAGTTCCTGCTGCATGGCTTTGTGCCGTCTTTGTATACCAGTTTGGGTACGTTCCTGGAACTGATTACCGTAAACTGTATCATTCTGGGACGGGCAGAAATGTTTGCCTGCAAGAATAAGCCGTTTGCTTCGGTATTAGACGGACTGGGCATGGGACTGGGCTTTACTTTGGCGCTGTTCCTGATGGGTTCTGTTCGTGAGATTTTGGGATCCGGTACATGGTTTGGACTGTCCATTCCGGGTATGGCATCGCACACCATTACCCTGTTTGTAATGCCGGCAGGCGGATTCCTGACACTGGGACTGATTATTGCAGTAGTCTGCAAGCTGTCCAACCGCAAGCCGCCGAAGAAGCTGGGATGCTCCAGCTGTCCGAATGCGGCAGTATGTAATGCTAAGAAGGAGGAAGCGGAAGCATGAGTACAGTTGTTACCATTATCATTGCTGCGGTGCTGACCAATAACTTTGTATTGTCGAAATTTTACGGCATTTGTCCGTTCCTGGGCGTATCCAAGAAGCTGGATTCCAGTCTTGGAATGGGTATGGCAGTTATTTTTGTCATGGTCTGCGCTTCGTTGGTGACGTATCCGATTTATCACTTCATTCTGGTTCCGCTGGATCTGGCCTATTTGCGGACGGTTGCCTTTATTTTGGTCATTGCTGTTTTCGTACAGCTGATTGAAATTCTGGTTAAGAAAATGATGCCGCCGCTTTATCGGGCGCTGGGTGTTTATCTGCCACTGATTACGACAAACTGTGCTGTTTTGGGCGTTACCATCATGAACATTGACGAAGGCTATAGCTTCGGACAGTCCATTGTGAATGCACTGTTTTCCGGTATCGGCTTTGCATTGGCAATGATTCTGTTTTCTGGCGTGCGTTCCAGAGTGGTGGAATCCGAAACAGAAACACCTGCTATGTTCCGTGGCGTGCCAGCTACGCTGATTGCAGCATCCATCGTTTCTATGAGCTTCCTGGGCTTTGGCGGTCTGGGACAGTAAGGAAAGGAGTGCCTGTAAAATGGAATATGGATATCCGATTTTGATTTTTCTCGGCATGGGCATTTTGTTTGGCGTTTTGCTGACCGTTGCTTCAAAGGTATTTGCGGTTAAGACCGATGAGCGGGTAGAGAAGATTACCGAACTGCTGCCGGGTGCCAACTGCGGTGCCTGCGGCTTTGCAGGATGTGCCGACTATGCAGATGCCGTTGTCAATAAGGGCGCAGCCCCCAATGCCTGCCTGCCGGGCGGTGCCAAGGCAGCTGCCGGAATTGGTGAAGTAATGGGAACTACCGTGGAAGCGCAAGCCAAGCAGGTTCCGGTGCTGCACTGTCAGGGCACTTGCAATGTAACCAAGCAGACCTTTGCTTTTCAGGGCGGTACCTTGACCTGTGCTTCTGCCAAGCGGTATTATGGAGGCAATGGCTCCTGTCTGTATGGATGTCTTGGCTATGGAGATTGCGCAGCGGTCTGTCCGGAAGGCTGCATTACCTTGCAGGATGGCATTGCAACCTTTTGCACGGAGACTTGTATCTCCTGCGGAAAGTGCGCAAAAGCATGTCCGAATCAGTTGATTTCGCTGCGTCCGGAGAAGAAAAAGGTTGATGTACGCTGTTCCTCTCACGATATGGGAAAAGCAGCGATGCAGGCTTGCGAAAGGTCCTGTATCGGCTGTAAGAAGTGTGAGAAGGTTTGTCCGAAGGATGCCATTCACGTGGAGAACTTCCTGGCGGTTCTGGATTACGACAAGTGTGTTTCGTGCGGCTTGTGTGTGAAAGAATGTCCGAAGGGCTGTATTGTGAATCTGCGTGTGCCGAAGAAAGCACCGGTTCCGGCTTCCTAAGGGATTGTAAACGTTCTGATTCTACAGATCAAATAAAAAGACCGTCCTCCCTGTTCCGCTTGCGGAATGTGGGAGGACGGTCTTATTGTTGCCGTGGGTGCAAATGCATTGTTATAATTGGATGCCGTTTTGTTCCAGAAGTGCCTGTGCTGTTTCGACGGAATCTACGCCGTTCTTGTTCTTGACGGGAGCGAATTCCTTTTCTCGTACCACTTCATAGGAGAGGCAGCTTTCCTGCATGTGTACCATATCCAGCACCAAGGTTTCCAGCTTAAAGCCGTTTGGTTCTTCCGGTACGGGAAGCAGGTTGCCGTTTTCATCCAAATGGGCAATCTTTTTATGCGCCAGATGTAGCGGGAAATCTGCCTGAAGCGTTTGCTCCAAATGGGAAACCTGGAAGAGATAGTTTAAAATGACGCCATAGTTATAGGAAAGCCGTCCATCCGGCTCCCGTGCAGTGCGCAGTTCATCTGTCATTTCGTAATACTCTACAATGGAGGGCTTGCCATCTTCTAAGCAGAGTACGCCAACCCGTTCATCCGGATCTGCTTTTGCAACCACCTTTGCACCGGAAGCGCAGCCGGATGCAATGGTAGCGCCCAGGAAGCAGGGATCCGCCATACGCTGTAGCACATTATCGACTGCAAAGACGTTCAGCCATTCGATTCCCTGCTGTTCCAGCATGTTCAGCATGCCGGCACGCTGCATGGAGGAAAACCAGCCGCCGTTTCCGTTGGGGGAGAGAATCAGATTGTCCTTGGCATTCATCAAAATTTTGTGCTGCGCATCGACAGCCGGTGCCATTTCCTGAATGAAGAAGTGTACACAGTTCGGGTCATAGCCGAAATACTGATGCGCTTCGAAAAATGCTTTTGTTTCAGCATCGTTGGACTGGCTGGTCATAATCAGCAGGGGAATGGAAACACCTGCTTCCTGCACAACATCCATTAAATTCTGGATGAGGCATTCAAAGATGTAGAGCGTGCGGGTTTTGCCAATATTAAAGGTGCCCTTGGGGTGTTCAAAGCCAAGCCGGCTGCCTTGTCCACCTGCCAGAAGCACACAGCCAACTTTTCCAGCGCGAATGGCGTCCAGTCCGATTTTTTGATAGGTTTCCCGATGGGCTTCAATTTGTTCAATGGTACAGGCACCGAGCGGCTGTAAGGTGCCACGTGCTGCATCAGCCTTTCCATGTTCCAGGTAAGCAAACGGTTCCAAATCCAGCTGCTCAATCTGATGCAGCAGATGCTGCTGCTGGGGCGGCGTTAATTCATCAAAGAACCGCAACAGATGGGTCTGATGATAAGGCTCCAGTTTTTGATAAGCGGTTTGATAGTTCATGTTTCGTATCCTTTCTTTTTGCGATTCGCTCTCATTGTGAGTCTGCGAAAAATCGTATATGCATAGCCTGTTCATATTATACCATATAATAGTATAATATGCAAGAGAAAGAATCGGAAAACACGACAAAATAGCGGGTATTGGCTGATAAATGCATACCAATCAGCGTGTTTGAACTGATATTGTTAAATGATATTTTGATTCAAATAAAAATTTACAATAAAATTTGAATTTACGCGAAAAAAAGCTTGCAATTCGATGAAAAGTATGGTATGATATACAAGCGTGATTGCAAAGAATATGATATGCGTTGAAGTGAAAGGTTGCTGACGGTTTGTCAGGTAATTTTCATGGAGTATGTCCGATTTAAAACCGGGCGAGTCAGAATACACAAGGCTGTGTGCCGTGAAGAACAGTAAGCAGGGATGCTATGCTGTGTTGTAGTAGAGACTCGGGAGGCGTGCGCTTTTTCGAGCTTTTTTCATATCTACTGCGATGATACACACGGATGCGTGGAAAAATTCTGAAATGGGTATTCCCAGCCCCCCAATATCAATTTGTTAAGGAGGCGAAAAACAGTGGCAGTAAGCGAAAAGATCAGAATCAAGATCAAAGGCTATGACCATGCAACTGTTGATGCGGCTGCGGCTCGAATTGTAGAAGCAGCAAAGAGAAGTGGTTCAAGAGTATCTGGTCCGATTCCGCTCCCAACGGATAAGGAAATCATCACAATTTTGCGTGCCGTTCATAAGTATAAGGACAGCCGTGAACAGTTTGAGAGACGGACTCACAAGAGACTGATTGATGTAATCAGACCGACTCAGAAAACAACAGAAGCACTTCAGAAGCTGGAAGTTCCGGCTGGTGTTGACATCGTAATGGAAGTCAAGTAAACACCATGCAGTACTTGTACTGCGGATGACGAAAGTCATCGGTCATGTTGGCGGAAGTCAACCAATAACCTATAGGAGGAAAAAAGAATGCAGAAAGCAATTATCGGCAAGAAAATCGGCATGACGCAGATTTTCGATGAATCCGGCAAAGTAATCCCGGTTACTGTTGTGGAAGCTGGTCCTTGCGTGGTTGTTCAGAAGAAGACTGTTGAAAACGACGGCTATGCCGCTGTTCAGGTCGGCTATGGCGATGTAAAAGTACAGCGCATGAACAAGCCTATGAAGGGTCACTTCGAAAAGGCTGACGTTGCAGCAAAGAAGACACTGAAGGAATTTAGACTGGAAGGCTGCGATGCACTGAATGTTGGCGATGTAATCAAGGCTGACACATTTGCTGTTGGTGACAGCGTAGATGTGAGCGGCACCAGCAAGGGTAAAGGCTTCGCAGGTGCAATTAAGCGTCACAATCAGCACAGACTGAAGGAAACACACGGTACTGGTCCTGTGCACAGACAAGCAGGTTCCATGGGCGCTTGTTCTTCCCCGTCCCGTATCTATAAGGGCAAGGGCATGGCAGGTCACATGGGCGCTGAAAAGGTAACGGTGCAGAATCTGGAAATCGTGAAAGTCGATATTGAAAACAATCTCATCGCTGTAAAGGGCGCAATTCCAGGGCCGAAGGGCGGAATCGTAACCATCGTAGACAGCGTAAAGGCGTAAGGAAGGAGGAAAACGTAAATGGCAAAGATTTCAGTTTTTGATATGGCAGGCCAGCAGGTTTCTGAAATGGAACTTTCAGATGCCGTTTTCGGAATTACACCTAATGAAGCTGTATTGCATGCAATGGTTGTGAATTATCTGGCAAACCAGCGCCAGGGCACACAGTCTACTCTGACTCGTACAGAAGTACGCGGTGGCGGTAGAAAGCCTTGGAGACAGAAGGGAACCGGTCACGCAAGACAGGGTTCTATCCGTGCTCCGCAATGGACACACGGTGGTGTTGCACTTGGCCCGAAGCCGAGAGATTATAGATACACCTTAAATAAGAAGGTTCGGAAACTGGGTATGAAGTCTGCTCTGTCCGCTAAGGTACAGGATGGCAATTTGATCGTTCTGGATCGCCTGGCTTGCGACGAGTTCAAGACAAAGACCGTTGTAAATATGCTGAACGCTTTGAATGCAACTGGTAAAGCACTGCTCGTAACAGCAGAAGCTGACCGCAAGGTAATCAAGAGCGCAGCAAATATTCCGGGTGTCAAGGCTGCTGCAGTCAACACCTTGAATGTATATGACATTCTGCATTATGACAAGTTTATTGTTTCTAAGGATGCAGTTGCAAAAATTGAGGAGGTGTATGCAAAGTGAAAGCGCCTCAGGATATCATTTTGACTCCGGTTATTACCGAACAGAGTGTTGATAACATGGGAGTTGGCAAGTACACCTTTAAGGTGGCAAAGGATGCAAACAAGATCGAAATTGCACAGGCTGCAGAAGCCCTGTTCAATGTAGAGGTTGTAAAGGTGAACACACTGAACTGCACCGGTCACGCAAAGCGTGTTGGCCGTTATGAAGGCAAGAAGCCGGATTACAAGAAGGCTATCATTACCGTAAATCCAGAGCCGACAAAGCCTGGCAAGGACGGTAAGAAGAGAAAGGGCACCATCGAATTCTTCGACGGCATGTTCTAATGATGAAACAGTTGGTTTCATCCAGTATGGGAGTAATGCTCCCGCAAAACCTAGCATTTGAGGAGTGAAATAAATGGCAATTAAGACCTATAAGCCGACATCACCGTCTCGTCGTCAGATGACGGTTACGGATTATTCCAAGTTGTCGAAGGTTGCGCCGGAAAAGAGCCTGTTGGAACCGCTGAAGAAGAATGCGGGCAGAAACAGCTATGGACGGATTACAGTTCGTCATAGAGGCGGCGGCAACAGAAGAAAATATCGTGTTATCGATTTTAAGAGAAATAAGGACGGCATGAACGCATCCGTTCTGACACTCGAATACGATCCGAACAGAAGCGCATTTATCGCACTGGTTCAGTATGAAGATGGCGAAAAGCGTTACATTCTGGCTCCTGATGGCCTGAAGGTTGGCGATGTGATTCGCAACGGCGCTGATGCAGATATCAAGCCGGGTAATGCACTGCCGCTGGAAAACATTCCGGTTGGTACTTTTATCCACGCAATTGAACTGTATCCGGGCAAGGGCGCACAGCTGGTTCGGAGTGCTGGTAATATGGCACAGCTGATGGGCAAGGAAGGTGCATTTGCACTGATTCGTCTGCCTTCCGGCGAAATGAGAAAGGTTCCGATCGCTTGCAGAGCTGCAATTGGTCAGGTTTCCAATCTGGATCATGAGAATGTAAACTTAGGTAAGGCTGGCCGTGTTCGCAACAAGGGCTGGAGACCGACAGTCAGAGGTTCTGTTATGAACCCGAACGATCACCCACACGGTGGTGGTGAAGGTAAATCTCCAGTTGGTCGTCCTGGACCGGTTACTCCGTGGGGTAAGCCTGCACTGGGTTATAAGACCAGAAAGAAGCATAAGGCTTCTGATAAGTATATCGTAAAACGCCGTAACGGTAAGTAAGGGGAAAGGAGGAACTGATTCATGAGCAGAAGCGTCAAGAAGGGCCCTTATGTACAAGAGGTTCTGTTGAAAAGAGTTGTGGCAATGAATGAAGCCGGTGAAAAGAAAGTGCTCAAGACCTGGAGCCGTTCGTCCACAATTTTCCCTGATTTTGTAGGACACACATTTGCGGTTCACGATGGCCGTAAGCATGTTCCGGTTTATGTAACAGAAGACATGGTTGGTCACAAGCTGGGCGAATTTGCGCCGACTAGAACATTTAAAGGCCATGCCGGTTCCAAGACATCAAACAACGGTAAGTAATAGCGGAAGGAGGAGTTCAAATGGAAGCAAGAGCATACCTGAGAAATGCTCGCATTGCGCCGAGAAAAGTTCAGATCGTTCTGGATCTGATCAGAAATAAGCCTGTTGATATTGCACTGGCGACACTGGACCTCACCCCGAAGGCTGCAAGCCCGATGCTGGCAAAGCTGTTGAAGTCCGCTATTGCAAATGCAGAAAACAATCACAACATGAACAAGGATAATCTTTATGTTGCGGAGTGCTTCGTAACACCTGGTCCGACCATGAAGCGGATTATGCCTAGAGCGCAGGGCAGAGCATATCGCATTTTGAAGAGAACTTCACATATCACCATTGTTCTGAAAGAAGAAGAATAATCCCAAGGAGGTTGAATTATGGGCCAGAAGGTTAATCCGCACGGCTTCCGTGTTGGCGTTATCAAAGATTGGGATTCACGCTGGTTTGCGAATAAGTCCGACTTCGGCGATACGCTGGTAGAAGATTATAACGTTCGTAAGTTCATCAAGAAGAACCTGTACGCTGCAGGTGTTCCAAAGATCGAAATTGAACGGTTCGCTGATAAGGTTCGAATCCACATTCACTGTGCAAAGCCGGGTGTTGTTATCGGCAGAGGCGGCGCTGAAATCGAAAAGCTCCGTGCACAGCTGGAAAAGATGCTGAAGAAGCAGGTTTATGTTAATATCGTAGAAGTAAAGCAGCCGGATATGGATGCACAGTTGGTTGCAGAAAAGATTGCACTGGATCTGGAAAACAGAATTTCCTTCCGTCGTGCTATGAAGCAGTCCATCGGCAGAACCATGCGTCTGGGCGCAAAGGGTATTAAGACAAAGGTTTCCGGCCGTCTGGGCGGTGCAGAAATTGCTCGTTCTGAAAGCTATAACGAAGGAACCATTCCGCTGCAGACCATTCGTGCAGATATCGACTACGGTTTCGCAGAAGCACATACCACCTACGGCAGAATCGGCGTAAAGGTTTGGATCTACAAGGGCGAAGTGCTCAAGGGCGATGCTGCAAAGGCTGCACAGCAGAGAGAAAAGGTTGAAAGAAAGTCCCGTGATAATAACCGTGGCAACGACAGACGCCGTCGGGATAATCGCAATGGTGACAGAAGAAACAACGGAAATTTCCGTCGTGATGCAAGAAAAGAAGGAGGTAACCAATAATGCTGCTTCCTAAAAGAGTAAAGTATCGTCGTGTTCAGAGAGGTCGTATGACCGGTAAGGCGACAAGAGGTAATTTCGTCAGCAATGGCGAATACGGCATTCAGGCACTGGAACCGGCTTGGATCACTTCCAACCAGATCGAAGCTGCCCGTATTGCAATGACCCGTTACATCAAGCGTGGCGGTCAGGTTTGGATTAAGATCTTCCCGGATAAGCCAGTTACAAAGAAGCCGGCCGGCACCAGAATGGGTTCCGGTAAAGGTGCTCCGGAATACTGGGTTGCTGTTGTAAAGCCGGGCAGAGTAATGTTTGAAATTGCAGGCGTACCGGAAGAAACAGCAAGAGAAGCAATGCGTCTGGCAATGCACAAGCTGCCGATTAAGTGTAAGTTTGTGAAAAAGGCTGAAGGAGGCGAGCAGGAATGAAAGCAACGGAACTGAAAAATCTGCCTGTTGATGAACTGAACAGCAAGCTGGATAGTCTGAAGGAAGAGCTCTTCGCACTGCGCTTTCAGCTTGCAGCAAACCAGCTGGAAAATACAGCTCGCATCAAGGCTGTAAAGAAAGATATTGCTCGTGTTAAGACGGAACTCCGTAAAGCGGAACTGTCTGCACAGCAGTAATAAGGGAGGGTTTTACAAGTGGCTGAAAGAAATCTGAAGAAGACCAGAGTTGGTAAGGTTGTCAGCGATAAGATGGATAAGACTGTCGTTGTAGCAATCATCGACAACGTAAAACATCCGCTTTATAAAAAGATCGTAAAGAGAACCGTTCGCCTGAAGGCACATGATGAAAAGAATGAATGCAGAGTCGGCGACCGTGTTGAAGTAATGGAAACACGTCCGCTGTCTAAGGATAAGAGATGGCGTGTCACAACGATCATCGAAAGAGCGAAGTAAATTTTTCATTAGAGTAAGCAAGGAATTCTTCTCATTGGAAGAATCCGAAAGGAGGAACTCGCTGTGATTCAGATGCAATCTTATATGAAAGTTGCAGATAACACAGGTGCGAAAGAACTGATGTGCATTCGTGTTCTGGGCGGTACGCGCAGAAGATATGCCAATATCGGTGATGTAGTGGTCGCTTCTGTTAAGAAAGCAACACCCGGCGGCGTTGTAAAGAAGGGCGATGTTGTAAAGGCTGTTATTGTTCGTTCTGTAAAGGGACTGAGAAGAGAAGACGGCACTTACATTCGTTTCGATGAGAACGCAGCTGTTATTATTAAGGAAGATAAAAACCCCAAGGGTACCCGTATCTTTGGGCCGGTTGCCAGAGAACTGCGTGACAAGGATTATATGAAGATTCTGTCCCTGGCACCGGAAGTACTGTAATCGGAGGTGTCGAGGCACATGAGTAAAGTTCACGTAAAAACTGGTGACACCGTTGTCCTGCTGACTGGTAAGGACGAATACAAATATAAGGATGTTGAAGATAAGTCCAAGGGCAAAAAGACCGGTAAGGTTCTGGAAGTAAGCCCGAAGGAAGGCAAAGTAATCGTAGAAGGCGTCAACATCATTACAAAGCATGTAAAACCGACCAGAATGGGTCAGGTCGGCGGCATTGTAAAGACCGAAGCCCCGGTTTATGCAAGCAAGGTACAGCTGGTATGCCCGAAGTGCGGCGCACCGACAAGAGTTGGTCACGTTGTAGAAAATGGCAAGAAGCTGAGAGTTTGCAAGAAGTGCGGCAAATCATTTGAATAAAGGAGAAACGATATGTCTACTTTGAAAGATTATTACACTAGCACCGTTGCTCCTGCAATGATGACAAAGTTCGGTTACAAGAACGTAATGCAGATTCCGAAGCTGGATAAGGTAGTCGTAAACGTTGCTGCCGGCGAAGCAAAGGACAATGCAAAGGTAATCGATGCAATCATGACGGATCTGACTGCTATTACTGGTCAGAAGCCGGTTGTTTGCAGAGCAAAGAAATCCGTTGCAAACTTTAAGCTGCGTGAAGGCATGCCGATTGGCGTAAAAGTTACCCTGCGTGGCGAGAAGATGTACGAATTTGTATACAAGCTGTTCAACGTGGGATTCCCTCGTGTTCGTGACTTCAGAGGAATTAACCCGAACTCCTTCGATGGAAAGGGCAACTACTCCACTGGAATTAAGGAACAGCTGATTTTCCCGGAAATTGAGTACGATAAGATCGATAAGGTTAGAGGTATGGATATCAATTTCATTACCACTGCCCAAACCGATGAGGAAGCAAAGGAACTGCTGGCACTGCTGGGTGCTCCGTTTGCAAAGTAATCAGGGAGGAACAATCACATGGCAAAAATGGCAATGAAATTAAAGCAGCAGAAAACTCCCAAATTCTCCACAAGATCTTACACAAGATGCAAGATCTGCGGCAGACCTCATGCATATCTGAGAAAGTACGGCATCTGCCGTATCTGCTTCAGAGAACTTGCACATGAGGGCAAGATTCCGGGCGTTAAGAAAGCAAGCTGGTAAAAAGTTACGAAAAGGAGGTCATTGGCATGCAGATAACTGATACAATCGCAGACATTCTGACAAGAATTCGTAATGCGAGTTCCGCAAAGCACGCCACAGTTGACGTTCCTGCTTCCAACGTGAAGAAGGCAATTACCCAGATTCTGCTGGACGAAGGCTATATCAAGGGCTTTCAGGTAATTGAAGACGGAAAACAGGGCGTCATCCGTATCACATTGAAATATAGCGACAATAAGAGTCCGGTTATCACCGGTCTGCGCAGAGTTTCCAAGCCGGGTCTGCGAATCTATTCTAGCTGTGAAGATATGCCGAAGGTAAGAAAGGGATTGGGTATTGCAATCGTTTCTACTTCTAAGGGTATCATGACAGATAAAAAAGCGCGTGAGCTGAATGTCGGCGGCGAAGTGTTAGCATTTGTTTGGTAAGGAGGACACGTAATATGTCAAGAATAGGGAAAAAACCGATTAGTGTCCCTGCCGGTGTAGACGTAAAATGCGAAAACAATTTCGTTACCGTAAAAGGACCTAAGGGTGAAGCTTCCAGACAGTTCCACACTGATCTGGGCATCGAAGTTGCAGATGGCGTGATCAATGTAACACGTCCGAATGATGACAAGGAATACAGATCTCTCCATGGTCTGACCAGATCCTTGATCGCCAACATGGTAGAAGGCGTTACCAATGGATATTCCAAGACCTTGATCATCGAGGGCGTTGGTTACCGTGCTGCAAAGCAGGGCAACAATGTTGTGATGAACCTGGGCTATTCTCACCAGGTAATCGTGCCGGAAATCGACGGCATTAAGCTGGAAGTACCGCAGCCGAATACAGTTGTTGTAAGCGGTATTGACAAGCAGGCTGTTGGTCAGTATGCAGCTGAAATTCGGGAAAAGCGTCCGCCGGAGCCGTATAAGGGCAAGGGCATTCGTTATGTGGACGAACATATCATCCGCAAGGAAGGTAAGGCCGGTAAGGGCAAAAAGTAATTGAAAGGAGTTAAATTGCTATGATTAAAAAGTTTGACAGCAATAAAGCCAGAGCAAAAAGACACGCAAGAGTTCGTGCGAAGATTTCCGGTACTCCTGACTGTCCCCGCCTGAATGTTTATCGTTCCACAAAGCATATCTATGCACAGATCATTGACGATGTAAACGGCGTAACACTGGCTTCTGCATCCAGCATGGATAAGGAATTCGACGGTGTTGGCGGTAATGCAGACGGCGCACGCAAGGTTGGCGCACTGATCGCAAAGCGTGCTTTGGAAAAGAACATCACAGATGTTGTTTTCGATAGAGGTGGTTATCTGTATCACGGCAGAGTCAAGGAATTGGCTGATGGTGCTCGTGAAAACGGTCTGAAGTTCTAATAGGGAGGTATTACTTTGGCTAAAATTGATGCACAGGGTCTCGAACTGGTAGAAAAGGTCGTTTCCATTAATAGAGTATCCAAGACTGTAAAGGGCGGCCGGATCATGAAGTTCGCTGCTCTGGTTGTAGTAGGCGACGGAAACGGCATCGTAGGCTTCGGCCTCGGAAAGTCCGGCGAAGTTCCGGACGCAATCCGGAAGGGAATCGAAGATGCAAAGAAGAATCTCATCAAGATTCCGCTGAAGGGCACAACAATTCCGCACGAAATCGTGGGTCAGTTTGGCGCAGGCAGCGTTCTGATGAAGCCGGCTGCTCCCGGTACCGGTGTAATCGCTGGTGGTCCGGTTCGTGCCGTGATTGAAGTTGCAGGTATCAAGGATATCAGAACCAAGTCTCTGCGTTCCAACAATCCTTGCAATGTTGTTCGTGCAACCATCAACGGACTGGCATCCTGCACAACAGCTGCTGAAGTAGCTGAAAAGAGAGGCAAGTCTGTTAAGGAAATTTTAGGATAAGGGAGGGTGCAAAATGGCAAAAGAAATTAAGCTCGTAAAGAGCCTGATCGGCAGAAAGCAGGATCAAATTGCAACTGCAAATTCTCTGGGCCTGAAAAAAATCGGCGATATGACAGTACAGCCCGATAATGAGGCAACCCTCGGTAAGATTAAGAAAATTTCTCACCTCGTTGAGGTTGCAGAAGCGTAAGCAAGGAGGTGCAAGAACACATGAAACTGCATGAATTATCCCCGGCTGCGGGATCGACAAAAGAAGTAAAGCGGATCGGCCGAGGCCATGGTTCCGGTAACGGCAAAACTGCTGGTAAGGGCCATAAGGGTCAAAATGCACGTAGCGGCGGCGGCGTTCGGATCGGCTTTGAAGGCGGTCAGATGCCTCTGACCAGAAGAATCCCGAAGAGAGGATTCAATAACATTTTTGCAACAGAGTATGCAATTGTAAATGTTTCCGATTTAAATAAGTTCGCTGAAGATACTGTTGTAGATGAAGAGCTGCTCAAGGCTGCTGGCTTGATTAAGAAATCCTATGCTGGCGTAAAGGTTCTGGGCGATGGTGAACTCACAACAAAGCTGACTGTAAAAGCTGCGAAATTTACAAAGAGCGCAGTGGAAAAAATCGAAAAGGCTGGCGGAAAAGCAGAGGTGATGTAATGTGTTTAAGACGTTAAGAAATGCATGGAGTGTTCCTGAAATCCGCAAAAAGCTTCTTTACACATTACTGATGATTCTTATTTTCCGTATGGGCTGTGCCGTTGTGGTTCCATTCTTGGATACCTCAATGGTTACCAGCTGGATGGATGAAAAGGCAACCGGTGGTAACTTCCTGGAGTATTTGGATATTATTACAGGTGGTGCACTGTCTCAAGCGACGGTGTTCTCCCTGTCCATTACCCCGTATATCAACGCATCCATCATTATGCAGCTGCTGACTTATGCGCTGCCGCCTTTGGAGCGACTCCGTGACGAGGGCGAAGAAGGACAGAAAAAACTGAACAAAATCACAGCGGCCGTTTCATTGGCACTATCTGCTTTCATGTCTTATGCATATTATGTGACATTGAAAAATCAGATGGGTGCTGTCTATGACGGCGGTTCTACCGCAGCGAATGTCTTCATTGGATTCGTAATCGTAATGAGCTTCATTGCGGGTACTTCCATCGTTGTATGGATGGGAAATCGAATCAATGACAAGGGAATCGGAAACGGTATCTCCATGTTGTTGTTTGCTGGTATTCTGGCACGTTTCCCCACCATGGCGGGAAAACTGTACGAAATGACAGTTTCTAATCCGTCTCGGTATTTCTTTGAATCTCTGTTGGTACTGGTTCTGTTTGTTGCAATGATCGTATTTATTGTATTCATGAATGCAGCAGAACGCCGGATTCCGATTCAGTACGCAAAGCGTGTAGTCGGAAGAAAACAGTATGGCGGTCAATCCACCCATATTCCGGTTAAAATTTGCATGAGCGGCGTTATGCCGATCATCTTTGCAATGTCCTTTATGTCATTGCCGAGTACCATCAGCCTGTTTAAGCAGCCGTATGCAAATCCGAGCAGCTTTGGACAGAGATTTTATAATGGATTCTTAAACTTCTTTAATACAGGTAGCTGGACCTATGCGTTGATCTACTTTGTATTAATTATTGCATTTAACTATTTTTATGTAGCAATGCAGTACAACCCCATTGAAATTGCGAACAACCTGAGACAGAATAACGGTGGTATTCCGGGTATTCGTCCTGGTAAACCGACTTCCGATTATATTCAGCGGATTCTGAATAAAATCACATTGGTTGGTGCATTCTTCTTGGGCGTTATTGCAATCTTCCCGATCTTTATGACAATGGCCGATCCGAACCTGAGCTCTTTGGCAATGGGTGGTACTACCGTTTTGATCGTTGTCAGCGTCGCATTGGAAACCGTTCGTACATTGGAATCGGAACTGATGATGCGTCATCATAAGGGATTCCTGGAATAAGGAGGCTGCAACGATGAATCTCATTCTTTTAGGAGCGCCGGGTGCTGGCAAGGGCACACAGGCGGAAGTTATTTCAGAAGCATTATCCATCCCACAGATTTCTACTGGGAATATGCTGCGTGAAGCTGTAAAAAACGGCACAGAGTATGGACTGAAGGCAAAGGCTGCCATGGACAGTGGCGCACTGGTCTCTGATGAAATTGTCATCGGCATTCTGAAGGATCGGATTGCTCAGGACGACTGTAAGGGCGGTTTTATTTTAGACGGTTTTCCGCGGACAGTTCCGCAGGCAGAAGCGTTGGATGCTATGGGTGTTACCATTGATAAGGTTTTGGAAATTTATGTTCCCGATGAAACCATTCAAGCGCGTGTATCCGGCAGAAGAGTCTGCGAAGGATGCGGTGCAACCTATCACATTCAGTACAAGCCTTCTAAGGTAGAGGGCGTTTGCGACAAATGCGGTGCAAAGACGATTATCCGGAAGGATGATCAGCCTGCAACTGTTCTGGATCGTCTGGCTGTTTATCATAAGCAGACCGAGCCGTTGAAGGAATATTATGCAAAGCAGGGAAAATTGGAAACTGTTGTAGGGCAGGAAGAAGTTGCTGATACAACAAAACTGACCTTAAAAGCTGTAGGCGCATAAACAATGAGTATTACTATTAAATCAAAAACTGATCTGGCGAAAATGCGAGAGGCTGGCCGTGTTGCCGCTCGCGCATTGGAACTGGCAGGAAAATCCATCAAGCCTGGGATGACTACGAAACAGCTTGATAAACTGGTTCATGATTATATAGTCGGCTGCGGAGCGATTCCATCCTTTCTTGGCTATGGTGGCTTTCCAGCCAGTGCATGTATCTCGATTAATGATGAGATCATTCACGGAATTCCAAGTCATAAGCGTGTCATCCGAGAGGGCGATATCGTCAGCGTAGATGTCGGCGCAACCTATCAGGGGTTCGTCGGCGATAATGCGCGGACTTTTGCAGTGGGAGAAGTCTCTCAGGAAGCAAAGGAATTGCTGGAAGTCACAGAAGCGAGCCTATATGCAGCAATTGAAACTGCGCAAGTGGGTGCAAGATTGGGCGATGTATGCCATGCGGTGGAGGACTACTGTGCTTCTCGTGGATATGGCATTGTACGGGAGTATTGCGGACACGGCATTGGCCGTCAGATGCATGAAGATCCGGAGGTTCCCAATTATGGAAAGCCTGGTCGTGGAATTCGTTTGATGCCCGGTATGACGTTCTGTATTGAACCGATGATTAATTGTAAGGGCGACGGTGTACGAGTGCTGGGAGATGGCTGGACGGTTGTTACCAAGAGTGGCAGCCTTTCTGCACACTTTGAGCATGAAATTGCAATTACCAAAGACGGTCCGATTATTTTAACCCGACCGTAACGGAGGGATTCGCTGTGGAACCGGTAAAAGGTGTTGTGGTTCGTGCAACTGCCGGACGGGATCAGGGGATGTTTTTCGTGGTGTTGGAACGGAACGGGACAACGGTCCTTCTGGCAAACGGAAAAGACAGACCGCTGCATGCGCCGAAACGAAAAAACGTAAAGCACATTCAGCTGACCAACCGTGTAATTGCACTGGATCATCTAACAGATAAAGCACTTAGAAACGTGTTAAAAGAATACGTATAAACAAGATGCCCATTCGGGGAGGTTATCAGAGTTGTCTAAGGAAGATGTGATTGAAGTCGAGGGAATCGTTTTGGAATCCCTGCCAAACGCAATGTTTAAAGTCGAGTTGCAGAATAAGCATACCATCCTTGCACATGTTTCCGGTAAGCTGCGGATGAATTATATTCGTATCGTTCCGGGGGATAAGGTAACGGTGGAAATGTCGCCCTATGACTTGACAAAAGGCAGAATTACTTGGCGTTCCAAGTAAGACTGCGGAACTGGTATGAATGAACCTGTTGCTTCTGAGGAAGCGGCAGATATCCGAGAAGGAGGTAAGTTTCAATGAAAGTAAGACCTTCAGTTAAGCCAATTTGCGAAAAATGCAAGGTAATTAAGCGTAAGGGCAAAGTAATGGTAATTTGCGAAAACCCGAAGCATAAACAGCGTCAGGGCTAATGCTCTGGATTTTGATAACGGAGGTGCGATTAAGCAATGGCAAGAATAGCAGGTGTTGACCTGCCGAAAAATAAGCGCGTTCAGATCGGACTCACTTACATTTACGGCATTGGTCAGAGTACAGCAGATAAGATTCTGGCAGGAACCGGCGTTAATCCGGATACCCGTGTCAAGGATCTGACAGAATCCGACGTAGCAAAGCTGCGTGACTATATTGATAAGAATTGTGTGGTAGAAGGTGATCTTCGTCGTGAAGTAGCACTGGATATCAAGAGATTGGTTGAAATCGGTTGCTACAGAGGCGTTCGTCATCGGAAGAGCC
>FR899090.1:92908-98460 GCA_000437255.1 Ruminococcus sp. CAG:403
GCCTGCCGGTAAGAGGACAGCGGACGAAGACAAACGCTAGAACCCGCAAGGGCCCTGTAAAGACCATCGCAAACAAGAAGAAGTAAGGGGAGGCGTATCGCTTTGGCACAGCAAAAAGGTAAAAAAGTTGCAATCAGAAGACGCAGAGAGCGTAAGAATATTGAAAACGGTGCTGTACACATTCAGTCTACGTTTAACAATACAATTGTGACCATCACAGATACACAGGGGAACGCAATCTCCTGGGCAAGTTCCGGCGGTCTGGGCTTCAGAGGCTCCAGAAAATCTACTCCGTTTGCTGCGCAGACAGCTGCGGAAACTGCTGCAAAGGCAGCAATGGAACATGGCCTGAAGTCTGTAGAAGTTTACGTAAAGGGACCGGGTTCCGGCCGTGAAGCAGCTATTCGTGCATTGCAGACGGTTGGTCTGGAAGTTAAGATGATCAAAGACGTAACCCCGATTCCCCACAATGGATGCCGTCCGCCTAAGAGAAGACGTGTCTAGTTCCAGGAGGTGTATAGAAAATGGCAGTAAGCAGAGAACCCATTCTGAAAAGATGCAGATACCTGGGTATCAGCCCGATGGTAATGGGCATCGCAAAAGAATCCAATCGTAATCCTGGTGCCGGCAACCGGAAAAAGGTTTCCGAATACGGCATGCAGTTGAAAGAAAAGCAGAAGCTGAAGTTCATCTACGGCGTAGGTGAAAAGCAGTTCTTCCACCTGTTTGAAATTGCAAGCAAGATGGAAGGCAAGACAGGTGACAACCTGATTACCTGTCTGGAATCCAGACTGGACAGCGTTGTATTCCGTCTCGGTTTTGCCCTGACAAGAAGAGAAGCAAGACAGCTGGTAACCCATAAGCACTTTACTGTAAACGGTCAGAGAGTAGACATTCCTTCCTATCGTGTAAAGGAAGGCGATGTAATCGCTGTACACGAAAGCAGCCGGACAAGTGCAAAGTTTAAGGATGTCATCGAACAGACTGCTGACCGTACCGTTCCGCTTTGGTTGGATGCGGATAAGGAAGCAATGTCTGCCAAGGTTGTTCGTAGCCCGAAGGTTGAGGATCTGGACTACGAGGTAGCAGCACATCTGATCGTGGAATTGTACTCCAAGTAATCGTAATTGCCTGGATTCCATCAAGAAAGAAAAGACGAAGCGATTGCGCAATAGGAGGGTGTTTTTATGCTGGAGAAAATTGAAAAGCCGGAGCTGGATACAGTGGAACTGCGCAGCGACGGGAAATACGGTAAGTTTGTTTTAGCACCGCTGGAACGTGGCTATGGAATTACTCTTGGTAACAGCCTTAGACGCGTGCTCCTCTCCTCCCTGCCTGGTGTGGCAGTGAACTCCGTGAAGATTGACGGCGTACACCATGAATTAACCACGATCCCCGGCGTAAAAGAGGATGTAACAGAAATTATCCTCAGTCTGAAAGGTCTGACTGCAAAGCTGTATGGAGACGGCCCGAAAACCATCTATATTGAAGCAGAAGGCGAATGCGAAGTTACCGCTGGTGACATCAAAACAGATTCTGAGGTAAACATCCTGGATCCCGGTATGCATATTGCAACTTTGGGCAAAGACGCAAAGCTGTATATGGAAATCGTGATTGACCGTGGCAGAGGCTATGTCTCTGCGGAACGCAATAAGCAGATTATGAATACGCCCATCGACGTGATTGCGGTGGATAGTATTTATACTCCTGTACTGAAAGTAAACTACCAGGTGGAAGATACCCGTCTGGGTCAGGTTACGGACTATGATAAGCTGATTTTGGAAGTATGGACCGATGGTACCATTTCTGCAAAAGAAGCTATCTCACAGGCGGCCAATCTCCTCAACGAGCATCTGAAGCTCTTCATTGATCTCTCTGATGAGTCAAGCATTGCGGAAGTTCTTGTTGAAAAGGACGATAAGGGGAAAGAAAAAATCCTCGAGATGACCATTGAGGAACTTGACTTGTCAGTACGTTCCTTCAACTGCTTAAAGCGCGCTGGAATTAATACGGTTGACGATTTAATTAATAAATCCGAAGAAGAAATGATGAAAGTACGGAATCTCGGAAAGAAGTCCTTTGACGAAGTGCGGGAGAAGCTGCAATCCCTGGGATTTGACCTTTCTTCAGAAGAAGACTGATTATCAAGAAAGAAAAGTGGAAGAACGGTGCAGCCCTTTCGCTGCATCGGAACCTTTCAGTTGTAGTAAAGGAGTGAAATACGATGCCGGGTACCAGAAAATTGGGAAGACCGACTGACCATAGAAAAGCCATGCTGAGAGCAATGGTAACATTCCTGCTGGAAAATGGCCAGATTGAAACAACGATAACACGTGCCAAGGAAGTACGCGCTGTTGTAGAAAAGATGATTACCACTGCAAAAACCAACGATTTGCACGCAAAGCGTCAGGTAATGGCATTTGTTACAAAGGAAAGCGTTACAAAGAAGCTGTTTGACGAAATTGCACCGAAGTATGCGGATCGCAAGGGCGGTTATACACAGATCGTAAAGATTGGACCACGCCGTGGAGATGCTGCTGAAATGGCAATCATCAAGCTGGTTTAAGTTCATTCATAAAACGTATGAAGAAAAGTCGCAGAATCTGCGGCTTTTCTTTTTTTGTTTCAAAATGCAATTAAAATGATGGTGAAGGTGCGTAAATCTATCGTCAAAATGCCCATAAATGAAAAAAATATTTATGAATACTATCTAAAAAAGAAAAAGCTATCTTTACAATTTCTTATTTTTGCGTTATAATTAAAATACGCATAGGTGACAGGTGCGAATTCTTTTCCAGGCTTCTTTCCAATTCATGTCTGTGAAAAGCTTCTCCGTCCCTATGACTGCTGCTGTGAGAGAACTGTATCGTGGAAGGGTGGTGCATGCAAGAAGAGAGACAATGCAAAAAGGTCGTCTGACAAAGAAACAAAGAGAAAATCATTAGGGGATCATACGAGATTACTTGAGCCGACAATTGCAATTCAAATGGTGTGGTCAAGTCGGCAAACATGCTGGAAAAAGCAGGTCGATTACCCGATAAAAAAGGGCGTTTTCCATCCGGGAAAACGTTCCCAAAAGCCTTATCAATATGTACAAAAATTTTATACAACTATTGACATTTCTGGCTTGATATACTATAATAGATACGGGTGAAACTGTGCGTGGGCAAAATTGCCACCGATCGTACCAAAAACACGCTGAGTCGATGGGATAGATACGGAAATTTTGTCTCATCAATACACAAATGAGGAGGATATTCATGAAAGCAAAAAGAATGATTGCAAGCGCTCTCGTATTGTCAATGCTTGCTTCAGCTACAGCAGCATGGTCTGCATCTGCAGCTGATCAGGTTACATTAAGTGCAGAAAAGGTTGAAGCAAAAGCAGGCAGCACGTTCACACTGAATGTGTCGCTGTCCGATGTACCGTCTGCTGGAATTGGGATTTGTGATTTCGCTGTGACTTATGATGCAAGCATTGTAAGCATCACAGAAGTAACCGCAGGTGCCATTACAGATACTGGTGCGGATGAAGCGGCAACTGCTTACAGCAGCGAAGCACCGACATTTGATACAAACATTAAAAATGCAGGAACCATCAATGTTTCCTGGAATACCGGTCTGTCCGATTCTTCTTATTGGATTCAGAAGGACGGCGTATTTATGACCATTAAGGGTACCGTTTCTGCTGATGCAAAGGTTGGCGACGTATCGGAATTCAAGTTTGCTCCGGTTGATCGTGCAGCATCTGGCAGTTCTTCTGATAAGAATGCAGGTCTGCTCATCGGTTATTTGGATGCAGATTGGAACGGTGTTGCCTATGATGTCGCAACATCAAACGGTTCCGTTACGGTTGTAGGCGACACAGTCGTTACAACAACGGTAGCAGGCACTACAACTGGTGCGCCGACCACAACCACTACGGTTTCAAAAGCAACCAGCAAGCTGCCGGAAAGTGCGCTTTATGGTGATGTAAACCTGGACGGCAGTGTTACACTGGCTGACCTGGTTACCTTCCAGAAGCAGCAGCGTGGTGCAATGGAATTCAATGCACAGGCAGAAGTCAATGCGAATGTAGACTTGACAGATCCGGAAGTAAATGCAGCGGACGTTACTGCCCTGTTGAAGTTCCTGATTGGTTCGATTAAAGACATTCCGCTTCAGTAAAAATCCATTTTTGTTATATTTTAGGGGCCGTGCTCCTGTGATATAAAAGCATTTTATACAATTTGCAAAGCACATTGCAAAGAAAGGAAAGAAGAAATGAGTAAAAAAGCAAAAAGAGTCGTTTCAATGGGAATGGCTGCTGCTTTGGCTTTGTCTGCCTTGCCGCTGAGCGGCTTGTCAGCGGTTGCAGCAGGAACTGACTATTCTCTGAGCATTGAGACGACAGATCGACAGTCTGTGGTTAATATCACTGCTGATCAAATTGCTGCTGGCGATGTTACCATTCCAGTCGGCATTTACATTCATGCAGATGCATTAACAGACAGCAACTACATCACGGAATTCCGTGCAAAGTGGGAGAGCAAGGATTCTAACGGTACCAAAACACCGAAGAATATCCAGTTCGACAATGTAGTTCGTTTGGATGAGTCCTCAGGCCAAGATAAAGAGTATAAGTATTCTGCTGGCACGGTAACAACCAAGTACCCAATGTACGCACTGGCAGCTGTAACAGTTCGTAAGAGCGGCTTAAAGTACACCAACCCGAACTGCAGCCTGGCATATGCAGACTACATTGCAGATCCGATCTTCGGTAATAACGTATATTCTGCTGGTAAGGATAAGGTAAAATTCACTGCAACTTACTGGGAAAGCATTGAAGATTGTAAGGCTGACATTGGTGTAGCCAGCAAGCCGCACCGTGTTACAAAGGAATATGTTTGTGATGTAACCTATGATGCAGATGGAATTGGTCATTATTCTTATGATTATTCTTATGCATATGCAGCAAATGCAGATGATACAGGCACCATCTTCAGTGGTACTGCTACCGGTAACCTGCCGCCGACCTATGATGGTGACCTGGCAGAAGGTACACAGATCACAGATATGAACAACTACATCAAGTGGATGACCAAGCTGAGCACCGCTACTTCTTTTGCTGGTACTTCTGATGAGTTTGCAATGCAGACATTTGATGTTGTTGTAAAGAAGGGTACTGCAGAAGGTACTTATTATGTAGACTTTACAGGTGACGATGACCTGGATAGACAGGGCAAGCGTTGGACCAATATGCTGTTCAGCTCTTCTGGTAAGACCTACACAGAACCGAGCAGCACACAGTCTTTGAAGATCGTTGTTGGCGACGGTGAGACACCGCCCACTACTACAACAGCTGGCTCTGCAACCACAACAGCAGCTCCGACCACAACAGCAGCTCCGACTACCACAACAACTGCTTCCAATCCGATTGACAAGCCGACTTGGAAAATTGGTGGCGAACTGGCAAATGGTGATGTAGAACCTGCATGGGGCGAAGCAGATGGCTCTGTAGAGATCAATTCTTATGTATTTGGTCAGGACGAGTGCGCAGGTATCACAGCAACC
>FR899091.1:0-3536 GCA_000437255.1 Ruminococcus sp. CAG:403
GTGGCCAAAGGGGGCAGACTGTAAATCTGTTGCTTCTAGCTTCGATGGTTCGAATCCATCCTCTCCCACCAAAGAACAGGTCGAATGTTAATTTCACCTGTTCTTTTTTTATTGTGAAAAACCGCTGCTTTCTCAGAAGCATGGTTGCTTCTGAAAGCCGGATCAATCTACAGATAAAAAGAAGGATATCAAAAATATGATACGAACTGATTTGAGAAATGTTGCCATTATTGCACACGTAGACCACGGAAAGACCACATTGGTGGATGAAATGCTGAAGCAAGGCGGCGTTTTCCGGGAAAACCAGGCCGTTGCAGAACGTGTAATGGATTCCAATGACCTGGAACGGGAACGCGGCATCACCATTTTAGCAAAAAATACTTCCGTTCGGTATGGGGATACCAAGATTAATATCATTGATACACCAGGACATGCCGACTTCGGAGGTGAGGTAGAACGTGTTTTGAGCATGGTAGATGGTGCCCTGCTGCTGGTCGATGCCGCAGAAGGCCCGATGCCGCAGACTCGTTTCGTACTCTCCAAGGCACTGGAAATGGGACTCAAGATTATTGTAGTGGTCAACAAGATTGACCGTCCGGATGCCAGACTGGATGAAATCGGCGACGAAGTACTGGAACTGCTGATGGATCTGGATGCCAGCGAAGAACAGCTGGAAAACATCCCCTTCCTGTACTGCTCTGGCCGTGCCGGAACAGCTTCCACGGATCCGCATACGCCCGGAACCGATCTGAAACCGCTGTTCGATACCATTATCCATTATATCGATCCGCCGGAAGGCGATGCGGATCAGCCGCTGCAAATGCTGATCTCCTCGATTGACTATAATGAATATGTCGGCAGAATCGGCGTTGGCAGAATCGAACGAGGCAGCATTCAAGTCAATCAGAGTATCGTAATCGGCAACTATCACAATCCGGAAGAAACCCACAAAAACAAGGTTGTTTCCCTGCTGCAAATTCAGGGCTTACAGCGTGTTCCGGCAGAAAAGGCAACCGTCGGCGATATTGTTTGGATCAGCGGTATTGAAAACATCTCCATCGGAGATACCGTCTGTGATCCGGAACATTTTGAACCGCTGCCGTTTACCAAAATCAGCGAACCAACGGTCGAAATGACCTTCTCTGTCAACGACAGTCCGTTTGCCGGCAAGGAGGGCAAGTTTGTTACTTCCCGTCAGCTGCGTGATCGTCTGATGAAGGAACTGCTGCGAGACGTTTCCCTGCGTGTTACAGAAACAGACAGCACCGATGCATTCCGTGTTGCAGGCCGTGGCGAAATGCACCTTTCCATCTTAATCGAAAACATGCGCCGGGAAGGCTACGAACTGGGTGTTTCTACGCCGCATGTTCTATATAAAGAAATAGATGGCAAGCGCTATGAGCCAATTGAAGAACTTTCAATTGATGTACCGGAAGAATGCGTGGGTTCCGTTATGGAAAAGCTGGGTGCCAGAAAGGGCGAACTGCAAGATATGCATCCGCAGGGCAGCCGCACCCGTCTGACTTTCCTGATTCCGTCCCGTGGCTTGTTTGGTTATAAGAGCGAATTCCTGACGGATACCAAGGGCGAAGGCATCATGAACAGCCTGTTCCATGACTATGAGCCATACAAAGGCGATATTCCGAGAAGAAACACCGGTTCTTTGATTTCCTTTGAAACAGGAGAAGCAGTTACCTACGGTCTGTACAATGCACAGGAACGTGGTGCGCTCTTCATCGGTGCAGGTGTTCCGGTTTATGAAGGCATGGTAGTCGGTGCTTCTCCGAAGGCAGAAGACCTCGTAGTCAATGTCTGCAAGCGGAAGCATCTGACCAATACCCGTGCCAGCGGAAGTGACGACGCACTGCGTCTGGTTCCGCCCCGCAACCTGAGTCTGGAAGACTGCCTGGAATTTTTGGCAGATGATGAATTGCTGGAAGTTACCCCGGAATCTCTGCGAATCCGGAAGCAGATCCTCAGCAACCAACTGCGTGCAAAGCAGCGGGGAAAACTCAAGTAACAACCGACAAATTGGATCGTTCGATCCCTATTTGGAAAGGACCATGCCATGAATCATATTTGGAAAAGAAGCATCTGGGCAGCATTGCTGACAATGGCAACCCTATTTGCAGCAGGCTGTTCCGATGACAACGGTACCAATTCAGCCAATCAAAGTGCCGTGCCGGCTATTACAGCGGCAAACGGCTCCTCTGCTGTGGTATCGGATACGTTTGTATATACCATGAACGAAGACAACACCATCACCATCACCGATTATACCGGCGATGCTGAGATTTTAATGATCCCGGATACAATTGATGGGTTTGCTGTCACCAAAATCGGGGACCATGCTTTTGAAGCCAACTGGAATCTGACCAGTGTTACCCTGCCGAACGGCTTGATTTCCATTGAGGAAAGCGCTTTCATTGACTGCGGCAATCTGGCAACCGTCATCATTCCGGAATCGGTTTCCACCATTCGCCGGGCTGCATTTGCAAGCTGCTCTTCCCTGACGGAACTGACGCTGCCTGCCAGTGTCTCTACGGTAGAAGAGGAAGCCTTCACCGGCTGCGGCAGCCTGACCAACCTGACCATCCAAAATCCAACGCTGGCATATAGCCAGTGGTGGAGTGCCGGAGAAACCATTCCGGCCACCATTACCTGCCCCAGCGGATCTACCATTGAACAGTGGGCGACCGAGAACGGCGTGGCAACCCAGCCGCTCTCCTAACAGAAAGGATACGATTTTATGCATACATGGAATCGATGCCTGCTGGTTGCACTGGCAGCAAGTGTTCTGCTGACTGCAACCGCATGCAGCAAGAAGCAGGACACTGCGTCTTCTTCCAGCAATTCCGCCTCCAGTGCTGCACAGACAGAGGCAGGCAGTTCTTCTGCCTCCTCAGCAGAAACGGAATCCAACACAGAAACCTCCCCATCTGCTTCCGGCACGGATGCAGATGCTCAGGGAACAACCGTGGAAACACAGCCGAAAGCAGAACTGCCGACAGAATCTGACATCAAAGATATGACATATGATCTGGAATATGAATCAGACGATGTTCCGGAAGCTTGTGCGGATGCGATTGCCACCTACTTCTATGCCATTGAAACACAGAATTTCCAGATGTACCGCTCCAGTCTTTATACACCGTATGCCGATCAAATTGATGCCTGGTTACAGGAAAATTACGGCTACGGACTGGAAACGGCATTGGAAAGCTTCCATCAGATGCTGACAGATAATGCCGGAACAGAACAGTACCACATTACGGCAATTGAGATGACACCTGCTCAGCCAGCCAGTGAAGAGGATTCCAATTTCCTGGATGATTACCTCACCACTTACAACTCCATCCTGGGTGATACTTTTTCAAAGGAAGTATCCGAGGATGCAGATCAGGTCTGGGACATTGCGGTTACACTCAAAGCAGACTGTGACGGCACAGAAAAAGAACTCATTACAGGAAATGAAGTATTGATGGTAGAAAAAGACGGCGTATATACCATTCTTGGATAAGAAACAGGGCGTCCTG
>FR899091.1:3579-10206 GCA_000437255.1 Ruminococcus sp. CAG:403
TTTTATAAATTACCCGTTAAATACAGCAATACCGACAATGCAGTCAGCGGTGCAGTCTCACAGCGCAGAATCCGAGGCCCCAACCAAACTGGCTGTAGTCCTGCCTGCTTGGCAGCTTCTGCTTCCTCTGGATCCAGACCGCCTTCGCTGCCGACAAAAATAGCAAGGTCTCGGCAGCCTGTAAGCTGTAGCTCTTGCAGATGTACCCCACCGCCCTCATAAAACAAAAGGCTCTGCTCTGCCTGCTGCATCTCTGCGATCGCCTGCGAAAAGGAATACAGCGGTGCCACTTCCGGAATGCAGCCGCGGCCGGCCTGCTTGGCAGCCGCCTGCGCAATTTTTTGCAAACGGGGCAGTTTCTTTTGAAAATCTGCGGTAGAAGGGCGTGCCACACAGCGACGGGTCAGAACCGGCACAATTCGCACCACACCCAGTTCCACAGATTTCTGAATAATCTGTGCCAGCTTGTCCGACTTGGGAACTGCTTGGTAAAGTGTAATGGCAACGCTCGGCTCGGCAGCACAAAGCACACTGGACTCTGCATCCAGATAAACGGTATCCGCCGTCAGCTTCCGGATGCGGCAATGATAATCCCTGCCGTTGGCACAGACGGTCAGCGCATCGCCCGGACGCATTCGCAGCGCATAACCAATATGATGAGCATCTTCTCCTGTAATTTGAATGTTGGACTCCTCTATGGATTCCAGAAAAAATCGAGGCATATTCTGTCACCTGCTTCTTTCGTGAAAATGAATGGAAAATCGGAACAAAATCTTTATACGTTTTATACAAACTATCGAGATTCCGTTGACAATTGTGTGAAAATGTGCTACATTATTTGAGGGCTTGTTTTTGAAAAACAAGAAGGAATCCAGATGCTGCGGCAACTGGAACTTTTTGAAGAAAGGAGTGGATTGGAATGCAATCAAAGAAACACCTGCTCGCACTGTTGCTCTGTGTTGTCTGCCTGGCAGGCATGCTCGGCGGATGCAAAGGAGATTCTTCCAGCAGCGCTTCAGAGGTAACGGTTGATATGGAGGACCTGGAATACGGCGCCACCATGAAAGATGATACTGAAACCTATGCGCTGCCGATCAGCTATGATAAACGATTTCTTTCGGAGGATCAGCTCACTGCAATCACCAAGTATTACAATGCAATTTTGACACAGGACAAAGATGCCTACTGCGCTGTAACCGTTGATTTTTATATCGCCTATTGGCGGGATACGGTATACAGCGGCGTCATGTCAACGTCACAGCTGATTCACCGGCAGTACCGGGACTGGGAAGAAATGACGGCAGACGGCTGTACCATTTCAATGATTACAGTGGATCACTATATTTCCGAAACAGATTCGACTTCAAATCTGGATCAGCTGTACACCATGCTGAATGAAATTTCCGGCGAAGACTTCCGAAGCACCATTCAGGATGGCTGCTATCTGGAACTTTCTCTGGATCTGACAGCGGACGGAAAAACGTCCACCATTGAAGCTGGTTTGTATCTGATTGAAACAGCAGATGGCTGGTTCATTTGCCCGTAACGGAATCCGACTCGGTCGGCTTGTCGCCGGATTCTGATGCAGCGGCACCCTTTTGGGTCTCTACCCGCTCTTTTGCACGCCGAAAGGCACGCACGAGCAGCACCATGCTGATTCCATATAGCAAGGTGCAAAGCCCTGCCAGCAGCAGAAATACCGTATCTTTGTGCAGACCGCCTGCGTGCTGCACCGCCATACGGACAGCCGACTGCACCACCATTGGAATTTGCATATCGGAAACACCTTCCCTTTTCAAAAATCCTGATTATAGTATAAAACGATCTGGAGCGTTTGTCAATGGGGAGAAGGCTCCTGCCGCAGCTCCATGGCGGCATTTTTATCCAAAACAGGAGGTTATTCATGG
This sequence comes from Ruminococcus sp. CAG:403, assembly GCA_000437255.1. Taxonomy (GTDB): domain Bacteria; phylum Bacillota; class Clostridia; order Oscillospirales; family Ruminococcaceae; genus Ruminococcus_C. Next base: position 5,487 of record FR899091.1, read on the forward strand.
CAAAGCAAAGTCTTACAAAAACGGCAACCTTGCCGGCCGGGAAGCTTGCGTCTCCATCGCAAACGGTTCCCGGAAAGGTCTTGTCTGCCACACAGAATTGGTTCAAGCGCAATAAAATTTATTTCCTTGCCTTTCTGCTGCCGGTTGTACTGACCTATATTGCATACGCCCTCTTCGGCATTTATCCATTCGCAAGAGAGGGACAGGAACAGCAATCCGTTCTGGTACTCGACTTGAACGGACAGTATGTTTATTACTTTGAAGCACTTCGGGATGCATTCTGGGGCGGCGACAGTATTTTCTATAACTGGTCTCGGAACCTCTCCGGCGGCTTCCTGGGAATCATCGGCTACTACTTAGCCAGCCCATTCACTCTAATTGTAATGCTGCTGCCGGAAAAGTTTATGCTGGGCAGCCTGCTGATTATGCAGCTGTGCAAACTGGGTGCAGCCGGCGTTACATTCAGCTGTTTCCTACAGCGCCGCCGAAACATCAAACCGCTTAACTCGGTTTTGTTCTCCACGGTCTATGCCATGATGGCATATGCTGTCATTCAGATGATCGACCCAATGTGGCTGGATGGTGTCATCTGGCTGCCGCTGATTATGATGGGTGTGGAATATCTGATTGAGGACGGCAGAAAAGCCAACTACATCATTGCACTGGCTTTGATGTTTGTTTCACACTTCTACATCGGCTACATGGTTGCCATCTTCACCGCACTGTATTTTGTCTTCTATCTGATCTTTGGAAAAGACCGGAAGCATATGCAGGCACGGGATTACTGCATGACCATTGTACGATTCGGCTACTGCACCGGCATTGCGCTGATGTGTTCTGCCTTTATGCTGCTGTCTGTTTACAGCACCTTGCAGCTTGGTAAATTCGACTTCTCCGAACCGGATATGACCTGGCGTGTCCAGGACGGCTTCAATCTGGTCGATTTGCTGCCGCAGCTGCTGCCGGCACAATATGACTCTGTAAACGTACAGGGCAAACCGGAAATTTACTGCGGTCTGTTTACCGTGGTTCTGCTCCCGCTGTTCTACTGCAACAAGAAAATTGAAATCCGCAAGAAGATTGGTTATTCCCTGCTGCTGGGTGCCATGATTACCAGTATTTATGTGGTACCGATTGACATTATGTGGCACGGCGGACAGGTTCCAAACTGGCTCCCGTTCCGTTACTCCTTCCTGGTTTCCTTTATCCTGGTTTCCATGGCAGCAACAACCTTCTCCAAATTGGACGGCATCAAGAATCTGCCGCTGGGCGGAAGCTTGCTGGGCATTCTGGCAGTCCTCTTCTACATCAATACAAAGGGATACGATCAGCTTGCCAAGAATAGCATCTGGATTTCTGCCGCACTGGTCTGCGTCTACATCATTGCCATCTACTTCATGCGGGAGGGCTTGAAAGCTGGAAAGAAATGGGTTGGCCTCAGCGTCTGCATTGCCACCATTTTCTGCATCAGCGGCGAAGCCATTTATAATGCAACTGACTCCATGAAGGACATCGACAAGGAAGTGGCATACTCCAGCCGGGCATCCTATCAGCAGTTCATTCAGACCGGCCGGGCAATCAGCCAGGAACTGGAGGACTACGACAGCAGTCTCTACCGGGCAGAAAAGACCTACTTCCGCTGCATCAACGACAACAATGCGCTGGGACTGCGCGGCGTTTCCCACTCCAGTTCCGTCATGAATACAAAGGTTCTGAACCTGCTCTCTATTTTGGGCTACAGCGCACAAAGCTATTCCAGCCGTTATGACGGCAATACCCCCATCGCCGACTCCCTGCTGGGCATCAAGTACGTCCTGAAGAAGAACAACGATGATTCTTCCGATCGTATGCTCAGCACCACCTATACACCGGTTCAGAAGGATGGTGCAGACTGGACTTATGACTATGTAGATCAGTACTCCACCGCACAGACCGGAACCGTTTACCAGAACCCGGATGCACTGGCAATGGGCTACATGGTAGATGATGACATCGAAATTCTGACTTTGGGCAACGACAACCCATTCAATACACAGAACTACATTCTGAGCGCCTGCACCGGCACACTCGCCAACGATGGCCCGAAGGAATACTACAAGAAGGTAGAACTGGACGGCGGCGAACCGGTTGTGCATGACGTTACCGTTTCAGACTACAACGGACAAGTTTGCTACACCGCAACATTGGATGCGGCAGACCCAACGGTTGACTATCAGATCACCGTACCGGACAGCAACCCTGTTTATTTCTACTTCAAGACCAACAACCAGAAGAAGGTAAACCTGTGGCTGGGCAAGTGGAGCGATGAACTCCAGGATTACGGCAACAAGGACGGCACCAGCACCAACTACGAATGGTTCGGCAACTACTTCGAAGGCGATGATTACTGCATCAAGCAGCTCGGCTCCTTTGAACCGGGCACCAAGCTCTGCCTGCGTATGACCATTGCAAACGGCGATGCCGGCACCAACAACAAGTATGCCATCGTAGAAAATCCGCTATTCTACAGCCTGGATGTTGCAACTTACGAGGCAGACATCCAAACCCTGCAAAGCAATCAGTGGGATATTACAGAATTCTCCGGCAACAAGATGAAGGGAACCATTCAGGCTTCCGATGGTCAGATCATGATGACCAGCATTCCGAACGAACCGGGCTGGACAGTCAAGGTAGACGGCAAGAAGATCGACTACTATGACAAGACCGCAACCGATGACGAAGGCAATGCACTGGCTGTTCCGGAGGGAATGTACTACACCAGCATCCTGCGTGCCTATAACACTTGGGGCAGCGCAGAAAACGGCCCGATGGACGGCGCTCTGCTGGCACTCCACTTAGATGCCGGCGAGCATACGGTAGAAATGATTTACCGTCCGCCGCACTGGTATCTGTATATGCTGCTGCTGGTACTGGGCATTGCACTGACTGTACTCCTGTACCTCTACGACCGCAAGCACAACAAGGCAATGGAAACCGAACGCCGCAACCGTGCCCTTCTGGCAGCCGGTCTTCCGATTCCGGGCAGCCTCACCGCAAAGGCAGTAAAATCCGATACCAGCATCCGGGAAAAGACAGCTGCCGGAAGCAAATCCGTCAGCAGCTCTGCTTCCAATTCCGCACCGTCCCTCAAAGCAAAGAAACAGGCAGCTTCCCGCTTCAAGATTCCCATGCTGCTCGCTGGTATTGAAGCCATTCTGCTGGCCGTTGTCGGCTATAGCGCATACTCCGCTTACAATGCCATTGCAGACGGCAGTGTGGAAGCGCAGACCCGCAACAATATGGCTGGCTTCTGGATTGCACTGGTCGTAATTGCCGTGCTCTATCAAGGCTTTATGATTTTCATCGGCTACCGCCACATGCAGGCACTGCCGAAGGCAACCAATGAAACCGCTCGGGGCAGCACGTCTGAATTGACCATGCTGGCCATTTTACAGGTGGTTCTCTCCTACTGCGGCGCTTATGGAGCTGCCGTAATCGATGAACCGAATACTGTCTCCATTTCGAAGATGCTGGGATTTGCGGTTGTAATCGGCATTGCCGGTATCCTGTCAGCCGCTGCTGCAATCTGGATTCGTATGACACTCTGCAAGGAGCTGGACGCAGCAGAAGCCTCCTATCAGCCGCCTAAGGCAAAGGAAGACAAATCGACTGAAAAGGAAGCGGATTCTGCTGAATCGCACGCAAAAGAAGTGACAGAAAAGCAGAAGCCCAAAAAGAAACCTGCTTCCGATGCCCCGGCTTCTAAACAAAAGGAGGAAACAGCATCCACCCCGAAAAAAGAAGAAGCAGATTCAAAAGAAGAAGAATAACGATGCACCTGCATCAAAATGATGCTTCTCTTTGAATACTATGAAAAAATCCGCAGATCGTAATGATCTGCGGATTTTTGTTGTTTCCGATTCTTTTTTAGCGTACAGTATTCGCTCCTGAAATCGGCTGACTGATTAAGCGGTACTGCTCCGGACGGCGATCCCGGAACAAGCCCCAGCTCAACCGCTGCTCCTCCAATTCATCCAGATCAAATGTCTCCTGAATGATCTCAGCATAGTCCCGGCTTGCCTGCTGCAAAACCGCACCTGTTGCATCTGTAATGAAGGAGGTTCCATAAAACGTCAGCGCCGATTTCTGCTGCTGGTTCTCCATGCAGGGCGTTACCGTTTCGGTTCCAATGCGATTGGCGGCAATGACCGGCATCAGATTGGCAGCCGCATGTCCCTGCATGACACGCTGCCAGTGCGGTGCGCTGTCCACCTCCAGAATGGGCTCCGAACCAATGGCGGTCGGATACAGCAGCAGTTCTGCTCCCATCAATGCCATGCAGCGTGCAGTTTCCGGGAACCACTGATCCCAGCAAATTCCAACGCCGATGGTGCCGTACTGGGTCTTCCAAACCCGGAATCCGGTATCCCCTGGTGTAAAATAAAATTTCTCCTGATAGAAATGGTCATCCGGAATGTGCGTTTTTCGGTAACAGCCTAGGTAGCTGCCGTCTGCATCAATCATCGCAATGGAATTGAACGTGTTATTTCCGGCACGCTCAAAAAAACTGATGGGCAGCACCACATGCAGCTCTGCTGCAATCGGCTGAAATCTTGCAATGGCAGGATTCTCTTCCGGGGTGGTTGCCAGCTGATAGTATGCATACTGCCGTTCCTGGCAGAAATATGGTGTTTCAAACAACTCCGGCAACAGGATGACATTGGCACCTGCTGCGGCAGCC
>FR899091.1:10240-21902 GCA_000437255.1 Ruminococcus sp. CAG:403
GCGTTCTGCGGTCTGTAAGTTTTCCTCCCGCTCCGGTGTGCAAGCCATCTGAATGGCTGCAACAGTAACAGTTCGCATGAAAAAACACTCCTTTTACTTTGGTATTTGCTGGGTGATACAGTGGATGTTTCCGCCGCCGATGAGGATTTCCCGTGCTGCAATCGGGACGATTTCCCGTGTGGGAAACAGCGTTTGCAGCGTTTTCTGTGCCACGACATCCATGGGATCTCCGAACTGCGGCAGCAGAATGCCGCCGTTTGCCACGTAAAAATTCACATAGGAAGCCGCCAGCCGTTCGCCCGGTGTACGGGTTGGCTGTCCGTCCCAAAGTCCAATGCCAGCACATTCTTTTGCAGTCATGCAGACTGGCTTAGAAGGAATTGGCAGCTTGTGCACCCGGATGGAGCGCCCCTTTGCGTCAGTTTCCTGTTCCAGCACCCGCAGACAGGCAGCGGACAGTTCATACTGCGGATCCTGCGGATCATCTGTCCAGGCAAGCACGACTTCTCCCGGCTTGGTGAAGGCACAAATATTATCGACATGTTCGTTGGTTTCATCCTGATAGATTCCGCTCGGCAGCCAGATTACCTTTTCCGCACCCAGCATTTCCAGCAGTTTCTGTTCAATTTCTGCCTTGCTCATCTGCGGATTGCGTCCGGCACTCAGCAAGCAAGCTTCCGTGGTCAGAATGGTGCCTTCCCCATCGCTGTGGATGCTGCCGCCCTCCAGAACGAAATCCCGTGCATCATAGCAATCCATCTGGAACAAATCGCAGCACTTTCTGGCTACATGATAGTCTTTTTCCCATGGAAAATAAAGGCCGTCCACCAGACCGCCCCAGGCGTTGAACTGCCAGTCCACACCCCGAACGGTTCCATCTGCACGGCGGACAAAGGTCGGTGCAATGTCTCTTGCCCAGGCATCATTGGTGGAACATTCCACCACCCGTACAGCATCCGGCAGCATGGTGCGTGCCGTTTCGTACTGTGCATCATTAACCAGCATGGTCACCGGTTCCCAACGGGAAATGGCAGTGGCAACCTCTGTAAAGGCAGCACGTGCCCCGTAACCGCCGTACTGCCAGGAATCCGCCCGATCCGGCCAGATCATGATGCAGCCCTGATGCGGTTCAAATTCTCCGGGCATGGAAAAACCGTCTGCTTTTGGTGTGCTATGCAGCAGCTTCATGAAGCATTTCCTCCTTCTGCTCCGAATCCGCAGCCTATCTGCTGCTGTTCGAATGAAAATCTGGAAATATTATACCATGCAGCCGCAAAAAATGCAACTCTTCCAAAAAATCATACAAAATGGATCCGAATTTGATGGAAAAAAGAATTTAGAAGCTTTGCGGCTTTGTGCATTGCACCAAAAAAACATTGCCTTTCAGTAAATTCTTTGGAAATACGTTGACAAATGCCAAACAGATGCGTATAATAAAAGATAGTTTCGTGACAAATTGATAACAAAAATCTTCCATTTATGAAAGAGCGGTTACGAAACGAATCGAATTGTTGATCGAAAACGGATTCAGAAAGGACGTGATTCCAATGGCACATATATGGCACAAGGGTTTGAAATGGATCCTTGCAGGATGTGGAGTGGTAACAGCTCTTACAATCGGTTCCATACATGGCTTTGCAGAAGAATCCAGCATCTTGTTCCCCATCGAGATCACAGAAGACGGCTCTCGGATCATCACAGATACCGCAGCAGAGCTTCCGGTTACACAGGCTGGCTGGTATGCCGCCGACAACGGAAACCTCTACTATTATTTTGAAGACGGCACCTATGCACAATCCCAGCTGACCTTAGAGGACGGCACCCAGTACCTGTTTGCACCGGACGGCACCTTAAAAACCGGCTGGCAGACGCTGGATGGTTCCCGCTACTTCTACGATACCAAAACCGGTCAGCAGCAGAACGGTTGGATCTCTTACCGAAACAACCTTTATTATGTGGATCAGGAAAACGGCAAGTACGTAGGAGAATGGAACATTGACGGCATTACCTATGCGTTCGATGATTACGGCGTATTGGAAACCGGGCTTCTGACGCTCTCGGATGGCACCATTCACCGCTTTGCAGACGATGGCACCCCCTTCTTAGGCTGGTGCACCATGGACGGTACCACTTACTACTTTGACAAGGCACAGTCCGGCGCAGCTGTCACCGGCGTGCAGACCATCGATCAAACCCTGTACTGTTTCGATGAAAACGGTGCCCTGCGCACCGATACATGGACAACCTTGCCGGACGGCGGACGCTGCTACAGCGATGTCAACGGCGAACTGCTCACCGGGTTCCAGACCATCGGCAACCATCGGTATGCCTTTGATGCATCCGGTATGCTGTGCACCGGCTGGGTAACGGATAACGGCAAGCTTTGCTACTTCCAAGAAAATGGAACGGCTGTGACCGGCTGGCAGACCATTGCCGGCAAGGTGTACTATTTTGACAGCAGCTATCATGCATTGACTGGATTTGCAACCATTGACGGCAAAACATATTCCTTCGGAACAGACGGTGCGATGAACACCGGCTGGATCACCACACAGGGCAATACGTACTACTTCAACGATGCCGGCATGATGCTGACCGGCTTCCAGACCATTGACGGCGAGACCTACTATTTTCAGAAAAACGGTGCCATGAGCACGGGTCTCCAGACCATTGATCAGGAAACCTACTACTTTGCAGAAGACGGCACGTTGTGCACAGGTTGGCAGACCATCAACGGCAAGCAGTATTACTGCACGAAAACCGGCGCTTTGACCGGCTGGCAGACCATCAGCGGTTCCACCTATTACTTCGATGCAACAGGTGCTGCAAAGACTGGTTTGTTCAGTCTGGACGGTGAATGGTATTTCTTCCAGGAAACCGGTGCCTTGCAAAAAGGCTGGATCACCACAGGCGGACACACCTATTATGCGGGAGAATCCGGTGCTTTAACCATTGGCTTCCAGACCATTGCCAGCAAGCACTATTATTTTGATGCATTCGGCATCATGCAAACCGGCATGATCAAAATAAAGGGCACCCTGTACTGCTTCGATCAGAACGGTGTCATGCTGACCGGCTGGATTACAACGGACGGCAACCATTACTACTTTACGGAAACCGGTGCATTGACTGGCTTGCAGGAACTGGACGGCGAGACCTATTACTTTGATGCAAACGGTATCCGGCAAACCGGCGAATTTGAGCTGGACGGCAAGATCATGGTCTTTGGCAAAGATGGCAAGCTGACCGAAATTCGGGAACCAAGTGCAGCCATTCAGCTGAATGTACCGGATTACAAGCAGTTTGGCGAAAGCTGGAGCAACACCAAAATCAACTACCAGACAATCGGACAAGTTGGCTGTTTGGTCACTTGTCTCTCCATGAAATATTCCTACCAGACCGGAACAGAGACCCATCCGGATGACATGCTTTCCAAGCTGACCTTCAGCGGTGATGATCTGATGTGGGTTTCCTTCACCAATCTGGGTTACACCATGGCAGAACCGGGCAGCGCTTCGAATTGCTATCGAACCATTTACGAAAAGCTGCTGGAAAACAAGCCGGTAATCATTGGAGCAACCAAATCCAATGGCAGCCAGCACTGGGTGGTGGTAACCGGATACACCGGAGACGGGAAGAGCTTCCAGGCATCTGACTTTGTGATCAATGATCCGGGATCTTCCTACCGAAAGGTTCTTTCGGAATATTTAGACCTCTTCCCCAACTTATACAAGATCGTATACTAAGCAATCAAAAAGCACGCAGGCAGCGGAAATCATTCCCTATCTGCGTGCTTTTTATTCCGCCTTCCTAATACGAATGATCGTATTAATTATACGAGAAAAAGGATTAAAAGCCAAGCGGATTTTCGTATATAATATACGAAAAGGGTGATGATATGACTGTACTAGAGCGAATTCTCCAATTAAAAAAGAAACGAGGATGGACAGAATACCGATTATCATTGGAATCCGGCATTGCACAAACCACGATTTCTTCCTGGTTCCGAAAAAATATTACACCATCCGTTGCATCCCTGCAACGCATTTGTGATGCATTCGGCATTACCATGTCTCAATTTTTTGCATGGGATCAAAATGCTGTAATGGATCTCACGCCGCAGCAGCGCCAATTGCTACAGCAATGGAGCATACTAACACCAAATCAGCAGGAATTGCTGCTCGCATTTTTGCAAACAATATCATAACGCTCTGCCGGCATTCTACAAGAAAAATTAAAGTACAAAAGCTTTTGTACCAATGCTCCGCTGGCTTTTGCTTTGGCATGTTTTTGTAAGGGTTTCTAAAAATACTTGACAAACTCGAAAAATTGTAGTAAAGTAAAATGGGGAAAGAAGGCAATTTCCTGCCTTCCCAGAAAGAAATGTTTTCTCAAGCTGAAACAGAAAGGATGGATCCTATGTTGATCAAAAAATGGATTGCCGCTGCATCTGCTGCCGTTCTGACCACGGTCGGTGCTGCACAGCCGCTTTCCGGTGTTGTCTCTGCGGATACAGAGTCAACAGGAACAAGTGCCAACTCGTCCTATAACTATGGCGAAGCACTGCAAAAATCGATGTTCTTCTATCAGGTACAGCAGTCCGGCGTGCTCCCGGATTGGAATGAAGTCTCCTGGCGTGCTGACAGCATGACCAATGACTATGTACCCGGCGGCTGGTATGATGCCGGCGACCACCTGAAATTTACCCTCACCAATGCCTACTCTGCAACCATGCTGGGTTGGGGGTTGCTCCAATATCCGGACGGCGTAAAGGATTGCGGCGAACTCACAGAGTACCGCAACAACCTCCAGTTTGTTTTGGATTATCTGGTCAAGTGTGACCTGGGCGACAAAATTGTCTATATGATCGGCGACGGCAGCTTCGACCACGTATGGTGGGGCGCTGCGGAGATGTATATGGCAAAATATGAACTGATGAAGGGCGAAACAGAACGGCCATACTTCACCTGCAACGACAGCTGTATTGAAGCACAGATGGCAGCCGCCCTCTGCACCGGTTACCTTTGCTTTAAGGATTCCGATCCGGATAAGGCACAAGAATATCTGGATCATGCAACCGCTTGCTTTGAACGTGCCGATAAGAATCGTTCCATCGGAGACGACCCGGCAGAACGGTCGTATTATAAAATTACCACGTTCTATGACGATTTGTTCTTCGCTGCCAACTGGATGTACATGGCAACCGGAGAACAGAAATACCTGGATTTGTGTAAAACCGACTATATTCCAAACCTGGGCAAGGAATCCCAGTCCGATGAATATAAATTCACTTGGGGCCATTGTTGGGATGACACCCAGCAGGGCGGTACCTTGCTGTATGCCATCAACACCGGCGATGCAACCTGGAAGGAACAGTTCCGCAAGCATCTGGAATACTGGACAACCGGATACGGCGGCAAGCAGATTACCCATACACCGGATGGTCTGGCATGGCTGTTCGAGTGGGGCTCTCTGCGGCATGCAACCACAACTGCTTTCCTGGCATATGTGGCAGTCGATGAACTGTTTGCAGATGATGCAGCACTTTCTACAAAATACACCAAATTCGCAGATGATACGATGAATTATTGCTTTGGGGACAACTCCAAGAACTTCAGCTATGTCGTTGGCATGGGCGATGAATATCCACAGGCATGGCACCACAGAACTTCCAGCGGTGCTTGGAACGACAAGTGGAGCAACATCGGACAAACGGAAGGCGAAGACGCAAAACCGCATGCACACATCCTCTACGGTGCATTGGTTGGCGGCCCAGATCAGCAGGACGGATACTCTGACAAGATCGGGGACTACCAGTATACAGAAGTTGCCATCGACTACAATGCAGGCTATACCGCTGCCCTGTGTGCCATGGTACAAAAGTACGGCGGCACCACAGACCCGGATTTCCCGCCGACTGAAACTCCGAAGTGGGATGAATTCTTGGTGAAGGCTTCTATCAACCAATCTGCCGGCAGCTATACGGAATTGAAAGTATTTGCCATGAACCACTCTGCATGGCCGGCAAGAACCGTCAAGAACCTTTCCTACAACTATTACTTTGACATTTCAGAGCTGGTTGATGCCGGCTACTCCATCAATGATGTTTCCGTTCGGGTTGGCTATGACCAGCACGCAAGTGATAAGGGCGCCATTTCCATTTCAGATCCAATCCAGTACAGCGGCAATATCTACTATGTAAAGCTTTCCTTCGCAGACGGCAGCGTTGTCATGCCGACCGGACAGTCGGAGCATCGTTCCGAGTGTCAGTTCCGCATCTCTATCCCGGACAACATCCAGGGCGTATGGGATCCGACCAACGACTATTCGTATCAAGGTCTTACACAGGGCGGCGAAGATGCCATGGTAGAAACCCCGTACATCACCATGTATGACGGCGATACCCTGATCTGGGGCGTAGAACCGGACGGCACCAAGCCGGATCCGACCGTTACAACCACCAAGCCGAATGTTACGACTACGACCACGACAACCACCACAACAACAGCAACCGAACCGGTTACCACAACGGAACAGCCGGATACCACCACCGCTGCACCGGACACCACCACTGCTACAAATTCCGGCACCACCAAGCAGCCGAATCCAAACGCACTGTACGGAGACGTAAACCTGGATGGCAGCGTTACGCTGGCAGACCTGGTAACTTTCCAGAAGCAGCAGCGTGGTGCACTGGACTTCAATGCACAGCAGGAAGCCAATGCAGACTGTGAGCAGACTGAAACTGCTGGCAGTGTGGATGCACTGGATCTGCGTGCATTGCTGGACTTCCTGATCGGAAAGAGCAATCAGCTTCCAGTCTAACTGATCAAAACAACCTACAAACAAAAATGCCTCCGCTTTTGCGAAGGCATTTTTCTTTTTTGCAATGCATCAAGAATCAAACTTCCGAATACGAAGCGGAATGTCCAGCTTGGCAGCCAATTCTTTGGCTGCTTCCAATTCCGATTCCGGCAGAACATCCACCACGCTAAACATCACCTTTGGCACATACTGCTTACAGGCAACGGCAAATTGCTGCATAGCTGGAAACGCAGCTGCACCAAATTTCGGACGGGTTACCGCTTCATATTCCGCAGCTGTTCCGGCATTCAGGCTAACCGATACAACATCCACATAGCCTTGCAAAGCGTGTGCCATTGGCTTTCCATAAATGAGATCTGCCAACCCGTTGGTGTTCAAACGAATACAGGAAACGCCGTGTGCCTTCAAGTAAGCCGCAACCTGCTGAAGCAACTCCATACGTTCCGTTGGCTCTCCGAAGCCGCAGAAAACGACCTCCTGATAGCTGGAAAGGTCTCTTTGCCGCAAGTCTGCACAAACTTCTTCATAGGATGGTTCATGCTCCAACCAAAGCGGATCAGAACCATAGGCGCCATCTCCAAAGCTGCGAATACAGAATGTACAGGCACAAGGACAGCGATTGGTGAGATTCAGATATAAATTCTTGCCGACTGCATAACTAATCGTCATTGCTTTTTTCATAAGGATTCCTTCTTTCCAATAAAATCATTACCTATTAAAAGAAAACAAAAAAGAAGCTTTTTGATGCAGCAATTACTCGAACATGCTGCTATTTATGGTAGGGCGTTCCGCCTAAAATCTGATAGCTGCGATAAATTTGCTCCAGCAGCATCACCCGTGCCAATTGGTGCGGAAAAGTCATCGGAGACATCGACAATCGAAAATCTGCCGCCTGCTTGACTGCCGGAGACAAACCGTAAGAGCTCCCAATCCAGAAGGTCACTGCCTGCGCACCGCCAACAGCCGCCTGCTGCAATTGCCGTGCCAATGCCGGGCTGTCAATCTGCTTTCCTTCGATGCAAAGCGCAATGGTCCAGCCCTTTCGATATTTCAAAAGTGCCTGCCCTTCCTTCTCCAATGCCTGTGCAATTGCCTTTTCAGACGGCTTCTCCGGCAAAGCAATAGGTTCCAGTTCCACGCACTGAAATTTACAAAACCGGGACAGCCGCTTTTCATATTCTGCGCAGGCATCCCGCAAATACCGCTCTTTTAATTTTCCATATGCTACAATTTGAATCTGCTGCATTAAAAAATCACCGCCCGTTCCAATCCTTCCGGTTTTGCAACCTCTAGTAAGTAATCCCGATCCCGTTCAAAGGCCGTCAGTCCGTCCAGTACGGTCTGTTCTGCACACTGCGGCGTATTGTTGTTCTGGCTCAAATGCCCCAGCACCAGCCGTGTGGTTCCATGCGCCAGCAGATATGCCGCCTCTTCTGCACTTGCCGCATTCGATAAGTGCCCCTGGCTGCTGCAAATGCGTGCTTTCAGCATTGGTGGATAACAGCCGTTTTGCAGCATGCTGCCGTCATAGTTGGCCTCCAGCAGTACCATGTCGCAGCCCGTCACAGCTTCCTGCACCGCATCTGTCACACAACCCAGGTCGGTACAAACCGCACAAGTACGGTCATCTGCTGTATGAATGCGATAGCCGCAGCTGCCCACTGCATCGTGAGACGTCGGGAAGGCAGAAAACGCCATGTCAGCGACACAAACGGATGCGCCTTCCGGAAGGGCAATGCCCTGCGATTCTGTCAGATACTGTGCTTCCCGCAAAGATGCGACTGTCTCTGCTGTTGCATAAACCGGAACGGCAAGCTGCTTGAGCAGCACACGCAGTCCCTTGATATGATCGCTGTGCGTATGGGTGATAAAAATAGCCTGCACTGCTGTCGGCGGAATGTCCCGTGCTTCCAGCGCCTTGAGGATGCGCCGACAGGAAACCCCGGCATCCACCAAAACGCCGCCTTTCGGCGTTCCCACAAAGGAGGCATTTCCCTTACTAGAGCTAAACAATGGATAAAACCGTGCCATATGTACTGTGTTTCTTCCTCTCTATTCCCATAAAAAAAGCTGCCGCACAGCGCCCGCTCTGCGGATTTCTGTACAGCAACTTGATTGGCTTTTCTTCTGCCCAGCTGAAAGCAGACCGCGCTTACAACGCTTCTTTCATACTGGAAACGGAACCAGACTCTCGATAAATATCGGCTCCCAGCTTCTGGAGCTTCTCCACCAAATTGGAATATCCACGCTCAATGTGATAGATATCCTCAATCTCGGTAATGCCGTGCGCTGCCAGTCCGGCAATAATCAGCGCAGCACCAGCTCGTAAATCACAGGCTTTCACCGGTGCACCGGTCAGCTTTCCAGTTCCTTCTACAACGGCAACTTTTCCGTCCACCGAAATATCAGCCCCCATCCGGCGCAGCTCGTCCACATAACGGAACCTCTGTTCCCAGACACCCTCTGTAATGATGCTGGTGCCCTCTGCCAGTGTCAGCAGCGTGGTAATCTGCGGCTGCATATCGGTCGGAAAACCGGGGTGCGGCATGGTTTTTACATTGGTGCGAACCAACGGTCCATCCACCCAAACACGCACGCTGTCATCGAATTCTTCCACATTGACGCCAATTTTCCGCAACTTGGACGTGATTGGTTCCAAGTGCTTCGGAATGACGTTTTTCACCAGCACATCACCGCCGGTTGCGGCAGCTGCAATCATAAACGTACCGGCTTCAATCTGATCCGGAATAACGGAATACGTTGCACCGTGCAGGGTTTCTACGCCACGGATTTTAATCACATCGGTTCCGGCGCCCATGATATCGGCACCCATCGAATTGAGGAAATTTGCCAAGTCTACAATATGCGGTTCTTTTGCTGCATTTTCAATCACAGTCAGACCCTTTGCCCGAACCGCTGCCAGCATGGCATTCATCGTTGCGCCGACAGAAACCACATCTAAGTAAATCTGGCTGCCTGTTAATTCTTCCGCATAGAGATCGACCATGCCATGTTCAATGCTACATCTTGCACCAAGCGCAGAAAATGCCTTCAAGTGCTGATCGATGGGGCGATCGCCCAAAGGACATCCGCCGGGCATGGAAACTCTTGCCTTTCCAAAACGGCCAAGCAGTGCACCCAAGAAATAATAGGAAGCACGCATTCTTCTTGCACTTTCATACGGCACGCAAAAATTTTTCAGTCCATTTGCATGAATCCGAACAGTAGTCGGATCGAGGTATTCCACACTGGCACCCATTTCATACAAAATATGGAGACTAATGGAAACATCACTGATATCCGGTACATTCTCCAGAATACAAGGTTCGTCACACAGCAGGACAGCCGGAATCAGTGCAACTGCTGCATTTTTTGCGCCGCTAATTTCTACTTCTCCGGTCAGACGCCGTCCGCCGTGAATCACATACTTATCCAATTGATTCTCTCCTTTGTTTTGCGAGGTCCTTTGTAAATTATCCGGCAGACCTCTTCTGATTTTCCGACAAAAGTACCGGTGTTCCAAAGGAAACACACGGAACCATTGGAATTCAGAAAACAATTTCATGCGATTGCTCGCAGGGATTGAAAAAACGGCATTCTGTTTCCCAACCGGTCAGCAGGAAAACCGTTTTTTTCCATTTTGTTTTGTCCTCTACACACAAATTATTTTGTATGCTAACCCTTATATTATACACTATTTTTTTTGCTTTGTAAAGCAAAAATTTCACGCAAATACAAGGTTTTGTATGTTTTACCGTTATTTTCATCAATTCAAAATTGACTTTTGTATGAATTCTATGCCGAGCACAGTCTATTTGACACATTTTTGTAAAAAATGTGTTTCATTTTGTAAAAACTCTGCATTCCGGTACAAGCCGATATTGGTTGCAACTTTTTCAAAAATATGCTATGATGAAAACACAAAAAGGAGGCGCATCATTTCATGACTGCAACAGAAACGGCACTGTTCCAGCCCATCGGCACACTAAAGGGCGTGGGACAAAAACGAAGCGCTGCTTACGAAAAACTAGGCATCCAAACACCTTATGATCTGCTCTATCACATTCCCCGGCAATATCTGGACTACAGCCACCCGATTCCGGTTACAGAGACACCGCTGCAAGCGGTTAGCCCCATCTGCGTCACCATTCAAAAAAAGATGGCACCGCAATTTCTGCGAAAAGGACTGACCGTCTACAAAGCCATTGCAGCAGACGATTCCGGAACGATTACCATTGTCATTTACAATAACAATTACGCCTTTGAAGCCCTCCACATCGGGCAGACATACTGCATGTCCGGAAAAATCACCGGCAATTTTCTGCGCCGGGAAATCAGTTCGCCGCACTGCATTCCGGCAGGCAGCACACACCTGATCCGCCCCATCTATCCGCTGACCAGCGGCTTGACCGGTGCCATGATCGAAACCAACATGCAGCAGGCACTTGCCCTGTTTCAGGCGCTGCCTGCCGACTGGATGCCGGACGATCTGCGCACGGCACATCAACTGCTTCCGCTTCCGGATGCATTGACGCAGATTCATTTTCCCAAGGACACGCAGCAGATGGAACAGGCTCGCCGCCGGCTGGCATTCGATGAACTGCTGCAATTACAGCTCGGCATGTGCATGATGAAAACCCAAACCCGTCAGGAAACACCTTATCCCATGCACGCCGTCGATCTAATGCCTTTTCAGCAAGCGCTTCCCTTTTCCCTGACGGAAGGACAACAGCACGCCATTACAGAGATTCAGGAAAGCTTAAACGGTTCTGTCCCCATGAACCGCCTGTTGCAGGGCGACGTCGGCAGCGGCAAAACCGTGGTTGCCGCCGCCGCC
>FR899091.1:21913-37573 GCA_000437255.1 Ruminococcus sp. CAG:403
CCGCCGCCTGCTACATTGCCATTCAGAACGGACTGCAATGCGCCCTCATGGCACCGACTGAAATTCTGGCATCTCAGCATATGCACACCATGCAAGCGTTCCTTGCACCGCTCGGCATTTCCGTTGCCCTCCTCACCGGTTCCACACCGGCAAAAGAAAAAACCGCCATCCGCCGTCAATTGGCAGACGGCAGCCTGCAATTGCTGGTCGGCACGCATGCCATTTTTCAAAAAGACGTGCAATATCAAAAACTGGGTCTGGTGATTACAGATGAACAGCACCGCTTTGGCGTTGCCCAGCGTGCTGCACTGGCGGCAAAGGGCGGCGTTCCCCATAAGCTGGTCATGTCCGCTACGCCAATCCCCCGCACGCTGGCACTCATCATTTACGGAGACTTGGACATCTCCATTTTAAAGGAAGCACCACGCGGCAGACTGCCCATTGAAACATATGCTGTCACCGGACGGCTGCGGGAACGCGCCTATACCTTTATTCAAAAGCAGCTTGAACAGGGGCGGCAGGGCTACATTGTATGCCCAGCCATCGAGGAAAGCGATCAGGAATTGCAAGCTGTCACTGCCTATGCGGAATCCATCCGGCAGGGTGCCTTTGCTGCCTATCGGGTTGGTCTGCTGCACGGCAAACTGGCACCGAAAGAAAAGGAAGCCGTCATGCAGGCATTTCAAAATGGGGACATTCAGCTGCTGGTCAGCACCACAGTCATTGAAGTTGGCATTGACGTACCGAACAGCACCATCCTGCTGATCGAAAATGCCGAACGATTTGGACTTTCTCAGCTGCACCAGCTGCGGGGCAGAATCGGACGGGGTTCCTATCAAAGCTACTGCATTCTGATGACCGATCATGTCACGGACTCCTGCAAGCAGCGCTTGAAAATTATGACCGAAACCAGTGATGGCTTCCGCATTGCAGAAGCGGACTTGAAACTGCGTGGCCCCGGCGACTTTTTTGGACAGCGGCAGCATGGTCTTCCGCCGCTGAAGCTTGCGGATATGACGCAGGATATGGCACTTTTGGAAGAAACACAGACAGCTGCAAAAGAACTGCTCCGGCAGGATCCCGACTTATCCAAGCCGGAACATCATGCGCTCCGTTTAGAAGTCTTACGCCTGTTTGCCCGTGGCGGCGAAAACAATATGAACTAAAAAATGCCTGTTCCAAGATTGGAACAGGCATTCTTTTTATTTTGTAGCAGTGGCGCTAGATTCTGTGGATTCAGTCTGCTGCATCACAGATTCCGGTGCATCCGGAATCGGCTGCTTCAGTTCCGGCCCCTCATAGGTCGTAATTTCAATTCCCGTAATCAGAATGTCCTCCACAGGCGGCGTATAGGAAGCGCTGTTTTTCTTCTGCGTTTCTGCTTCTGTAATGGCATCGATTACCGCAAAGCTCTCCTCGCCGAATGCCTGTGCAAAAACAGTCATCTGCTGCGAATAGTTCGGAATGCCGCCATACTGCAAAAAGGCATCGGTTACCATCTTGGCATTGTCGGAGATATCCTCTAAATCTTTCTTCATGGATCCATCGAAAACAACGGTATTGCAGACCAGGAACCGGGTTCCGCAGTATTGCTGCACCGTTCCGTTGATTCGCTTCCATAAGCTGGTGTCCGAGGAAGTCGTTGGTGCACAGAATGCCCCCCGCAGCGGCCACAGGCTGGAGCTGGACTCCTTCGGTACCTTTTCATAATTCGTATCCTTTAGAGAACCAACGGCATCGGAACTGCCGGCATCAAAATAAACTCCTTTTTGAATCTGGTACACATAGGTATTGTCATAATATCCTTCCTGTGCCAGTTTGGTGAACTGTTCCACATATTTTGGTGCCTGCTCTGGATACAATTCTGCTGTGATATCCCCCATTGTGGTATGCACAATGGCAATGGGATCGCCCGGCTGCACCGGATCAATCTGGATCATTTTCGCATCGCTCATATCCACATATTCTTTTGCCTTTTCCTGCATATACAGCGAACAGGAAAACATCCCCGCACTGATCAGCGTGGTCAGCGCCAAAATCACCAAAACACGCTTTACCACTGTACGATTCCATCGTTTCGCCATTGCCGCCGTCCTTTCTTATTCTGCAAGCTTGGTCAGCTTTGTGCCCTGCCGGGTTTCCTGAATCTGATAGCCCAGTGCTGCAATTGCATCCCGCAGCTGATCGGCCTTTGCAAAATCCTTTGCCTTCCGGGCGGCAGCACGCTGTTCCACCAATTCCTGTACGTCTGCCGGAATGGCTTCCTGTTTCTTCCGATTGTACAGAATGCCCAGTACGCCCGTCAGTTCATCCATCAGCGCTGCACCAGCCTGGAGCTGTTCCTTCGGTGTCGCAGCATCTGCACTCATTCGGTTCAAATCCCGTACCAGTTCAAAAACAGCGGTCATGCCGTCTGCTGTGTTGAGGTCATCATCCATGGCAGTGATAAACTGCTGCCGCCGCTGTTCAAACAGTGCTGCGGCCTCCGGCGCAATGGCACCAGACTTTGCCACTTCAATGGCATGATCCAAAGTCTCCCGGCAGGCATACAGCCGTTCCAGAGAAGCCTTGCAGGCATCGAGGAGTTCCTTGCAGTAGTTGATCGGACTTCTGTAGTGCGCCTGCACCATCATATACCGAATAACCTCATAGCCATACTGTTCTGCCACTTCCCGCACGGTGAAGAAGTTGCCCAGGGATTTGGACATCTTTTTGTTATCAATGTTGATATAGCCGTTGTGCATCCAGTAATGCGCAAATTCTTTGCCGGTAGCAGCTTCGCTCTGCGCAATTTCATTTTCATGGTGCGGGAAAATCAAGTCCTGTCCGCCGCAGTGCAGATCAAAAGTTTCTCCCAGATAATGGCATGCCATGGCAGAGCATTCAATGTGCCAGCCCGGACGGCCCTTGCCCCACGGAGATTCCCAATAGGGTTCCCCGGGCTTTGCAGCCTTCCAAACCGCAAAGTCCAGCGGATCTTCCTTGCCGTCGTTGACATCAATCCGGGCACCTGCCTGTAATTCCTCAATCGGCTGTCCAGACAGCTTGCCGTAGGAAGCAAAGGAGCTGGTTCGGAAGTAAACGTCTCCGTTTTTCTCATAGGCATGTCCGGAATCCACCAACTTCTTGACCAGATTTAAGATCAAGTCCATGCTCTCTGTTACCTTGGGGTGCACATCCGCATCCATTACGTTCAGACCGTGTGCATCCTTTTTGTATTCTGCAATATACCGTTCTGAAATTTCAGAAGCCGGTACGCCATCTTCATTGGCACGGCGAATGATTTTATCGTCCACATCCGTAAAATTCTGCACATAAGTGACCTGATAGCCCCGATACTGCAAATACCGGCGCAGGACATCAAAGGAACAGATCGGACGGGCATTTCCGATATGAATGTAGTTATATACCGTTGGGCCGCAGGCGTAAATCCGCACATGATTCGGCTCCATCGGAATCAATTCTTCTTTCTTTCGATTTAGCGTATTATAAATTTGCATTATGATCCTCCTTTTGGTGGATGCAGGAGACCAATTGACTGGCCTCCTGACCCGATTGCTGCGGCAAGCTTAATCTCCACGCTGCCTGCAAATTCCGTCAATTTCTTTCTGCACGTCTGCCAGACGTTTGCGCAAAGCACAGATATCTTCCATGTTCAAATCCCGATAGTGCACCTGATCCAGATCCTGCTCGACCTTTACACCGTCCCGGCGTGCGATACGAGCCGGTACCCCGACTGCTGTACAATTATCCGGAATCGGCTGCAAAACGACTGCATTGGCAGCAATTTTTACATTGTTGCCGATGGTAATCGGGCCGAGCACCTTTGCACCGGCACCGACCATGACATTATTGCCCAGTGTCGGGTGCCGTTTTCCTTTATCTTTTCCGGTTCCGCCGAGGGTAACGCCTTGATAAAGCAAACAATTCTCTCCGATTACCGTTGTTTCTCCGATTACAACACCCATTCCATGATCGATAAACAGTCCTTTCCCGATCTGCGCACCCGGATGAATCTCAATGCCGGTTTTATGCCGGGAACGCTGCGAAATGATTCTGGCAATGGTATAAAACTGATGCTGATAAAACCAATGCGCAATGCGGTAACTCCGAACAGCATGCAAACCGGAATAGGTCAATGCAATCTCAAAACTGCTTCGTGCTGCCGGGTCTTTTTCCTTGACCACAGCGATGTCTTCTTTTAGTTGTCGAAACAACATTTCACCACCTTTTTCCCATAAAAAAGCCTCCCGCCAAACCGATTCCGGTCAGACGAGAGGCGATATTTCCAATACCACGGTTCCACTCTCATTTTCACTCAAGCGCCTTTTCAAAAGGCAGCGCCGATAACGGTGCGCAACCGAACGCAGATACAGCTGCTTTGCTGCGAGCAGCAGGCAGGTTCCCCACGTCAACCGGGCGCAGAAGAGCGCCCTAGCAGCTGCACTTCCCGTTTGTTGCTGGCATCGTTTCACCGACCCGATGCTCTCTGAACAGCTTGCTGCAAGCGGTACTCTAACTGCTGGTTTTTTTCCTATTGAATTGATCCATTCTTATTATATGCAATTTTTTGGCATTTGTCAAGGCACACGGCAGAAGCCAGACAAAAGCAACCGGTAAAAGCAGCGCTGCTCTTTCACCAGTCTGTTACAGGATTGTTTGTTATTCCCAAATGCGGTCAAATTGATCCTGCTCATCTTCCCATTCATTGATTTTTCGAACCGGACGCATGCCCAAAATCAAACTGCCCATGCTGCAAAGAAACAAGCCTCTCTGACAAATGGCACGCATAAAATACCGTATTACAAATCGATTGGCACCTTCATAGGAAAGCCGACCTGCAACATTCCAATCATGAATCCGCTGCCACATCGGCAGAATAATCACCGAAAGCCCAAACAACACCACGAAAACGGTAAGAACTTTCCAAAACAATGCAGTTCCTTCCCGCATTCTGGCGGCAAGAAACAGCAGCAAAATACAAAACAATCCAAAATTAATCCACGAAATAATGGCCTTCGGTGCAAAAAAACACTCGATTACGGTCACCAAACCAGTGGGAATCAACAACATCCACCCGACATGCGATTCCAATTTCCAGGCAATGAGTGGAAACAAAGCCAGCAGGCCGCTTCCGGCTGCCAGCGCCCAATATTCTTTATACGCTGCATATTGATCGGTCAACAGCACATGCAGCAAATCGACACACATACCAGCTGCAAAAATGGCAGCTGCCCATAAACATACAGATTTCCAAACAATGGTATAAGTATTTTTCATCGGAGTTCCTCCTTTTTTCAGAACGCTTCTTCACAAGAAATCCGTGCGGATTTTCGAGCAAACTTTTCACGCAAACAAGGCAAAAATCCGCAGGTATCCTTTCACATGACAAGGATTTTATGTGAATACGCTCTAGTATACCATAAAAAAAGGATTGTTGTCAAATGAATCCCCAGCGTTTGCACAGCACATTGGTCTGCAAACGCTGAGGATTTTCATGCTTAATTGGAAGTAGAAGAACTGCTGCTTCCACTCGCTGTATCAATCGCAGGGTCAATCAGATACCAGTTTCCTTCCACCTGAATCATGGTCGGCTGAATCATGGTTTCTGCCTCTCCTGCACTTCCGCTGAGCTTTTGCGTAACGGTCAGTACCACAGCCTGCTCCACCACGCATCCAGTTTCTTTCAGAGACGTATTTAACTCTGCAACTGCGGCATCGGACTGCTGCTCCAGGCTGTTGACAGAAAATGTAACCTGTACATTGGAGCCATACAGCCCTCTCCAATATTCTACCAGGCTTGCTGCGGTCTGATTATAGGCAGCAATTTCATCTTCTTTGGTTTCATTGTACTGTTCCTGCACGTACGTCCAATAGGCTTCCGGTGCAATCAGCTTCTGCATTGCCTCTCCATCTTCCGAGAATACTGCATCATAATATTCACTAAGCAGGGTACCATATACACTGGAATCGCCAGCTTCCTTTTCCTGATGCTTTTCCCGCACCAGCAGGATGGTCAAAAAGGCAAGCAAAACCACAGCTGCTACGATCAGTCCAATTCCAAGCCGCCGTTTCTCTGCATGTTTCATCGTTTGTATCTCCTCCCTTTACCACAATCCATAGCCGTTATACTGTGCGACATAATCCATATCTTTCATAGCATCCAAGCTATACCATTTCATGCCGGACTTCAGGAACACCAGCGACTCTGTATAATACTCGCTCTGGGTATCCCCTGCATAAACCAGTTTCGTCCGCACGCTGACTGCTTTGGAGATGGAAAGATCTACATTGTAGCTTTCCTTGAGCTGATCTTCATAGTCAGCAAGTGTTTGACTGTCTGTAATTTCTGTTGTACCCAGCACATCGTAAGAAATGGTTACATTGCTGCCGTACGTTTCCTCGCTCTTTTCCATGGAAGCAGTAAAATAATTCCCCATCATTTCCTTGACTTCCCGGCGGTTCATATCGTAGGTGTCTTCCAGATACTCTAAGTAAGCATTGGGAACAATTGCTGTATAGGAGGAACCACGCTGCTTGTCCATTCCCTTTACATACTGGTACAAGGGCTTTTTATAGCCGCCGAAGAACACCACATACAGAATGATGCTGACAAGCAGCACAACAACAATTCCCAGGGCGACACCACGGCGAATCCATTTATTTCGACGAACAGCAGCCTGCTGTGCCAACTGCTGCGGGTCTTCCATTGCCGTCTCTGCCTGGACGGATGTTTTTACCGTTGCCTCCGCAGAGAGATACGGCATGGAAAAAGAAGAAAATGCATCGGACGGTTCCGCAGACTTTACCGGCTGCGGAGCAGGTTCCGTTTCGGAGGCAGATGCTGCATCCACCGGACTGCCGCAAGCTGGGCAACGAACTGCATCTTCTTCCATCGATGCACCGCAATTGTTACATTTCATCGTTTCTTTCGCTTCCTTTCTGCACGCAGCGCAAGCAAACTGGCTGTGTGCGGTACCTGCGAACCATCCTTGGATCCGCAGCATGGATTGCATGAATCCTTTTTATTATGTAACATTTTGCACAATTTGTCAATACAATCCGTGGAATGTTTACAATTCTGCTATTAGCCTGTCCACAAAAAACGGTGGAAAACCGTTGTGCCCTTCAAATTGGTTTTCCACAGTGTGGAAAACTAATTTCTTTCTAAACCATACTTGTCCGCTGCATTGTTTTTGCACCTGTTGAAAGTGGCTACACCAACTTGCTGGTTTGCTGTCCCATCTCTTGTTTCCACAACTGGGTGCTGCATGCAAAAAAAGTTTTCCACAAATTCTAAACGAACCGTGGAAAACTTTTTTAGAAGATTCAATTGTGGAAAACCAACTGTTCCTTGGATTTATTCTTCAACAGAATTGACAAACATATCATAGATGCAGCGAATTGCCTGTTCAAAATCGCTTTCATTGACACCGACGATGACATTCAACTCACTGGAGCCCTGGTCAATCATCTTAACATTGATTCTAGCATGTGCCAACGCTGCAAAAATTCTTGCTGCAACCCCTCTGGTTCGGAACATGCCACGGCCAACAACGGCAACCAATGCAATATGCTCCTCCACTTCCATCTTATCCGGTGCAACTCGCTTATTCAGCTGCGTCAAAACACGATCCAGCTTTCCGGCTACCTGTGCACTTTCCACAATCACAGTCATGGAGTCAATGCTGGACGGCATATGTTCCAAACAAACATCATTGCTTGCCAAAACATCCAATACGTCTCGGCAGAAACCAATCTGACTATTCATCATGTCTTTATGAATGTTGATGGAGGTGAAATTCTTCTTGCCTGCAATACCGGTAATGGTGTAGGCACTGAAAGATTCCTCATTGCTGTCCGGAACGATCATAGTACCTGGCTCTTCCGGTGCGTTGGTATTACGAATGTTGATCGGAATGCCAGCAGAACGAACCGGGAAAATAGCGGCTTCATGCAGAACCGATGCGCCCATGTAGGAAAGCTCCCGCAGTTCGGTATAGGTAATGGTACGAATACCGGCAGGATGTTCGACAATACGAGGATCTGCAACCAGGAACCCGGATACATCCGTCCAGTTTTCATAAATTTCTGCCTTCACCGCACCGGCAACCAGCGAACCGGTTACGTCGCTTCCACCTCTGGAGAACGTCTTGACATAGCCATCGGCTCCGCATCCATAGAAGCCCGGTACAACGGCATGCTCCATGGTTTCCAAACGAACCCGCAATGCTGTCATGGTCTTTTCCTGATCAAGATTGCCGTCTTCGCCGAAGAAAATTACTTCTGCCGCATCGACAAATGGGTAGTTCAAATAAGCCGACAGTACCTTGCCATTGAGGTATTCTCCACGGCTTGCTGCATAGTCGCTGCCGGCACGCTTTTTAAAGTTTTCCTCAATCACTGCAAATTCATTGTCCAAGGAAAGCGTCAGTCCCAGTCCGGAAATAATTTCCTCAAACCGTGCACGAATTTGTGCAAAGGTTTCTGCAAACGGCTCTCCCTTTTCTGCCAGCTCATAGCAGGCATACAACATATCGGTTACCTTAATATCTTCCCGGAAGCGCTTTCCCGGTGCAGAGGGAACGACATACCGCCGTGCGTCTTCTGCCTGAATGATGGCAGCTGCCTTCTTGATTTGTGTTGCGTCAGCCAAGCTGCTTCCGCCAAATTTTACAACTTTCATACGATTCTTGAACCCTTTCTATGCGCATACAGCATCCTTTTGCGGCATACGCCTCATCAATTTTCCTTCAGATTAGACATCTTATTTTAGTATATTCCATCTGGCAAAAAAAATCAACTGTGAGAAGCACCAAATTTTTGTGCAATTTGTATGTATATTTGGTAAATACGTCTGTACGCCGTAGGAGAACAGGCTTTCCGCAAAAAAATCCGCCCAAAAACAGACGGATTTTTCTCGGTAAGCAATCCCATTCAGCTTTCCAGCTGCCGGCCCAAAAACTGCGAGGCAGCTAAAATCAAGCTTTTCTGACTGTCGTTGATGGCACTGCCTTCCCCGTTATCCAGAAAGGCAACTGCTCCGGTAACGTCCCCTGCGGCAATAATCGGCAGGCATGCCATGGCACCCTTTTCCACGCCCTCTGCCGGCATGAGGGAATCGGTTCCATTTTCTGAAAAATACTGCTTCCGGTTTTCCATCAGCTCTTCCAGCTCCGGCGATACCCGGCGGGCATTCCATTCTTTCTTGGCGGCACCGGATACGGAAACCACATGATCTCGATCAAACACGGCAACCGGACAACCTGCCAAACGGTGCATGATATCTGCCACCTGTGCGGCGCTCTCACTGAGTTCTCCAATTGGGGAATACTTCTTAAAAATAACCTCCCCTTCGTTGCTCGTATAAATTTCTAAGGGATCGCCTTCCCGGATGCGCATGGTGCGCCGAATTTCTTTTGGGATGACAACACGTCCCAGATCGTCAATTCTTCTTACAATTCCAGTCGCTTTCATCGATCGGATCCTCCAAACTTTTTCATTTGCCGCTCCTGTTTGAGCTGCATGCGTAATGCTATTGTTTGAGAAAAACGGAAGATTATACATATGGACAACTTGAAAAAATACCAATCTTCATGCAGACTGCATCAATTATCCAAAAATTTACATAGAAATGGAAAACATATATTGACAAAATAAAAAGAATACGGTAAAATGATAGGAGAAACTTTAACGGCTCTCCAACACTCTGGAGAACACATGAAAAAAGGAGAATGTGAGTTATGAATTGTAAGAAATGTGGTGCACCCCTTCCAGAAAATGCAGTGTTCTGCGAAAAGTGCGGACAAAAGGTAGAACCGGTTGCAGCTGCTGTCCCGCCGCAGGGTGCCGCTTCCAATCCGAATCCAACACCAAATCCAGCACCGAACCCGAATCCGGCTATGGGTGCACAGGCACCAAACGGTGCACCGATTCCGCCGACTGGCGCAGGCTTTGCAGTTCCTCCGGTAGGTGCTGCTGATGGTACCAAAAACAAGAACAAGAAGGTTGGCGTGATTGCAGCAATTGTTGCTGCTGTTATCGTTGTTGTTCTGCTGGCATCCCTGCTTTTCTCTCGCAGCCCGAAGGATTGCGTCAAGGATTTCTATAAGGCAGAGCAGAAAGCAAGCGCCAGCCAGATGCTGAACCTGGTTCCGAAGAAGTATCAGAAGTATCTGATGGATGAATATGACCTCAGCAAAAAGGAACTGAAAGAAGCAGTGAAGGATTACTTGGATGACAATCTGGATGGCTGGGAAGATGATTACGGCGATGGAATCAAGCTAAAGGTTGAATTCAAGGATAAGGATAAAGTCAGCAAGGACGACATCAAGGACATGAACGAAACCTTTGATGATGAGGATATCAAGTTGAAGGTGAAGAAGGGCTACGAATACGAAATCAAAGTCAAGATCAAGGGTGACGATGATGACGATTCTTCTAAAACAACCAGCTACGCAGTAAAGATCGGCGGAAAATGGTACAGCTCTGATGCAATTGCAACTGTAACATACGCTGCTGCTTATGCTAGCTAAGTTTTCTTTGTAAATCACGCAAAGCCACCGAGAAAACAAAATTGTTTCTTCGGTGGCTTTTTCCGACTCTATCGTACCAAAGCCAAGGAAAGGATGAAACTCAATGTATTGTAAAAAATGTGGATCCCCTATCCCAGATGACTCAAGATTTTGTAACTACTGCGGAACCAGTGTATCGCCCGTAGTGCAACAACCTGCTGTGCCACAAAGTCCAATGGCAAACCAGCAAGCTCCACAAAATCCGATGGCAAACCAGCAAGTGCCGCAAAATCCAATGGCAAACCAGCAAGCTCCGCAAAACTCAATGGCAAATCAACAAGCGCCGCAAAATCCGATGGCAAACCAACAAGTACCGCAAAGCCAATTCTTCCAGCAAGCAAATCCGCAGCCTCCTGTATCAAAGAAAAAGAAGAAGAAAACCGGACTGATTATACTGATTCTTGTGTTGGTTGTTCTGCTTGCGGCTGGTGCAGTTGGTGCAATGTTCCTATTGAATCGAGACAAAAAAGATGCAGCAAGCAATGGAGTGGAAAATCCAGAAGAAGCGGTAACAAAACTTTACGATGCCGCAGAACAATGTGATGCAGATTTGATGTTAAGCCTTGTTCCAAAAGCGTATCAGGATGATCTCATGGAAAAAGATGATCTAGACAACAACAGCTTAAAAAAAGCTGTTCAGGATGGTTTAAACGATAACTTAGATGATTGGAAAGACTCCTATGGCAACAACATAGAAATAGAGATTACATTAGATCATGCCAATGCAATGCCTAAAAGTGACATCGATGATATGAATAATAAAAATGATTTGGTAACAATTGAAGCAGGCTACGAATACGAAGTAACAGTCACGTACAAAGGCGACGATGATTCCGATACTATTAGCAGTATCCAGACAGCACTAAAGATTGACGGAAAATGGTATAGTCTCGATGCAATGGGGGTTCTATCTGCTATGGTCGAATAATTTCTTTTTGTAAGATACGGAAAGCCACCGAAAAAAACAAACTCGTTTCTTCGGTGGCTTTTCTTGACAATATTGTATCAAAATCAAAGAAGAGGATGAGAAACAGCTTCTAACAAGCGCCTACTACGCAATATGGATTGACGGAAGATGGTACAGCCTGGAAGCAATCAGATTTATAAATTCTGTTGTTGGATAGAATCATTAGCTATTAGCTTTCCTTTGCAAAGCCAGAACCACGCTACAAAAAAGCCCGGAACAAGTAACTGTTCCGGGCTTTTTCCCATAGCACAATATGCTTTTACTTAACTGTTGTAATAAGCTTCGGTAGCTGCATCGGTAATCATAGACATCGCATCGGAGTTAAACCATTTGCCGTCTACTTTCAGTACTGCAACATCATCATAGGTTTCGGTGTATTCATCATCATCCCCATTGAATGTTACATCTACGCTGTATGTATAACCTTCTGTAATGGTAAAGTCCCAGCCGCTTTCTTCTAATTCATCGTTCAGATCATCGATCTCACTCTGTTCCGCAACTTCTTCATCGTTGCATTTTACGGTCAGCTCAATGTTTGCACCGTAATCATCTTCCCAGTCTGCCAGTTCGTCTTCCATCAAAGTCTGGAGTTCGTCCTTAACAGCATCCTCATCAATATCATAGGTTTCTATCATGTAGTCCAGGTAATTATCCGGAACCAGGCTCATCATTGCATCTACGTCTCCATTTAAAATGGCATCATAATATGCAGATACAGTGGACTCTGCGGAATCGCCCTTTGTTTTGTCCTTGTCGTCCTTATCCTTGTTCTTTAAGAGGAAGATGGTACCAACTACTGCACCGCCGACAATCAAAACAACCAGTACAATGATCAGAATAATCAAGCCGGTCTTTTTCTTCTTAGGAGGCTGTTCCGGCATGCCATTTGGCTGTGGGAACGGCTGTGCCTGACCCTGGTAGAATGCCTGATTTGGTACTGCCTGTGCCTGCTGGAATGGCTGCTGGAATGGCTGCTGCTGTCCCTGCTGCGGCGGGATTGGCTGCTGCGGATTGGGCTGTTGTACTGGTTGTTGCGCTGCTGGCTGCTGCGCCACCTCTACTTTTGCCCCACAGTTGCTGCAAAATCCAGTTCCGTCTGGAACAGGTGCTCCACAATTTTTACAATTCATAATTTTTACGCCCTTTCTCCCTAATTTCATAGGTTTGTTTTCATTTATTATACAATAAATATCGGATTTTGTCAAGATTAGAAATCAAAATTGGAGCGGATAATTCGATAACATGCTTCGACGTTCAGAAGTTCTAAACCATTGTAATTTTTTTGGATTCCGGATGCTTTTTTCTGCGCAGATTTTCAAAGTACTCCGTTAAAAATTCGTAGTACTTGCGTACTTCCTCATTGTCTCGCTTTTGCTCATGATACGTAATGATAATATCACGCTGACAAATCGGTGCTGTCAATGGAACCAGCACAATATCAGAATGATTCACCGGCCCCCAGGTGTACTGCGGCCAAAATCCAATCCCCATCCCTTCTGCAATCAAATCCTTTACGGTGCTGGGACTGTCGCTCTCAAAAATGATCTTCGGTGCAAATCCGGCATGCATACAGAATCGGTCACAGATATTCCGCAGGTTCCGGGAACCTGCCAGACTGATGAATTCATCATCGGCAAATGCATGCAGTTCGCATTCCGTATACTTGGCATATGGAGAAGTCTTCGGAACTGCCATGAAAATTTTCTCCGTGAAAATATAAGTGTTTTGCTTCTCCCGTGCATTCAGCTGATAAAACGGACGGGTAAAAATGGTGATGTCCGAATGTTCTGTTTCCTTATTCTGTACAATCCGAAAATTAATCTCCGGGTTGGCTTTTTTATAGGCAATCAATGCCCGTGTCACCAATTCGGATGCCGCCAGAACATTGACGCAAATGTGATTCTGACTGATCTGTGCCATCTCCTCCAGCTCTTCGGGAAGCTGCGCGAGTGCCTGTAAAATTGGCTCCAGGCGATTCTTTAAATAGGTTCCATATTCTGTCAGCACAATGTTCCGTCCGCTGGAACGAAACAGCGGCACATTTAATTCCCGTTCCAACCGATGAATTGACTGAGTCAGCGATGGCTGTGAGATATGCAGCCGCTCCGCCGCCTTTGTCATATGCTGCCGTTTGGCAACTTCATAAAAATACTGTAATTGTAAAAGTTCCATGAATGCCCCTTTCCCAATGGTTCCTGCTATTTGGAGAAATCCTACAATTTTTCCTGTTTCCAGTGCAAAGCACTCGATCCTGATACAATTTCATCAAAAAATGGTATCAAATGTCTGCAAATTTGCCGATAAAATGACAGAATTTGCAAAAAATTGATAGGTCAAAACCTATTAAATGCTTTACCATTATATATTGGACAATCTATTTTGTCAAGCGTATAATAGGTTCATGGAAGCGAACAATTGGTTTCCAGATCTGCTGGCACTGCTGCTGCATCGGCGCCATCCGGCAGCAGGGAGCGCTCGCATAGACACGAACGGAGGAATGAACCATGTCAACCATTCAAGAAGCGACAAAAGAGTATACCGCACTCAATCAATATGCACAGAAAAATAAAGTTGCAATTTTAGGTGCCTCTACCGCAGCACATTTGGCAATCGGCGAACTGCTGCAAGATTATGAGATCAGCACAAAAGTATATAACCGAAGTGTAGAAGCCATCACCATTAAGGAAGCAGTTCCATTTGCAAAGACCTGCATTATTCCGTTAAAGCCTTCCCGTCTGCTGCTGCAACTGGGAGAAACTGAACTGGAAACCATGGGACTTTCCATTCAGGAAATCATGGATCAATACAAGTGGCTGCTGTATGAACTGCACACCCAGCTGCCGGAAACCCAACTGTTCCTGGTTCCGGTTTTAGTTGACCATCCGCAGCGGAAAACCTTCAACCATGCATTAAGCAGTCTTGCAAAGGAATATGGCTGTAACTACCTGGATTGCGAGCTGACCGAAAAGAACGGCATCAGCCTGCCGTTTTTCCGTGGCATGAAGGACTGCCTGATTGAAAAGGACAGCACCATTTGTGATGCCATGCACATTGCCGCCATCTAAACAAAAACAAATACAAACACTTCATCCCAATCAAAAAAGTCTCGTGCGCAGATCCGTGGAACTCGGGTCCTTTCACGAGACTTTTTGTTTGGAAAAAGCGTCTGTACCGCTGTTTTCTTTTTCATTTTAGGAACCAGTGGTGGAATTGGAATGCGTGCGGTGCAGCGCATTCTCAACATCTACTGCCGTATTCAGTACATACCACTGCTGCTGATAGCAAACCAAATCCAAAATCAAATCCTGCTCAGCAGTACTGCCGGATGCACCCGTATAGATGTACTGCACAGCAGCACGCCAGATCTCATCCGGCTTTTCCGTAAAATAAGGAATGGCACTACATAGACTTTTAAAGTCCCCTTTGCTCAGCTTCTCTGTGCTCTGAATCTCAATCACACAAGAAGGTGTATCTCCCACAGATTGCATAATTCCACGGGAAGCACTTTGCACATCGGTACGGATTGTGTTTTGAATATCTTCCTTGCTCAAAAGGTACTGCTTCTCTACTGCATCCCAGTACGGAACCGGAAGCAATGTTTGAAAGGTATCCACATCTCCGTTTGCAATTGCGGTCAAATAGCTGGTGGCGAATTGTTTGATGGCTGGTTTTCCATCTTCCTTTCGTTTCTGATAAGCAGAGGATGCCCATGCGAAAAGCAGGATGGCTGCACCCGCTACGGCAACCAGTCTCCCCCATTTGAATGACCGCTGTGACCCAGATCGTCCCATACTCGTTTTACGCTCCTTTTCTGATGCTCCCAAATACGAAACATTGCGCCACATACTGCTTGTTCCAGTATGTGGCGCATCTGCTTTTTCTCAATCCAATGCTTTTTTTATTCTACTTTGGTTCCGCAGTTGGTGCAGAATGCAGCACCTGTTGCCAACGGCTTTCCGCACTTCTTACAGATTGCTTCTGCGGCTGGTGCTGCTGCCGGTGTTGGAGCAGCCGGAGCTGGAGTGGGAGTTGGAGTTGGAGCGGCTACCGGCGCACCGCAATTGGTGCAGAATGCGGTACCTGGATTCAACGGATGCCCACATTTGGTACAACGATTGG
>FR899091.1:37674-43424 GCA_000437255.1 Ruminococcus sp. CAG:403
CTTTGCTTCTTCTTCAGCAGCACGCTGTGCTGCCAGCTGTTCTGCAACAACATTCTTTGCCCCGCAAAGCTTGCAGAACGGAGACATTTCCGGAATTTCAGCTCCGCAATTGGTACATACTGTCAAGCCTTTATTCCGGCGAACCTGTACCCGACATTCATTGATACGCTGCTGACAGCCTTCGATCTCCTGAATCCAAGCGGCAAACTCCGGTTCCATCTTGCTTCCGTGGAGTTCCACATAGCGCTTTCCAATATTCAAATAGGCTGCATTTATTTTGCGTTCCTCTTCGTTGATCTGATTATTTAAACGAATGGAATCAGTTGCATTCTGTGTTTTCTGAACAGCGGACTGTCCTACGCCAGAAAGTTTTTTCCCCAAGTCTTCAAAAAATGCCATAAGAATTCCTCACTTTCTCTGGAAATGCAGATGCACTTCCCGTTGCATTCGGCGATTCCATCAATTTTTTTCCGCCGCATGATTCTTTTTGTAGTCTTATTATACTATATTTTCCCATCTTTTGCAAGTATTTTTCACATTTTTTTGAACGCCCAATGCCTCTTTACAATTCTTTAAGACTTCTTTCAGGTTTCTTTGCTATAATAAGTTACAATTCAAATTGTGCCCTTGGAATGCCGCACAAAAACGCTTATACTTGTGGCGCCTTCCTTGCACGATTTCGATTTTTCAGAATGAAAAAATTTTTACCCCCTCGCAAAAGAAAGGATCCTGGATATGAAACTACTTCTTGTAGAAGATGAAATTCCGCTGGCAGATGCATTGTCGGAAATTTTAAAGCGAAACAAATACAGTGTGGATGCCGTCTACGATGGAGAGGACGGACTGGAATATGCCAAGACCGGATTGTATGATTGTATCGTGCTGGATATCATGCTGCCACGCATGGATGGCATTCAAGTGCTGCGAAAGCTTCGTGCCGCCGGATTTTCTACGCCTGTTATGCTGCTGACTGCTAAATCAGAAGTAGAAGACATCATCAGCGGACTGGACTGCGGCGCAGATGATTACCTGACCAAACCCTTCTCTACCGGAGAATTGCTAGCACGCATCCGTGCGCTCACCCGCCGCACAGGTGACGTCATTCCGGACTGTTACCAGTTCCACGATCTAAAGCTGAACATGCGCAGCTATGCCTTGAGCACGGACAGCAACTCCATCAAACTCAGCCTCAAAGAATATCAGATCATGGAGATGCTCATTGCCAATCCCAGACAGATTATTCCAAAGGAGCGCATCATTGAAAAAATCTGGGGCTTTGAAAAGGATGTGGAATACAACAACATTGAAGTCTATATTTCCTTCCTGCGAAAGAAGCTGTCTGCCATTTCTTCTGCGGTGCAGATTAAAACAGCCCGCAGCATTGGCTATTCTCTGGAGGCACCGCAATGATTCGAAAGCTCCGGCGGCAGTTTAACCGCATTACCATTTTGATGCTTATCCTGGTGCTGCTGATTCCGCTGATTGGGGTCAACCTGCTGACACGATTTGTCAGTTATCAGCAAACCGATACACTGCTTCAGCAAATTGCAGAAAGCAGCAGCTACGGACTCCCGGAAGCAAAACCGCCTTTTGAGCAGGCACAAAAGAATCCGCAGGAACCAGCCAATCCCCCTGCACCGCCCAACGATGACAAAAAAGAAGAGCCCGCTCCCCCCCCTGCGACAAACGATAAATTCTTTGAACGAGACCATAAACGTCCCATTGATGTGCTCAATGATTTTACCATCTATCTAAATGCTGACGGCACCTTCCTTTCCGTATCGGATCCCGAACAATGCAATGAAACAGAGGCACAAGTCTTGTTAGAAGCTGTTCAAAAGGAATCCTCCAACAGCGGCTACATTGGCTCCTATCAATATTACCGCAAAATCCGCACCAACGGCACACTGATTGTCTTTTCCGATCGCACTTCAGATTTACAGCTTTTAACCAAACTGCTGTGGTTCAGCATTGGCATTGGTTTGTGCATGGTGATGTTAATCATTTACCTAACCAATCGACTTTCCAAGCGTGCTGTGCGTCCCATTGAGATTGCCTTTGAGCAGCAGCGGCAGTTCATTTCCGATGCCGGGCATGAATTGAAAACACCGCTGACCATCATCACCACCAATGCGGACATCCTACACGATGAAATTGGAGAGAACAAATGGCTCTCTTACATTCAGGATCAGGCAGAGCGTATGCGAATTCTGATTACCGATATGATGCGGCTGACGAAACTGGAACGTCCTGCTGATGCACAGGATCAAGTGGAATTTGACTTGAGCAAACTGGTGGAAAACACGGCGCTCCCTTTTGAAAGTCAAGCGTTTGAAAGCAGGAAGAAACTGGAGATTGAGGTAGAGGATGGATTGACCTATCGAGGCAATGCAGAGGAAATCCGTCAGATGGTTGGCATCTTCCTGGACAATGCCTTTAAATACAGTGAAGAAGAAGGCACCGTTCGCGTCACGCTTCAGAAGAACAAAGACAAGAAGCTGTTAAAAATTTACAACACGGGAATTGGCATCCGACCGGATGAGAAGGAGAAAATTTTCCTGCGGTTCTATCGAAGCGATCATTCTCGTGCCCGTGCAACAGGCGGATATGGATTGGGCTTATCCATTGCCAAGCGAATTGCGGACAAACACAAAATCAAAATTCAAGTAGAATCCGAAGAAGGCAAATGGGCTTGTTTCCTCCTAACGTTATAGCGAATTGCAAACAATGCAGCACTTTTGCTGATTTGCCCCAGGAACCGTTCCGTTAGAACGGATTTCCTTTTTTCAGCTAACAGCATAAAACAAAAAATCTCGTGAAGAACTGTCTTTTTGTAAGCGGTTCCGCACGAGGTTTTTTCTTTCTCTGTGATGAAAAATAAGCTGGTTGGAATGGAAATTTGACAGAATGCACAAAGAAACGGACTGCTTCAGCCCGTTCCTTTTTACTTTCCACAATTTTAAGAAGTTTTCCACAGCTGGTTGAAAATGCGCGCAATTTCCATTGATTTTTCAGTTGGCAATTGTGGAAAACCTATTTTATTTTTTCAAATTTATCGAATGGTATCGGTAAACATATACCGCTGCAACGCTTCCGGAATCCGAATGCTGCCATCTTCATTCAGGTTGTTTTCCAGGAATGCAATCAGCATTCTCGGCGGTGCAACAACCGTATTATTCAGGGTATGTGCAAAGTACTTGGAACCGTCTTCTGCCTTTACCCGAATGCCCAGCCGTCTTGCCTGTGCATCGCCCAGATTGGAGCAGCTGCCCACTTCAAAGTACTTCTTCTGTCTCGGAGACCAAGCTTCTACATCAATGCTCTTCACCTTCAGATCAGCCAGATCACCCGAGCAGCATTCCAAGGTACGAACCGGAATATCCAGAGTCCGGAAAAATTCTACTGTATAGCTGTACATCTTGCGGAACCAGTCCATGCTGTCTTCCGGCTTGCAGACAACGATCATTTCCTGCTTTTCGAATTGGTGAATCCGATAAACACCACGTTCTTCAATGCCGTGTGCACCGACTTCCTTCCGGAAGCACGGAGAATAACTGGTCAAAGTCTTCGGCAACTCTGCTTCCGGCAGAATGGTATCAATGAACTTTCCAATCATGGAGTGCTCACTGGTGCCAATCAGGTACAGGTCTTCCCCTTCAATCTTATACATCATATCTTCCATTTCGGAAAAGCTCATAACACCATTTACAACATTGCTGCGAATCATGAACGGTGGGATGTAATAGGTGAATCCTTTGTTGATCATGAAATCTCTTGCATATGCCAAAATGGAGGAGTGCAGCCGTGCAATATCTCCGCACAGATAATAGAAGCCATTGCCGCTGGTCTTTCTTGCAGCATCCAGATCAATACCATGCAGTTTCTCCATAATATCAACATGATACGGAATCGGGAAATCGGGAACAACCGGTTCTCCAAAGCGTTCTACTTCTACATTTTCGCTGTCGTTTCTGCCGATCGGTACAGATGGATCAATGAAGTTTGGAATCTTCATCATGGCTTCCCGAATCTTGCCTTCCAGCTCTGTTTCCAGCTGCTGCTTTTCTTCCAGCTCTGTGCCAATTGCAGCAACCTGTGCCTTTACAGCTTCGGCTTCTTCCTTTTTGCCCTGTCCCATGAGGCCGCCAATTTGCTTGCTGAGCGTCTTTCTCTGCCCACGCAGCGTATCGCACTGTACCTTGGTTTCCCGGTACTGCTGATCCATGGCAACAATTTCATCGACCAGCGGCAGCTTTTCGTCCTGGAACTTTTTCTTCAAGTTTTCTTTTACCAACTCCGGTTCAGTCCGGAACCATTTGATATCAATCATTGTATGAAACTCCTTTTTCATTGTTTCACGTGAAACAATTTTATTCTGTTAATCTTCGTGCCAATGCTGCAAGGTCATCCTTATCGTAGAACTCCAGCACCAGAGCACCTTTTTTCTTGCCGTACTGGACGGAAACCCGTCGTCCCATGCGCTCCTGCAAGCTCAATTCCATTTCCTTGAAGTAGCTGTCGATCTTTTGATCTGCTGGATCTGCCGGTGGTTCCACATCTGGAGAAACCGCCATTTTCTCAATGGCACGCACCGTTAGTGTTCCATTGGCAGCACGTTTTGCTGCTTCCAGCTGCTTTTCCGGATTGGCAATTGCCAGCAAAGCCTTTCCATGTCCGGCAGAAATGGCACCGCTTTCCAAGAGCATTTGAATTTCTTCCGGCAACTGCAAAAGCCGCAAGGCATTTGCAACAGCACTGCGGGAACGTCCCACTGTTTTGGCAACTGCTTCCTGGGTCATACCGTACTGTTCCATCAGCTGCCGGTATCCATTGGCTTCTTCCATCGGGGTCAAGTTTTCCCGCTGTAAATTTTCGATCAGGGCAATTTCCATTGCCTCTCCATCGGAAATTTCCTTGATGATAACCGGAACTTCATCCAGTCCCAGCATTCTTGCTGCACGCCAGCGCCGCTCTCCGGCAACAATTTGGTAGGTTCCCTGATAGGGTCGTACCAGAATTGGCTGTAGCATGCCATACTGTCGAATGGAATCCGCAAGCGCTGCAATGGCTTCTTCTGCAAACGCCTTTCTCGGCTGCTGCCGATTGGGTTCCATGTCGGACAGGCGCAGCGTTTTTTTCACTTGCACATCGGCTGCATTTTCATCATACAGAAAATCAAAGCCGCTGCCCAGTCCACCCTTCGCCATAGTTTCACGCTCCAATCTATCTACAGGTTTTTATTTTCGTCTTCCAAATAACAGCCGTTTCTTTTCTTTCTTGGGTTCCGGCGTTTCGCCGAGCAGTTCCATGCCCAACATTGCATACGCTTCTGCTCCCTTTGAACTCGGATCATAATACATGACCGGCTTTCCATGGCTGGGTGCTTCTGAAAGACGCACATTCCGTGGAATTTTGGTTTGGAACACCTTTCCGGGGAAGAATTTTTCTACTTCCTCCTCAACCTGCTTGGAAAGGTTCAATCG
Source organism: Ruminococcus sp. CAG:403 (assembly GCA_000437255.1). GTDB lineage: Bacteria > Bacillota > Clostridia > Oscillospirales > Ruminococcaceae > Ruminococcus_C. The sequence goes on from FR899091.1 coordinate 43,158, forward strand.
CTGATCGAACATAACAAACAAAATGCCGGCAATCTCCAAGCTGGGATTGAAATTGTTTCGTACAATTTTAATCGTACTGGTCAGCTGCGAAAGGCCTTCCATGGCATAGAATTCTGCCAGCATCGGAACAATCAGCTTGTCCGCTGCTGTCAGTCCGTTCAAAGTCAGTAAACCCAGTGCAGGCGGACAGTCAATCAAAATATAATCATAATCCAACTTACAAGTCAGCAGCTGCATTTTCAAACGGCTGGTTCGGTTTTCCTCTTG
>FR899091.1:43456-58695 GCA_000437255.1 Ruminococcus sp. CAG:403
ATTCAATTTCCCCGCCGGCAAGATCATTTTTCGCCGGAAGCAGACTAACATTTTCAAATTCTGTCCGCAAAATGGCATCCTGAATCTTCACCTTTCCGGAAATTACATCGTAAGCGGAGTACCGCAGTGTTTTTTTCTTCACACCAAAACCGGTTGTGGTATTGCCCTGCGGATCAATATCCACGCATAGCACAGACTTTCCCCTAGAACCAAAATATGCCCCCAAATTCACAACGGTCGTAGATTTTCCAACGCCGCCTTTTTGGTTTGCGATGGCATATACAACGCCCATGCTATCCAACTCCTTTCAAGATCAAAAACGACAATATGTACGTTCCTATTATAGCACAATCTGCCCGGATTGTAAAGGCGCATTTTTAGATTTTTCAAAAGAGACAAGACGCACAATAACAAGTCATAACGCCGAAAAAGAAAAAAAGAAATGCAACAACAAAGCAAAGATTCAAATGCTTTTTGGTGCAGCAATTTCTCGAAAATGCTGCCGGAGCGTTTGAGACGAGCAGTCTCATTTTTTGCGCAGCAAAAAGATATAGGAACTAAACAGCAAGCTATACAAAAAGATATAGGAACTAAACAGCAAGCTATACAAAACGAAAAGCAATCAACCAATCAGCATTTTGCGTACTTTAAGAAAACCAAATGTAACATAAAACCAAAATCAAAGAATGCCTGTCAAAAATAAGAATCAACCAAACTACGCAAAATGCGTACCAAGGCAAACAGCGCAGCGCTTTTGCCGGTCTGCTACTGGTATGTATGATCTCAAAGCAAATACTTCTTCAGATATGAAAATTGCATTATATTTAAAAACTTTAATCGATCTGAAATCAGATTCTAAATATTACGATCAGTTGCATTCGGCAAAAGCGCTGCGCTGTTTGCCTTGGTACGCATTTTGCGCTGCTAGGTTGTTTTGCACTTAAACAAACATTCTGAGATTATTCTCTTTTTGCAGTGATTAGGTTTTGAATAAGCACAAAATGCTTTTTCTTCTTCGTCTTTTTTTATGCAGACACTGACTTTTTATTTTTGCTGTGCAAAAATATGAGACTACTCGTCTCAAACTCTTCGGCAGCATTTTCGAGAAATTGCTGCACCAAAAAGCATCCGAATCTGTGTTTTGTTACTGCATTCTTTTTAAAATTGTTTCACGTGAAACAATTGTTGTAAAACAAAAAGAGCGGATTCGCTCTTTTTGCGAATCCGCTCTTTTCTTTTTGGAGGAAATAAAAGATCAACCTTCAATTGCAATGTATTTGTTGGTTTCTACTTCCGGTGCTGCTTCTTTCTTCGGAACCGTCAGCTTCAGAACGCCATTGTCAAATTTTGCTTTGACTTCATCCTGTGTAACGCCATCTCCAACATAGAAGCTTCTGCTATACGAACCGGTATAACGCTCCCGACGGATGTAGTTGCCCTTCTCATCTTTCTCATCGTTGCTCTTACTGGAAGAAACACCGATGTTCAGATAACCATCCTTCAATTCGGCTTTGACATCTTCTTTCTTTACACCTGGTAAATCAATGGCCAATTCGTACGCGGTATCCGTTTCTTTGATATCGGTCTTCATCAAGCCACTTGTCTGGTAACCAGAAAACGCATTGTCAAAAAAGTCATCCATTGCAGTTCTTCCAAAAATACTCGGCATAAACATATGTCATTTCTCCTTCCATTTTTTCAATTCTTATATTGGAAAAGCAAGCATCGCAGAAGCATTTGCTCGGAACCCTTTTCCGGTTCCAGATCCTCTGTTCCTTGCTTCTGTAATTAGTATAGCACCAAAAATTAGCACTGTCAAGAGGAAAGTGCTAATTTTTGTTTAGTTTTCACTTTTTTATCACACAATTTTCACATTCTGTTTTGTATGGACTGCGCCATCTGCTCTTCCTTCTGATTCATGGGAATCCGAACCCGATATTCCACATAATCTTCCCGTTGAATCTTTTGCGCATCTGCCGGAATTCCCGCCGCTTGCATAGTTTCCACAGCCTTATGAATGGTGTTGACAAAGATCCGAACATTCTGAAATACCTTGCTTCTTTTCCGGTAGCTTTCCCGATTCTTTTTCACACCAATTCGTTCTTCTACTGCCTGCTCGGTTTTTTCCACATTCAAGTTGTTCTTGACCACCTTTTCCAACACAGCAAGCCGCTCCTGCGGTGCACTGAGCCGCAGCAAAGCCCGTGCATGCCGCTCGGTCAAATTATACTTCATAATGATTTCCCGTTCCTCTGCGGTCAATCGCAGCAGGCGGAGTTTATTGGCAATGGTACTCTGGGCTTTTCCCAGCTTTGCTGCTGCATCTTCCTGTGTCATTCCATAATAGGAAATCAAACGCTCAATGGCACTGGCTTCATCAAAGAAGTTCAAATCCTGCCGCTGAATGTTCTCGACCAATGCCATGATGGCAGAGTTCCGGGAACTAATATCCATCACAATGCAGGGCACAACGGTTAATCCTGCCAACTTGGCTGCCCGAAGCCGCCGTTCTCCGGCAATGAGTTCGTAGTTGCTTTCTCCCCGGCGCACCGTCAGCGGCTGCAAAATTCCATTTTGCGCAATGCTGTCCGCAAGGGATTGGATGTCTGCATAGTCAAACTCTGTCCGGGGCTGATGGGGATTGGGCACAATCTCCCGTACATCGACCTCTACAATTTTGTTGATGGGTTTTTCTTTGGTGAATGTAAAAATGCCTGCCATAGTAATTCCTTTCCATTCTGTCTGTCATCCTGTTTTGTCCAATTCCGCTGCAAGCAGCTGCACTTGGCGATAAAAATTGCTGCATCAAAAAGCTTTTTTACCAATGCTGAATTCTGTCTTTGAGAAGCAATTGTTCTGCCTGTTCTGCGTTTCTTTTTTCTGCCAAGTACTGCACTGCTGCACGTCTTTCCGCTTCTTTATTATAACAGATGTAGGAAATAAAAACCACAAAAAAAATCCGTTTTCTTTTGCAGGAAAAACGGATTTTTCTTGATAATACCATTGATTTAGAGCGGTTTCTGCTTCATTCGATGGGGCTTTCTGGGATATTGCGGCGAAGTTTGCGATACTTTTTGAATGCCGATCAACTGCCGTTCCCCGACATCTTCCGGATGATACGCCAGTACCGTCTGCATGGCACCGCCCAGTACTTCTACGGCGTGTGCACTGTCTTCTGCTGCTTCTCCGGGGCCTTTCAATGCCCAGAAAGTCCCCCCCTGCTTGACGAATGGCAGGCAGTATTCACACAGCATTGGAAGTGCTGCGACTGCACGGGCACATACCACATCAAACTGTTCCCGCAGCTCCGGACGATGTCCGAGATCCTCTGCACGGCCATGGATGCAGTGTACCCGTGGAAGCTCCAATGCCTCCGCCAGCTGTTCTAGGAAAACCACACGTTTTTGCAGGCTATCCAACAGCGTAACCTGCAAATCCGGTCGCATCACAGCCAGCACCATACCAGGAAATCCGGCTCCGGTTCCCACATCCAGTAAAGCAGCACCCTGCGGCAGTTCAACCTGTGCTAGAATAACCGCACTGTCCAAAAAATGCTTATGCCAAATGGCATCTGATTCTGTGATAGCGGTCAGATTGACCTTCTCATTATACTGCACGAGTTCCGTTTCATACCGACAAAGCTGCGCATACTGCTGCTCTGTCAAAGAGCAGCCATGTGCTGCAAACAAAGCCTGTGCCTGCTCCATGGTCATTTTGCAATTCCTCCCTGTTCCTGCTGTTGTTGGGTTTCCCATACCATCAAAACGGATACATCCGCCGGAGAGACGCCGGAAATCCGGCTTGCCTGTCCCAAGTTGGCAGGACGGTGCGCATTGAGCTTCTCTGCTGCTTCCAGCCGCAATCCCCGAATGGTGGTATAGTCGATGTCCTCTGGCAGCTTCTTTTCCTCTAACTTGCGCATCCGTTCAATCTGCGCCATTTGCTTTTCAATATATCCTTCATACTTGATTTGGATTTCGACCTGCTCTCCAATGACATTGAAAAGCGCCGGGCGCTGTGCATCATACGGTGCCAGCATGGCATATCCCAGCTGCGGCCGCCGAATCAGGTCGGCTACCTTACAGCCTGTATGCAGTGGTGCTGTTTGATGGGCTTCTAGGAACGCATTCAATTCCGGAGACGGTGCCAGGTTGGTTTTTTCCACCCGTTTCTTTTCCTGTGCAACCTTCTGGTACTTTTCCAGCATCTGCTGATAGCGAGCCTCTGGCAGCAGACCAATTTCCCTTCCAATTGGCATTAAGCGGGCATCTGCGTTATCCTGCCGCAAAATCAAGCGGTATTCGCTTCGGCTGGTCATCATCCGATAGGGATCCTCACAACCCTTTGTTACCAGGTCATCTACCAAGGTTCCAATATAGGAGCTGGCTCGATCCAAAATTATCGGCGGCCGTCCTAAAATTTTCAGTGCAGCATTGATTCCCGCAACCAATCCCTGTGCACCGGCTTCCTCATAACCGGAACTGCCGTTAAACTGTCCGGCTCCATAGAGCCCCGGAACGGTTTTGCATTCCAGCGTTGCACGCAGCTGCGTCGGATCGACACAGTCATACTCAATGGCATAAGCAGGCCGCATAATTTCCACATGCTCCAAACCGGGAATGGTGCGCAGAAACGCAAGCTGTACATCTTCCGGCAGAGAGGAGGACATGCCTTGCAGGTAATATTCTTCTGTCTGCAATCCCATTGGCTCCACGAACAGCTGATGGCGTGGCTTATCGGCAAACCGAACAATTTTTGTCTCAATCGAAGGACAATACCGTGGGCCGATTCCCTCAATTTGACCGGAGAACAGCGGAGACCGATGCAAATTCTCCCGAATGATGCGGTGTGTTTCTGCATTGGTATAGGAAATATAGCAGCTGACCTGATTGTGCAGCCCTTCCGGATTGGTGGAAAAGGAAAACGGCACAATTTCCGCATCTCCTTCCTGCCGTTCCATCGCAGAAAAATCAATGCTTCTGCGATGCACCCGGCAAGGCGTTCCGGTTTTGAAACGACGCAGCCGCAATCCGGCAGCCTGTAGACTTTTTGTCAGCGAACGGCTGGGCAACGCTGCATCCGGGCCGCTTTCATAGTGTGCATCTCCTACATGAATCACACCATTCAAATAGGTTCCAGTGGCAACCACTACGGCTTTTACCGCATACTGTGCCCCCAATGTAGTGACAATTCCGGCAACTTGTCCGGCATCATCTAGCTGAATCTCTGCCACTTCTGCCTGCTTGATCTCCAGGTTTTCCTGCTTCTCACAGACTTGTTTCATATAATTATGATACTGCACCCGGTCTGCCTGCACCCGCAAACTATAAACTGCTGGTCCCTTTCCACGGTTTAGCATACGACTTTGCAGGAAACAGGCATCTGCTGCCTTTCCCATTTCACCGCCAAGCGCATCTATTTCTCGAACCAGGTGTCCTTTTGCTGTTCCGCCGATAGACGGATTACAGGGCATATTGGCAATTTGATCCAAAGAAATGGTAAATAAAGCGGTTTTGCATCCCAGCCGTGCAGCAGCCAAGGCAGCTTCTACTCCGGCATGTCCGGCGCCGATTACGGCGACCTCATAATGACCCATATAATACATGTTCCATTCCTCCCATTGTTTCACGTGGAACAATTTTCATCAATATTTTATTTCATCCAAAAAGCACGCAGCATACAAATCAAAGCATCCAAATACAAAAGCTTTTTGATGCAGCAATTTCTCGAATATGTTGCCGGACATTTCATCGAATCACTTTTCATTTGTAATAGTTTGTATTTGGAAATCAATCCATTCTAACTGCGAGTGACTGGAAATAGACCGGCAAAAACGCTGCGCTGTTTGCCTTGCTTCCGCATTTTGCGTGATTAGGTACCACATTATGGGAACAATCACGCTAAAATTTTAGCAATCTATTCTGTTCCGTTTCTTGAAAATACGCAAAATGCTTTTTTGTTTTCTTGCTTTTTTTCTCTCTTATGTATGTAACTGCTTGTTTTTCTTTTTGTTCCGCAAAAAGATAAGACTACTCGTCTCATACTCTACGGCAGCATGTTCGAGAAATTGCTGCACCAAAAAGCTTTTGTATCTGCTCTTCCTTGCTTTTTCCGCTTTTAAATTCAACAAATTTATTTCTCATTCATATAAATACATTTTGAATTGATTGAAATTACAATTTATTTTCCAACACAAAATCTTGCAAATACATCATTGACTACTGCTTCTGAGACACGTTCTCCGGTCAACGTCAGCAATGCCTGCGCTGCTTCGTCCAACAACACAGTAATGCCATCCAGAAACTCTCCTGCATGTAGCGCTTCCAACGCTTGCAAAACCTGTTCCCGTGCTGTCAGCAGGCAGCCTCTTTGCCGCTCATTGGCTACAATTCCCATCTCCGGGGTTACTGAACCGGTATAAAACAACGTCTCAACTGCCTGCCGCAATGACTCCAGACCGGTTCCCTCCTTAGCAGATAGATACAGCACTTGGTCAAATGTCTGCTCCAGTTTCTCCGTATTCAATACCGGTACGCCATCCGTTTTGTTGACAATTGCCAGTACCGTTCTGCCCTGTATCTGCTCCATCATAGCGAGATCTTCTGCATCCAGAGCACGTGTGGCATCAAACACTGCCAGAATCAAATCTGCCTGCTGTACCTGCTCCCGGGCAATGGAAACGCCAATTTGCTCAATCACATCTTCTGTCTCCCGAAGCCCTGCCGTATCGATCAGCCGCAGTGTCACATTGCCCAGCCGAATCCGTTCTTCTACCATGTCCCGTGTCGTTCCGGCAATCTCTGTTACAATGCTCCGCTGACAACCGGAAAGTAAGTTGAACAGGGTAGATTTTCCAACATTTGGCTTCCCGACAATCACGGCAGAAACACCTTCCCGCAAAATTTTTCCGTAAGAATAGGTATCCAATGTTGCCTGCAATTCCTCTAAAATATGCTGTATGCCAGCCTCCAGATAATCCGGCTGCACCTCCGGTAAATCCTCCTCCGGATAGTCTGCCCATGCCGCCAGATCGCCCAGCACATGCACCAGATCGTCTGTAATGCGCCGTACTCGCCGGAACAAAGCGCCATCCTGCACCGACTGTGCAAATTGCAGTTCTCGCTGCCCGGAAGCACCAATCAAATCCATGACTGCTTCTGCTTGTGTCAGCGATACCTTTCCATTTAGAAATGCCCGCTTGGTGAATTCTCCTGCCTCTGCCGGCTGTGCGCCGGCTTCTAAAACGGCAGCCAATACTTGCTGGGTCACATAAATGCCGCCATGACAGGAAAGCTCTGCCACATCTTCTCCGGTATAGCTATGCGGTGCCCGAAAGACCGTCAAGATGCCATGATCCAGCAAAGAAGCATCCTTCTGATGAATGGAGCCGTAACAACAAGTATAACCCGGCATAGAAGCCGCCTGCTTGCCGCCAGCGCCTTGAAACACACGATCTGCAATGCAGAATGCATCCGGTCCGGAAATACGAATGACGGCAATTCCTCCGGCCGCCTGCGGCGTTGCAATTGCTGCAATGGTTGACATAGAGAACCTCCTCATAAATAAAAAAACACACTGTACCCAATAAAATAGAATCGATCGAAAAGCTTTTTGCCAGATGAAAACAGGGCTGCTCGCAATGGAACAGCCCTGTGTTTGCTTGTTACAGTTCAATCTTTCCGTACAGACCTGCGTGAATATCGTCCTCCGGCTTGGGTTTCTTATAATCCTTTTCAAAGCTTGTCTTGAATGAATCCAGACTGCTTGGCTTAAAATCTTCCGGCTTTTTCTGATCCCGGTATGGCTTTCTGCCGCCCTTGGAACCATGATAGCTGCCGTTTCTTCTCTCTCGCTTTCCGTTTACAGAAGAAATCACAACACGCCGATAGGGATCTTCTCCCACGCTCCGGGAAGAAACACCCTCAATCTCTGCAATCTTGGAATGGATAATCCGCCGTTCGTACGGATTCATCGGCTCCAAGGTGGTGGAACGTCCGCTTCGCAGCACATTCTTGGCAATCTTTTCTGCCAGCTGTTCCAGCGTCTTACGGCGTTTTGCCCGGTATCCGCTGCTGTCCAACGTCAAACGGGAGTATTCCTCCAGCCCCTTATTGGCAATCACAGAAGCCAGATACTGAATGGAATCCAGTGTCTCTCCCCGTCTGCCAATGATGGTACCGCTCTTGCTTTCGCTGCTCAAATCCATCAGGATTCCGTTTTCCTGCTGGTATGTGGTAATGGTAATCGGTACACCCATTTCCCGATAAATGGAAAGGACATACTCCTTTGCCTTCTTGATGTTCGGCTCCAGTTCCTCATCTGTCAGCAGTTTCCGCTCCGGCTCTTCTGCCTGCGATGCTGCGGAGACTGTCTCCTGCTGCGGTACTTCGGCTGGTTTTTCCGGAGCAACAACTGGTTCCGGAACTGCCGGTTTCTGCGGCGCTGCAACCGATTCGATCGGCTGCTTGTTCGGTGCAGCCGGTTCTGCCTTTTCTGCCTCTGCGGCAGCAGCAACCGGCGGCTCATAAATTGCCTCTATTTTTGCTTCGCCTTTTTTGCCAAATCCCAGGAATCCCTTCTTTGGTTCCTCCAGGATTCGAAACACAATCTGGTCTTCTGAAACGCCAAAATGTTCTACTGCCATCTTCTTGGCATCTTCTACTCGTTTGGCCGTAAAAATTTCAGTCATGATTGCTCATCCTTTCTGTCAGCAATACCTAATCAGTCTTTGTCCTCATAGTCATCGCCGTATTTTTCTGCCATTCGCTTTCTTGCTTCCCGCAATGTATTCCGATTGTGTTCAGAAAGCTCGGAACGAGACATGTCCTTGGATTTTTCTGCGTAATCTTCCCGCTGCTTCATGGCTTCGGACTGCGCTTCCATCATGCGGGTCATGAAGTTTTTCTTTCCGCTTGCATATTTTTTTGCCAGTTTTTTCTCTTCTTTTGCCATGATCTTCTCAATACGCTCCGGTGTAAAGTACCGGTTCAGACCAATGGTCTGGATCAAAGAGAAGAACGAAGAGCACGCCCAGTAAAAACCAACACCAGCCGGAACCTGGAACGCAAATACAACCGAGAAAATCGGCATTACGTACAGCATAATGTTCATACAGCCCATGTTTGCCATACTCGGATTGCGTTTTTTATTGATCCACTGGGTATAAATGGTCATAATCAGCTGTAGGACACCAGACAAAAACGGAATCAGGAACAGTACAACAGCAGATGCATTCCAAACATCGGGATGCAGCTGCGGCACAGAACCCAAGTTTACGCCAAAGATCTGAAAATTATTATAGAATTCATTCAGCTGGCTGACTACCTGATCCGTAAAGCCTTCTTTTCCTTGGAACGCATCTGGATTCTGATGGAAGGTATTTAAAATATTCAGCTCTTCCCGCAAGTCTGTTCCGGAAGTCTTTATATTCAGCGCTTCCATTACCTGCTTACCAGATTCCACCACACCGCTGTTTTTCAGCTTCAAAATGTACGTCATCGGTTTATAGACAACGTCCAAAATACCAAACAACAGGAAGAATTGCAGGAACATCGGCAAACAGGAAGCCATCGGGTTGATGTTTTCTTCCTGATAGAGCTTTGCCTGCTCCTCCTGAAGCTTTTGCGGATTATCTTTATACTTTTTCCGCAATTTTTCGAGCTTTGGATTCAGCCGCTGCATTTTTGCGGAATTGGCTTGCTGCTTATAAGAAATGGGGAACAGAATCAGCTTGGTAATGATGGTAAAGATCAAAATTGCTACGCCATAGTTGTTGACAACTTCATAAATCAGACGCATGATCCAGCCGAACGGCTTCCCACACAAATCGTACAGAAACATCATATTGGTCGTACATCCCTTCTTCTGCGTTTCTGTCTCGAAGCTTCCTGCAATTCGAGGCAGATAAAAAGCGTTTGATTGCAGTCCGCCTTTTGCAGGCAGACCGCCAGCTCCCCGCAAAACGGGGATGTGAGGATACCCTAAGAGTGTGTGCAGACAAAAAACGCACACTAATACTTTCCGAATTTTCTAGGGCGCTTGGGGCGAATCGATGGGAATTGGTCTGGCACATAATCCACGCCGCCGGGTGACCAGGGATGGCAATGCAGCAGCCGCCGAACGGCCAAATAGGTACCTTTCCAGGCACCAAAGCGCATAATTGCCTCCATTGCATACGTAGAACAGGTCGGATAATACCGACAAACCGGCGGAAACAGCGGAGAAATGCATTTCCGGTAAAACCGAATCAGCAGCAGCAAAACCTGTTTCACTTTTTTTCACCTGCCTGTAGGGCAGCTTCGATCCGCTTCCGTCCAGCAGAACCGAGGTAGCTGCTAAGCTGGGTGGAAGAGATGCCACCAATTGCAGCTCTTGCCACAATGACGAGATCCATTCCAACCGGAAGCTTGTCCACATTTTCACGGTACGCCTGCCGAATGATGCGTTTGGCACGATTACGCGCAACGGCATTGCCGACTTTTTTCCCGGCGGTGACACCAAATCGGTTATAGGTACGCCGATTCTTTCGGACATAAATCACCACATAGGGAGAAACAATCGCTTTTCCGTGCTGATACAACGAAACAAACGCTTTATTTTGATTTAAAATCACTGTGTTCTGCATCCGCATCGCACCTCTTCTTCCAGGACGGGCCTATGAGCGTATTCACATAAAATAAAAGACCACAAAAGATTTTGTGGTCTGACTCGTTAGTGGGAAAGTCTTGCTCTGCCCTTTGCTCTTCTACGAGCTAAAACCTTTCTTCCATTGCTGGTAGCCATTCTCTTTCTGAAGCCATGCTCTTTTTTTCTATGCAGCTTCTTCGGCTGATATGTTCTTTTCACAAGTATTTCCTCCTCTCGCCATGGTTTCTGAAACGGAATCTGCCTGACAGAAGCAGACAGACGGGATTTATGCAGAATTTGCCCACAAAAATCCGTTTATACCCTATTATAACCTACAAAGAAGAATCTGTCAAGCTTTTTTTTGAAAATCTTGAAATTTCAAAACCGAGCCGCAGATTTCACAAAATTCCCACGCAAAATCTGTGGAAAATCATTTTTGGAATACACAAGCCTGTTTTCCACAGCCAGCAATCCTGCGGCAAATTTGGCAGAATCCCTTTTTGTAGGCAGGAAAGCGATTGGCTATCGGTATTCGTTCTCTGTCTGCTTTTCCACGATGCAATTGGGGAAAGTGTGTGGAAGCTGCTTGGTACAGCTGCTTCCGCAACTGTTGAAACTTTCTCTTTTCGTTCCAAAAGACTTGTTTCTTCCTATTTTTTCTGTCCAAAATGCTTTCCACAAATGAACGTGGTTTTTTCAACAAACCCTCTTGATTTTTTCCACAATCTGTGGTACACTATTATATTATAGCTGCTGCGCATTGTGGAAAACATGCAGCTTCCCGTTGCAGTAGAGAATTTCAACATAGAAAGGACCCCCGCTTATGAATTCTTTTCAAGAAGTCTTTGCGCGTGTAAAACAATATTGCCTGGAAGAAGGCGATATTCCAGAAGTCGCGATCAATCTTTGGATCAATGCCATGGAACCCATTGCTTTGAGTGGAACCGATGCTGTTTTCACTGTACAGTCTGACTTTCAGCGCTCCGTGATTCTCAATAACTATGAGGCACTCTTAAAAGAAGCATTCCGCAACATCCTCGGATTTGATGTCAATCTGATTATCAATGTCGAAGACGAACTGCTGGCACGCAATTCTAACCGTACCGCTCCTGTCAATGACTTTGATGAACTGGCACGCCGCCATGAACAGCTGGAACGCACCTTCGAAGGCGCCAACTACGACTATACATTCAGTACCTTCATCGTCGGCCGCTCCAATGAATTTGCGCATGCTGCCTGCACCGCAGTTGCCAAAGAGCCCGGCAAAACATATAACCCGCTGTTTATCTACGGCCCATCCGGCTTGGGCAAAACCCACCTGATGCACGCCATTGCCAATGAGGTGCACAAAAACCACCCGGATTATAAGATTATTTATGTCACCAGTGAAGGTTTCGGAAATGACCTCATCAATGGCATTACCTCCCACAATATGTCCGCATTCCACGAAAAGTATCGTTCGGCAGATGTCCTGCTCATCGACGACATTCAGTTTTTCAGCGGCAAAGAACAGATGCAGGAGGAATTCTTCCATACCTTCAACAAGTTGCATGCAGAGGACAAGCAGATTGTCATCACCTCTGATAAGCCGCCCAAGGAACTGAAAACACTGGAGGATCGCATTCGCAACCGATTTGAATGGGGATTAATTGCAGATATTGACATCCCGGACTTTGAAACCCGTATTGCCATCATTCGCCGGAAAGCCGAACTGCTGGATCTGTACATTCCGGATGACGTGGCAGAATTCATTGCCAATCGTTTAAAGACCAACATCCGGCAGCTGGAAGGTGCCATCAAGAAGCTGAAGGCGCTCAAGCACCTAGCTGGCTCACAGCCTTCTATTTCCATGGCGCAGAGTGTCATTAAGGACATTCAGACCAATGACCAGCCCATTCCCATCACCGTAGAGAAGATTATCATGGAAGTCGCCGATGTCTACGGCGTTACGCCGGAAGAAATCCGCAGCAGCAAGCGTTCGGCGCAGATTTCAACGGCACGAAAAGTAGCCATCTACGTGGTACGGGAGATCACCAAGATGCCACTGCAATCCATCGGAACCGAATTTGGCGGACGGGATCACTCCACGATCGTTTATGCCATCAACAACATTGAAGCCGGCATGAAGCGCGATCAAACACTGAAACAACTGGTGGATGACACCATTAAGAATATTTGCGATAAAAGCAACGCATAATGTCGATTTTGCACGTTTTTCACAACCTTTAAACGGCTTTCCACATTGTTTTCAACACATTGTGGAAAGCGATGTGGAAAAGAAAAGAGAGGATTCTTCCAGCGAATCCCCCTGCACTCGAACCAGCTGCGTCTGTTTCTTCCACAAATCAGACCACTTCGTATTTCCACTTTTCCCAAGCACGCACTTGGATTTTCCACGATTTTTCCACATTTGTATGTTTTCCACTCCACAAAATTTCCACTTTTTCCATTGCTGTTTGCATTTCCACATTTCCACATTTTTTCCGCATCCGTCCTGTGGAAGGGAAATGTCCCAGCATGCAAGGAAAAACCTGCTTTTCCACAAACTCACATCCTCTACTACTACTATACTTTTTCTTATTTCTATTTCTTCTCATCTTTCTTCTGCAAGCAGAAATCTGACTGTCCACCCGTGGAAAACGCACCATCTATAAAAGCGAATGAAAAGCGAACAAAATATCAAACACGCCTCCGTTTTGCATCCTGCAACGCCGGCACATCAGAAAGAGGATTTGCACCATGATCAAATTTATCTGCGAAAAACAAGCACTCTATGAAGCAGTCAACCATGTCGCAAAAGGCATTTCTCAGCGATCCACCATTTCTGCACTAGAAGGAATTCGAATTCGCCTGGATCGAGATTGCCTGGAGCTGACCGGCTATGATCTGGAATTCGGGGTTCAAACCACCATTGACGTGGAATCAGAGGATACCGGAGAATGGATTTTAGATGCACGACTACTCAGCGAATCGGTACGCCGTTTCTCCGGACAAACCATTGTATTTGAAGTATCCGAAAACAATTCTGTCGGCATGTACTGTGATGCAACGGAATTTCACATCTCTGCACAGTCCGCAGAAGAATATCCGCAGCTGCCCAATCTGGCGATGCCGGGCGGTATGTCCATCTCACAGCCACTTTTAAAGTCCATGATCGCACAGACCAGTTATGCCACCTCTACCAATGAGGCAAAGCCGGTCTTTACCGGGGAGCTGTTTGAGATTCAAGACCAGCAGTTCCATATGGTCGCCATTGATGGCTTCCGGCTTGCCATTCGGAAGGAAGCTGTAAACTGCAACGAATCCTATCGCTTTGTTGTCCCCAAGCGCACCTTGACAGAGGTTGCCAACATGATGAAAGAGGATTCCGAAAAGCAGTGCCTGATTAATGCAAGCCGCAGTCACATTGTCTTTACCTTTGACGGCTATACCGTCTTTTCTCGGCTGCTGGAAGGAGACTTTTATCGCTATCAAAGCAGCATTCCGGCTGCTTCGGAGACAGAAGTCATTGTCAAAACACAAGATCTGACACGCTGTCTGGAGCGCTGTTCCCTGCTGATCAGCGGCAAATACAATGCGCCGATTCGCTGCGTGTTCTCCGGCGGCAGCCTGAACGTCACCTGTTCCACCGGAATCGGAAAAATCAACGATACCATTCCGGCGCAGATCACCGGGCCGGATGTGGTCATTGGATTCAACAATAAATTTTTACTGGAAGCTGCTCGTGCCGCAGATGGAGATCAGATTCGGATTCAGCTCACCGGCGGCAACCATGTGGCAAAATTGGTTCCCATGGAGGGCGAACATTATATTTACCTGCTGATGCCCATTCAGTTGAAGCAGTAAGCAGGAAGAACCAGAAAGGACGAAACAACCATGGAACAGCTTTCTGTAACCATTCAGACAGACTATATTAAGCTGGATTCCCTGCTGAAATTTGCAGGGCTTTGTGATACCGGCGGATTTGCCAAGGAATTGATTCAGCAGGGTGCCGTCTCCGTCAACGGGGAAGTCTGCACCATGCGGGGCAAAAAAATTCGTCCGGGTGACCGGATCCGCGTGGATCGGTTTGAGGTGCTGGTTGCAGGATGCGACTAACGGCACTGACGGTATCCGGGTTTAAAAATTTAAAGGATGTTTCGCTGCATCCAGACGCCCATTATAACGTCATTGTAGGCGAAAATGCCCAGGGAAAGACCAATCTGCTGGAAGCCATCTGGATTTTAAGCGGCTGCCGCAGCTTTCGGGGCACGCGGGAACGGGATTATCTTTGTTTTGCCGACAGTGGTCCTATGCAGATTCAGGCGGCATTTGACGATGGACGGCGGGTACAGACCATTACCTGTACCATGCAGCCGTCTGCCGGCAAGGAAAAACGCTTTCTGCTCAATGGCATTCCCGTGACCAGCACGGGCAGCTTGTTCGACTTGTTTCACTGTGTGGCATTTACGCCGGAAGATCTGGCGCTCATCAACGAGGGGCCGGAAGTGCGGCGCAATTTTGTGGATCTCTGCTATTCGCAGCTCACGCCGCGTGCCGTTGGTGCAGTGCGGCGCTACCAGATGATTTTGCAGCAGCGCAATGCGGTGCTCAAGCAGGCACTTCCGGCAGCC
>FR899091.1:58756-64331 GCA_000437255.1 Ruminococcus sp. CAG:403
TGCCAAGACAGGCGCCTATCTGACCGTGCAGCGCAGCCGCTATTTGCAGCAGCTGGCGGCGGTTTGTACCGAGCTGTATGGTGCCATCAGTGCCCAGCAGGAAGCGGTGACGCTGCGGTATCAGGCCAATGTATTTGGACGGGATCCCGACTTTTCTGATTGTACCGAAGAACAGTTGGCGGCGCAGTATTATGAAAAGCTGGTGCGTGCCCGGGAGGAAGACCGCGCACTGGGCTTTACCACATGCGGTGTGCACCGGGATGAGATGCAAATTCTGATCAATGGAGTCAGTGCCCGGGAATTTGGTTCCCAGGGACAGAAAAAAAGTCTGGCGCTCACCTTGCGGCTCGCACATGCGCAGATCTACGCCAGAAAGTGGAAACAGACCCCGCTGATTCTGCTGGACGATGTCATGGGCGAGCTGGATCAGAACCGGCAGCAGGTGGTCTATACCATTGTGAAAGACATGCAGGTCTTTCTGACGACCTGCCATGTGGAAACGTTGATTCCACAATGGGCAGGGCAGCAAATTTTGTTGAAAGCCGGAAGAATTTGTCCGGATTAAGCGAATCTACAGGAAATTCAACTTTCCACAAATTGTGGAAAATGTTGTGGAAAGAGAAATGCCCGTGTGGTGGAATCTGCTTCACCGGCACGGCGCTACAGGAGGAAATAGAACTATGACAGAAGAACAAAAGCCAATGGCACAGCAGTATGATGAAAGTCAGATTCAGGTGCTGGAAGGACTGGAGGCAGTTCGGAAGCGGCCAGGTATGTACATTGGTTCGACCGGCCCGAAGGGACTGCATCATCTGGTCTATGAAATTGTGGACAACTCCATTGACGAGGCGCTTGCCGGATTCTGTTCCGAAATTACCGTGGATATTCTGCCCGGCGATGTCATCCGGGTTGCCGACAACGGCCGTGGTATTCCGGTCGGCATTCACCCGAAGGAAGGCATTTCTGCCGCAACGGTTGTCTACACCATCTTGCATGCCGGCGGAAAATTCGGCGGCGGCGGCTATAAAGTGTCCGGCGGTCTGCACGGAGTGGGCGCTTCCGTTGTCAATGCCTTGTCGGAATGGCTGGAACTGACTGTCAAAGACGGCAGCCATGTCTACTTCCAGCGATTTGAACGGGGCGATTACCGGGAACCGCTGAAAATCATCGGTGACACCACAGAAACGGGTACCATGGTTTGCTTTAAGGCAGACGGCACCATTTTTGAACATACAGAATACGACTACGACGTATTGCTCAAGCGGCTGCGGGAGCAGGCGTTCCTGAATGCCGGCATTAAGATCATTCTTTCCGATCAGCGGAATCCGGAACAGCCTTTGCAGGAAGTACTGCACTATGAAGGCGGAATCCGGCAGTTTGTAGAGCATATTCATGCCAAGCGTGGACTGGAAGCGCTGTCTGATGATGTCATTTACATCTCCGGAACGGAAGGCGATTCCTTTGCGGAAATTGCGATGCAGTACAACGACAGCTACAATGAACTGATTCTTTCGTTTGCCAACAACATCCACACGATTGACGGCGGTTCTCATGAAGTGGGCTTTAAAAATGCTCTGACCAAGGTCATCAATGAGTACGGCAAGAAGATGAATCTGCTCAAGGATGGCACCAAACTGACCGGAGACGATGTCCGGGAGGGGCTGACTGCCATCATCTCTGTGAAGCTGACCGAGTGCGAATTCGAAGGGCAGACCAAGGGCAGACTGGGCAATCCTTCCGTGAAGCCATTTGTCGAAAAGATGGTCATGGAAAAACTGATGAACTATCTGGAAGAAAATCCGGTTGTTGCCCGGGCAATATTTGATAAGAGCCTGTCTGCGCAGAAGGCACGAGAGGCAGCTAAAAAGGCAAGAGATCTGACGCGCCGGAAGTCTGCAATGGAAAGCGCTTCCCTGCCGGGCAAGCTGGCAGACTGTTCCGAAAAGGGAACGGAAAATACAGAAATCTATATCGTCGAGGGAGACTCTGCCGGCGGTTCCGCCAAGGAGGGCAGAGACCGGAAGTATCAGGCAATTCTGCCGCTTTGGGGCAAAATGCTGAACGTGGAAAAGGCACGGATTGACAAGGTGTACGGCAACGAAAAGCTGATGCCGGTGGTCACTGCGCTGGGCACTTCCATCGGAGAGGATTTCGACATTACCAAGCTGCGGTATGGCAAGGTAATCATTATGGCGGATGCCGATGTCGATGGCTCCCATATCCGGACGCTGCTGCTGACCTTCTTCTTCCGCTTTATGCGGCCGTTGATTGCAAACGGCAATATTTATATTGCACAGCCGCCGCTGTTCAAGGTTTCCAAGGGCAAGAAGTTCAAATATGCCTTTGACGAAGCCGAACGAGACCGCTACATTGCGGAGTTTGCCGATGCAGATGGCAGCACGGCAAAAGTTGGAGTACAGCGGTACAAAGGTCTGGGTGAAATGAGCTCCGAACAGCTCTGGGAAACCACCATGAACCCGGAAACCCGTTCCATGCTGCGGGTGGATATGGAAGATGCCGAGCGGGCAGACGAAATCTTTACCATCCTCATGGGCGATAAAGTCGGCCCTCGAAAGGACTTTATCGAAACCAATGCAAAATACGTCCAGAACCTGGACATTTAAGGGAGTCAAGCGATGGAAAACGAACAAATGGAGCAGGAGACGATTCTGTTGCCGGAATCCGCACCGTATGGTGTGCCTGCCGAACAGATGGCAGAAGGTTACCGGGCATTTCAGAAGAAGTTCCTCCGACGGGGATTTTGGATTCGGGTCGGCCTGGTGCTGTTCTGCCTGGCAGACTTTCTGGGCGTTGCAATCTGGCGTTTCGTCAACGGGCGTTCGGTGAACAGTATGACCTATGTTTTGATTGTGCTGTGTGCAGCGCTGCTGTTTGTACTCTGGTACAATCCCAAGAAGGCGCGCAATAGCGTCTTAAATGCCGCCAAACAGCTGGAACGGGATCGGTACACGGTTACCTTCCGGGCGCATGATCTCGTGATACGGACGATTCTGCCGCTGCAGGAAGCACCTGAGGAGGACGAAGCAGAAGCATCCGCACAGGAACAGGAGCTGCCGCCGAATTCGGTGCTGCCCTATGGAGAGCTGACCGTTTCGGAACAGCAAGCCTATTATCTGCTGTTTTTCAAAAAAGAATGCATTTATATCATCTCGAAATCTGCCTTTTCGGCAGAGCAGCTCCAGCAAGTAAACAGCATACTCCGGGAAAATGTGGTCGTCTTTCAACCGCTTTCGGAATAAATAAAGCGAGGAATTACAACAATGGATGAAAAGAAAAAGCAAGAAATTGACTTTAGCAATACCCATCAGAAAATCATTCCGGTAGAAATTGGGAACGAAATGCAGAAGTCCTTCCTGGACTATGCAATGTCTGTTATCGTAGCAAGAGCGCTTCCGGATGTACGGGACGGCTTGAAGCCGGTACACCGCCGGATTTTATATACCATGTATGAAAAGGGCTTGACACCGGATAAAGCATACCACAAGTGTGCGGATACTGTCGGTGCCGTGCTCGGAAGCTATCACCCGCATGGTGACGCTTCCGTATACGATGCGTTGGTTCGTCTGGCGCAGTCCTTCTCCATGCGGTACATGCTGGTGGACGGACAGGGTAACTTTGGTTCCGTAGACGGCGACCCGCCGGCTGCTTACCGTTATACCGAAGCCAGAATGTCCAAAATTGCAACCGAAATGCTGACGGACATCAATAAGGATACCGTTCCGTTTGTCTCCAACTATGACGACCGTTTGCAGGAACCGGCGGTTTTGCCGTCCCGGTATCCAAACCTGCTGGTCAACGGTTCCGTGGGCATTGCCGTTGGTATGGCAACAAACATTCCGCCGCACAATCTGGGCGAAGTCATTGACGGTCTGCACCTGCTGATTGAGAATCCGGACTGTACGCTTGATGAAATGATGGAGCGGATTCAGGGCCCGGACTTCCCGACTGGCGGTATTATCATGGGACGTGCCGGCATCCGGGCAGCATATGCCACCGGACGTGCCAGAATTACCCTGCGTGGAAAGACCGAACTGGAGAAGCTGCACGGCAGAGACGCCATCATCGTGACCGAAATTCCATATATGGTAAACAAGGCACGGATGATTGAGCATATTGCCGAATTGGTCAAGGACAAGCGAATTGACGGCATCTATCACATTCAGGATGAATCCAGCCGAGAAGGCATGCGGGTTGTCATCGAACTGAAAAAGGATGCCAATCCGGAAATCGTCCGCAACAAGCTCTTCTCCTACACGTCGCTGCAAAGCACTGTCAGTGTCAATATGCTGGCACTGGTAGACGGCGAGCCAAAGACACTGAGTCTGAAGCAGATGCTGGAGTACTATTTGCAGTTCCAGGTGGAAGTCATTCGCAGACGGACAGAATTTGATCTGAATAAGGCAAAGAAGCGGGCACATTTGCTGCAAGGCTTCTTAGTTGCCATCGACTATATTGATGAAGTCATTGCCATTCTGCGTGCCAGCAAGACCATTCCAGAGGGCAAACAGCGCTTGATCCAGCGGTTTGCAGAAGTGGATATGTCTGCCTTGCTGGATCGTGCGCAGTATGACGTGGCACAGTACCATCTGGAGCACCAGATCGGACTGTCCGAAGAGCAGGCAGAAGCTATTGTGCAGATGCGTCTGGGACAGCTGACCGGTATGGAACGGCAAAAGGTTTCTGACGAATTGTATGCCCTGCTGCAAAAGATTTCGGAATTCATTGACATTCTGGCAGACGAACAGCGGATCTATGCCATTATCCTGCAAGATCTGGAAGAAATCCGCCGGAAGTACAGCGATCCCCGCCGGACACAGATTGAATCGGTCAGCGGAGAAGTGGACATTGAAGACCTCATTCCGGTTGAGGAATGCGTGGTGACCTATACCAACAACGGCTACATGAAGCGGATGCCGGTGGATGTCTATAAGACCCAGCGCAGAGGCGGAAGAGGCGTTTCCGGCATGAAGCAGCGGGAAGAGGATTTCGTCAGCGAGATGTTTATCAGCTCCTCGCACGATCACATTCTCTTCATCAGCAACAAGGGCATTATGTACCGGCTGAAGTGCTATGAGATTCCGGAAGGTTCCAAGACCTCCAGAGGCTATAACATCGTCAACCTGCTGCCGCTGAGTGATGGTGAGAAGATTGCAGCAATGCTGCGTGTATCCGATTTTGAGGACGGCAAATATGTCATCATGGTAACCAAGAACGGCAAGATCAAGCGGACTGCCCTTTCTGCGTATAAGAACGTGCGGAAGAACGGACTCATTGCCATTGGTTTGGACGAGGACGATGAAATTGCAGGGGTTCGTCTGACGGACGGCAATGCACGTCTGTTCGTTGCAACCCGGAATGGTATGGCGCTGCGGATGCAGGAAACCGATGTACGTCCGATGTCCAGAAGCGCCCATGGGGTGCGTGCCATCAAGCTTCGGGAGGGAGACTGCGTGGTTTCCATGGCAAGAGAGCGGGAAGGCGCTACCCTGTTGACTGTAACGGAAAACGGTTACGGCAAGCGTGCTGCGCTGGAAGATTACCGCATTCAGAATCG
>FR899092.1:0-8716 GCA_000437255.1 Ruminococcus sp. CAG:403
CGGGCTCTGATATCTCACAGTTTTGTGGAATGATTGCAGCCTGATCCGGAAAGACTGACATGACATTCTCTTTCCCGCCGGGCTTATCAATGTAAAACAGGCGTGCACCGTATCCACAAATTGCAGCATATTTGACACACTGCATATCCACATCGTAGATATTTGCATGCGTTGTAAAATCTGTCAGCGCTTTGGTGCAGGCTTTTACGGCTTCTTCTCCACCTGTCTCTGCAATAGATTCATCTGTTTTGGAATAGCTGTATGTAATCGGCTTCCCGGCGAAATATCCTGTTTTTAGGTCGATGATTTCGGAAAAGAAATCGGTGTTGATCTGATTGTTCAGCTGCGCATAGTTCTCATGGAAGCGTGGGATCCGCTGAAAAATTGGTACGCCTTCCCGGAACGTACTGTATCGCATTCGCAGTTTGTAATTGTAGCGGCTGTTCCATCGGTGCTTCCAGATGATATGCGAAACCAATTCCGGTGTGATCCCGTTTGCTTCAATCGCTTCTCGCTCCGCTGTGAAATCGGGGTATCCTTCCCGTACTTTTCTTGCCATATTCTCCCTTCCCTCTTATAATCTGATTTTGCTTGCAGTTGCACCACCGTGCTGAATTGGTTCTGTTCCGTATCGCAATGCATCCATCAAATGATTGTTCTCATCGACTGGCAAATCAATTGGATTCCCGAATTTATCCGTTGCCCATCGGTAATTGCTGATTTCTTCAATGAAATGCGTGCACCGATAGTCCACAATGATTTTATATCCTTGCAGCCATTGAATGCCATACAGCACACTTCCACTGCCTTTCTGCGCAGGAGTTGCCCGAACGCCCAACCGACACAGCTCTAAGATTTGTTGCGCACCAGCACAATCGCAGGTTACATAGCCGGATGCAATTCTATTTTTCACTTCCCGGGCAAGCGTTTCAAGTGAGATGCTGCCCTGATAGTATTCATCAAAAACATAGACAATTTTTTGACCAGCCTCAAAGTCAAAACGGACTAGCGCATTGGGGTCAACGACACCAAAGTCTAATCCGTTGTAAATATTTGCAAAATGTGGAATCTGATCGGACAGATCAGCCGTTTCCCAGTTCTCAAAGACAAGCCCTTTTGTAACGCCCCATCCACCAAGCCCTGCGACTTTGTATCGTTCTGGACGATTTTTCTTCATGTCCTCAAACAAGTTTGCATCTTCTTCGTCCAGCCATTCATTGCAAAGATAATTGGTTGTAGTTGCAAGAATGTTCGGCGATTGAATGTCAAAAAATCGTTTTTTCAACCAATGCTGTGCGCTCCACGGGTTGAAGGTGATCACCCATTGTTTAAAATATCCTTCCGGCATCTCACCACGAATGGATTCGTCCAGCGTATCAAATTCAGTTTCTTTCAGCAGCTCGTAAGCCTCTTCCAGCCACGCCCAGCAGAGTACGCCATGCTCCACAGTGATAGATGTAACCTTCAACGAATCATCCAATCCACGGAACAGGATTTTTTGTCCGGTTGGCAAGTACGTTATTTCAAGCGGTGATTCTTTCCACGACCACCGTTTTTCAACATGCAGCCGATGTACTGCCCATTTCAGATCTGTAAAACAGCTGTCTTTCAGGGTGCGCCCGATTTTTCGTACAACCAGCAGATTTGCTAATGGGTACTTCATCATCAAGTAAATCCATCGAAGGGCTGTTGTCTTGGACTTCTTCGAGGCTCGTCCGCCTTTGCAAACGTTATAACGCCCTTTGAATTCCCAGAACGCTTTATAGCCTTTTCCGACAACATCAGGCAGATAAATTTTATTAGGGTTCAAGGTCATCTTCTCCACAGATCACAACTGGTACCTCTCCAGCAATATCTAATTTTTCTTTATACAGCCCGAATCGCTTGCCAAGAAGTTCTGCTGCCCGCAGCCGTTCTTTCTCGTCCGGAGGTTTTTCAATCAACCTAGCTTTACTGCATCCTTCTCCAGTCCCTTCTACAACGCAAACAGTTGACTGTGTGCTGCCTCGCAGAACAGCAGTTAGATATTCCATGACTTCTTTTGCATCTGCCATCTTTGCAGAGCTAATTTTCTCCATTTGTGCTTCGATGTAGGCTTTAATTTCAGCATTTTTGAGCAATCTGTATGCATTTGCAGCAGCAACAGCATCATTTTTCACATTCGGGTATGCTGCTTTGTACGCTCGAACCCTGTTTAAATCAATCAAATACTCGTCTGCAAATATATGCTGTTTTCCAGTCATGTGATTTTCTCCTTTCCTGTAGTGCTTTTAGGGTATAAAAAATGCCGCTCGGATTTGCTCCTGCGGCATTTTTTTATTTTGTCAGTATAATCATACCACGGAATTCAGATTATTTCAAGTGAGATTGAGTGAGGCTTTTTAGAAAAGTTTCCTTGCTAATTTCTCATGATATTATTATAGCACAGGTTAAGTGTACGATTCAATACGATTTTTCAGCATCACCAATGCTTTTTTATGCCATCGATGAAACGTATCCCATGAGCATGCCATCTCTACACATACCTGTTCGCAAGTCATACAATCCAAATAACGGTATCGCATTAGTCGCCGTAGATCGGGTGGCAGTAATGTAATGGCATTTTCCACTGATGCTTGCTTTTCTAACAACTCACGTTGTTTTCTCAGGTACAGTTGCTCCAACGCTTCTTTTTGTTCCACATATCGTTGTGCTTCTGGTACTGGTTCTCCTCGCTGCCGTGGAGTATCGCTGTAAGCCATACCGTGGTAGCCTTTATTCTTCTCCAATGCAGATAACCGCTTTTGTATGTCAGCCAATTCACGTTTAATGCTGCCGTATTGCAGCAATTCCTCTTTCGTCATACCCCATACCTCCGTTCCAGCCGATAAACAGATCGATTCTGGTAATGCCGATCTAAGTAATTATCTGCCGTTGCAACATCCGGGAAGTAGATCACCTGGTTCTGCCGATCCGCAAGCACACGACCGGTTATGCGGTTGCGTACAACGTAGCATACGCCAGGCTTGGGGTCGATCAGATTGCTGATGGTTTCTGTTACATCGTTCCAGTCAGCCGGTTGTGCGGCACGTTCTGGCTGTGATGCACGTTTCAGCGCTGCACGTTTTTCTCGCCGGAACCTGTTTTCCCGTTCCCGGGCACAGTTCCGGCAGAACCGGCGTGCAACGCTCAGCGCGTGCACCGGTTCGCCGCATGTTTCACAAAATATGGTTATCATGGCTGTGCCTCCTCGTCCATTCTTGCTCCGCAGTTCGGGCAGTAATCAAACGTATCTGTCGGCATAAAAAACGCCTTTTTGCATCTACCACAGATAGCAGCCCCATTCTTGAACGTTTCACCGTCGTAACTCGTGACATCTTCTCGTGTCCAGTGGGCTTTCGGTGGCTGATTTATCCGTTGGTTCCATTTTTCAGCGGCTTTCTCATTTGCACAGTATTCCGCTGATATCCTAATCATGTCGCTTTCGGCACCGCAATCTTCACACTTAGTCACGACAAATTCACCCATATTTTCAAATTTTGCTTCTCCACCGCAAAACGGGCAAGGTTTCAACTTGATCTCACTCATTTTCCTCCACCTCCTCAATTCGTACATAAACGCCCGGAACATTCGCCCAGAACTTCTCCACGACTGCGCTGTAAATCTGCTTATCGTCTTTCCAATACCCCAGCTTGGTCATGATGTCGAACAGTGCCTTGCACAGATTGTCCACATCTGGCTTGTTGGTATAAGGTTCACCATCCGTATGCTTGGCTTTCAGTGGGAAGCACCACTTTACTACCAACTGTACTGCGCTGGTGTATGGCTGTTCTGGAATGTGCTTCCGCAAGTGGGCGGCAAGCTTGGCTTCTGTTTCTCCGTTCCCACGTTTGTAAAATCGATGAACGCCGCGTTGATCAACCGTGTGCCCTTGCTGCTGATGGGTACTGGTTGGCGGTTCCATCGGCATGAACAATTCTGTCATATTTTCTACCTCCATTTCTGGTTTTTCAGGTTCGCTTTTGTCAATGTCAGACGACAAGGGTTACAAGAGTGCCGTGCATTCGCACTCTTGTTCCTTGTTGTCATTGACGTCAATGTTGCGACAGCGACAAGTATATATTTATATATACACTGTTGTCGCAATTTTTGCCGTTCCATTATTCTCCTTTTTCAGCAAGTTTGATATTGCCATTTTCTAGTGTCAATTTGTCGTGTTCCTTGACTCGTCTTTCGACTGTACGCCGACTGATTCCGAGGTATTCTGCCATATCGTCTCCCGTCACCGCACCGTCCATATTGCAAGCATGAAACGCATTGAGCAGAGCTGCTTTCTTGTCCGCTTTCTGAGCGGCATACGTCTCCTTGGTTTTCTCTCCACGTTTCTTATTCCCACGCTGAAACGGCTGCATTTCACTTTCTGCTTGCAAGTCTTTCAGCACACCCACGGTGTCCTCTACATGAATGGGATACCGGAACCACAGGTTCTTTGGCTCGAACTTCGGGAACTCCCGGAGGGTACCGTCCAGCCTCCATGCCGTTCGTTGTTTGATATTGGCTCTCACAGCTTCCAGATTGCGCTGTAAGGCATCGTAGCAAGTAGATGGCAAATGATCTCGGCAAAGATTTAAAGCTGCTACAGCGCTCAGCAGATCGTCCGGAGAAGCATCTGCCAGTACGGCTGGAGCATGAATTCGCAATTGCTCCACACAAGCTTCGCAAATTGCCGTGTTGGTTTCCTGTTTGAGAATGTCTTCTGTAAGCTCCAGTTCGGTCATATCAATGAGGGCATCCGGGTCACGGGCAAACACGCCGCTGCCGGATGCACGGTCCATGCTGCGCTTGCCGCCCTGTGCGCCCTTGCTGTGGTGGTGGCAGTAGATCACCGCACAGCCCAGCTGGGTGCACACCTTGTCGAACTGGTTGCAAAAATGTGCCATTTGGTCGGCACTGTTTTCGTCACCGGTGATGACCTTGTAAATGGGGTCAATGATGACAGCGATGTATTGCTTTTTCTTGGCACGGCGGATCAAGCTTGGGGCTAGTTTGTCCATTGGTTTGGTTGTCCCACGCAAATTCCAGATATCGATGCTGGATAAGTTGGCGGCTGGCAGCTGCATAGCTTGATAGACGTCCCGGAACCGATGCAGGCAGCTTGGCCGGTCTAGTTCTAGATTGACATACAGCACACGCCCTTTGGCGCATTGCCAGCCCATCCACTTTCTGCCTTCTGCCATTGCAATGCATAATTCAATTAATGCAAAAGACTTTCCGGCCTTGGACGGCCCGGCAATCAGCATCTTGTGCCCCTGCCGCAGCACATTTTCAATCAAAGGGGGAGAGAGTTCCGGCATATTTTCCCATGCTTCTGCCATACTCTCAAATTCCGGTAGGTCATCTGTAATGCTGTCGATGTAGTCTTTCCATTCGTCCCAGCTGCCCATGCCAATGTTTACAGCAACTAAGTATTGCTTTTTTTCTCCGCGCAGCACACCGGGCATACGAGACAAACGAGAGGGATTTTTACAGGAACGATCTACTTGAAGTCCGTTTTTGTCGCAGACCTGATACAAAAACGCCACTCGCTCCCGGTATTCCTTTGCATTCCCTGCCTCCACTCGCACAATGGCATGCAGGCTCTTCCCGCCGCTGTAGACCAGGCATGCAATCGGCAATTGCAAATCTCGCATAATTCCGTTTTGCTGTTCAATGGGAATCCCATCAGACTCTACCAGGGCATAGCGAAAATCTGTTACATTTTCATTTTTACCGCCTTTCCCATCCAGCGGATTAAATCGGATCCATGCTCCAATTTCAGGATCATAGTCGCCGAAAACTGCGCCAAGGTCATTTTCGCAATATGTCAGGTCTTCTAGCAGTTTTCCGGCGGTTCGGTCACAGCTTCCTGCATCCGGAAGATGCTTTCCGTCTTGATTTTTCCAACTGCGCACGACATAGCCAACATTCTCTTCTGCTTGAAACAACGTGCTGATATAGGTGCTAATCTCCTTTACTGGATCCCATTCTGAAAACAACGGTTTTACCGGAAGTGCTTGTGTTTGAAGCGGACTCGTGATTGCATAATCCTCTCCGATGTAATCCTCCCAGTCCAGCGCACGGGATTCTTTTTGGGGACTGCTGTGTGGACGGTAACCGCCTTCCAATGCCAGATGTACGATAGTGCCGGCAGTGACCGGATGCTCAGAACCGGCAAAAGTACGCCACTTCTTTTCACATTCTCCGCTGTGATACCGAGCGGTGTCACGCTGTGACCAGCCATCCCAAATGGAAACGTCATAGCCGGAATCTTTCAGCGCCATGCCAATGCCGCACCAATCCTGATAGGTCAGGCAGGATGGGTCAATATAGTCCAGTAGTTCGTCTAGGTTGTCGTCTTTGTAGGTATCCAAAAAATCACCCTTTCTATTGACAAAATCATAAGGATATGCTATACTAAAATCACAAAAAGCACGCCATTTCCAATTGAAACGGAGGTTATACGCATGAGTACCAAAGAAATGCTGCTTCACGAAATCGACGCCATGAACGAAAAGCAGCTGCAGGGACTGCTACTGTTTATTCAGGGCTGCTATGCAGAAATCCCGAATGCGGAAACGCAGGCTGCTATGGACGAAGTGGAGGAAATGAAGAAACACCCAGAGCAGTATCCCGGTTATACCGATATTGATGAAATGATGAGGGATCTGCTGCAATGAAGTACACCGTAAAACCAACTTCTCTATTCAAAAAAGACTTGAAAAAGATGCAAAAGCAGCACAAAGATCTGGAGCTGCTTAACCAGATTCTGAAACTGCTGGCAGACGGGAAAGCACTTCCGGAAAAGAATCGTGATCACGCTCTGACTGGCAACTACACCGGCTGTCGGGAGTGTCACATTCAGCCGGACTGGCTTCTGATCTATGAGGCTGCAGATGACACGCTGTTCCTGTACCTCACCCGTACCGGCAGCCTCCTGTACCTCCCCCGTACCGGCAGCCACAGCGAACTCTTTGACAAATAACCACAGGCAGACTGCAAAAAGCGGTCTGTCTTTTTTATTTTTCCGGCACATACTCCGCCACCATGATCGCCCTCGGCACATGCCAGCCGTTCGCTGCAATACGGTTAATGAGATTTTTGGCTGCATCGAATGACCAGCCTCCAACATGCTGAAAGCCGTACTTCTCCAGGCAGCGAATCTGCTTCGGCGTTGCCAGTCCGCTCTGCTGCCGCTGTGCCACTGTGCGGAGAATTTGTTCCGCTTTCCCGGCACTTTCTACGGCATCCGGATTGATACCCCGTTTCTCCAAGTCCTTCTTCTGCTTGTCCGTTGGTGGATGGGATTCCCACCCAAATGCCGGCACATAACCGGAAAGGTCCTGTGACTGGATCGACATCTCATATTGCAGTGGGTCTACCAGCTTAGACTTTCGTTTCTTCATGGATTCCAGCTGCTCCGCCAGCTTGGACTCCCGGTCTGCCACCACGTCTTCAGACGCTTTGTTTTCGGCTTCCTCAATGTCTACGGGTACTCCGGGCAGCTGCTCTAGCTGCTGAGTCATCTTCTGCTGCACTTCCTCGTCCTCGCAGATGAGGCATGCCGGACGGCACAGCTCGTGTTTCTCCGTGTTCCACAGAAAATCCAGCAGCAAGAGATGATCTTTTCCCTCTGCCAGCCGTGTGCCACGTCCCACCATCTGGCAGTACAAGGCACGAACCTTTGTGGAGCGCAGCACCACTACACAATCTACATCCGGACAGTCCCAGCCCTCTGTGAGCAGCATGCTGTTGCACAGCACATTGTACTT
The DNA here is from genome assembly GCA_000437255.1 of Ruminococcus sp. CAG:403. Lineage (GTDB taxonomy): Bacteria > Bacillota > Clostridia > Oscillospirales > Ruminococcaceae > Ruminococcus_C. The sequence continues at coordinate 7,788 of FR899092.1, forward strand.
GCCGTCAGCGAAATCCTGCAAAACCTGTTCCCGGTCATCGGATTCACCGTTGACCTCTGCCGCACGGAAACCGTGCTGACAGAGCATGTCCCGGAATTTTTGGGATGTCTTGACCAGCGGCAGGAATACCACTGTTTTGCGATTGGCGCAGTGCTTTGCCATTTCGGCGGCAATCTGATCCAAATAGGGATCCAGCGCCGTGGCGATGTCACCGGGTTTGTAATCTCCGGCAGCTGTCCCCACATGGGTGAAATCAATCTGCACCGGCACAGTCAGTGCCCGGATGGGCGTTAAGTATCCCTCGTGAATGGCCTGTGGCAGCGTGTATTCATACGCCAGACTGTCGAACACCTTGCCCAGATTCTGCTTGTCTCCTCGGTCAGGCGTTGCTGTCACACCCAGCACATTGGCAGTATGGAAATGGTTCAAAATGACTTGATAGCTGTCCGATGTGGAATGGTGTGCTTCGTCAATGATAATGGTCTGGAAGTAATCAGAGGGGAACTGGTCAAGGCGTTTCTGCCGCATAAGGGTCTGCACGCTGCCTACCACTACCCGGTACCATTCCCCCAGGCAGGTTTGCTCTGCCTTTTCCACAGCACATTTCAAACCGCTGGTACGTTCCAGCTTGTCCGCAGCCTGTTGGAGCAGCTCACCCCGATGTGCCAGAATCAATACTTTTCCGCCGCTGCGGACTTCATCTTCTGCAATCTTTGCAAAAACAATGGTTTTTCCACAACCGGTCGGCAGTACCAGCAGCGTGCGCTTCCTGCCTTCGTCCCACTCCTTGTGCACGGCTTCTCTTGCCGCTTGCTGATAAGGTCGCATTTGCATGGCATATCACTCCTTAAAACTGACCATTGTTCCAGCTGCTTTGCGGTGCGCTCTGCTGCGGCTGCCAGGGTTGCGGACTGTTTTGCGGATATGAA
>FR899092.1:8793-10124 GCA_000437255.1 Ruminococcus sp. CAG:403
GATCGTAGGATGGATACAGCTTGTCAATTTGATTTTTCTTGTACGTTCCGCTGCCATCCTTTTTTTCTTTATCTTGAACAGTTACATGGCATATGCCGCTTTTCCCGTTGACTTCCTGCCAATTCATTCGGGCAGCCTGCCCTTTCTGCTTCATGCCGATGCTGGCAAAAAACTCGGACAGCTTCCACTCCATCACGGTATGTAAATATAGATATTCCGGAAGCAGCACACTGTTCCCGTCCGTGCCGAATACCCGAATAAAAACAATGGCTTTGTTGCAAGGTGGAATCTTTTTACTGCCATCATGCCGGGCACGGTCAAACTTTTCCACCGTAAAGCGATAGTCTCCCTCCGGAAGCAGGATGTAGCTGCTTTCCTGTTGGATTTCGTCCTCCCAGCCTAATTCTCGTCCCTGTGCGGATGTGTTAAAATCGTTCATCGTTTTCCTCCTATTCCTTAAATGCTATTTGGTTCGGTTTGCCTGAATCATGCCCATGATGTTCTGCCACCACGGAATGCACCAGCCCTCCACAAAATCCTGCGGATAGTTCTGTACGGGCATATCTGCCGGAAAATAGCCCTTGCTGCCTACCACTGCCTGCAGCTCAGCAGGCTGCACGTGGCTGGATGCCATCAGCTGTGCCAGCTGGGGAGCGATTCCATCCAGAATATGCTGTGTTTGCTGTTCCTCCGGTGTGGCAGGCTGATCCCATGGCTCTGGCGCTGCGGATGCGGCAGACGGCGTGTAAAGCTCTACCGATTCCTGCAAGTCTTGCTGTGTGGGAATTCCTTCCGTCCGTGCCTTTTGCAGCAGCTGTTCTGCCGGAGACGGAGCTGCAAAAAGCGTGGCAATGGATGCAAATTCCAACGGCAATTCCGGCGGAAGTCCAAAGCGATTCTTTGCGTCCCACCACGCCGTTTTGGTGGTGTACATAACCCGTTTGCAGGCGGTTGCCTTGTGCTTTTTTCCCTTGTCATCGGTGGCAATGACGTGTGTTTGAAATGCCAAGAACAGGGTGATGTCAGACCATTCTTTCAGCAGCGGCGCAATCTTATTGGTGGTTTTATTGCCGAGTTTCAGTTCCCAATGGTCAAACTCTGCATCTACTTCTGGAAGGGATGCTTTCCGGGTGATGGCGTGGCAAAGCAGCACCACGTTGACCCCCACCTGAATGAGCCGTTCGGTACGATCTAGAAACCGTCCGATTTCCTCCGCTTCGTATTCCCAGCCCTTGCCGTAGCCAAAGCCTTCGATGCCGGTAACTTGATGCTTGCTGCACAATTCTGCAATGGCAAGGCGTTCCGCCCAGTCGAAGGTGTCGATGATCACA
>FR899092.1:10188-10772 GCA_000437255.1 Ruminococcus sp. CAG:403
CTGCTGCAGCATCTCCCAGCTGGAGGGCTTGGGCAGCCGGCGAACGTTCATTTTTGAGGTGCTTCCTTCGCAGTCCAGGAAGACTGCCCCCGGCAGCTGCGCCGCCAGGGAAGTTTTGCCTACGCCTTCTTGCCCATAGATGACCAGTTTTATACCGGCACCGGTCTGAATGCCGTTTGTTTCTTCAAAATTCATGTTGCTTTTTCCTCACTTTCGTCTGCCATTCTTCAAATTCTCTGAGTTCTTTTTCGGTAGGTTCATCATTTTCTAAGCCGTATATACATCCGCTTTCAAGGGTACAGTCGTACAAGTCGCCACGTGTTTTTACCCATCTCCGTTATGCAAATTCGCATTAACCTATTTGAACCATAGAAGCAATTGAAAATCACCTAAAATACGTTGCTTTTCCGGATTGTGAAATGCAATTTATGTTCTTTTAATCCATATTGTTTTCACGTAATTTGAAAAGTAACGTGGTCAAAATGTGGTCAATGTATCTTGAAATTTATTTGTAAGTATGATATAATAAAAATGTATATAAAAACAGAATCGGTTTTAAATGGGGCGGCGTTGCGACGGTGCCC
>FR899092.1:10782-26473 GCA_000437255.1 Ruminococcus sp. CAG:403
TTTTAAAAATCCCCATTTATTACAGGTATCGATAATGGTATAGACACCACGATCCTTAATGCAGCCTACAACTGGGTACTGCGTGCCGGCACCTTTTCGAATATTCAAAACATCTACCGTTACTTTGACCGAATAAGGCTTTGGCAAGTTTTTCTTCGCAGTTACAGTTTGTTTATTGAAACCGTTCAGCCCTGCGTTTTTGATAGCTGTTGGGTAATCAAACAGCATATAGTCCTGGTCACATACTTGTCCAGCAATACGATTGCTGCGGATATAGTTTGTTTCTCCTCCGAACTGCCACATACCGAAACATTCTTTGTTCGGATAGGAGCAGGAGGGTGCCCAGCAGGCAACCCAATGCGCATATTTGGTTAGTTCTGCATCGAACATATACTGATCAAAATAGGACTGCGAAGAATAAATGCCAACCCAGAGTCCTTTTTTCTCAAGCCGATCACACCAAGTCTTTATAATATCTGTAAGCAACCGTTTCCCTACGCCTAATTGGGTTTTGTTTTCCACATCTATGTAAATCGGCAACTCGAATTGCTTTCCACGTAAAATGTGCTCATAGAGATAATCGGCTTCTTCTTTCGCTTGCTGTGTGGTTAACGCTCTGCTGAACCAATATACTCCAACAGGAATATTATGTTTTTTGGCATTTGTATAGTTACAAGAAAATTTACTGTCAACATACAAGCCATCATCTCCGCCACCGCCTTTGATTACAGCAAATTTTACACCTTCTGCAACAGCTTTTTGGAAATCAAAATCCCCTTGCCATCTTGAAATATCAATACCAAATTCTTTCATGATTTCTGATCCTCACTTTCTGTTTTCTTCTTTAGAACTTCAATTGATTTTACAATAACTTGTGGGATTGGAACGCCCATCAGACCGGCATTTTCAATAATAGAGATGGTTTCGTTACAAACAAACGCAATTACAACAGCATCACGAATAAAATTAGATCCCAGCATCAAATCCAATCGGCAGGCGATCAGCACAATTAATAACGTAACTCCTTTTCGGCAAAGTCCCTTCCAACCAGCACGACTTTCCAAATTACCATTTTCTGTTTTTTTGGATCTGTGAAATATGCCTGCAACAATAAGTCCTGTCAAAAAATCAATTCCCATAAAGATTAAAAGTGTGTTTAACGCAGCACTCCATCCCCCAAATAACGAGGCAAGGAAGCTGCCTACAATACCGATTCCAGCACAAATTCCTTCTTTTACACCCATTGCCATTTCCTTTCCGAAATGAAAAAGCCACTGTAAAAAGTATACAGTGGCTTTTCCTGTTTCTTTTATTTTCCCTACTCGTTTTCTGATTCCAATAAGATCGCCTGTACTTTACTCCTGATTTTTTCAGGAACCTCATCAATGGTTTTCATACCTTTTTTAATGAGTGCCGCATAAATAGCTGCCATCGTCATTCTCCCCCCCTCTCTTCTACTGCAACAGTTCATAAACTTCTGTCAATGCGAGCTGCGTTTGCGTGATCTGATCGGATAATTCAGCGTTTTCCTGTGCCTGTTTCAGAATAAATTCATCCTTATCATACTGAATCATGTTAAATTCATATCCGATAAACTCGCTTTGTTCCCCGACGTGTTCGGAAACCGCTCGTATCTCTGTATGCTGCCAAACACTGTAATCATCTGTTACGATTTCGTTTGGTTTAACTGTACTTCTAACTCTTCCGTAATCAATCATATTTAGCCCTCCAATCTTGATGGTACAAATACCAGTCTGGCACCTACTTCACGACCATAGCCAGATGCTGGATGGTAGAAATCCCAGTAAAACGCCCCTGCGCCTACTGCGTTATCCCATCGCCCACCTAATCGTGCAATTCGCCAATTTGGGTTTGTGTTCCCGTAATAATCACCAACCGGCAAAACGCTGGTCCCACCTTTTTCAGCGGGAACAAACATCCAGTCATATTTTTCTGCGTATCCAAATGCGGAAACCGATCCATTACCGCAGCAGGGATGAATCCCAGTATTTTCATAAGGGGATGTAGCGGTATCGTCTGCAAAATCATGATCCGCTACAAACAGCGTGCCATATTCCCCATCTACAATGGTAGCTGGATTTTGTTCGTTCATGCCGTCAACCCAATACCAGATGTTTCCCCATAGATTTTCTTCACCACGGTATGATACAATCGGATAACCATTTGCATTGGTAACAGTACCGGATCCGTTTCCCAAACTTACACTTCCACCGGTGTTTTCTGCAACGTTTGTCGCGCCGTCGTCTGTTTTAAATGCAACTCCGTTTCCTATTGCTGACTGCATATTAAATGTAGCATATTCAATCAGCATTAACAGTTGAGACGCTGCAATTGATGCCGCATACGCTTGCGACCATCCATCCCCACGATTTTTAGCAATGCCTCTGGCATTTTTTCGTGCGACCATGGACATTGGTTTTACATTTGCAATGCTGGACAGCATATCTGTTGCGGAATCCATAACAGATGCATCATCTAAAATATATGTTGCGGCAGATGCATCCCAAAGTGAGCCATCAAATGCAGCAAGGTAAATCTTTTCATTTTCTTTTCCATTTTCAATGAATGCCGGGTGCAGTTTGAATCCTGTCTTCGGAGTGGCAGAAACATAATACCGTGCTTTTCGAATTTTGGATCCCAGTTTGTTCTTTTCTAGTACAAGCGGTACGACTTTGTAGTAGAACTTGGGCTGTTCAACCATTGTTTGTACAATAGTGCCGGCTGCAAATTGCAGAGATGGATCCGGGTCTTCGGCTCCTTCTGGGTTCAGATCGACTGCTTTTGTGAGTTTCCCAGTTGTACTGAAACCAGAATCCCCATAATAGGCAACGACCTTTCCATCATTTGTTAGATTGCAACGGCGTCTACCGCCAAAAGGAGGAATGTTATCAAATCCTGTCCCCTGTGTGCGATTTTCTGAACCAGCAATGCGGGTAATTCGCTTGTTGGTAAAATCTACTTCCACGCCGTAAATGTCAGAATCGGTGTACCCAATATATGCCTGTAAATCTGCAATTTTTGCTTCCAATTCCTGAATATCGCCAATGGTGGCCACAGCTGCGGCATCAACAGCTAGCGAAACATTTTCCGCATTTCCAACCGTAGTAATCAGCTGCACATATGCACCGGAAACTGTCACCCCGTTATACGGCGGCATATAGCAGCTTCCGGAATTTTCAATCGTAACCGCATACAGAATTTCGCCTGCATCCGGATCAACTGCATATAAACCTAACGTTTTCATGTAGTATCCGGCTTTTAATTCTGAATTGATAAATGCAGCTTCTACTTGAATGGCGACATTGTTCGTTCGGACGACCTTGGAAATCAAGCTGGTTTGCTTGATATTGGTAATTGCTGTTAACGCTTCCAGCTGCGCAAGCGTATATGCTGTGCTGGAGGCTGCTATTTTTGTAAAGGTAATACTTCCAGTTCCGGCAATCATTTTTGCCAATAATGCCTGCCCTGCTTTTGTGATGACTAGCTTTGAAAATTCTGCCATGTGAATTTCAATCCTTTCTATTGTTTTGTTCCGATGTATTCCGATATCACAGCACCAGATCCGATCTGATTTTCACCATTTATGCGATACATTGCGTTAAAATCGTTCGTGAGAACTACAGTTGCAGTATGGGCTGCGCCGCCGCTGTGCACGGTTTTGCTGTTGATCGTAATGGTTTCTTTTGCATCATTGGTGATGATATACTGATTGGTATCCGTCAATCTACCAGCAATGCGTACGTTTCCCTTTGCTGTATATGTTTCATTCGCATCATTCGTAATCACAAAATGATGCACCGCACAAACACCTCCAGAGGCCAAGGCAAAACCATTTGCCCGACATGGAATCTGATTCCTGGAAACGATGATCAGATTGCATGGAATGACACTGTTGATAATAGTAATCAGTTCATCCACTTGTCCGAAGCGCTCCAAATCAGTAACAATCGTGATTTGATAGTGGTCATAATCTTTTAGGATTGTGAAATCTTTATCTCCTGACAAGGATTTTAATTTCATGATCAATGCCTTGATGGTATATGGAATTGTGTTTAACCACTTGATCTGCACCCTAGAACGTCGATTTTCCAAACTTTCTCCTCTGGATGGTAAAATATGCAGCATTTGTTCAAATCTTGCAATCCCATACTCATCTGCTGTTTCAATGAATTCATTTTGCAATGTTTGATCAGCTGCTTTCCAGGCGAGTATAAATTCTGGATTTTCTGCGTCTAGCGTTACTGAAACTTCATGAAATCCGACTAAAAATGTGGGCAAATAGGATACTAAATCAACATTGCGTATCATGCACTTGCACCCCCAAATATCGGAATTTCATACGCCCCAAGCGTAACGTTATCGGTAGAACCGTTGATTTGCGTATCGTCTATATCAATGATTCCCGATATTCCCAAAAGTCTGGTTTCAATCTGGCTGACGCGAACAATTAAATAGCTGGTATCTGCCCAGGATTTACGCAATTCCAGCAAATAGCTTTCAATTGCAACATCAATAGAATTCTGTAAATTCGACCAGCTATAACCGGTATCAAATGTAATTTTGGCTTTTACAGCAATCGGTACGCCAACTGCGCCTTTGACGGACACGACATGCCCAATTGGCGCTAAGCCATAGCCGTTCCCAGCTTGTTCCGGTGGATCAATGGTGTTTTGCACCGTTTGAATCAAGGTGTCCGATGCAACGCCATAATCGGAATTCACGATTGTAAGAAGAACCGTTCCACCGGTTGTCAGTTTCTTTTGCTCTGCCGCCGTATAAACAGCGGATAACCAGTTTAATACTTCTGTAGATACGGTTTTCTTGATTTCTGCATACCAAGCTTTTACTTTTGCATTTGGAATCATGGCGGCAGGCTGAATATCTCCATTCCACACGCGCGTAACCTTTGTACTGCCTACACCTGCAATGGCATTTGTCTTTTCAAGATAATCCTGTACATTTCCACCGAATGCCTTTTCGCTGAAGGAATCAAAATACCGCTTTCGCAAATCTTCCGTATCTTCTTCCGATTCGCCTGGAATTAACACCTCTGTCAATACAGCGGTTTCCAATCCATCAATGTATTCAATCGGCAGCATGACACCTAACTGCTGATTTCCAATGATTCCAGCATCTTCACACTGCATCTTGTAGACACCATCTGCTATTTTTTCAACTGCTACAAAATTGGATTCGCCAATATTAAAACGCTTCCCGATCAGCTCTATGTTGGTTGGCGTAAATTCGCCCTTCAATACTGCTTGTGTGGCTTCATATGGCGTAATGCCTCTTTCTGCGCATCGCCGGATTAGGAATTCCCTGCTTGCAGTGTCTCCATATGCTTCCTTTAAGATTGTATCTAACTCCAGATACAGGATTTGCAATTCAATTGCGGTTGGAGAATGCGTGTCAAAAATGACAGAACCTTCCCGCTTATCAAATTGATTGGATACCCGGCTCAACATTCGATCCAGTATGGTTTCGTACGTTATGCCTTCATACATTAAAAATTCACCACCTTTTCAGTCGCCACATCTCCAAAAATGGTATGCGCAGTAAACGTTACAGCAATCTCTCCTTTTTTGACCGTATGGAATTGAAAATTATCCACACTTAAAATCCGCTCATCCCAGGTTAACGCCTCCGTGATGCGTCGTTCCAATTCAGGAAGAACATAGGAAATTGGTTCTCCGTATAGATCGACTAATTCAATCCCATAATTCCAGGAATACATAATGTATTGATAGCGTTCTGTGGATAAAATTTTGAAAATTGCCTGCCGCATGGCTTCCAGTTCATCGGTATATCCCCGAATACGGTTTAAGTCAAAATCCATTTTGTATGTTTTAGTGGGCTGTTCTTCTATTTCAAACGACTGGTTGAAATAATTACTGATTTCCGGTGTCATTCTATCTTCCCCATTACAACATATTTTTGACCGCCTTGCTGACGAATTAGTGCAACCTTATCCCCCATAGACAGTCCCCCACTTGTTATAGTAGTTGTGGTTGTTCCAGCTGCGGCGCCGACTGGAATCCTGCGAATAGCAGTTAAACTGAATGCGGAAAGCGGACTGGTTTTTACATTGCCAGTGTAATTTGCACCGCCTTCGTGAATAACAATTCCACCTGATTTATAAATACCAACATGCCCACCACCCTCCAAGATGAGCAAATCCCCATCCTGGATATTAGCCCGGTCTACGCCAACACCGGCGTGCATTTGTGTCCAGCTTACATTCCCGATTTCCGCCCCGAAGTGACGGTATACACGTTCAGTAAATGCGGAACAGTCCGCAGTACCTCTAGCAGCAACAATTTCTTCCAGTGTGTTATAATTACGCCCGGTGCCCAGTAAATATGGGATTTTCCCGATAAAGGATGCCGCATACGCGGTAATGCTTCCGGTAACTGGCGTTTCTGTAGTTGCTGTAAAACTTTGAAGTTTTACCAACTGGTTTTCTCCCAGTGTCATTTTTTGATCGACAAAAATCTTAAGCGGCTTTGTGCTTTTTACTAGTCCGAAACAAACATGGACGGGCTTCGCGGCTTCTACGGCTTCCACGGCAATCTTTTTAATTGCCTTGACTAGTTCAACAACATCAGACAACGAATTCACCCCCTCTAAGTGTTAGATCCATGAAGTGCTCATCTAATTTGAAGGTATGCTTTGCCTTTTCAACCAGCATGAAATTTTTCAGATTAATATCTCCAAGCGAAAGATTGACCACGATCATACTTCCAGCTCTGACACGAACATCTCCAATACATTTTGTGATTTTCAAATTTCGTGTTTTCTTATTGTATAATTGCAGCAATGCGTTTGCTTTGGCTTGTCCATTTTCACCTTTTGACAGGGTATCAAAATACTGTAGCATGCCCCATTCGTTTTGGTGCGCACTGTCCTGTGCAATGTAAACTTCACGTTTTCCAGTTTCCTCATTGTCATACGTTAATTTGATTTTGTTATAAGTGTCACTGTCAATACTTGATGTGTATTCGAAATTTTGACCGGTCTCTTCATCAATCATCAAATAAGATCCAGATTCTCCCACGCGCATAGAAGAAATTCTTCGAAGTGTCAGTTTTCCAAAATCATCATATAAAACGAAAATTTCTTTTTTATTCTGCAAAGTGAGATCCAATGCATTTTCGATCATATCAAATAACGATGTGTTTTCTTCCACACGAGATGGAATTACAAAACCTGTTTCTTCGATGGTGCCCAATTGCAGCCGCTGATCAGCGCCAATCATTTTTACAAGCTGAGATGCGGTTTTCTTTTCGTAGACATACGTGTCCTTGTTTTTTAGATACCGCAGTTGATCATACGCAGTAACCGTAATAATTTGATCTTTATCTCGCTTTTTGGTAAAAACAAATCCAAAAAAAATGCCTTTATCATTGAACTTAAATCGAACGGCAGCGCCTTCCTGAAAATCAATGATATCATCTTTAACCACCTTGAACGTCAGTTTCCCCGGCGTGCTGGTTCGTTCCGTGCTCCATTCAATCCCTTCCTCTACTACTGGAAGGAATAACTTCTTACCAGAAGGATCTGATAGGAGAAGCTCCATAGACATGGTTAAGTCCTCCTCTCATATTGCTGGAATAGTAAGTATTTGCCCAGCGTAAATCAGATTGGGATTTCCACCGACAACACTTTTATTCGCATTATAAATGACTGGCCACTTTGCACCGTTTCCGTAAAACTTTTTTGCAATGTTCCATAGGCAATCACCTTTTACAACCGTATAGCGTTTAGCTGCCTTTGTATTGTTGGTACTAGGGCGCTTTTTGTCTACTGTTGCAGTAGATTTACCCGTACCATTTTTAATGGTAACCGTTTTTGTACTGTACGCCCGATACTGCTTTAATTTGATTTTAACAATCAAATCGAATCCATTGCTGGCTTGTTCCGTTATCTTATAATCTTCCATTGATACGGTCATATTGGTGGAAAAAAGCGAATCTCCGTTTGGCTTTGCCCTGGAGACGATAAATTGAAACGGAGATTTGTTCACTTTTAGTGTTTCGAAATAGTTCAGAAAATAGGAAGCATCCAAAAATCCATTTTTATACTGTGCAAATGGATAGCTGGTTTGTGGAATTCTGCATTCAAATTCAATGTCACTCAATTCTGCTTTTTTCAGGATATTGATTTCACCATCGTTAATAATTGTAAACGTCTTATTGGCATTGTTGATTTTTATAGTTAGCTTCTCCGGTGCAATCGGCAACAAACACTTGTCCAAATAAAAATCATACCCGTTTTTTGGCATTACGCATGCACCCCTTCTGTTATGATCTCTACGGCTTCGTTTACAGCGTCTGTTAGCCCCGTAACCACACCATCCAGATCCATTTCAGAAGAAATGTTGTTATTGTTGGTCTGTTCAATGGTGATCTCTGCGGTAGTATAGCGATTAATGGCTTCTTGCTCAGCGATGTCACGCAGATATTTCAGGTCTTCTTCTGTGATATCCATTGCATCTGCAATCGCACCAGTATTCCCAGCGATGTCGCCGACATTGTCGCCAATTCCTCCTAAGCCACCTAAACCACTATCCGCTGCATAGTTACCAAGATTCGCATAGTCCCCTGGAGACGGAACATCCGTATTAAATAGACTGGAAGGATCAAAATTTGAAATGGTGTCCTCAATCCCTTCCCCGAAGTTATATCCGGCATCCCACGCCTTCCCATAGTCAAATTTCTCAAAATGATAGTCCTCCGCGTGAATTCTCGTCATAACTTCATTGCCTTTTCCGTATGTAGCATCCACCCAGCCTTCGAGGGAATCACGCCATCCAGATACACTGCCTGATAAGTTAGAACCAAAAATAGCATCGATTGCACCAGCCAAAGATTGTAATAAGGAAAGGATTGTATCTACCAAGTCAAAGAACAATCGCGCAATTGCACCGACAGGATCATTGAACACATTGGCAAAGAAATTCGCAAACGAGGCAATGAAATTCCACAAAACAGCAAAATAATCAATTGCGCGGTTAACCAATGTAACAAACAAGTTTCCAATATGCGCAACACCAACCATAAACACCCCACAAATAACGCCGGTAGCGGATATGGATTTGTTTGCAAATTTATTGATTGCTGCAATAGCAGCGTAAAATATGGCGATCAATGCAACAATTGCAATAATAATCCATGTGATAGGGCACGCGTATAGTGCGGTGTTCAACCCGTTTTGTGCCGCAATTTCCGCCGCAGTAGCGGTAGTTAATGCTCCAGTTGCAGCGGCATGAATGATTTGCGCTATAGCTAGCGCGGTGTGAAACCCAGTGCTGATCGCAAGAATTGCATTTGAAATAAGTTGCCATCCGTAATATACAGCAAGTGCGGTGGCAACACCATAAATGATAGGAGATAACTGTGCCCAATTATCAGCAACCGTATTTGCTACACCTAGCAAGGAATCAAATATTTCGAGAGCAATTCCTGACACGACAGAAAGGCCCTCCACAGCGTGGTCTACAAATTGTTGAAATGCCTCACTATTTGCAATTTCATTTAATTGTTCGAGCACCGGTCGAAATGCCATCAATGCAGTGTTTTGAAAAGAAGTCCAAATCTGTGAAAAGGTCATAGGCATAGATTCGAATTTCGCATTTGTTTGATCCGCAGCCGATAACATTGCATTTTTAACAATATCAGCTGTAATTACTCCATCTGCTGCTAAGTTTTTTAATTCACCTTTTGGAACCTCCATATAATCTGCAATAGATTGAATCATATTAGGCGCTTGTTCCAAAATGGAATTAAACTCTTCACCTCGTAAAACACCGGAACCCATTGCTTGACTCAGCTGTAACATTGCAGCATCAATTCCTTGCGCGTCTGTTCCAGCAATTGCAAATTGCTTGTTGATCTGTTCTGTGAACGCAATCAATTCATCATTGGATGCAAATGCATTCCCTGCGTTAAGCCCCAGTTTAGCAACAGCATCCGCAGTTGTCTGGTAAGCTGCTCTGGATCGTTGCGCAGATAAATAGATTTTATTCTCTAAATCCTTAACGCTTCCTCCATCATCGACCATTAGATTTAATCGTGCGTTCGTTTGTGTCATAGTGTCAGACAGATCCACTATCTTGCCAATACTTTGAATGGTGAGATAGGCACCGGCTGCTCTCTTAATTTTATCAGCTAGGTCGTTGGAACGCTGTACGCCCTCTTCGATTTTTTGATTAAATCGCCCCTGTTCGTCTACATTATCACGAATATAACGCTCCGTGTTGCCGATTGTCTGCGATAACCGCAGATAGGAGTCATTCGCTGCCTGAACATCCATATTCGAAACGGCATGGTTTAAGTTTTCCTGTTCCTGAACAGCGTGATTCAATTGATCCCGTAGCTGTTCCAGTTCGGCATTTGCATTTTCTGTCCCCATATTCATTGGATTGTTTTCTATTTGCTGCATGCGCTCCTGAATGGCTTGCAGGTGGTCATTCATATGGCTCATATCTGCTACTGCCCCAGGTGAAAACAAATTGGTTTGTGCCGCTGTTGTTGCAATTCGTTCTTGTGTGGTATTCAAAGTGTTCAACATGTTGTTTGCACTCTGTACTTCTTGCTGAAATCGATCAATTCCCGTAGAAGTGAAAACTTCCAAACTGTCTGTTTTCCATGTAACCGGAATTTCAACAGGCGGAATATTGCTGAATGCATCCCGAACCATGCGTTCTCCATCACTAATATTCTGAGAAAGCTGCAAATAGGCGGCATTGATCTGAGAAACATCTGCATTCTTCATTGCTGCACACAAATCATCCTGCAAACCGATTATTTTGCTAAGCCGACCTCGTAACTGCTCCAGGTCTGCATTTGCTGAACCAGAATCAATATGCAGTGGGTTTTCGCCAATTTTTTGTATTGTTGTTTGTAGATTCAGCAGCCGATCTTGCACCATAGAGAGATCTTCCTTTGCTTGCGATGGAAGAATTTCCATTCCATTTACTGTACCGCTTAGCTGCTCTTGTGTATGACACAACTGCTGCATCATGGCATTGGCACTTTGCAATTCCTGTTGGAACCGATCTACTCCGCTGGATGTAAATACATCAAAATTATCTGATACCCACTCGATCCCTACTTTTACCGGATCCGGCTGTGGGATAGACGGAGTAGCGACATTTGGAATCACGTCAATGTTTACTGTTTTTGTTGCAGCACCACCCATATAGGTATCAATTTGCTGCTGCTTGGCGGCAATGGTGTCCAACCCTTTTGTAATTGCGTCAATTTGCAGATTCATTATGGAATCGTCCAATTGAAACGGATTGGTTTTTAGATAGTCCATAGCTGCCTGTATTCGGCGTATTTCGGTATTTGCAGCATGGATGTTTTTGGTTACATCATCCGGCAATAGGTAAACCTGTTTCCCGATGGCATTGATTGCCGTTTGCATTTGTGAAATATCGCTGAGACGTTCCAGCAACACGTCAATTTGTTTTTCGCTTTCTGTAATTCCACTTGTTTCTACCTGAACGGGTATCTCAATCGAATCCGGAACATTAATAACTGGCTGTTGTGTAACGTAAGGTTGAACCGGCACTTCAATATTCTTTGGAACATCAATAACCGGCTGCTGTGTGACAATGGCTTCCACAGGAACCGTAATATTTTCAGGGGTTTCAATGATCGGTTGTTCAGTTACATATGGGAAAACAGGCACCTCAATACCGTTTGGAAGGTTAATTTCTGGCTGCTGCGTGATTTCCGGTGTAACTGGAATTGTCACATCATTGGGCACCTCAATTTCAGGCTGCTGTGTAACAAATGGAGTTACTGGCACATCGATTTGTTTTGGAACGTCAATCTCTGGCTGTTGGGTAACATACGGTGTGATATCCACACGCAGTTCCTTTGGCAGATTGATAGACGGATCCTGCGGAAAAACAGGTGTGACAGGCAGTTCCATATTTTTAGGGATACTGGGCTTCCTGTCTGGTTGGCTATAAACCGTTTGCACCTCTGCAATAGAGGGAGAAATAACTGGAGAACTGACGGTTTGCATAGCAGCGTCCAATTCCCGTACCGCAGCGGTTGCCTGGTTGATAGAATTTCGTGCCATTTCCATAGATACAGTGTCAACCGGTGCATTCATGGTTCGCTGCAAATTTTCCATAGCTGTTAATCCAAGGTCGACAGATTGGACAACCTGGTACAAAACATTTGTGAAATGATCTTGCAGTTCAATTGCTGTTCGAATAGTGGCTATTTGAATCATCCCCCTTTCTTTTTCGATTTCCGCTGGATCTCCTTTTCGCGTTCTTTGTCGTTTTTGATTTTTATCTTAATAGCGGCTATCGTAAATGCCTTTTCCTGTTCGTCCATTTCCAAAAAAACAGACGGCAGAATATGTAGTTTTAGAAGGGCATAGTATGCGTAATTTGCCTCCCAATCCCCTTCTTCGATTAGTTTTTTGCTTCTTCCACCTTATCTTCCAGTGATACATCAAATCCCTGGAACTTCTGTACATACATTGCTAGTTCATTGTATTCACCCGGATCGTCTACCAGTGCAAGCAACAGGTCTTCTGGCAATTTCACCCCGTAGGAGTTCTGTAGCTCGGCGTCGTACAAATCCGGAACCACCACGGATGCAGCAATCAACTTCTGCACATACATGCTGGACTGCATTTTCAGTCGGTACGCATTCGGCTTACCAGGAATGGGCACTTCCTTGATGCAGCTTTCTCTGATTTCTTCGTTTTCCTTTGTTGAAATGTGCTTAAACTCCCACTCCAGCGGATTCCCCTGTTCATCGCACAGGGATTTGGTAACGGGATGCAGGGCATTCTGCTTGATCTTCTTATTGTTCTTCATAAATCTGGCAAATCTAGACATTGTAATAACTCCTTTAATGAAAAATAGGGTACTCTCCCCAGATTCGGGGAGAGTAATTGATGTATGTGGATAATGAGCTGTTTAATTTGTAAGGAAGCCGTCCAAATCCTTGAATGATTCCGGCATCTTGAAGTCTTCAAAGGTGAAATCCATATCCTCATCCAGATATTCACCATCGGCGTCAAATTTCGCAAGGATACCGCCGTCAATATTACAGTCGATCAGAATCATAGTCTGCCGACCTGCACCGGATGTAGGATCCTCGTTAGAAACTTGAATTTCAAAATAAACATCTTCCCCAGTGTCCTTGTACTGCGCCATCATTTGACGGAAAATAGAGGTGTTATAATGGAAGGTTGCAGAACCAGTTCCCTTCCATCCGGACGCTTTGTTTCCCTTTCCGGTTTTCCCTAAAATCGGAATTTCCGTCTTAGATTTCTCAAACTTTGCTTCCAAATTGATCGCCTGCATAAAATTATACCGACGCGTACCAATTGTAACAAAGCATTCTGCCAATGCAGCAAAGACTGTGTCCTTTGCCTTCATCGTAACATTCTGTGCCATGTGCTTTCACTCCTCTCTTATGCGACAGTTACTGTCATATACAGCTTATCCATTGTATGAACAACTGTGATTGCATCTTGTACCACAACTGATTTCTTTGTGTTTCCGGCTGAGATCGTAAGATCAGCGTCCGTGAAGTTTTCGATTGCATTAATGTCCGATAACTGTTCATGATGCTTGACAATATCAGACCACAACGAATTTCTTCCAGCCGCATTGTTTGGAACCACAACTAAATACTTGGTATTAAACAGTACGGCAATATCATTTGCCACTTGGTCAATAACTCGAATGGTCTGGTTGTCCTGGAAGACTGCTCCCTGTGTATCGGAGATTGTAACAAGCGTGTTGATATCCTCCAGTACACGAACATCTGAACCCACACGGTGGAAAACAAATTCCCCAGATTCCATTGCGCTTTGCAATTCGGACTGTGTGTAATCGGTATCAATTTGAAATTCACCTGTGTATTTTCTGTTCTGATTGGACTTATTCACTGCACATCCAGCAGAAATACCAGTTACCCAATAAATAAGTGCTGCTTCGCTCCAGCCATCATCCAAGACCTTATTCTTTACGCTAATGGTGCCGCAGTAATCAGCAGTATTGTACTGATACAATACCAGCTGGAATTTTACGCCCATTTCATCCCGCATGCGCTTTACGAATGAATGGAACAACGCCTTTGTGGTTTCGTCTGTGACCACAACGCCCATTGTGTGAAATGCGTACGATTCGATTTTATCAAGATAGTTCTGATATGCTGTTCCATTTATTGTACCATTTGTGCCGCCAGTGAGCGGTGTTGCCGCTGTTACTGCTAGTTCTGCATTTTGCTGGAAGGTTACAAAATCATTGGCAACCAGATCCTCTGCTTTTTCAACAGTTTGTTCATCTACGATATTGGTATCCAGCACCGTTTTTACATCAAACTTTGAATCGTTATCTGCATTTTTTTGAATAACGATCTTTAAATCGTTTCCACGAACGCCGGAATAACGTGCTTCTGCAAAGTCATTGCTTGCTTTTACACCTCCGGAAGTCAGCTTGTACGCATAAAGAGTTCGGATATTCTGGAACAGATCCCGCAACCCTTTCATTTTTTCATGTGAATAATCATAGCCGAATAGTTTCAGTGCATTCTTTTGAAAATCCCCACTGGTTACCTCAAATACTGCCCCATCTACGCCCCAATCCATTGGAATTGGCATGGTTGCAATTCCTCGATCGGAAAGGGTCGCAGAAGCGGAAGCTGCCGAAACAAAATTGAGATATGCACCTGGCAATTTTTTATTCTGAACTACAAAGGTTCCACCGCCTAATGCCATATTATTTCACCTGTCCTTTCATATAATTTTCAATCATTTCTTCCACGGCCTTTACCGTGAACGTAGCTGTGTCTGGAAATTTCAGGAGAAGAGCGTTCACAATGTCCTTCTTGCCCTGAAATCGCTTCGATGCAAGAATTTGATCCTTCGAGAATGCAGGCTCGATCGGATTCAAATTTGTAACTACTTTTTCTTTTTTCTGTGCTGTCATTTTATCACCTATTCTTTCACAGCAACTTGTTCGCTTAATTCTTCCATAGGAACGGTATCTTCCTTCTTATAAACAAAGAAATCATAGTTCACAAAGAAGTTCAAAACCCCGTCCACCATTTCAGCATGCATTTTTGTCCCCCGTACCAAATTCCCGGAAACGGTGATATATTCAAGGCAATCAAACAGCCGTTCCGAAACGGCGTTGCATTCCTCTTTCTTGCGGCCTTTATCAACCGGGAAATACTGAATACACATTTGATGGGTCTTGAAATATCGCTTTCCAAGGAAAACACGGTTCGTTGGGTTGATACAGAACACAAAAAAACAAGGCTCTTTCAAACCTTGTTCAACGCTTTCTGTATATGTGGTGTAATTATCACCAAATTCAGCATTTAAGGAAATGCTGATACCTTCAATTATAGAATTTATCATTTCATGCACTCCCCTAAAAACTTTTTGATTTTACTTTCAAGCACTTTCGGGGCGATGTTCTGAATTTCCTGTTCCGAAATTGTAAGCATGAACCGCCCTTGAACCCACCCTTGATGATTGGCTGTTCGATGCCCATATTCCACATAGGATGCGTATTCTACCGGATTGACAATTTCGATTGAAATTGTATTCCCGACGTGGTCTATTTTCAAAGAATCTGCATATGCTTTCGCATTTGTATTTTTTCCGCCGCTTGCTGCTTCTT
>FR899092.1:26520-41071 GCA_000437255.1 Ruminococcus sp. CAG:403
AGGGTTCCGCCTTTTTTGCCTGCACTTTTTGGGTATTGCCCCACGGGTGTGCGCTTAATAACTTTGGAAAGTAGGCGGGCAGCAAGCTCTTTTGCACAGGCATCTATGAATGCGGAAACGTGCTCCTGTTGCAGTTGGTTTAACTGCTTTTGCAATTTTTTCCATTCATTCACCTGAAAGCTGCCCATTTTCCCCATTATGCCCATTCCTTCCATAGTTCCAGCATCACTTCTTGGTGGGTTGCATAAACAGCAGGCACACCGCTTGCAGTATATTCGGATTTTCTGCCATCCTGTTCCACAATGATTTTAGACCCCTCCTTGATCACAATTTCCGGCGATACGAATAATTTCGTGCTTTGCAAAATTGCCGATGCTGCATCTGTTTGAACAACGGTGTTCAGCCTTTCGAAAGATAGCTTACAAGGCTGATGCTCCGTTACGATTACTTCTGATTTTTTTGTGATTTTGGTTCTTTCATCTCGTATATCCTGACGCTCTATAACGGTACAAATGCCTTCATAGGTGCTTTCAATCGCTTCCCGTGCGGCTTTTTGTGCAATCTTCATTGATTTTACCATCGAATTCTCCTATAGCAAGAAAGTTGATCTCTAC
The DNA here is from genome assembly GCA_000437255.1 of Ruminococcus sp. CAG:403. Classification (GTDB taxonomy): domain Bacteria; phylum Bacillota; class Clostridia; order Oscillospirales; family Ruminococcaceae; genus Ruminococcus_C. The sequence continues at coordinate 27,135 of FR899092.1, forward strand.
CATAAGTCAGAAGATCGTTCAAGAAATTGTTCAATCGCTGTTCAGCGGTCAAACTTCCTTCTCCAATTGCAAATACGGTATTGGTATCCCCTGTCTGTATCTGCTTTACCGCAAAATCCAAATCAAGCCCTGCAATGCTATCCGGCGAAAAGGTTTTCTTTGCCGTCAAGAATTCGCCTACTGCCATATCAACAGCGATATTCATCAATCCGTCAGGTACAGAAAATACATTGCAATCATTCTTGATAGTGTTTTCTACCTTCTGAATAGAAAAATTCAGAAGGATTTCATCCCCGTCCTGCATTGCATATCCGAAAGCTTGCAAACGCTCTTTTACTAGATCCAGCATTGGAAATCACCGCTCTTCTTAGCCTCTGGAGACAATCTTACAAAGTGCAATGGACTTGTGCGGGATTGCCTTGCTTTCATCGTTGATGATATTCCAGTTTGCACCTGTTTTCAGGTCAGCATTGGAAGCGGAAGCCGTGCAGCTCGCAGGCTTCTCAAAGGAAATACCCTCCACACCGCAAATATAACGGTCACGAACATAAAGCGTATCCTGACCGCCGTTCTTCTCTGGATTGCGGTTCATTTCATAGGGAACAGCATCGCCGATGTCATCCAGGATAATGGATCCTTCCCCAAGAATGTAAGTTGTATAGGCTGTATAGCCATCACCTGCATCCTTAGAAGATTCTGCTACTTCTGATGTCGGCATACCATCATCAATCAGGACTGCACGACCATTCCATGTTGCAAGAGTAAGATCACGCTGCACACCGTCCGCATCGGTATAGGTCAGATACTTCAACAGACGGAGGTTTTCAAGGTTGGTTGCAACCTCACTATGCATGATAACCAGTTTGAAGATATTCTTGTTATCGCCGCAAGCCCTCTGAATGGCTCTGTTCAGGGTAGAAGCACCAACAAAAGCGTTATCACCAGTGTTCCCGGTAATATCGTAAACATGAGCTGCAAGGAATTCCTTTGCCGCCTTTGCTGCTGCGGTGCTACCAGTAGTGGACATACTGAACACACCCTCTAAAATCGCAAGCAGCATATCTTGCTTGACTTCCAGCTTGTAATCTGCAATCTGTGCTGCCACATTGTCCATAAAATCAACGCTAGCGGTAATGTTCTTGCTGAAACTTTTTTCTGTCCAGGAGTCCATTCTGGATGCGACAACAAACCCCTGTTCATAAGTTGTTGTGCTGGTGCTTGCAATATCGGTTGCACCATCGTTGTTCTGCGACGTGCCGCCGCTAATTCTGCCAAAATAAGGAATACGGGCATAAAGGGAACCCGTCTGTGTAGCAAGGGCGTTGCGGGCGTTCTCATTGCTGCCAACAGCACCGCATCTTGCAAGTTCGGTCTTTTTCGTGTTCGGAATTCGGTTCACATAATGACCAAATGCCTGTGGGTTAAATGTTTTGGAATCAAACTTTGCCATTTAGCTTCACCTTTCTTTTTATTCAATTTTTGCATCCGGATTGGCCGCCATATATGCCACCATTTCCGAATAGGTCATCTTTGAGGGATCCATTCCAGCATTTGGTTTTGTATCACCAGACTGCCCCGGTTGATACCCTCGAAAAACCGGTTGGTTCTGTTTGGCTTCAAACAGATAGGAATCCGATTTTTGCACCGAGCTAAGCTGCTCCTCCCAGCCAGACAGTTTTCCGTCTTCCCCAAGCTTGACTTTAGAAATGTCAAGCAGCGCCTTAACTGCCTTTGCATTTTTTGCACCAGCTGCTGTAAGGGCCGCATCAACTGCATTATCCAACTTCAGTAGTGCCATTTCCGCATCATGGGTTTTCTTTTGATCGGCATTCTGCTGCTGCAAGGTTTCAATCTGTTTTTTCAATTCAGCATTATCACCGCTGGATTTTTTCAGATCGTCAAGCTGCTTATCTCGGTCTGCAACAGACTGCTTTAAGGTCTTATTTTCCTCATTGACCTCATTGAAGCGTGTTTTGGTAACGAAATTTCCATCAAGAGAATCCATTACCTTTTTTGCCTGTTCCTCTGTCAAGCCCATTGCAATCAAATCTTCCTTTGTCATTATGTTTCCCTACCTTTCAAAATTCCACTTTTTTCCGTGGGTGTGAACCACGCATTTTGATTTTGCATTTTACCGTCTGCAAAAGACGAGGTGCGAGTAGTTTAAACGCCGTGCTCAGGGCATGAAAAAAGCACCTGATTACTCAGATGCTTTAGGATTTGAGTTTCTATAAATCATTTTGATTTATAGCCGTACGTCTCTTTATTAGAACAAAAAAATTAAAAATAATTCTTATAAAAAAATAATACATAAAAAAGCTGATGATAGTTTTAGTACTAATTACCACTCCATTTTTAAAATCGTGAAAAACTATATTCTTCTCACTAAAAGTTGGATAAACAAAGCATAAAATCAAAAGGAACACACACAGTAGCATTTGATACAGTGAAATGTTTCTAGATTCTTCTTTAAGAGTTTTTAGTATTATTTTTTGCTTTATAGAGTGCTCGCTTTCTATTTTTATAGCCGAGAAAAATTCGAAATAGCTAAAAAAGAATGTGATTAAAATTGATACACTTAGCGTCAATATCTCTTGAGAACCGTCTCCGATTACAGTTACTAGATTTACTCCTTGTGCGATAAAAAATGGGACAATAATTAGAAATGAAACAGCTCTTGGATTTTTATTTATAAATTTAATATAATTGGAGAATATTTCTGGTATATTAACGTATGAATTGGACTTTGATTGTGAAAATAGGAATACAGTTGAACCAATAACAAAGAAAAATCCAGGAGATGTTAATATATTAATTATTATCCTCACTTTCCTGTACGCTCCTATCTTCATAAATACAGTTGAATCTTAATATATCTTTTGTGATTTCATCAGGTATTAATTTGAGTTGACTTAAATAAAAAATGGCGGATTCATCCATTTTTAAAAATACCGAAGCTACCGAAGGGTATCCATTATCTGCAAATTCAATACTTTTTGTAATGTCTTCAAAAGAATCAACGTTACAAAAAGAATTATATTTTACAGTTCTTTCTGCGTTCCCGCTTTTAACGGTAAATTCAATGTCTTCTACATCTTCACTTTGATCTATGCCAACTATCTTACTAATAGATGTGTCTTTTGAAAACAAGGATTTTATAAAATTAGAACGATTTTGAAATATGGGCTTCTGATATCTTACAACGACATTCTCAGAGTAAAATGGCATTCCATCTACGGAATTCGCGACATCTTTATTGGAGTGAAACTTTTTAAGTCGTATTTCTGTTATCGTTCCTTCACCAAATAATTTTTTTACAACCTGCACAGGATGTATCGGCAACAGCCTCATTTCAATGGAAGGATCTGAAATCACATTTTTCAATATCTCTACGACAATATCTTTATTTTTCGAATGCCCTATAGCTTCAATTGCCAATACTCCGACCTTTTGATCTTCATTATAAAATAAAGAAAAACAAAATGGGTGCATCTGAGCTTCGATTTTTTTCTGATAGTGTGATACACTAAATGTGTTTTTGTCTACTAATTTGGATTCAAGTCCATATTTCCCAATTTCGACGCTTATTTGATCGGATTGAAAAACAATGTCCTCATTTTTCATGTGCTCATAAGAAGAAAGGCTCGTCATCTTTGTCAAACGTCCTTTTGACAAATTGTCCTCAAAACCATTTTTATTATTAGTTTTAAGTTTGCAAAAATACTCGCGCAGTTTTTTATGCAAATCAATTTCTTTAAATTGATACACGCTTTCCTTCGTAGTAAATGTAATACTATAATAATAAATTTTCACTTTTGTCACTTGATACACCTCTTATTGTAATGTTTTTCTTTATAGTATCACAATAAGACATAATTTGCAATAAGTTCGACAAAATGCGACACAAAGATTGGCATGCTGCACAAATCGGTTGCAAGTATTTTATGCGCCTTTATTATTCATTATACTAACCATATTAAATTATACAAGTATGATTAACTATTTATTCCATTCTATCACTACAATATTCTTATTCCCTTATTCAGCGCTTCTTCTTAAAACAAAAACCGCCGTTTCATGGGCGGTTCTTTTAAATGCTTTGGTGCTTCAATTGCTTGCGTTTATCAGCAGCTTCCTTTTCAAGTCTTTCGATTTCAGCTTTCAGCTGTTCCCTGGTCATTTTCTTTATATCTTCCGGAATATCCACAATTTCATCAATATAAGACTCAATTACAGCCATTTAATGTACCTCCCTAAAATCGATATCATAATTTGATTTAAGTTTTTCAAGCGCTTGAATTTGTGCTTCATACTCGCTCAATCCATCAGAAACATACCCTTGAATATACATATCGTACAGCCTATTCTCAACTTTTTGTTTGGATGAGTATGTAAATACTTTACCATCGTGGCATACAACCACGCCTTTATTATACCCATTTCTGAACGCAGAATTAAAATCACCAATACTTGGTGGCATACTGCTTGGATGTGTGTGAACCGTAATAATGTTATCGTTTTTTTCGATAGCATTCTTTATATCATCGGTGTAAATAATAGCTCTTTCTTGAGTGCTGTCCGTTTTACTTGCAAGAATCTTACCTGTATTTCCATCAATCCAGTACATATCCTCATAGATAGTTCCGCTTCGATGCTTCAAAGCTTTCTTTGCACAATTATAAAGAGTTTTATTTACTTTTTTATTATCAGTAACATTATCAAATTTTCTTCGGTATTCTCCACTTTCAATATAAGTTTTATTTACAACAGTATTTTTGTTACGGCCATATCTCTGTTGTTCAAGAGCAGCGTTTCTCTTTTCTTCTATTATACCATTTTCGTCTAATTTGTCAACACTTCCGGAGCTGTCTTTCACAAATGTTTTTTCCCATTCCCGGTAATTTATATCAGCTGGAATGTAGTATGTATTTCCATCCCGATCTCTCGCTGCTCGTTCTCCAATGTCAAACTGTTCATCAAAATATGGAACCGTCGTTGAACGGCAATAAACATGGAACGGGGGAGCAGTAACTCCTGCCTGATAATCTTTCATGGGGAAATGCTTCCCGTCAAGATTTCTGCAAATATCGGAGGTGTGGGAATCCAGCGTTGCAACAATTTCATACTGTTCAACGCCTAACTCTTCAAAACAATCTTTCTGCGCCGCTGAACTGAAATAGGCTTCTTCTGTCATGACGAGTCTTCCAGCATTGTTTTTAGAAGTGTTCATCTTCTTTGCAAGAGAATCAATCGCCTTTTGCGGATCTGCCCCAATCAGAATGTTTTGTGACAGTTCATTATGAATTTCTGAAATCAACCTTTGCTTGTTGTTCCAGATCCGCTCTGAGAAATTATATCCATCAGCTGCCCAGGGCTTCGATAATACTTTTTCGATTTTCGATTGGTTCACTCTAGCAATATCCCAGCCAATATGAAAACCATTTTGTATTTCGTATGCGGTATGATAATATCCGCTCCTGTAAATGTCTGAAAATGCTTTTCGCATCGCTTCTTGCTGCTTAGCATACAGCGCTTCAAAAACTTGCCTCGTCTGTATTTTGATTGCCTCAAGCTTTGATATATGATATTTAGCGGAAGAATTTTCAAGTTCTTTTAGCCATTTCTGGTTGAGTGCATTTTCTTTTCCGTATTTTATGTATTTCTGCACGGTCCACTTGAATTCCCTGCGTTCATTGCTTTCCAGCCATCCCCTGGCTTCTGCCATGGATATCTCATTGTTGGCCGCTAAGCGTTGATACCACACAATAATCTTTGCTTCAAGCTGTTCCCGCGCATCATTATACTGCTTTTCGATTTCAAGAAGTAATTTCCGTCCAATCGTGTTTTGTGCGTGTTCAAGTTGCTCAAATCGCTGCTTCCAATAATCCGCATTATTCACTTGGAGGCTCACCGCCTTCATTGCTGTTCGGCGCAGAATCAAATGGATTATAATTCTGCTGCTTTTCAAATTCAGTTTGCGCTTCTTCCTTCTGCTTTTTCAGCCGTTGCATTTCCTTTTCTGGATCATCAACCCACGGGTGCATACTGACAATGGTTTCATCGGAAAGAACGCCAACAGAATTGCGGCAGTTTGCTATGGAATCATTCTCACTGATGAGAATATCCCGGTTGAAAATGATGTTTACCTCTTCCCCGTCAAAGCTGCCCTGCCCAGTGTTTTCAAGGTGGGCATTTACAAACCAAATAAGTTCTTCAAAGGTTGCCTGTAGTTCCGTTTCCATGTCGTTGGCATCCAGGTCAATGTCGCTGTACATGGACTGAATGTTCATTTGATTGGGATTTCCGGAAAGCCGGTCGTCTTTCGCATCGTAGCCCATGCCGTTTTCAATAAGAGCTTTTTTGAGTAGATCCAGAATAATCCTGTAATTGTCGGCATTAACTTTTATTTCAAGCGTTTCAACTCCGCCTTTGGTTTCACCATCATAGCGAACCTTGACCACACCGTAGGTTACTAAATTTCGTCGAAACTCTCCCAAGTTCGTTCCGTCGTAATTTTTTAGCACGAGAATGGTGTTTCGTGCATCCTCCTGCATGTTATTCGCAAAATCAGATAGCATAACATTGATGCCATCCTGTAATGCCTTTACCTTTTTCAAGAGCGATGTTTCGCATTCGTTATATTTCAGTGGGATAAGCGGAATTCGTGACCAATTTAACGGGATTATGCTACCATCCTGGTTAATTGCGGATGCATATGAGCTAGCATTGCGGCCGCTGTACAGGTCGACATCTGGGGAAAGTGTGGAACCTCGAAGCACATAACGATGAATGCCAGATGCGGTAAATACTTCGACTTTTTCCGTAACGGAAGGAGATGAGCCATTGTATTCTGCAACGAGGTATAATCTTACAGCAGCATCAATTTCCGTGTGTTCTGTGTCACTCCAGAATGGAAGAATTTCATATGCTGGAAATACACGGAAAGAAAACTTGCCGTCTTCTGTGTAATACGGGTAAATCCAACAGATTCCGCCTTCCAGCATAGACTTACCAGCGGATTTTAGCATTTTCATAAATCGCTTATCAAAAATTGTTTTAAGCGCCTGCGCATACTGCTTGTTATTGCTTTCCATAGCGAATGGCTGCCCGAGTAAATAATTCGCTTTTTGATTTACCAATTTCGCATACTGGTTATCAATCAGGCGATTATTCGGCAGATTTTCCACCTGTATCAGTTCGCCCTTCTCGCCGATAGCTGTTCGCTTCCGGTAAATGATATCGTGATCCCCGTCATAATATAAATGCCCTTTTATTTGCATCATGCGTTCGGGGCTAGTTTTCCACATTGAAATTTCACGTTCTAAAAAATTGATATCTGACATATCCAGATTCTGTAGAACGATGTCAGAAGTTTTAGCGGCAAACGTATTCATTAATCCCGAAAATCCGGCAGCAATAGAGCTTAATATATGTCCCAATGTTCATCACCTCCTCTAGTCAAAACTGAATGCATCTGGCAACAGAATTTTAGAAACGCCGTAGCGCATAGAATCCATTCCATGGGAAAACTCATGGTCAGGCTTATCTGTTGGCTTTCCATCTTTGTCTTTACTCCAGCAATAGTTATCGATTTCTTTCTTAAATTCTGTGCATCGTGGGTGAACCACAATCTGATAGTTCTGTATCAGTTGAATCCCATGGTTTACGCTGTCCTTACCTTTTCGTGAAGGTTCTGCCTGAATGCCCTCGTCCCGTAGTTCTGCAATAGATTTCGGTTCAGCGCTATCACAAATAATCCGCTGCCCGCCGTAGCCCATAGCCTTGATTTGTTCAGCTATGATTTTGTTGGTTACGCCTGTTTTATACCATTCATCGAAAATGTAAATACGCTTTGCAGCGTTATCCACCATTTCACAAACAAAGGCGTTCGGGTCAGTAAAACCAAAGTCAAGGTTGAACGCCGATTTGATACCGCTGATTTTGCGAACCTCGTTTATGTCGAAGTTCTCGCAAACAACGTTGGTATAAATCAAGCCGTCTGCAATACCCCATTCCCCATCGCCCTCAATTCGGTAACGACGAGGGTTATTTTTTTGCATTTTCAGGAATATGTTGCGATCAGATTCATCCAGCCATTCATTGCATTGCCAGGTGGTAGTTTTCGTGAATACGTCGTCATCAGGTGTATCAAAGAACCGGGATTTTAGCCAGCTCGTAGCACTCCACGGATTGAAGGTCAATGTAATCTGTTTGAAATAGCCGTCCGGCACTTCACCACGGATCGACATATCAAGTTTATTGAAGTCATCCTCGTTCGTGATTTCATAGGCTTCCTCGATCCACACCCAGCACAGAACCCCTTTGTCAACAGAAATGGACGTAATTTTTAAACCGTCGTCCAGACCACGGAAAAGAATTTTCTGCCCAGTTGAGCGGCGTGTTATTTGCATTGGGGAAACGGTGCAATCAAAATACCCGTCCAACCCCAACTTGTGAATCGCCCATTTCAAATCACTGAATACGGAATCACGTAAAGTATTTGAATATCGGCGGACACATAAGCCGTTGCTTTCGGGGTATTCAAACAATCTGTGGATCATATTCAATGCCGTAGTTTTTGATTTCTTTGAGCCACGGCTTCCCTTGCACACACGGTATCTCTTCCGGGTGTTCCAAAAGTCAGCGTAATTCTTCCCAACAGTTTCTTGCAGGGATACCTTCATACGATCATCGCCTACTCTTTCAGATCATTCACGATGACCACAGGGTCAGTTGAAATATTGATATTTTCATCCGGCTTAAAGCCTGCACGATCGAGGATATCCTTTGCCGCCATTAGGCGAACCATTTCGCTTTTCGCTTTCAGCAAGGCCGCTTCTGTATTAAACGCTTTTGCAGCAACATCCTTCATACTGTTTTTTAGAGCTGAAGTATATTCGCTTTTAAATTCTTCGTTCTTTTTCCAATTACAAATTGTTGCCTCTGAAACGTGGATGACTTCTGCAATTTCTCGTTGCGTTCTATCTCCTGGAACCATCAGTTCAATACATTTTTTCTGTTTTGAATTTAGCATATATACTCCTCCCCTTTTATTCAAACTTTTTCAAATAAAAAATCAGCAAAGTTTCCCTTGCTGATTTCTCATGATAATATTTTAGCACAGATCATTGTAGGAAGTCTATAGTATCTTGTAGGTTTTTGTAGGTTCTTTCAAAATCCAACAATGCAAATCCATGAAGTTCTCGCGTATACTGGTAGGTATAATTCATTTCTACTGCGACCGCTTCTAATCGTTTAAACTCTACGTAATGTTTGTAAAGAATATCTATGTGCTTCGAATTACTCAAACCTTGGATTTGATTGATGATTTTATGCTTTTCCTCGGCAAACTTTGCAATTTCGTCTTTAATCTCACACTCCAGATCAATGATGCGAAAAATTGGATTTATGAACGGGGCATCCCCAGAATGGCTGGATTGTACATGTTCTTTGGAATAATCCATACCAGTAATGCTTGTTGACATTGCTTTTAGCCCACTTAATTCTTCCTTCTTTTGGGTAATCATGGTAGTTAATCGCTGTAGCTGAAGTAAATAATCTTTTGCTCTCATAGATACCTCCGTTCCAGCCTGTAGGCTTCCCCGCATTGATAATGCCGATCTAAGTAGTTATATGCCGTTGCAACATCCGGGAAGTAGATCACCTGATTCTGCCGATCCGCCAGCACACGACCGCTGATGCGGTTGCGTACAACGTAGCATACACCAGGCTTTGGGTCAACCAGGTTGCTGATGGTTTCTGTCACATCATTCCAGTCAGCCGGTTGTGCGGCACGTTCTGGCTGTGATGCACGTTTCAGCGCTGCACGTTTTTCTCGCCGGAACCTGTTTTCCCGTTCCCGGGCACAGTTTCGGCAGAACCGACGTGCAATGCTCAGCGCGGGCACCGGTTCGCCGCATGTTTCACAAAATATGGTTATTGTACGCATGATCAGCACCTCATTCGTCTCTTTGTGTTACCGTAAACTGTGATAATTCTTTTCTTCATGTATAAGTCCTCCTTGTTTTGCTTTTACGCTCAATTAACGCACGTTTTACGCTCGGCGAGTGTTAGCAACACTCGGTTTAACACTCGCATGGCTCTGGCATAGGCATCCATGCAACAACATCAACTTTGGTGCCAGTAGGTGTTTCTCCATTCATCCGCACAATCACCGGATACCTCTCACAAACAAGTGCTTCATATGCACTCCTGCCGTATATCGTCCAGTGCAATCCGTCGAATTCTGCTGTGCCAACAATCACAGTACCGCAATCGTCAGAATCCCAATATACATAGGTGACGATATACTCACCGTTATTTTCTGGAACTTTTTCAGATGCTTTTATCCATTCTTGCTCCATAATCATTCCTCCTCATACCCAATACACTCACATACAATGCCATACGCTTCGTCAATTTCAATCATGTCATTGCCGAGCACATCATCACTGGAACCCCAGAACTGTCTCTTGATCTGCTTCAGCTGTTCCTCCGTGACCGCTAGTGCCCTTGGTTCGCCACGCAGCGCATCAAACGCCATCATGATTCGAGATGCTGCTTGTCTGTTCTCACCGCAGATGAAATACACCTCGTCCTCGAACTGCTGCCTTGTGATCTGGTCAATTATTGTTATCTTATCAATCATTGCATTTTACTCCTTCTCAAGCGCATCCAGTGGCATTTTCCTCCGCCTCCTCAATTCGCTTGATTTCTCTATCCAGCTTGTAATCAACAACCTTGTCAACTGATTCGCATCCCAAATACACACGCATCTGTTCCATCATGATGAGCAGATCTGCTGTTTCCTCAATTAGATTGGCATGTCTTTCTTTGTTGTCCGGAAACCGCTTGAGCTTCTGGGCGGCAAGCAGAAACTCTGCTGCCTCTTCTTCCGCCTGTTCCAGCTGTTGCTGGAAGCTACGGCAGTCTATGATCTGCTTGTTTTTACCTTGCTGTTTGAATGTCATTCCGTTTCCTCTCTTTCCAATCCGCACAGCGCACGATACAGCTTCTTGCATGTATCACATCCACTGTGCTGTATTTCCATTTCATATCGCTGCACCATTCGCAGCATTCCCATATGTTTGTTCATGGCACGTTCTTTCAATGCTAAATCCTCATATCGGTGCAAAATCAATCCTTTTTCCTGTTTCGCTTGCGCTTTTGGTACTAATTTGCTGCGGTATGCGCCATATAGTGCACGCAGTTCCAAAAATACACATTCCTGCGCAATGGTCAGTCCGTCCGGAATGGGAGCACCTTTCGCGGCAAGCTGTTCCAACTCCTTGAGTGTCATAGATTCAAATACCGTTCCATTTCCTGCACAGCTTCCTTCCAGCCATGGCAGACCTTACAGTGGTATCCAACGCTTTCCAATTTTTTCAACCACCAATTTTGATTGTCAGAAGTGCGCCCGTTCTCTGCTTTCATTTCCAAATACAACCCATGATATGCTCCACGGGGTGCTGGCAGAAATAAATCCGGCACGCCTGACTTGACACCCATTCGCTTGAGTTTTGCGCCCTGCCTTGGGGTGCATTGCCGTTCGTTTGGAATGTGATGCAGCAGTGCTAAAACAGGATATTTCTTTCGAATGCTGGCTTGCTGCGACCATTTGATCACAGCAGCCTGATGCTGATCTTCTGTCATATGATTTCCTCCATCATTTTGTCAGGATTCTGTTTAAGATCTGTGAAGCTTGCAGCTTTGTCAGCTTCTCACAGTCTACCTCATACTTTTTGCATCGCCGTTTTATGGCGTTGATCTGCTGTTCAGATGCAGGTGCAGCGCCCCATCGTTTGACTTTTGACAGATCCCATAGATAGCTTTGATCTGCATAGCATTGCAGCAGCTCCGCATAGACAGCGTCAATTGCGTTTTGCATCGGAATCATACGGCCGCCATACTGTACATTTCCCAATTCATCCTGGCAGGGAATCACCATCTTTTTCCGGCCTTTCAGACTGCAAACCAGACGACCATCCGGCATCTTGAAAAAATTGATGCCGCGTGTGTCATAGTGCTGTTCTTTTGCCCATAGCTGCACAATCTGCATATTTTTCACCCAGCTTTGCGGGCAGTCAGAAGCTTGTTCAATCTTTTCCGGCAATTCAAACAGCAGCCCCTCCAGATCCTGCTGCTTTTCTTTCGGAACCTGAGCGAGATCCATGCCCAGTAACGTAGGCGCCGTGCACAGATTTGCCTTACCGGTTGTTCCCACACAATCAATCAGCGTCAGCTTTTCCTTGCACGGATGCAGCCGTAGCCCACGCCCCACCATTTGTGCGTACAAGCTGTCTGATTGCGTAGGGCGTGCCAGGATGACAGTTTCCACCAACGGCATGTCCGTACCCTCTGTGAACACCATACAGTTCACCAGACAAGGGATTTCCCGGCTGGTAAACCGCCGAATGATTTCCGCACGGTCTTTGATTTTACCAGTTACCACAACCGCTCCCGGAATCTTTGCAGCAATGCGCTCCGCATGATGAACACTTGCCGCAAAGATCAGCGTTGCTCCTTTGGCATAGGTTTCATACGCCTCTGCAATTGCATCTTCGGTGCCTTCCATGGCTTCCGCCAGTTCTCCTGGTGCATAGTCCCCATTCCGGGAATGTACAGCCCGAAGATCATACCCAATGTCAATCCGGCGACAAAAGATATCGCACAAATATCCATTCTGGATGCCCCAGCGCAGGTCACGCTGAAATACGATCTCATCAAATACCGCATTTAGTCTAGCCCGGTCGGAACGGTTTGGCGTTGCCGTAAATCCGATGACCTTATTGGGTTTGAAATGGTCCAACACCTTGCGGTAAGTAGGGGCTGCCGCATGATGTGCCTCGTCCACAATGATGGTATCAAACCGGTCTGGTGCAAACCGATCAAGGCGGTGTACAATGCTTTGCACGCTGGCAGATACTACCGTATCAGAGGGCTTGGAAGATTCTCCGGCCAGTTCCACGCCGGTCTGGCACCCGGTATAATACCGCAGTGGCTGCCGGACAAGTTCTTCCCGATGCGAGAGCAGCAGCACATCTCCATGCCTTGGCAGGCTGGTAAAGGTACAAGTTTTCCCCAGTCCAGTTGCCATCTGTACCAGGTACCTGCCTGGCGGTTTCTGTTCCAGGATGTCAATACATTCCTGTTGATAATCTCTTAACTGCATACTAGATACCAATTCCTTTCTATTTATTTTGTGGCACTGTGGCAATCATGTGGCACATATATGCCAACATAAAAGCAACGCAATTTCGGTATAATTTTTATTTTGTGGCACTGTGGCACAGATTCGCGCATTATGCTACACGCGCGAGTGTTTTCTTCATTTTGTGCACATTGTACATTCTTTTAAACGAGATAAAAAACACTAAAATAATATCGTGTGTATAGGGGGGGATTTTGTGCCACAGTGCCACACGCCCGAAACTGCGTGCTTTTTTTATGTTTTTTATGCCACAAACAGCGCCACAACCTGTGCCACAATTACAACAATCCATCATCTTCACTTTGCAAATCGTCTTCCGTATCTGTGCTGTAATGATAGCTTTGCAATTTCATTACAACACATTCTGTATTCACGCCTCGGATTCGTTTCCCCTTGGTCAATCGCCTTCCGCGTGTCAAAATCAAATCCTTTGCCTTGAGCCAACTTAGCAGCGCCCGGCTATCGTAGCCAGCATCCTGCGCCGCATTGCGGAAGACACTGCTGTTGATATACGCCCATTCCATTTCAATCTTGCCATAGATTTCGCCGTTGGTTTCATCTGCAAATTTGTTGGCATTCATTGCCACCCAGTTGCACATATACTGATAGCCGCGCTCTCCGGCAGATACACTGGATTTGGTTTGCAGGAATGCCGCAATCTCGTCAACTGTCAGGTGCTGTCCGGTCTGAAAAATCAGATCATCCGCCAGCTTGTCCGCTGCTAAAA
>FR899092.1:41133-45565 GCA_000437255.1 Ruminococcus sp. CAG:403
GACAATTCCCGGAACTGTTCGGCGTAATCTGCCTTTGCAGTCTCTAAAACATCTCCTGTGAGGGATTCTACAAACTGCTTTCCGGCATAGCCAAAGTTCTGTTTTACCGCCGCAGAAACCGCCATACCGTCCTTGACAACCGCTTCTGTAGCACAACACTCAATGTCGATGACACGATTTACTGCTCCAGCTCCTGCGCCAGTCTGGACAATGGGAGATTCTCCGGTGGTCAGAATACACAGGGACCATGTCGGCGTGCGATCCACACCGCCGGATTTGTTGCCCCGCCCACGGCCGACACCCTGCGCCAACTGGTAAACATCAAATTTGCTTTTCCCATGGCTGTCCTTAGAGAGCTGCAATTCATCAATGCACATCGGGAGGTTATGCAAAAATCCAGCCGTCCGTTCGTGGCTGACCTGTGTGGCGTTAAATGTCTGTACATAACGTCCAATGGTGGGATCGCCCCAGACACTTGCTGCCAGCATCAGACCCACTGTTTTACCGGTTCCGGATTCCACTCCCCAGAGATGCACAAAAAACGGAAGCACACCAATAAATTGCAGCAGAACACTTGCAAAGGACGCTGCGAGTAAGATTTGCGCCGTCCGGCTGAACATCCGGCACGAAATGGCAACGGTTTTCCAGGCTTCATAATCCCCATGTGGGCGAATGGCTCGGTAGGCTTCCTTGTAACTACTTTCCCCGTCAAACACCAAATTGGGTTGATAGGGAGAAAATACATGGCGATCACCCACATAGCCCAGCCGGCCAACACTGTTTAATTCCGGCAAAATCTCATAGTTCCGGTTTTCCATGTAGCACAGATATTTCACCAATGCCTTTGCATTTTCCGATGTCACCGCCACGCCAATGGTGGAAAGCTGCGTTACCCTGTTCGCCACAAACAGGACATCCTTGCCATAAACTGCATACCGCCAGCATTTGCCTTTGGAAAATGCAATCTTCAACTTTTCTTCTCCCGTATCGATATTGACCAGGCGTTCTACGGGCAGGATTGGATGCGGGCAGGCGATGACAGACGTGCCCTCTGCGATCTGCTGGACACCGTCTGCATCACACGTCCATTCACCGCCGTCCAGTTCTAACGGCTGATCTGGAAATGCAGTGGGGTTTTGCATATTGGGATCACCCCCGGTATTTACAAGCCGCTGCGCTTTTGCATAGTCATGATACATACTCTGAAACTTGGATACGCCAACTTCTTTTGCATTTTGTGCCAGCTGCTGCAAACGCTGCTGCTTTGCAAAGGGCGATTTAATACAGAATGCATCTTTGTATGGTCCCTCGGTTTCTAAAAAATCGCTTTTGGTATAGATCAAATGGATGGAAAGGTTCTGTTCTTCTATGTAGTTCTTCAATCCGGTCACTACCGCCCAAAAGCATCTGTCAAACAGATTCCGCTTTCCTTTTTCAATGGCAACTAGACGCAGTGCTGCAATTCTTGCGTTTGCTCGTTTGCTGTCTCCATCGCTCAGTACGATCTGATCGGAGATCATATCAACTATATGCTGATCTGATTCACAGGCAAAATTCTGGAACTTTTCTTTTTGTGTTCGAATTTCCGTCTCCATTTTCTCGTCCAAATTACCACCTCCTTTTTGTGCATGCAGAGGTTAAAACGGCATGTCTCCATCATTGAGCACTTCTTCAAATTCTGATAGATCTCCAATTTGTTCTGCCGCAGAAGGTGCTTGTTGAGTGGGAAGGGGGAACTGCATGGGTTGTACGAACTCACAAACCAACTTTTTAGCGATTCGATCGTTTCCCTCATTGTCCTTGTAATTTTCTGTCTTGATCTTGCCGACACATAGCACCACATCGCCTTTTTTTAATCCTTTTGCAGCCAGTGCTGTCTTCCGCCAGCATGTGCAGTTACACCAGATTGCTTCCGATTTTTGGTCTGCATGAGGGGAGGGCTTCTCTCCAACCTTAACACCAAATGTGGTCAGATCAACAGAATCTGTGCCAACCTGTTTGTATTCTGCATCTTTGGGCAGCATGCCGCATACCATGACACTGCCATCTTTAAACATTGTCTGCATGTTCTTCAATCTCCTTCATTTTGTCGTTAATGGATCTGGTTTTCTGGGTATCCTGAATGGGATCAAACCAATCAGCCGGTACAGTTAAATGATCTTTGATGGAATTATAGATGCCGACCAGTTCCGCCAACTCTTCATTGGTGCTTTTGGATACATCGTGCCCCAGTCGCTGTTCCAGCATCTCACGCCGCACGCTTAGCTTTTTAAATGCCGCTACCATATTTTGAATCCGGTCTTCCAGAGGGGTGTCTGCACTACCGGCAAGCGTTTTCCGGCATTGTTTCACGGCTGCATCAATGAGATCCGGCGGCAGAATTGCCAAAATTCTAGCACGCAATCTGCGGCCTGCCATGTTGGCATTGTTTTCGTAAATATCCCGTTGCGTGGTCAGCTTTTTGATCCCATCTTTTTTGGTATCCAGTACATGGTGCACCACAAACTGCTGGCTGGACATGACATTGGTTTCCATGTCCCAGCAGTACGCCAGCATTTCAGATTCCCCCTCTTTCTGGGACAGTTCCTTGATACCGAAGTCTACATTTCCCCAGCAGCGTGCAGCCTCTTCCGCCAAACGGATGGAAGGACCGCTGATGGTACTTCCACTTCTTGGATAGCTGTAGGTTGCCTTTTCTGCAAAATTCCGGCGAGAGCATGCGGTTATGAGTTTCTCGTAGGCGGTAATTTCATCCCGTGGAAAGCGCTTTGCAATCACCAGCTTTCCCTGTGCCTCTGCCACTGCCTTATTGGACTCAATTTCCACGACACCTTGATTGATGTGATCGTGTTTTTTAGGCAGGGCAAATGGGTTGGATGTTAATTGATTTTCTGTCATTTTTATCACTCCTTACAATCGTTCCTTTGCCGCCCACCTTGGCGGTGTAAGCGGCTGTATTTCATTTGTATATCCGTCAAACACACCGGCATGGATACAGCTTGACAGGGCTTCCAAATCGGCTTCAGCGTCAATCTGCCCAAGTTTCAGTGTGGCGGCATCTGCGTAATAGATGGCAATTGCATACGGCGGTTCTTTCTCCTGCGCAATAAATACAAAATCCAGATCCTGCATGCCATTTAGCCGCAGTCCATGCAGATACCAGTACGCCTGCACATTGTAGCGGTATTTGTATGCAGATCGCTGGAAAGCTTCCAACGATGCGTCCTGCGTGGTTTTGTAGTCCACGCAAAATCCAGGGCGTAAGTAATCCGGTCTGCACTTGCAGGGTAGTCCTGTTCGGAGATCCTCCCAAAAATAGGACTGTTCCGCCTTACCGCCTGTCAATAACTTACGTGCAGTTGGGTGATGATGGACGGCATCCGCCATGTCCATAGCTTGCTGATAGATTTCCTGCGTGAGAATGAACTTGCCGGCAGATTGCTCCAGGAAGGTGCTGTATGCTTCTTTCCCGGCTTTTGTACGCCGATCTATGGCATCGTCTAGCACGGCAAATTCTTCGTCAAACGTGGATGACTCCAGCACCATCTTATGAACAGCAGAACCAATCAGCAATGCCGGGGTTTGGCTGCCCTGTGGGTGCTCCTTTCGGTATTGATAGTGCATCGGGGACCGGTGTGCCAGATCCAGATCAGACTTGGAAATGGCAGGATGCGCATGGTATTCTTTGTTGGTCATTCGACGTCCACCCCAGATCTGCGGATTGCCATTGCCGCTTCATAGGTAACCTGATCAAGATCTTTCCAGTATCGTGGGAAGACTTCAGATTGGCAGTCCCACTCATACGGACAGCCTTCGCATTGGTCAGCCTCTTTGAATGCTTCGCAGACAGCACGCTTCAGCTTTGCGTTTTCGGACAGGATGGATGCAATTTTTTTCGGATCCATATACTTGACATACTCCTTTCTGTGTGGTACAATACGATTGATCATATCTGTGTGGTACAATATGATCGATCATATATTCCCTTGTTTTTCTGCTGCCAGTTGCTGCTGGCAGCGTTTTTTTATCACAATGGTGATTTCCAGGGCGGTTTCGGTTCGCTTGCGGAACACAAATTCTTCGATGGGCAGCACCAGCTTCAGTTTCTCGCCGACAGCCAGCAGCTCAGCGTTTGTGAATGGTTTCACGTTTCTTAGCTCCTTTCTTGTATTGGTCTGACAGATACATCAGATCTAGGATTCCTAAAACCACGGCAATGCCGATGGCTAATAGGTCCTGCAATGGGGTTGTGGGTAGCATGTTAGTCCTCCTTTACGGCTTTTAAGCCGGCATAGTCCAGCAGTTCTTCTGTGATTTCATCCAGAAAATAGACGTATGTTTCTGTCAACTCCTCATAGTCACCGTCTGTACTCACGTCAATCACGATCGCAAACTTAAAACCGTTTCCACTATAGTGGCTGTACAGCCACTC
>FR899092.1:45572-46575 GCA_000437255.1 Ruminococcus sp. CAG:403
GGCTGTACAGCCACTCGTTGATCTGCTTGAGATTGGTGCTTTTGAATATGATGCAGTAATTGCCATACTTATCCTGGGTATCTTCGATGACTTTCATTATTAACCAATCTCCCCACTGCAAATCGCTTCATACCTTGCTTTTAGCGCGTTGAGTTTTTCTTGCTCAACCTTCATATTCTCTTTGATTCCTTCCAGCTTTTTCGCTGTTGGTAGCATATCCCGAATCAGCCGGATGCCGCCCAACGTCCACAACAGTGCGATTGCGGCATGTGTATTGGCTGCCGGATGATAGCAATACACATAATGGATTGTAGAAAACTCTTCTTCTGTGAACGGTCGGGCTGTTAGTCGTTTAAATTCTGATTGTAGCATGTTAGTCCTCCTCTTCTTCCATCAGTTCATCGAAGTGTGCAAGAACCAGGGAAAACCTTTTGAGCATTGCACCCAGTACCTGCTTTGCATTGTACATACCGTTGCTGCAATCTGCCACGACATTGGCAACATATACTGCGCCAGCAAGATAGCAAGCTATAACGTCATCGCCGTTGACATTACTCATCTTTGAGTTCGGGGTGATCTGCCCATTCTCGTCCATCTTGATGCGGATTTCAATATACTTCTTCTCATTTTCCATTTTCATTTTCCTTTCTACATCTGCACTTCGGGCACACATACCGGCCTGTAAACTGCATGCACACGTTCCACCATTTTCCGCACTGCATGCAGCGCGCGTATTTGTACCCGGATCTCATTTCAATTGTGGGGGTCATTTTTTTCATCGCCATCTTCCCGCAGGAAGTCATATTTTCCGGTGGTATCGTTTCGCACTTCTTCCGCAAAGGCGTGTACACCCTTGCCGAACAGCATCCGGCACAGGTCATCGGTGGTGAACTGCATCTCCGGATTCACCCGGACTTCTCGTATGTTCGGGGTCATGTTACGCTCCTTTCTGCGCGCGTGCAGCGTTCTGTTCGCCGATCTGCATGCCAGCAAATACGGCTGC
>FR899092.1:46618-50069 GCA_000437255.1 Ruminococcus sp. CAG:403
GCGCTGCAGCATCCATAGCAGATGTTACTGCTGTATAGTCTTGGCACGCCCTCAAATAGGCTTCCCTGTCCAGCTTGTCCTGCTGGATTACTTGTGTTGCAGTGTTACTCATATGTGCACTCCCCTTTCTTTTCATCGTCGTCGATTTCGTCATGGATGTATTCGCTCAGGTCCTTTCCGTCGTAGTCTTCCAGAAATTGCAGGAAGGTAGATACCCGGCATTTATATGCCCCCAGCTTCAGGAACCGAATCACGCCAGCACGGCGCAGCTTATGGACGGTTGCAACGTTGCACTTCAACAGTTTGGCAACGTCCTTGACCGTCAGCAGCTGTTCTGGAATCGGCTGCAAGGTGATGGTTGTGTTTTTCGGGGTAACAGATGTTACAATATCGTTATCATTCATTTTTAAAACTTCCTTTCTGTGTATTTAGCAATCACCTTTGTGATTACTGTAATTATATTATAGCACACATATGTGCATGCGTCAATGCGCAAAAGTCACAAAAGTGAGCAAGCAAAACTATTCATAATGCACAAAAGTGACTAATTTAAAACAAATCGAATTGACATTCACTCACATTTGTGATATAATATAAAAGAAGGAGGTGAAAGTTTTGGAAACCAAAGAAATTTTAAAAAAGCTACGAAGCAGCAAAGATCTAACAATACAAGAGGTTGCAGAAAAAAGCGGCGTATCCTATAGTGCATATCAAAAGTATGAATTAGGAATACGGGAAATTGGTGCAAAATCACTTGAAAAATTGGCTGACTTTTATGGTGTATCTACAGATTACATACTAGGCAGACCAGACGCTACACCACCTGTGGACGCACTAGCACAGCTGTCGAAGGACAAGGCAATGTCCGCACTGGAAGAGGAACTGTTGCGCAAGTACATGGATCTTCCCCACGAGGCACGGCAGGCAGTGGTGCAATTTATCAATGATGCTACGATCACGGCACGACAGCGCCAGGCTGGCGTACATGGCAATACATATGTATTACGTGCCGCATCACGATCCAATCATGATCAACCAGTTGCCAATGTAACGTTAACCGCCGATGAATTGGCAGATTTGCAAAACAGCCCAGATGTAGATCCGGATTTGTAAATAAAAATCACCCCGAATGGTATCGGGGTGATAAAAATGGATTATGGAATCTATAAACATGCACGTAATGCCAGCTGGCAGTGTTTGATCGACTGTCAGGTAACGGAATTACCTGTAAAACCGGTACAGATTGCGAATCACTACGGCATATTATGTAAATCAAATGCAGGTTTGTTGCAACCCGGGGAATCTGGAAAAATTCTGTGTGATGCGCAAAATGGTGCTATTATTGCAGTGCATCCGGACGAATCTGCACAGCGAAAACGGTACACCATCCTGCACGAACTAGGGCATTATCTGTTAGGGCATCTGGATGGTGATATGCAACCAGAAATGGAATACGCGGCTGACCCGTTTTGCAGCAGATGTATTGATGCCTGCGTGCGTTCTGTGGGGATTGCAGCTGCATACTGCGGATGATATTGCCCGTGTATGTAACGTGTCACAGACAGCAGCACAGCGGCGATCAGAACGCATGACGGTGCTATATCAGCGCAATATGTTTTTGACACATCCGTTAGAACGTCAGGTATATCAGCAGTTCCAGGATTTCATCCGTGGATACGCGAACCGCTAGTGACTGCCAGAATCACCGTAGTTTCGCATTGATTTTTTAGATGCATATGTTGCAAAATATACGCATATACGGAATAATGCGCATTTATTTTTAGGAATTGCATAAATTTTGCAATAGCAATTATTCAAATTTTATGCAATTTTGCAGTCGCACCCCACACGGGTGTGTGAGTTGAAATGATGCTAAATATAGCATTTGTACGTGTGGAAACGGTCGCACCCCACACGGGTGTGTGAGTTGAAATTTCAATTTTTAATAATTTGCCCCGATAATGTAGTCGCACCCCACACGGGTGTGTGAGTTGAAATAAATGGTAGTATACCATTCGGGGTGATTTTTTTGTTGCACCCTGCGTAGGTGCGTGAGTTGAAATATACGGATGTTTGAGTTTTTTAAATTGTATTGACATTGCACATACATTGTGATATAATAGAAATAGAAAGGAGCGTGACCGATATGTCACAAACGACTGTAAATGTCCGTATGGATGAAGACCTGAAAAAAGATTTTGATGGTATCTGCAATGAACTTGGAATTACCATGTCCACTGCAATTATCATGCTTGCCAAAAAAATGACCCGTGAAAAGCGGATTCCGTTCGAGGTGTCTGTTGACCCGTTCTACTCTGAGGAAAATATGAGCCGTCTGCGTAAATCCATTGCACAGATGGAGCATTCCGGCGGAACAGTCCACGAGGTAGACACAGATGATTAAATCTTGGACAGACGACGCATGGGACGACTTCCAGTATTGGCTAAAACAGGACAAAAAGACGCTGAAACGTATTCTGATGCTGTTGAAAGACATCGACCGCAATGGTTACGACGGTATCGGAAAGCCGGAGCGGCTGAGCGGCGACCTGTCAGCCTACTGGAGTCGCCGCATTGATGATGCAAACCGGATTGTTTACCGCATTGAAGGCGATACAGTCAAAATTGTACAATGCGGATCGCATTATCGCGACAAATAATGAGAACCGCATTGTATAGTCGCACCCTACGTGGGCGCGTAAGTTGAAATATGTGAGTGCGTGAATTGAAACGAAACAAACATAGAGCAGGAGGAATTCCTATGAGTACAAAAGAAAAACTTTACAGCTTGATTGACATCATCAATCCTAACGATCTAGAACTTGTCCTACAAATTCTGGAACGATTTGCACTAACAGCTGAGATCCCCAATGAGGAAACAGCAGAAGCGATGCTGGAGGCTGACCGTATTGCAAGAGACCCGAATGTCAAAGGTTACACCAGTATCTCGGAACTGATGGAGGCGCTGGACGAAGAATGAAGTACACCGTCAAATTTACTGCAAAATTCAAAAAAGACTATAAACTTGCACTAAAACGTGGATGTAAGCGTGAAAAGATGGAAACGGTTCTCACACTCCTTGCAGATGGCAACCAATCTGAAATTTTGATTACCAAATACAAAGACCACGCCCTCGCCGGTAATTGGAATGGCTATCGGGAGTGTCATATCGAACCAGACTGGCTGTTGATTTACGAAATTATCGATGATGTTTTGGTTCTGTCTGCCGCTCGTACTGGTACACACAGTGATTTGTTTGGAAAATGACAGCCGAGCATAAAAAATCAACTCGCGTGGGCGCGCGAGTTGAAATATAAATATATTTGAAAGATTCACTTTAATTGTAACCTATAGTTGTCCCCTACGTGGGTGCATGAGTTGAAATTGCTGAATCCAAACGCCGCAAAAGGGGGTGAAGCCAAGTGGCAGGAAAAGTATTAACTCGTAAGCG
>FR899092.1:50080-51378 GCA_000437255.1 Ruminococcus sp. CAG:403
AAGTATTAACTCGTAAGCGTGGGAACTGGTGGTCATATCGGTTTGAGGGGGCAGCTGTGGATGGGAAACGGCAGTGGATCACGCAGAGCCACTTCCCTTCCCAGGAAGAGGCGTATGCAGCTGGCATTGCTGCATACCAAGAATATCAGAACAGTGGATTGAAGCTAACACCGACAGAGCTATCGGTGTCCGATTTTCTGGATTATTGGATTAAAGAATACTGCGTGGTCAATTTGAAAAATACCACGGTTGTAAATTATCAGAAGAAAATCAAAAATATCATCAAGCCATATATCGGGAAGTATCGTTTGCGGTCTATCCAAACAACCACCATTCAGAAAATGATTTATGATTTATTCCAGAATGGATACGCCCGGAACACGCTAACTGTTGTGAAGGGAATTCTGACAAAATCATTTTCTTATGCAAAAGCAAATCATTTCATCAAGGAAAATCCTATGTATGAGGTGGAGCTGCCACGGAGCACGGCAAAGCCGAACGTCCAGAGTCGCAAAAAGGAGCGGAATTATATTCCGAAAGACTGCATGGAAAAGATTTTTCAGCGATTTCCGGAAGGAAGTTCTACACATATTCCTTTGCTGCTTGGCTACCGCTGCGGATTACGTCTTAGCGAGGTCTATGCCCTGCAATGGGAAGATGTCGATTTCCAGCGCAGAACGATTACAGTTCAACGCCAGATTCAATACATAGAAAACAAAACTGACACCGACAAGAAAAGTATGCTGTATTTTACAGAGCCGAAATACAACAGCTTCCGGACAATTCAGTTAGATTCTGAGACCTTGGCTGTTCTAAGACGGGCAAAGGAACAGCAGGAGCACAACCGAGAGACGTATCAGGAATTCTATAAGCGTTATTATGAAACACCAGAGCGCACGGTTCCGGATGATCCAGAGCCGCATGTGCTAAATACAGAAGGCATTGGCAAGGAGATATTTTTCGTCAACGTCAATGAAGATGGCGGTTACATTCGCCCAAGAACGATGCAGCATACTGCTCACGTAATTCATACTGAATTGGACATGCCGTCGTTTGATTATCACAGTTTACGGCATACGCATTGCACGGAGCTGCTGGAAGCTGGTGTACCACCGAAGGCAGTGCAATTGCGTTTGGGGCATAAAGACATTAAAACCACATTGAACATCTACGAGCACATTACACAGACACAGGAAGATAAGACAGCATCCATTTTAGAGGAACTATATTCCTGAAATTGACCACATTACATTTTTACGTGGTCAAAATGTGGTCAATGTACGCAAAAAGGAGCATAT
>FR899093.1:0-17965 GCA_000437255.1 Ruminococcus sp. CAG:403
AAAACGCTTATGAACACAGGCTCTGAATTTAATCTTTAAAAAAGCACCAACACACGAGTAAGAACTGTAGCTTTGCTTCGTCAAAAATAACATCTTTTTCATTGACTTTATCATTAGAATGCAGTATAATGAGTGATAGCATTTTTTATAAATATATGTTTTTATGCCTATGAAAGGAAAACAAAATGAAACTTTGTATTGTAATCGCTCCATGCAGAGTCTGAGGAAACTGCATGGAGGAACAGCATCAGGCTGATATCCTCAGACTTTGCTTCTTTCTGTTTTGAAAATTGTTCATAGAAAAAGGAGCAAAGAAAAATGAAAAACAAATCACATCCGTTGAAAAATTTTTTGATTCTCTGGAGTACGCAAAGTGTATCTCAACTTGGAAGCAGTATCACAGCATTTGCACTTACTCTATGGTTATATGAGACTACAGGCTCTTCTTTAAGCACGGCTGCACTTACCATATGCTCTTATGCCCCCTATGTGCTGATGAGTATATTTGCTGGAGCGTTGACAGACAGATTTGATAAAAAGAAAACCATGCTTGTCTGCGATTTATTTGCTGTGCTTTGTACCATAGTGGTATTTGGATTGTTTCATACAAACCGGCTGATGATATGGCATTTATACGCACTAAACATCGTTTCTGGATTAATGAACACCGTACAACAGCCAGCCTCGGAAGTGGCTATGACGCTGATTATTCCTGAAGCGTACTATCAGAAAACAAGTGGGCTTCGTTCTTTATCGAGGTCATTGATATCCGTATTAAATCCCTTGATTGCCACAGCACTGTATTCCTTTGCAGGATTGAATGGTGTAGTAGCAGCAGATGTTGGAAGTTTTATCATTGCATTTACGGCATTGCAGTTTTTTATTCAAATTCCGGAAAGCAAGAATGCAAGAAAAGAAAGCATCTTTCTTCTTGCAAAAGAAGGTCTTGGATTTTTGAAAAACAATCCCATGATCATGACACTGTTATTGTTTTTGTCAGGTATTAATTTGATATCTTCTGCTTTTGATGCTACGTTACCAGGGTATGTGCTTCCGAACCCGAAAGGCGGTCAGACTATCCTGGGAATCGTCACTTCTTGTTCTGGTGCAGCTATGATGATCGGCAGTTTGATTGTTTCTGTTTTGCCGAAGCCGAAAGATCGAGTGAAAATTGTATATCTGACAATGCTGTTTTCCATGGGAACTGAAAATTTTATCTTGGCTTTTTCCAGAGAACCGATATTATGGTGCATCGGACAGATAATCGGATGGCTTTTCGTGCCTGTTATGAGTACGAATCTGGAAGTAATTCTCAGAGGATCTATTCCTGTAGAACTGCAAGGACGTGTTTACGCCTGTCGAAATACAGTTCAGTTTTTTACGATTCCGATCGGATTATTTTTAGGTGGTTTTATGGTAGATAACATATGTGAACCTTTTATGGTCAAATGTGGTGATTTATCCATCTTAAAAATGCTTTTTGGAACAGGTAAAGGCTCAGGTGCTGCACTGATGATGTTTATACTTGGTGTAAGTGGGAGTTTAATTTGTATAATTGTTGGTAAAAAGCTGAAAAAATATCATTATAATGAAGTATAGATGATTACTAGTCGTTTGAATAGCCAAATTCTCTAAAATAATAACAGGCTTGATGTTCGTGTTATTTTGAAATGATAATGTATCCGTGTGTTCATTATAAAGACAATGTATTATAATAATTATAAGTTTGTTAATCAGCCGGAAGGCTTGATTATATGAAAATCGATTGTAAGGAGTTTGCTGTTTGAAAAGAAACAACATCTTAGAGATTGTAGCATAACCGGGAGGTTTGCATCAATCAATCTGAAACAAACCTCCCAGAATTGCAGTTAACAATCATCAGGAGGAAAAATAATGAACAAAAATGACTATATGATTCGTTTGGAACGAAAAGAAGAATATCGTAAAGTTGAAGAACTTGTACGAGAAAGTTTCTGGAATGTGTATCGCCCTGGATGCTTTGAGCATTATCTTTTGAATCAGCTTCGAAAAGATGTTGATTTTGTAAGAGAACTCGACTTCGTCATGGAAAAAGGCAGAAAAATAATTGGACAGAATGTCTTTGTTAAGACTAGGATTCGAGCTGATAATGGCAAAGAGATTCCCATTATGACAATGGGTCCCATTTGTATTGCACCGGAGTTTCAACGAAAAGGTTACGGAAAATTTCTGCTTGATTACTCTATTGAAAAAGCTACGGCATTAGGTTGTGGGGCTTTGTGTTTTGAAGGCGACATTCGCTTCTATGGAAAAAGTGGATTTACATTTGCTCGTAATTTTGGAATACGGTATCATGGCTTGCCTAAAAATGCGGATGATTCTTTTTTCCTTTGTAAGGAACTAATTGATGGATATCTGGATGAAATTACAGGGGAATACACTACGCCACAGGCATATTTTATTGATGAAGTGGAAGTGGAAGAATTTGACAGGACGTTTCCGTACAGAGAAAAACTAAAGTTACCAGGACAGATATTCTAATTAAAACAACGATTCAAGCAAAAACCTCTCAAGACTGAAAAGCCTTGAGAGGTTTTATCTTTTTATTGCTAGTGCCATATCGTCCAAAGGTTTCAATAAATAATGAAAAAATTTGAACAGTATGAAGTGGTTCTTCATGAAAACACAGAGTTTATAAAAATGATTCGATAAGATCCTCTTTATTTTATCCAAGGGTATATCGAAAAAATANCCAAGGGTATATCGAAAAAATAGCAGTTGATGCTGGACAAAATAAAGTTAGAAATACTGGAATAGACTTTAAAATTGTTCTTTTAGAATATCAGAAAATTCCTCAATATAATATCCGGAGTTATCTTTTTTCCAAAATGCACAATATACCTTTTGAATCGGTTCTGACTTTCTGACAAGGGGAATCCGACTGACAGTCGTATCAAACCACACTTGTTCTCCGATGACATCTACCGGCATATAGCCATGCCCAGTTACAATTTTCAGCCTTGCTTCCTGTACCGAATTTACAAAAATATAGGCACCTTTCAATCCCACGATTTTTTCGTAGTATTGCCGTTCTTCCTCCTGTGAAGTTTCATTGGTAACCAGAATACAGGGTGTATTTTTCAAGTCATCAATCTCGATCTGCTTTAATTTACCGAGCGGATTTCTTGTCGAAATTTCAATATGAATCCTACTTTCCGAAAGAATCAGATTGTTGTACATTCCTGAAAATGCACGTCTCTGGTCACTCAGCACGAGATCAACTGTGTTATTTTCTAACGCTTCATATAATTCTTCGTGACTTCCTGCCGTAATGTGAATTTCTACGGCAGGATATTTTTGTGAAAATATGGAAACTGCCTCCGTCAGCTCATTCCCATAATAGCCCTTGTAGTATCCGAAATGCAACGTAACATGGTCATTCTGATCCATCCGTTTCACTTCTCTGACAAGCTGCTCGATATCACTGGTGATGACAAGACTTTTTCTGTAAAAATGTTCTCCTGCCGGTGTCAGACTAAATGTGTGGTTGTGCCTGTCCAAAAGCTGTACACCGAGTTCACTTTCCAGCTTTTTGATTTGCTGTGAAATAGCAGACTGCGAAATATAGCACTTTTCCGCTGCGCGATAAAAATTGCCGCATTCTACAACAGCCTGAAAATATTCCATTTGTTTCAGTAACATGAGGATCCTTCTTTCTGCAAGTTTTATTTGATATAATACATCAATTAGTGAAACTTATCAATAGGATTCAAAAAAAGAATTGATGGATTCGAAAAATACTGCTATAATAAAGGCACAAACAGAAAAGGAGTAGATATCCATGGGCAGAAACTTAATCATTTACGCTTCCCGTAAGGGTGAAAATTACGTCAATGGCAGAATTGAAAATCTTTCCAAAGGCAACACAGAGATTTGTGCTAAGTTCATTCAGAACGCTGTGGGCGGAGATTTGTTTCAAATAGAACCCGAATCCACATATTCAGCAGATTATCACACCTGTACAGAGGAAGCAAAGATGGAATACAACGACAACGCTCGACCAAAGCTGAAACATTATCTGAACAATATCGATGCCTATGATCATATATTCATCTGTGGCCCTTGCTGGTGGGGAACATATCCCATGGCAGTGTTTTCTCTGCTGGAACATCTTGATTTCAGTGGAAAGAACATTTTGCCGCTGATGACTCATGAGGGCAGCGGCTTGGGCAGTTCTGTCAGAGATTTGAAGAAAATCTGTAACGGCGGAACAATCAAGACCGGTCTTGCTGTACATGGTGCAGATGCAGTACAATCAGAACAGATCGTTGCAGCGTGGGCGAAGGAGGGTGTTAATCAGTAAAATGGCAATCACAGAACCTGCAAAACAGTATCATGAAAAGATGTTTCCCGGATATGTTTCTTCTTTTCTGCAAACAGATCCGGAGTTCATTGAACGATTTGACAACTTCGCTTTTGACGAATAACGAAATCTTTGCCGAAATTGGAATCGCCCTGCCTGTGCAGGGACAAGCCATCACCACAACGGAAAACCGACTGGAAAAAGGCATTCAGGCACAGGTCGATATTTTCGGCGAGCATATGAGAGCATTCTATCAGTCCGGCGATCCGGAAAGCAGACAGCTCCATTATCGGCTGACAGACAATTGCTTTGGCGATTACTACACAAGAAACGGACTGAATAACAAACAGAGAGAACTGATTACGTTTTGTTTTCTTGCTGCACAGGGCGGATGCGAACCGCAGCTCATCTCTCATGCAGCCGCAAATATACGGTTGGGAAACGACAAGGTATTTCTGATCGACGTCATTTCTCAGTGTATCCCATACATCAGTTACCCAAGAAGTCTGAATGCACTTCGCTGTGTAAACGAAGCCGCAAATAAAAATGATAAAAAATAGAAGTTGATGGTATGAAAAAGGTTTGGTTGATTACTGGCGTGTCCAGTGGATTTGGTTACGAAATGACAAAACAACTTTTGGAAAAAGGTAATACGGTGATTGGTACCGTTAGGAACACAGAAAAGGTAAAGGAGTTTATAGAAAAGTATCCGGACACGTTCGACTGCAGGTTTCTGGATGTTACCGATGGAAAAGCAGTGGAACAGACCGTCCGGGACAGTTTTGAAAAACATGGAAAAGTCGATGTAGTTGTCAGCAATGCCGGGTATGGATTGTTTGGCTGCGTAGAAGAACTGAAGGATGAAGAAATCCAACATATTGTTGCAACAAACCTTATACTGCTCAAGACAGCCGTTCCGTATATGAGAAAGCAGGGCGGTGGCAGACTCATTCAAATGTCGTCATACGGCGGGCAAGTGGCTTACGCTGCAAATTCTATGTATCATGCGACAAAGTTCGGAATGGAAGGTTTCTGTGAGGCACTTGCCCAGGAAGTTGCACAGTTCAACATTGGCGTTACCGTTGTAGAGCCGGGTGGAGCAAGAACAGAATTCCGCTATGGCAGTGCAAAAGTTGCAAAACTGATGCCGGAATATGAGAACTGCCACGGCTTTTTGAATATGCTCAATCCTGCCAATGGTCTGGCTCCCGGCGATCCGGCAAAGATGGCACAGCGTATTATTGAAAGCACAGAAAAAACGCCTGCGCCGCTTCGCATGGTGCTCGGTTCTCAGGCGCTGCGTGCAACACTGGAAAGACTGCGTGAAAGAATCGCCGATTATGAAACACAGACTGATCTGGCTGCTTCTACAGATATTATTGGGTAAAGAAAACGGAATTCTATGAAAAAAGTTTTCTCCTTTTCTCCGATTTTTACTATTTTTTTGATTTCCGATCATCTATAATAAAATCATAGACAAGGACGTCTAAAGCAGGATACACTGTTTTGACGTCCTTTTTTGCGATTGGATGCAACAATGATGCATTTATATCGCTGTTCTATAACAAGCTCAAACGTTCAAACAGGTGTTCTGTTTGCAGATCATGCACAGGATATATCGAATCTCTCCGTTATGCCGCTTAGGAGAGTTTCACTCCTGTTTGTATTGAATATAGTAGCGGCAGAATGGAGCGTTATTATGAAAAGAATCAATTTTGCCTCAGGTGCACCACTGGAAGAAAAAGTTGGCTATAGTCGAATGGTAAAACTGGGCGACTATCTTGCAGTAGGTGGTACGACTTCCGTACAGCCAGATGGCACAGTATATGGAGAAAATGATGCTTATGCACAGACAAAGTATGTTCTGGAAAAGCAGGTGCATTTACTTGAAAAAGCAGGTGCTTCTGCCAAGGATGTGTTCCGCATAAAAATTTATACCACGAATATAAAAGCCGGTGGAGATATCTGTCGTGCATATTCAGAGATTTTTCATGATATTCGACCTTTGTGTACGGTAGTGGGTACTCCAGCACTGAATCGACCAACACAAATCGTGGAAATTGAGATGGAAGCTATGATCGGCAGTGAGATAGAAGCATAGTCATCCAAAATACTTTTGAAACAAAAGAATGGGCAATAAATTTCTTGGTTAAATACAGATTTTTGTTTTAAAATAAAGGTATCTCCGATTTTTACTATTTTTTCAGGATGAATTATGATAAAATAAGAGCATGAAATCAATTCTAAGACAAAGACGTCTGAAACAGTTTTATTGGAACTGTTTCGACGTCTTTTTTGCTTTCATTCCAAAGTTGGAGGTGCTATTCATGGAGACATACCGTAAAAAAATTGTTCCACGGCAGCCGCTTTTGCTTTTTGCAACAAAGCATTATGAAAAAGTAGAAGTCATGCGATATGGTATTTCACACTTCTATACTTTTTATGCAGATGGAAACGAATTTGAAATGACTGAAGTATTGCCGGACGGATGCGTTGATATTATGTTTATTCGTCACGGAAATAAGATGCGAGCAATTTATATCGGGACACCGCTAAGTGCGGATACACCTGCACATTATCATCTTTTTTCCAAAGATGATGTGGTATTCGGAGTTCGTTTCTTACAGGGAAATCTGACATGGATGCGGCACTGCTGTGCCAAAGAGCTACTGAATGCTTCTCTGGATTTTTTAGAAGTCAGCGGTGAACGTGAACTGATTGAGCAAATTTGTACATGTATGGATTTTCAGAAGCAGATCCGAATTTTTATGCAATACTATTTGCCAGAATATCAGAAAGTTTCCGCAGAACTGCTTAACAAGAACAATCCTAGTTTTTATATGCTGCGGCAAATAATCAAAAGCAAAGGAAATGTGCGTATTCAAACGCTAAGTGAGGAGATGGCATTTTCTCTTCGTCATCTGAACGAACTGTTTCGCACGGCATATGGTGTTTCTCCAAAGGAATTTGAAAAAATAGTACGTTTTCAAAATATTTTAATCCAGCTGGAGCAAAACAAACACATTGTCGATGCCGCTATAGCAGCCGGTTACTATGACCAATCTCATCTTCTAAAAGAATTTCGTAGTCTTGTTGGGATTACTCCAAAAATGTACATGCAAAAAAAGCATTTACTCATGCAGGAAAATTCGTTGTTTTTGCAGAAAATGCCAATGCTACAGCAGAGCAGCAGCTTATCATAAGCGGTATATGTTTTTGCCATAAAAAATAGTTGGGCTTTCTTCAAAAGTCCGGAATGGAGGAAATTATGAAATTATCAAGAGTTGAAATCATTACCAGTATCTCCAAAATCGAACCGCTCAGAAAGGCCTTGAGCAAGTTTCATATCAGTGGAATGACTGTTTATCAGGTGCTTGGATGCGGTGTACAGCATGGCGTACAAGAGTTTGAAATAGATCATCATAAAGAAATCAGCTTGCTCCCCAAGGAAGTTGTTATGATGGTTCTGCCAACAGAAGAATTAGACGATCTCCTTGAATTCGTCAAGAAAGAGCTCTACACAGGACATATTGGTGACGGAAAGATTTTTATTTCTGATGTACAAAATGTAGTACGTGTCCGTACAGGAGAAGAGGGTTATCAAGCTGTTACGGAGGGCGAAAAATAAGAAAAATCATGAATTCTTGAAGAAAAGAGGGATTTATATGCAAGAAAAGAAACTTGGTTTGCCCAGTGTCGTAGCGACTGGTGTCGGTCTGATCGTGGCAACAAGCTGCCTACTTTCTTTGGGACAAGGTGCTGCGGCAATCGGAACACCGTTTATTATTACAATGATCATTGCTTGTGTATTCAATATCTTGACGGCGCTTTCCATTTGTGAATTGAATGCACTCATGCCAAATTTGACAGGAGGTATGGCACAATATACATTGGCTTGTTTTGGACCTTTTGTCTCAATTGTTATTATGGTCGGCGGATACCTTACCTGTATGACCGTAGTAGGAAGTTCAGAATCTGCAATGTTCGGTAATACGCTGAGTAATGTGTTTACTAGTTTGAATATCCCCGGTAGTGCATATTCCATCGGCTTGATCGCTATCTTGATGATATTAAATCTATTTGGCGTCGATATGTTTGCAAAAGTGCAAAATATCGTGGCGTATGGATTGATTGGTTCGCTGGTTGTTATGGGCATTCTGGGATGTATCAAAATGGGTACAGGCGAAGTCGTAACACAGCCTTCTGCGCTCTCTACCAATTTCGGTGATATTTGTTCTCTGCTTGGTCTTGCATTCTTTCTGTTTATCGGAGTAGAATTTGTTGTGCCAATCGCACCGCAGGTCAAGGATGCACGTCATAAACTTCCTCTTGGCATGGTAATCAGTCTGATCGCCATTCTTATCATGCAGATTTTTATGGTCGTTGGATTCAGCCACTACACTCCCTGGGATGAGCTAGGAGAAAGTACTGTTCCGCATATTCTATATGGTTCCATGCTACTGGGAAAAGTAGGCGTTGTTTGGATGACCATCGTATCTCTTTTAGCAGTTATCAGTTCCATCAATACTATTTTATATTCTCTAGCGCAGATATGTTCTGGCATGTCAAAAATAGGGCTTCTTCCTTCATTTTTCATGAAAACCAACAAGCATGACACCCCTTATTTTGGATTGCTTCTAATCAGCATTGCCATGATTCTTATCAATGCTACTGGACTTTCTGGAAGCGAACAGCTTTCATTTCTAATCCTGACCGGATGCGCATTCTGGATTTTTGCATACATCATTCTTCATTGTGATGTGCTAATCTTAAGAAAGCGACTGCCTAAAGCACCCCGTACCTTCAAGCTGCCCCTAGGGCCAGTAATCCCGCTGATCGGCATTATCGGAAATGCTTTCATGATCTATAACATTGACTCCAGCTGGGATGTTAAACTAAGAATCTATAGAATTTGCTTGATTGTTCTAGCTATTTTGACCGTTTATGCATTGATTTGGACAAAGTGTGTCATTAAAAGGCCGTTGTTCAAGGCTTATCAAATTAAAGAGGTCATGGCAATGGAAAGTGATTTATACCAACTTTACCATAATCCAAAGATTGCCAATAGATTGCATCTTCATTTTGAACCGGTAAATGCGGCTGTCCGTGCCGATACAAACACTGGTACACGTCCTGAAGATTAGGGCATTTTGATAGTTCCTGAATCCATTCAGTATCCAAAGCAATGAGATCATTGCAGCAGATAAAACTTATAAAAACATAATAGGAGGAATTGAACATGGCTTATCCAAATGTAGATTTACTGTATTTAAATGAAGAAGATATGATCAAGGCAGGTGTCGGCGATGTAGTCAGATGCACAGAATGTATGGAAGAATTGCTTAAAATTCTGGATAAAGGCGATTACCGTATGGGCGGTGATAACGGAAATTCTCACGGCTGCATGGTAACGTTTCCGGATCATCCGGAATTTCCGAATATGCCTGCAAACGGTCCGGACAGACGTTTTATGGCAATGCCGGCATATGTGGGTGGCAGATTTGATATGGCAGGCATGAAATGGTATGGCTCTAACGTTGAAAATCGTGAAGTTGGACTGCCACGTTCCATTTTGATGATGATGCTAAATGATAAAAAAACCGGCGCTCCATTGTCGTTTATGTCAGCAAATTTGCTAAGTGCATACCGTACCGCCGGTATTCCAGGAGTTGGCGTGAAAAATCTTGCTATTGAAAATGCCAAGGTACTGGGAATCGTTGGACCAGGTGTTATCAATACGATTACCATTGAAACATTTGCAGCGCTGCGTCCGTCGCTGGACACATTGAAAATCAAGGGAAGGGGAAAGGCCTCGATCGACCGCTGTATCGAATACGTGAAGGAAAAATGTCCGCAGTTCAAAAACATCATTGTATGTGATACGCTTGAAGAATGCGTAAAAGACAGCGATATTCTCAGCTTCGCAACATCTACTCCTATGGGAAGCGGCGCTTCTGCATACCCGTATGTAAAGAAAGAATGGATAAAACCGGGCGCACTCTTCTGTTTGCCAGGTGCAGCAAGTTTTGATGACTCGCTTCTTTTGAATGAAAATACCAAACTTGTGGTGGATAACATCAAACTGTATGAAGCATGGGCTGAGGAATATCCGTATCCAACCTTTGATATGATATATATTCTTGGATCCAAGTTCATGGATCTTGCTCATGAAGGTAAAATGGAGAAATCCAGAATTCATGATCTAGGTGCAATTTTGAATGGAAAACTTCCGGGAAGAGAACGTGATGACCAAATCATCCTTTATTCTGTAGGCGGAATGCCTGTCGAGGATGTTGCATGGGGACATGATGTCTATGAATATGCAATGGAGCATGGCATAGGCACAAAGCTGAATCTCTGGAAAACACCATATCTTTACTAAGTTTATCTAACAAAGTAGCTGCTTCTTCTAAAAGCTTGTTTCGTATCAAAAAAGTAGAAATCTAAAAGTGATAGTAATTCCTTATTGAAGTCAAAAAGCTCCTCACTATTTTAAGGTGAGGAGCTTTTTAATAAGGTATAATAAAGTAAGTCAAGTTCTATTTCGCATCTAAAAACCGCCAGTCCATGAATCGTTTCTGCATCCAGTCATCCGGTGCTTTTGCATCGAGTTCTCTCTGTATTCTTGTTTGTGCTTGAATCCCATAGTGCCGTTCGCTCCATCGAAAAATAGAGGTTCCGGTCATGCATAAATCAAGTGCAATAACGAGACTCAACACGGTACAGACAATTTTCCAAGGCTTTCCTGTACAATGTTTTAACAGCATTTGAATATGCGGAGACAACTTAGAAAAGACAAATGCCGCGAATCCCCAAGCAACAGAAAAGCCAAGACAGATAATACCCTTATAGTTTAAAAATTTGTTACTGTAATCCCATGCCCGCATTCCTAAAACATGCCACAGCAGAAGACCACATATCAGTTCCAATGCTGTTGCGAAAACAGTCATAATAATAATCTGAACAATAAGCGGTTTATTTTGGAATTTAACGGATCCAATATAAAACAGCACAACACCAAGACCGTAGAGTATGTTATAAGGGGCGAGGACAGATACCACATGTGTTTCCCAATGTCCCTTTGTAATCAAGCAGAATAGTCCTTCAATGATAACACCTGCAACGCTTCCAACAAGAAATAACCAAAAGATTTTGGTGTAGGTGATTGCTTTTTCTGGTTTTGGAGCAGATACGGTATTGTGGTGTTTGGTACAACATTCTCCCCATCGTTTGATGGATAATGTAATGCCAATGCAGATAGGGAAGAATGGTGTAAATGGCCCTGCCCAAAACATCAAACAAGCAGATGACATGATCGAAGCCCATTTCCAACCAAACAACATATGGAGTAAATAACCTCCCCATACCGGAGCATACAATACGGTAACCACAAGTAGAAATAGAAGAAAGGTCTTTATGTCTTTACATTCTCGCCATATCCATCGACAAAAACGAATGAATTTATCTTTTATTTTTGCAATCATTTATTTTGTCATCAAACCTCCTTTCCATCTTCACACAGTCTGTTCGGGAAATATTGGGAAATAAGGAACCATCTTTTCTACATATTCTCCGATCTCTCAATGAAGACTGCATTTACTTCCCCATTTTATTATATCATAGTTTCAATGGGAAAACAAGCCAATCGTTATCTTTTTTGAAAATGAAGCCTTTCTTGCCGGGAAATCATGCCATACCCATTGTTTATCGGAGAAAAGTATGGTATAATAAGAGAACTACTAAAAAGGGAGAAGAACGATGATTCGTGAAATTGTAAAAGATCCACTTTTCCTCAGCCAAAAGTCTGAACCAGCTACTCGACAAGATCGGCAAGTAATGCAAGATCTTTTAGATACCGTCCGTGCACATGCAGATCATTGTGTAGGAATGGCGGCAAATATGATTGGAGTACGAAAACAGATTCTGGTGGCACAGATTGGAAAAAATTACACCATCCTGGTCAATCCTAGTATTGTGGAACATTCTAAACAAAGCTATGAGACAGAAGAAAGCTGTTTATCTTTAATGGGGCAGCGTTCTGTTCAACGGTACAAAGTTATTGCAGTGGAATATCTCGATCAAAAATTCAAGCGAAAAAAGCAGGTATTTCGAGACTTTGAAGCACAGATTATTCAGCATGAAATGGATCATTTCAACGGAATTCTGATTTAAGAGAAATCATATGGCATCGTCGAAATGCAGCACGCTTTGCTTGCTGCAACTTTTTCCAGTCCTGAAAAGGGAGTTCGCCTAAGCGGACTCCCTTCTTATTTTTCGTATAAAAATTTTCTGTTAGCTCAAAACCATCCGCCACAGTACCGCAAGATCCATACCATTCAATATCTGATCTTGGCACACATCTCCCAGCTGCCAATCTGGCAGAATAGCTCCCGGCACTGCAAGCAGCCATTTTTGAAGCAGCACCACATCTGCCATACTGCGTTCGCCATCCTGATTGACATCTCCCGGAAGCCATACCGGTTGTGTTGTTCCAGTTGTCGTTGTTGTTGCTCTTGTGGTAGAGGTAACCGTTGTCTGAGTTGTCGTGGTTGCAGTAGTTGTGACTTCTGTTGCTGCTTGCCATTTCTGACAACTACTTCCTGTCGGTTCCCACTGCTGCACATTGGCACCATTTTCCTTGGACGCTCCGGCAACTTCTACATACTTGGTATCTCCTGATGTATGGGACAAAATCCCGTAGCTGCCATCAGGATTTTTGGTAAACCGGAACAATTGCGAGCTATCTTTCTTGGAATACGCTGCAAGGCTGATATTTCCGCCATTCTGGTTGTTCTCTGCCCTTAATGCATAACCATTGTCTTGTACGGGACGAATCCAATAATAATTCCCAGAACCAAACGCTTGAAGAGTCCACTTTTGACAGTCCAGTCCGTTAGAATCCCATTGCTGCACATTTGTGCCATCGTTCATTTTTCCATTGGCAATATCCATAACCAATCCCGAATTGCTGTTTCGGAATGTGTAAATCACATTAGGATCCATAGAACAACCCGGATCTGCTACCGCTTCTAAAATCCAATTCTGGCAAGAAGCTCCATTGGCTGCCCACTGTTGTACGTTTGCACCAGAAACTTTTGACGCATCTTCCACTTCTACAACAGAATTTCCATCTGTAACAGCAGTTCGAATGATATAGCTGCCGTCACTGTTTTCGGTCAGCATAAACTGCTGGTTGATGCCTCCATTGTAGGTATAGATATTCATATTTGTGCCATTTGCAGTCTTTTTGCCAGCGACATCCAGCGCATAAGTACCACCATCACCCACTGCGGAAATCAAGGAGTAGTATCCATTTCCGGCATCATACAGTTTCCAAATATCATGGACAGATACACCATCTGTGCCCCATTGTTGTACGTTGGCACCGTTTTCCGCTGCCGCATTTGCTACTTGGAGATACAAACCAGAGTTACTATTTTTGATGCGATAAGCAGCACCCTCCGGGAACATTGCTGCCACAGGTGCACTTGGCGCCTCATTGTAACCGGCACTTGGAACACCCTGCTTTATAAAACGCAGGTACATCATATTGTTCTTGCTATCCTGACATCCACTGTAGCTTTGACAATACGTCTTAGCATTGTCGGCACTTCTGGAAATTGTACTGTAGTTAGAAGTAGGACGCCAGGTACAGTTCTGGGCATATCCCTCAATGGTTGTACGGTTACAGTTACTGGATTTCGAACCAACTTCGGCAAATGAACCGGGATAAGTTACCGTATTCCAGTCACAAATAACATTACTGCCATCTTCATAATAACAATTCTCTGCAAAAATTTTCGATGCTGTATGTACTGTATATGCCATACTGAACGTCTTTACATAATTGTTCAATGAATGAAAATAACCATAGCGCATCAGCCCCGGGCCTCTGGTTAATGTCTTTTCGAATCGATTGCTTACCAAAGACATGTGCGGAAAGTTATTATAATTTTTGTAAGAATTTTCATCATCTGCCGGGTATCCCAAAATCAGACCGTATTCATGTAGTCCAAAGCTGCAATCTGAGACTGTGGTATAATCGGCATCATAGCAGCATGCCAGGAACTTATCCCAATCTGGAAGTCCTGTAGAAGCAGTGTTGTAGTCTTGATGCCCCACAAATGTGCAATGATCGACCCATAAATTCTGTCCCGACCCAAGGTAGACTACAATAGAATCGTTTCCGTTTGATTCTGCATCGTGCTGCAATTCCAGATTTTTCAAGATCAGGTTATTACCAACGCCGCTGTTAGTTGAGGTGCAGAACTGGACATTATACATGGTGTGTGCCCCATAGCTGCCGATGATGGTCTTGTTGTTGTGTACATAGATTCTTCCACTCGGACAATAATTTCTACCGGAAGAATCTTTTTGAAGTTCGGTCACACTTATGTTTCCGGTGACAACAATGGTGTACGGTGTATCTGATGTTGCATACTTTTTCAAGCTGTCAAAGTCTGCTGCTTCTACCACTTCACCAAACAGCCCCCCAATATCGGCAGCCTTGATAGCGCCAGAACCATCATCTTTGCAGTACCCTGCAAAGCCTTGTAATCCATCTGCATTCAGTAGAAAAAGTTGATTATCCGCTCCAGTATACGTTGCAAGTGTCATACCAGAAGTGCCTTGCGTTAAGGCAAGGGAAGTGTCTGAATAATTTACAATCTTGTAGTACAGATCATTTCCTAGGTGGTCTTTAGATATCGGAATCACATACCAGTGTTGCGACTTTGCTGATTCACTGCCGTAGATAATTACGTCTGTTCCGGCAGTGACCTGATAGCCTTTCGGTGTCAGTAACCGACCGGATTGAGCATTGACCAATTTAAAGAATGTGCCATTGCTGTCTGCTCCCACCCGGTCAAACCGCCAGGATGGCGACAGATCGTCTCCAAGTGCTTTCATAGAAAGCGAAGATCCGTCTGTCGTGCCATTTTCAGTGAGCACACCAGCGTTATCCTTCGATGCAACAGTCATCAATTGCGGCGAATAGTCTGTGGATATCGCAGCAGCTGGCAGCGCAACGTTTCCAGGGCTGAACAGCGGCAGAATCCAGGCTGTTAATAAAATGAGCGACAGCAGCAAAACCCGCCACTGAAGTGAGATGGGTTTCATACAAATTCCTCCTGTTATAGTATTAATTTTGATAAATGTTATCAACAATATTATATAATGAACTGGTAAATGTGTCAAGCAATACTCCTGCTTTTCTATCCAGGCGTTTTTATGTTTTTTCTCTTTCTCTTAAAAATAACATAGAGATTACGTGTTTTAGATAGAACAATGATTATAAAACAGTGTAAAATAAAGTATCCGTGAAAAGTACACAAAGCAACAAGAACATGACGGAGGTAATGTTATGGGAAAATGGAAAAGAGGACTATCTGGATTCCTGGCGGTCGTGCCGAGTCTGTCGGCAATGCAGGGGGACATTCTGTATGCATCTGCGGCAGATCTAGTGGAAAAGCTGACTGCTGAAATCAGCGACGGGGATGTCAATGGCGATGGCAAGACAAATTCTGCCGACGTAGAAGCGCTCCAAACGCTTTTAAGCAGTACAGTTGGAAGCATCTCTGCATCCGGAAAGGGACAATATGACGTCTATCACGATGGAAACATTGATGTGCGGGATTTACTGGCGGTACAGCAACTGGTAGACAGCAAGACACCACAAAAGCCGGAACAAGAAGCTTCGGGAGAAACCATAAAGCTGGAAGTCACTGATACCGAATGTTGTCCAGGAGAAGAAGTCACAGTAGATGTTCGAATGATTGACTGGAATCAGGACATCGGTGCAATTGCATTGACACTGGATTTTGACAGCAGCCTTTCCCTAAAGGAAGTGGCTTGCACCGGTTCCTATCAATATGTGTCAGATGGAAATGTACTGAAAATTTACGGAATTCCCGTTAAAAAAGATGTGTACAGAGGAACTGTTGCAACACTGACCTTTACTGTTCCGGATACGGCATATGGTGATTATGATGTGAAAATCAAGGATGCATCGCTGTACAACAGCAAATTCCAAGCACTGGCACCAACCACAGAAGTAGGCCTGATTGCAGCCGATGTAACAGAACGTCCACTTTATCTGAATGCCTCCTATATCAACAGTGCTTCTATGCGCCTTTCTTGGAGCATGCCATATTGCAGTGGAAGTCTGGAAGGATATATTGTTTACCGAGATGGAGAGGAAATTGCTCGAACTGTTGATCCCTACTATTATGATAAAGAACTAACAAACAATCAAAAATACACCTATTCGGTACAAGCATATGGCGCAGATAATTACCAATCCGCCAAATCAAAAGAAATCACTGCTGCACCACAAAATCCAGAAATCAGCGCCGTTGCATTTCCAGATAATGCATCTGTCATTGGTGGAACGAGTACCTATGTAAAGTGTACACTCGCAAGAACGGTAGATGCTGCGTCTTATTCTCTTTCCTATGTGGATTTCCAGGGAGAACAGCAAACCATTTTTTCCGGTAGTGACCTTGCTTTTTCTACAACGGATATTAAATGGAATATAAAAGAGTTGCCGAGTGGAAAATATGATCTGATTTTTTCTGTAACAGACCAGGACAGTGCATCTGCTGAAAAAACGGTAAGTGTAACAGTAGATACAACACCGCCAGAGCAGGTGTTCGGGTTTGATGTATTTGAAGGAGAACAGCAAATGCAGTTGACCTGGGGCATTGCAACTGAAGCAAAAGTAGTTGGTTACAACATCTACCGCAGAACAGAAACCAGCAATTATAGTCTACTGGCATACGTAGACGGAAGAGACAAACTGGAATATATTGATGATAACCTGGAAGAGGGTGCGGTATACTTCTATATCATGTGTGCAGTCGATCAATATGGCCAGGAAGGTATCTACTCAGAGGAAAAAAGTGCAGCAGCCAAAGGAGATGAGACAGCTCCGGAAATTACGCTGTTTCTTCCAACCAGCGGAACCGTTCTGCATCATACGGTAACTCTTTCGTTAAAAGCGGAAGATAACATTGGCATTGCTTCTATATCAGCATTTCTTTCCACAGATGATGGTGCAACCTGGACGGAGTTGTTTCATGGAAAAGGTGCGTCTATCAATTATCAGTTTGATACCACCGCTTATACAGAAGAACAGGTAAAAATTAAAGCCGTTGCATATGACTATGCCGGAAACGAAAGTGAAGGATTGGTTCATATTTATGCAATTGATAATCAAGGTCTTTCCCAAATTGAAGGCATTCAGTCCGTAGCAGTGAC
This sequence comes from Ruminococcus sp. CAG:403, assembly GCA_000437255.1. GTDB lineage: Bacteria > Bacillota > Clostridia > Oscillospirales > Ruminococcaceae > Ruminococcus_C. Next base: position 17,600 of record FR899093.1, read on the forward strand.
GGCTGTAACCGCTACTTTGAGTTGGGAGGATGTTCCCGATGAGAATTTTAGCTATTTTTCCGTTCGGTATGGTAAGCCAGAAGACGAAGCCAACTGGAAAACAATTCATGTTTCTACAACGCTTGGAGTAAACTTGACTGATCTGACACCAGACACAGCGTACTGCGTTTGTGTAGCAGCAGTAGACCGCTACGGAAATATCGGAACATATTCTGAGCCATTTTTATTTCAAACCATTTCAGATACCATTGCACCAGCGGTTCTAACCATGAAACCGAACCCAGGGTACTATCGGAACAGTTTACCATTGATCGTTACTGCACGTGATGATTTTCAGATAGCAAAGGTAACCATTCAAGCTGCAAC
>FR899093.1:18010-19818 GCA_000437255.1 Ruminococcus sp. CAG:403
AATGGACAGATCTCACCGTTATTGAGAACGATCAGCAAACAGCAGAATTTCAAGCTTCTTATGCGTTACCGCTAGCATCCTATCCAGATGGAACTATTTATATTCGTGCTTTTGCGGAAGATGCAGCCGGAAACATTGGAGAACCTTCCGCAAGATATGAATATATTGTCGATCAAACTGCACCAGATGCACTGACCTCCCTGACAGCTTCTTCGGATGCAAATACCATTGAATTAAGTTGGGAAGCATATCAAAACAATTTGGATTCTGTTGCCTTTTCTCTGTATAGAAGCACCGAGCAGGACGGAACGTATACCTGCATTTTGAAAAAAGCAAATGTACTGCATTATTATGATCGAAGTGCAGAACCGGAAACCAAGTATTTTTATAAGCTGACTGCAATTGATGCAGCTGAAAATGAAAGTGCACAATCTGAAGCAGTTTCTGCTATATTGGAAAAAGATACAGAAGCATCGGAAATTGTCAGTGTTTCTCCAGAAGATGGCGGAACTGTCAGCACAGCTCAAAAGACCATTTCTGTTTTGGTGAGCGACAATGTCAAATTAAGCAGCGTTACTATGGCATATCGTCTTTCAGATGATGCAGATTATAAAGTATTTTCCAAAGCCAATTCCATAGACAACTATTATATTGTAGCAGAGGGAACACTTCCTAAGGCTGCACTTTCTGGAGATCGTGTACAGATTCAAATTACTGCTACCGATACCGCCGGATTGGAAGCTGTTGCAAAGGAAGTTACCTATACAGTAGACCGTTCTACTACCGTTATTCAAGAATTAAAAGCCAATCGGCTGGAGGACTGCATTTCTGTAACTTGGAAAGCAACAGAAAATGAATCCTCTACCGGATATTACCTGTATAAAAAAATAAACACAGGAGATTGGAAACGAATTGGTTCTGTTGCGGCACATACTGCATCGGAGGATGGGTACAGCTTTACAGATTATGAAACAGATACGGCTGGAAGTGTTGTTTATAAATTGGAAGCTTACAGTTCCAATGGCCTAAAGACAGAAAAAGAAAGTGCACCACTTCAAATTTATACCAATCCAAAAGCATCCTTGGAAGTAGAAAAAGTACAAGGTCAAGGCGTTGAATATATTTTTGATGCTTCCGGTTGTACCGACTACTACGGCATTGTAGGAATTTCCATTGACTTTGGAGACGGCACCACACAGCAGGCTGCATCTGCTTCAGAAGCACGATTTGTTCATAAGTATACAGAAACAGGAGAATACAAAGTTACCCTGACTTGTGAAAATGAACAGAGTTTAAAAACCGTTACAGAAGAAACCATTCAGGTTATGAAACGGGAACTGATCGGTGAGGTTGCGGTCAATGTTCGAACGACAGACGGACGCTCTGCATCTGGAATTACTGTTTACTTTGATCTTGGCTCTGAAAATCAAAAGAAACTGAAAACCGATGAATCCGGAAGAGTCGTATTTAAGGCATCTGCTGGAATTCATAAAATTGGTGTATTCGGCGATGGGTATCTGCCTGCTGAAAAGACTTGTACCATTTTAGCTGGAAATGGGAACAAATTTGACTTTACAGTTGTACAGGAAGACCTGGTAACAGCAGATTTTGAAGTCAAGCGCATGACGCTGGATGAGATTAAGGCGGCAGGCATTGATATTTCCGCACCTGAAAACCAGCACATTGCAAAAGTAGAAGTTTCTGTAAATTATCAATCTGATGATACACTTTCCTCTCATTTGTCTTATTATGTCACTGGTAGCGGAAAAGTTGTCGGTGGCGGAGGCGGCTGGAGTGGCGGTGGCCTT
>FR899093.1:19866-34719 GCA_000437255.1 Ruminococcus sp. CAG:403
AACGGAAGCGGTTACCGCAGCGAACCGGTATACATCAAAGTCAATCCGGAAACAAATGAGGTAGACACTGCAATTATTTTAACCGTCCCAGTAACCGCAAGCTGGTTGAAAGAATTTTTCAATGTAAAGATGACCGTGTACAACAACGCCGACAAACAGTTTACGATTTCCAACAATGAAGTACAGTTGAATTGTCCAAATGGATTGACTGTCATGGATACAGCAGTCAGCGATGCCGCATTTGTTTCCTTTGATAAGCTGGAAGGACAATCTAGCAAGGAAATCAACTGGATTCTCCGTGGAGACGAGGAGGGTTCCTATACAGTCAGTGCTGATTATTATGGCATCCTGGATCGTTTCAATGAGGAAATCAATGAAACCTTTACTTCAGAAGAACCAATAACCGTTTATGGAACCTCTGCGGTATCTGTAGATGTAAATATACCATCCTCTATGTTTTATAATCAATTCCAATTTGAAGTAGCAATGACCAACAACAGTCCCACAGATGTCTATTGTGCTTCTGTTGATGTCGGAGATGTTATTTCCAAGGCATTTGGCGTTAGTGGTGGAGCAAGTCCACAGATCTATCAACAGCGCTTGATGAAGGACGGAAAATATATCAAGATTTTAAATACCAGCGATACGTTGGACGTTTTGGAACCTGGTTATACATATAGTGTCATTTACAGAGTGCCGGATTTATTCCAGGCAGGGGAAGACGAATCCGATTACATGTTCTCCAAACTAGATCTTATTCAAGCAACTATTCAGTCGATGAATGGCTCCACTGTTCCGGTTGCACTGCATGTGCTTTCCCCGCTGGATATGATTGTAGTGGATTCATTTGACCAGATTCCAAATTATGATCCGGAAAAACAGTTTATCATCTATGTAAAAGAAGATACATATGGAGATGCAGTTTCCGGTGTCACCATTTCGTTTGATAGCGTGGAAAAAACAACAGGCGGAACAGGATACTGCATTTTTGATCTACCGGAGAGCGGTTCTGGAACATTGATCGTAAAAGCAAATGGTTATGAAACCTATACCAATGAAGCATATACTCCAAGTGCATCCGGTATTGATATGATTACGCTTACCAATTCTACCGCAGATACCGGAAGTTCTACCACACCAGGCTCTGGTTCCGGAACAACAATTCAGCCAGAAGTACCGGATTGGGCACAAGGGAAAATTGATCCATCCGATTTACCAGCTACCGTCGAATTTGGAACAGATACAAAGGTGAAACTACAAAGTGACAACCCCATTTTCGATGGAATGGAAATCAGTTTGAAAAGTATGATGGTAAAGTTTAGCAGCGTGGGAATCACTGATGACGGTCATATCTACATGTTCTGTAATATGGGCGTTAATTTCAAAAAAGGTGATTTCATGGGAGAAAGTGCTTCTAAAAAAGTGCAGGAAGCATTTGCGAGTGCAACCAATTATAAAAAGTTTTTAAATGGTGATACCGGCTCGCTCAGTGATATGACAAAGAAGAATGGTGCTGGAAGTCTCGCCTTTAGTTTTAAGCCAACTGCTTATTTGCATGTTTACGTTGGAACGCACAAAGATGCAGATGGAAATATCGTTCTAAATGATGTGGATTGGAGCAAGTTGGTTTGGGACGGCTACATTGGATTAGAATCCACTGGAAAACTTAAAACAGGCTGTCAATTCTTTGTTGGACCAGTACCGATTTACTGCGAACTGGGCGGAGAGGGAACAGTCGGTGCAACTTGCCATCTGAGTGGAAAAAGTGACGGATCCATAGAAGGGCTGTTAAACATGCTGTTCAAGGTAAAGGTATTTGCATATGCAGGCCTCGGCGTAAAAGGCATTACCGCTGGTATTTATGGTGATATTGGCGTTGCTGCTGCAATGGATGTGCTTCCTGTTACCAGTTTGGATAAAGTCACTGGCAGTACCAACCTTGCGCTGAAAGCAACACTTGGACCATTCGAAGTGAAATCACCATCTTTGGTCACCTCAGAATTCACCATTTACGATCGAGACGGTGATGAGAAAAAAGGCCTAACAACAGGCGGTTTATTGGGAGAAACCAATCAACAGAATACCATGATTCGAGATTTTATCAATCAAATTTATGATCCGGATCAGTATACGGCAATGGATCGTTCTTATTTGGCTACGCAGACTGATCCTTCCGATTTCACAGAAAACGGCTTGATGAATCTATATCCATTGGTTCCAAACAGCAGCTATCAAACCAGTCAGAAAATTATTTCCAACGGAACAGACACAGTCATGGTTTATCTGATGGATGATGGAACAAGAAGCATCTATAATGCATCGTGTCTGGTATATCGTGTTTATGATGCAGAAGCTAAAACATGGAGTGATCCTATTCCAGTTGACCAAAATGATACCTTTGACAGTGCGCCATTCCTTTACACAGACGGAACCAGTATCTACCTGATTTATCAGGATACTGCTAAAACCTTTGCAGAGGACGAACAAATTGGTCTGGAAGACTGGACGGCAGCACAGAATATTGCCGTTGCAGCATTCAATTCAGAAACAGGCAAATTTGAACAGCCAGTATTACTTACAAGTGACAGTGACATTTACGACAGTCAGCCGGTTCTTTCTTCCGCAAACGGTGTGATTTCTGCGGTATGGGTTTCCAATCAGGATTCTGATCCGTATGGCATCAATCATACCAATCAAATTCTGTATGCAGAACTTAGCAGCAGCGGTTGGAGTGAACCGACTGTATTAACCGAGAATTTGGCAGCAGTAACCGAACTTACTGCTGGAGAATTCAATGGAAAGTTCTTCACCGCTTTTGCAGAAGATATTGACAATGATTTGACAACAGCAGATGGGAAACGTCTTTGTGCACTGGGCACCAATCAAAAGGTTTATGTTGTAAAAGAAGGAAATGTTTCCGGCATCAAGTTCCGAACCTCTCCGGAAAGCGGAAATGGAGAATTGTTCTGGTATCAAGACGGAACCATACAGTCAACTGATAACCTGACTGTATGCAAGAAAGTGATTGCTTCTGACAATCAAACGCTGACCAATGAATTTGATCTGATCGGAGATAAATTGATCTGGATTGCAGCGGATTCAGAACAATCTTCCAATCTCTATGGCTGTAAGTACGATACAGAAAGCGGAACCTGGGGCAATGCAGTTGCTTATTCCAATCAGGAAAATTATCTGGAAAACATGACAATTGCAAATTGCAAGGGTGAATTGCTAGTTGCAGCAAACTGCAATCGTGTTTCGATTGCTTCAGAAGATACGACTACTTCTGTCAATTGCCTGGTATGGGGAACCATTTCGGATGTGGAGAATTTGACACTGCATACCGTAACATTCAGTCAATATGATGCATTGAAACAGGGGGATTTGCCAATCACTGTTTCTGTAACCAATAACAGCAGCAATGCAATTGATACAGTGACCGTTCAAATTTTGGATGCAAAGCAAAAAGTTATACACACTGAAACATTTGATCAACATCTAGAAGCGGGAGAAACAGCAGAACTGGTTACCAATTTGAATATTGGGGCAGATTTTGAGTATGGTGTTTACACCGTTCAGGTAACATCGGATGCAATCGATGATATAGACCTTTCGGATAATGTTGCACAAATAGACCTGCAATTTTCGGATGTAGCAGTAACAGCATCCCAAACAGATGCATCTAGCATAAAAGTAGATTTAAAGGACAACGGAAATCGTGCTGCAAATGGCACATTAACCATTACGGATAGCAGTGGGACCGTTCTTTCAGAAGACCTTCCGCCGATTTCAGCAGGAGAGACCTATTCCTACACGTTAGATACCACAAAGGTAAAGCCTGGAGATCTCACCATTACATTTGTTTCGGAAGAAGATTATATTACCATCGACAACAGCGTGGTAATTCGTGTAGAAGGATCTTCTGCTACCACTACTGCTGTAACAAACGTTTCCAATACCAAGACAACAACGACGACAGCGAAAAAAGCAACTACCACACAAGGTACTGCAACAACCAAAAATCCGACCACGACCGCTAAGCAAACAACTACTACAGCAAATACCGGAACAAGCGCTGCTGCAACAGTTGTCACCAAAAAAGGAGAAGATGGTGCAGTGATTACTGGATATACCGGAACGGATACAGATGTTGTCATTCCGGACACCATTGAAAAAACGCCTGTGGTGGAAATTGGCAGCAATGCATTTTATCGAAAAGATACCATTACATCCATTCGCATTCCAGAAACAGTAACAACTATCGGTTATCGTGCCTTTCGAGATTGTGACAGTCTAAAAGAAATTACCATTCCAGACGCTGTTGTCAACATTGGAGACGAAGCATTTTGTTCTTGTAATAACTTGGTTACCGTTCATCTTTCTCAATCGCTTGTAACACTTGGAAAAAGCGCATTCTATGAATGCTCGTCTCTGCTTGGCATAGAACTTCCAAATACAACGGAAAGCATCGGAGATGCTTGCTTTTATAACTGTGATGCACTGACTCGTATCATCCTTCCAGAAGGAATCACAATTGGAGATTCTGCCTTTCAGTATTGCGACGCACTGGAATATCTGAGCCTTCCGGAACAAGTTACACTGGAAAAGTATGCATTTTATAATTGTACAAAACTGAATAAGGTATTGTTTGACGGAAAAACAGCCGTTCTTGGTTATCAGGCATTCCGAGACTGTACCAATTTGCAGTATGTGGTTTTCCCAGAAAAACTAACTGAAATTCCTGAGCAGTGCTTTTATAACTGCAATCAGTTGGCATCACTTTCTTTGCCTGCAAGCGTGAAAACCATCGGCAATAGTGCATTTGATTATTGCAGATCGTTGAAAACCATTCAGCTTCCAGATGGAATTACACTTGGCGCATGGGCGTTTTCCAGCTGTTCCGCACTATCTGCCGTTACATTTGACGGACGATGTGAAGCCATTGGAGAAGGTTGCTTTTATGGATCCGCTCTGACAAAATGCACCATTCCAGATGGTGTAAAGTCCATTGAGAACAGATGCTTTGAGGAATGCCGTAGTCTGGAAACCATTCAATTTGACGGAAAGCCAGAAAAGATTGGCAGTCGTGCTTTCTTTCGCTGCTATGCCTTGAAAGAAATACACTTGCCGGATGGTGTAACCAGCGTCGGCACCCATGCATTTTTCGAATGTAAAGCACTAACTACGGTATCAATTCCAGATAGTGTTACAGAAATGGGTGGAGGCTGTTTTGTTTCCTGTATGGCTCTAACGAATCTCACGCTTTCTAAAAATATAAAATCGCTCCCATACGAAGAGTACGGCTTTTTACAGAATTGCAGAGCGCTGAAGGAATTGACACTACCTGCCGGACTCACTTCCATTGGAACAGCCGCATTCCGGGATTGTATTGCACTGACCAGCATTGTGATTCCGAAAGAAGTTACAGAGCTGCCGGATTACGCATTTTATAATTGTCAAAATCTTGCATCAGTCCGTATGCCGGATACCATCAATCGAATTGGCAGTTATGCGTTTGCAGAATGCCCGGCGTTAACGGAGGCAGTTCTGCCAGCAGGACTTACAGCAACTGGAGAACGTATTTTCAGTGGCTGTACCGGTATTACAACGATCACACTTCCGAAAAAACTAGAAGTAATAAGCAGTGGCATGCTTGCAGGAATGAAAGCATTGACAACAGTCATTCTTCCAGAAGGCGTAACAGAACTTGCATCCAATGCATTTCGAGAATGTACGAGTATCGAAACCATTCAGCTGCCAGATAGTATTACAGAAATTGGAAGCGGTGCATTTTTCGGCTGTACTTCGCTGCAAACCATTCATCTGCCAAAGGGGCTAACAGCCATTCGTTCGGAATTATTCCGAGATTGTAGCAAACTAGAGCAAATTGAAATTCCGGATGGTGTAACAGCAATTGAAGCATCTGCTTTTTATCAGTGTACCACCCTAACGTCCGTTGATCTGCCGAAAACAGTGGAGTCCATTGGAAACTGGGCGTTTGGGGGCTGTAAAGCACTGGCATCTGCTTCTCTTTGCGATGGAGTAGTATCCATCGGAGAAGGCGCTTTTGCAAGCTGCACCTCATTGGAAACCTTCACGATGCCAAATTCTGTTACCACTCTTGGTGGTGCCGTCTTTGAATTTTGTTCTTCTTTGACAGATGTTACCCTTTCCAAACAGGTTCCAGCACTTCCGAATCGATATTATGGCTGGTATAGTTCTTATCACAATGGGATGTTTGAAGGCTGCACCTCCCTGCAAAAGGTCGTGATTCCTGACAGTGTGACGACCTTGGGATATGAGTGTTTCAATGGCTGTACAGCATTGGAATCCATTACGCTTTCCAAGAATCTTACCACACTTTCCGGTGCAGAATTTTATGGCTGTACAGCATTGAAGAGCATCGTGATTCCTGCTTCTGTAACAGGTCTATCCGATCAGATGCTGGAAGGCTGCACTGCATTGAAGACAGTAACATTTGCAAATGGTTCCAAAGCAGAAACCATTGGAAAACGAACGTTTGCAGGCTGTACACAATTGGCAGCTCCAACACTTCCGGAAACGATAACCACAATTGGATATGAGGCATTTCGCGAATGTGCATCGCTGACAGATGTAGTCCTGCCGGATGCTGTTTCTTCCATGGGGGAACGCACATTCTATGCTTGTACGCTGTTGCAATCTATTCACATTCCGGCAGCGCTTCCGGCAATCCAGGAATCCACATTCCAAAATTGCGCAGCTTTGGAAACGATTGACTTTTCCGAGGACTCCAAGTTAACGGAGATCGGCAGAAATACATTCCGTTCGTGTACGGCACTTCCGGCTATTGTGCTTCCAGAAGGAGTAACGACAATAGATATCAATGCGTTTACTGATTGTACCTCTCTTACAAAAGTGGTACTTCCGGAAACGATTACTTCTGTTGGAACCTATTTGTTCAGCGGATGTACTGCCTTGACGGATGTAACGCTTTCCAATGCCCTCACAAAAATTCCAGAGGGAATGTTTGCTACTTGTACGGCACTGCAATCCATTCAGCTTCCGAAATCGGCTTCAACAATTGATACCTTGGCTTTTCAGGGATGCAGCGCATTAGAAAGCATTACCATTCCGGAAAGCGTAAAGACAATTGCAGCAAAGGCATTTTACGGATGCAGTGCGATGCAGACAGCAGTGATACGAAACAATGTTTCCTCAATTGGAGAACAGGCATTCGGCTATACAGAAGAAGGCCTTTTGCCCGAATTCACTATGCAGGGTTATTACAATTCCATTGCAGAAGACTATGCGAATGCCAATCAAATTCCGTTTACATTGTTCGGAGAACGGGATTATTCGGAATTATGTGTTGGATATTATGTGGATGGAGACGGTGTTGTAATCACAGACTGCAATCCAAAAGCAGAAAAGTTGATTATTCCAGATCAGATTGAGGACCTTCCAGTTGTAAAAATTCAGGCATATGCATTTAAGAACGCTGCCATGCAGCAGATTTCTATTCCAGAAACCGTTACCACCATTGAAAAGGGTGCATTTACACATTGTACTGCTTTGACTGCGGTCAAGTTGCCAGATGCAGTGACCGCTCTTCCAGAAAGCTGCTTAGAAGGTTGTACCGCGCTGACCAGTGTTTCTTGTTCGGATCAAGTACAGAGTATTGGAGAAAAAGCATTCTATCAATGTACTGCTTTGTCATCGATTACCATTCCGCAGGCTCTTTCTTCTTTGGGGACATCTGCCTTTTATGAATGTGTATCACTTTCCACACTGGATTTCACACCAATGACCGGTGCCGTTGATCTTCCAAGCTATGCTTTTTACGGCTGCAAAGCACTGGAATCCATAACATTTACAGCAAATGTCCACAACATTGGAGAATATGCCTTTTCCAGCTGCGAGCAGCTCGGATCTGTTCAGGTTTTCAGTGGAAATTGGTATACAATCGGCCGCTGTGTATTTGCCGGATGTTCCAGCCTAACGGAATTTGACTGCACAGCATCAAATGGAACGCTGTACATTCAAGACTGTGCATTTCTGGATTGTCCAAATCTAAAAGATGTGACACTGGAAAATATTTCTTATTATAATTATTATGGAATCGGCAGACAGTTTGGGTATTGCAGCACAACAGATGCAGAAGGCAATGTGACATATACGCCGACCGAAGGCATGCAGCTTCGTGGCTGGGTTAGCTCCAGTACGCAGACCTATGCAGTAGATAACGGAATTTCCTACATTCCAACTGGCGGCGTGGAATATGCGCTTTATGAAGATCATGCCGAAATTACCAAATGGACGAATAATACTTGGAGTATTTCCATTCCTGCACAGATTGAAGGCCTTCCGGTTACAGTCATTGGAAATGGCGCATTTAAAGGATTGAACAACTTGGAAGATGTGTATTTTCCCAGTACTTTACAGGAGATTGGAAGTTGTGCCTTTATGAATTCCTCTGCTAGAGATATGCAGATTCCAGGTTCCGTAGAGCGAATTGGAAGTCATGCGTTCTACCAGTCTCGATACAGCAATTATCTAACTGCGGAGTTTGTTATTCTGGGGGATGGTATATTGTATCAGTATAGTGGAACAGCAAATGAAGTAACCATTCCATCCAATGTACGGCATATTGGAGAAGATGTATTTGCCTATCATAGAGAGATCACAGATGTTTCCATTCCAGACAGTGTAACAGAAATTTGCGGCGGTGCCTTCTATCAATGCAGTGCCTTAACCAAACTGGAGCTTCCAGATTATGTGGAACGTGTGGCAGTTGGTGCGTTTACAGGCTGCTCTGCACTGAAAACAGTCGCATTTGGAAGTGGAATTCAGGAAGTAGATGCAAATGCTTTTTGTGATTGTACAGAACTTGCAGCATTATACGGATATGCTGGCACTTACATCGAAACCTTTGCACAGGAGCATGGTTACTATTTTGAGGCATATTCTGAACCGGAACAGGAAGAACCAGTATCCGCAGAAGAATCGATCATACACGAAGAAGCAGCAGAATAAAAAGAAGCAGATGTTCCGTTTTTTACAATTTTTTTAGTAGGAAGTGTGATAGAATCATACTTGAACAAAGGAGTTCAGCACATAGTTTTGCTGAACTCCTTTTTATTTTGTGGAAACGGAAAAACTGACTTCCGCTTCTTGTCAGGAGGGCATTATCATGGAATATCCAAAAGTTGAATTTTTGTATCTGAATGAAGAAGACATGATCGCAGCCGGTGTCAAAAATATGGCAGACTGCATCGAAGCGATGGAAGAAATGTTTAAATTGATGAAGGTAGGAAATTACCGCATGGGTGGGGCAAATGGCAACTCGCATGGATGTATGGTAATGTTTCCGGAGTCTTCCCCGTTTCCGGAAATGCCAGTAGATGGCCCAGATCGTCGCTTTATGGCAATGCCGGCATATTTGGGTGGAAAATTCGATATGGCTGGTATGAAATGGTATGGTTCTAATTGCGAAAACAAAGAAAAAGGATTGCCTCGTTCTATTCTAATGCTCACACTGAATGATAAAGATACCGGCGCACCGCTTGCCTATATGTCTGCAAATATTCTATCGGCATATCGTACCGGTGCCGTACCTGGAGTAGGGTATAAGCACTTGTCTCGACCAGATTCCAAAGTAGTGGGAATCATTGGACCTGGCGTCATGAGCAAAACCGCACTTGCCGCCATTATGACGGTTCGTCCTGAAATCCAGACCATTAAAGTGAAGGGACGAGGCGCAGCTTCCCTGCAAAAGTTTATTGAATATGTCCAAACAGAATATCCACAGGTAGATGTTTATGCAGTGGATACCATCGAAGAAGCAGTACGGGATTCTGATATTATTTCCGCAAGCACTTCAACACCGACTGGTGATCCCAGTCAGTATCCTTTTATTGAAGAAGCTTGGATCAAACCGGGTGCCTTGATTAGTTCCACAGCAGCCTTGCGTTTCTCGGACGATTTTATCATACATCGAGCTAGAACTGTAACAGATAACATCAAGTTATATGAGGCTTGGGAAGAAGAAATGAAGCCAAATGCTTATAACACCGTTCCCATTCCTGCCGTTCATGTGATGGATTTAATTGCAGATGGGAAAATGACACTCGATCAGGTAGATGATTTAGGCGACATTTTAATGGGTAATATTCCATTGCACCGTGATGAAAATGAAATCGTTGTATATTCGATCGGCGGTATGCCGGTAGAAGATGTGGCATGGGGGACAATGGTTTACCGCAATGCCTTGAAAAAGGAAATTGGAACCAAGCTGAAATTATGGGATGTCCCGCAGATGATTTGAAAAAAGTGGAATAGTTTGACAGGAGGACTGCACATATGAGAATTCAAGAACACCCTATTTTGGGCACTTATCAGAAAGGCGAACGGGTGACTTTTACCTTTGATGGAAAAATACTAGAAGGCTATGCTGGTGAACCAATTGCAATGGCGCTGAAAAATGCCGGCGTTATGATTCATCGTTACACCAAAAAACAGCACAAACCAAGAGGAATCTTTTGTGCCATTGGCCGTTGTACAGATTGCGTTATGGTAGTCGATGGACAGCCGAATGTTCGAACCTGTATTACACCATTGGAAGCAGGCATGGACATTCGTACACAATGCGGTGTGACAGCAAAACCAGCAGGAGGTGAAACGGTATGAAACGATATGATATGATTATAGTTGGGGCAGGGCCGGCAGGCTTATCAGCAGCCATCGAAGCAGCCAAGCGAGGCATGCGAGTTGTTGTTTACGATGAAAACGCAAGACCAGGCGGACAACTGTTTAAGCAAATTCATAAGTTCTTTGGTTCCAAAGAACATAAAGCAAAAATCAGAGGATTTCATATTGGAGAAGAACTCTTGGCAGAAGCCTCTGCCTTAGGCGTAGAGGTGGTACTGAATGCAATTGTAATCGGTTTATTCCCAGAAAAGGAAGTCACAGTCAAAAGAAAAGATCATGTAGAACATGTAAAAGGAGATACGATTCTGATTGCAACTGGTGCCAGCGAAAATATGGTAACATTTCCTGGCTGGACACTACCCGGTGTTATTGGTGCTGGTGCGGCACAGACAATGATGAATTTGCATGGCACCTTACCCGGCAAACGAGTATTGATGCTTGGTTCCGGTAATGTTGGTTTGGTTGTCAGCTTTCAACTGATGCAAGCGGGCTGTGAAGTGGTAGCAGTAGCGGATGCCGCACCTCGTGTTGGCGGATATGGTGTACACGCAGCAAAACTTGCACGTTGTGGCGTTCCGTTTTATCTATCACATACCATTCTCTCTACAGAAGGAGAAGATTGTGTGACTGGTGTTACAATTGGGGAGGTGGATGCAAATTGGCAGGTTATTCCTGGTACAGAAAAACATTTTGAAGTAGATACCATTTGTCTGGCTGTTGGCCTTTCTCCAATGTCCAAATTATGTGATATGGCGGGTTGTGTAATGGAGGACAATCCAGCCAAAGCTGGCTTTGTTCCAGTGGTTCATGCGTATGGAGAAACTTCTATTCCCGGTATTTATGCAGCAGGAGATGTTTCCGGCATTGAAGAGGCATCCAGTGCGATGATCGAGGGACGCATTTCTGGTATTGCTGCCGCTGCTTATCTGGGCTATATTTCACAGGAAGAATGCGATGCGCAGGTAGAAGAACAAAAACAGGCACTTTCCGGTTTACGACAGGGAATGTTTGCACCTGGTATGCGCGGCAAAAAGATTACAGAAACAGAAGAGGGCATTGCAATTTCAGAAAATTTACTACGGCATGGATTTGTAGCAGATGACGAAATGGAACGGTTTCCGGGTGTGACCCACAGTACTGGTGTGCATCCAGTCATGGAATGTACGCAAAATATCCCTTGCAATCCCTGTCAGGATGCTTGTCCCAGACATTGTATTCGTATTGGAAATAAGATTACGGCATTGCCGTCTGTTGATCCATCCAAAACATGTACCGGCTGCGGAATGTGTGTAGCATCCTGTTCCGGTCAGGCAATTTTCCTGGTAAATGAGGACTGTGGGGATGGAACCGCAGAAATTACATTGCCCTATGAATTTCTTCCTTTACCTGTAAAGGGTGACAAAGGCGTCGCCCTTGGACGAAATGGAAAGGCAGTTTGCCAGGCGGAAGTTGTACAAGTACGCAGTGCAAAGGCATTTGACTGCACCCATTTGCTTACCATGCGAGTATCAAAGGAATTTTCTGGAACGGCAAGATTTTTTCGAAAGGAGGAACAGGCATGAATGACAGAAACAGACCATTGTCTCCTTTTGTTCCACAGCCAGATGATGATATGATTGTATGTCGATGCGAGGAAATTACAAAAGGAGAAATCCGTCAGGCAGTACATGACGGAATGTTTACATTAACAGAGATTCGCCGATATCTGCGAACCGGAATGGGACTCTGCCAGGGGCAGACTTGTACCAAATTGGTAAAGGGAATTGTGGCAAGAGAATTGGGCGTTCGGCCGGATACATTAGGACCTTCCACAGGAAGAGCACCAATGCGTCCGATTACCATGGAAGTTTTAGCGAAAGACAGAGAGGGGGATGCAAAATGAATGCAGAAGTCATTATTGTTGGCGGCGGTATTATTGGATGTGCAGCAGCATACAATCTGGCAAAAAATGGCGTATCTGTTCTTCTATTGGAGAGCAGTGAAAATATAGGGGATGGCGGCTCCACTCGAAACGGCGGCGGTGTACGACAGTCCGGCCGTGATCCGCGGGAACTTCCGCTCATCATGTATGCGATTCAAAACATCTGGCCAAATTTATCCGATATGCTGGATACAAATGTAGAATACTATCAGCATGGAAATCTTCGACTTGGCAGTACACCTCGCAATAAAGAAATTTTGGAAGAACTGACCAATCGTGCTGCAGCTTGTGGGTTGGATGTACGAATGATTTCCGGAGAAGAGGCACGACGCATCAATCCGTACCTTTCAGAAGAGGTTTCTTGTGCCAGTTGGTGTCCAACGGACGGACACGCCAATCCTCTGATGGCAACGATGGGATACTATAAAATGGCACGCAGACTGGGTGTTCATGTGATTACCGGGGAAAAGGTCGTAAAATTACGGAAGATCAAGGGCGCTGTTCGACAGGTTGTAACGGCATCCGGCAATGTTTATGAAGGAGATACCATTATTCTGGCAGCAGGTTATGAAAGCCGGTTTATTGCTTCCACAGTAGGCATTGATGTTCCCATGCAGCCGGTATTATTGGAAACTTTGGTAACAGAAGCCGTTGCCCCGATGTTTTGGCAGATGCTTGGTACTGCGGATGCGGATTTTTATGGTCATCAGACGGAACATGGTTCATTTGTATTTGGTTTGAATTCCGGCCTAGAACCCTATGCAAAACCAGGCAAGCCACTTTCTTCCAGCATTGCAGCATCAGCAGCCTGCCGTGGAATTATGCGATATTTTCCTTCTTTGTCTAAAATCAAGGTCGTACGTACCTGGGCAGGTTGGATGGATTCCTGTGCCGATCATGTGCCAGTGATCAGTCGAGTGGAAGAAGTGCCTGGATTGATTCTTGCCTGTGGATTTACTGGACACGGATTTGGTATTGCTCCCGCTGTAGGATTGGTACTTTCTCAGCTTGCAATGGGGCAGCCGACAGCAGTAGATTTATCGGCATTGCGATATGATCGGTTTCAGTCATAGCAGTTTGTTCCGCTTTTTACAATTTTTTCTGGTATTGTATGTTATAATAATCTTGTTCCTACAGAAAGGAATCTGATGGGGAATAGAAAAAGAGACAATGATGTCGAGCTTCTTGGAAGTTCGGCATTTTTTGTTTGCAAAATTCGAATGGGCATTCTATCTATTTTTGGGATGCAGAATGGAGGATATTATGAAATTATCAAGAGTAGAAATCATTACAGGTATTTCTAAAATTGAACCGCTGAAAAAAGCTTTGGGACACTTCCATATCACCGGCATGACAGTCTATCAAGTGTTGGGTTGTGGTGTGCAGCATGGTACACAAGAATTTGAAGTAGAAGGCAAAAAGCAAGAAATCAGCCTGCTGCCCAAAGAGGTTGTCATGATGGTGCTTCCAACAGAAGAAGTCAATGCATTATTAGAATTTGTGAAAAAGGAGCTGTATACCGGTCATATTGGTGATGGCAAGATCTTTGTTTCTGATGTAACCAATGTGGTACGGGTGCGCACTGGAGAAGAAGGCTATGAAGCACTGGTATATGGTGAAAAGTAATCAGTATAAAGGAAGTGATTCAAAATGGGAGAGAAAAGACTTGGATTACCCAGTATCATTGCTACAGGTGTCGGATTAATTGTCGCTACCAGTTGTCTGCTTTCCATTGGACAAGGTGCTGCTGCAATTGGTACGCCGTTCATTCTGACAATGGTCATTGCTTGTGCGTTCAATATTTTAACAGCGCTTTCTATTTGTGAATTAAATGCGTTAATGCCCAATTTGACAGGTGGTATGGCGCAATACACACTTGCCTGTCTGGGACCATTTGTCTCGATTGTGATTACAGTGGGTGGTTACTTAACCTGTCAAACGATTATGGGGAGTTCAGAAGCAGCCATGTTCGGCAATACACTACATAATGTGCTGCCGAATGTTCCCATTCCTAGTTCCGGATATTCCATTGTTTTAATTGTACTGTTGGCACTCTTAAACCTTTTTGGAGTAGATATGTTCGCCAAAGTACAAAACGTGGTTGCCTATGGATTGATTGGTTCATTGATTTTTCTTGGAATTGCGGGCACACTGGGACTCGGAAGTGGTGAAATTGTAGAACAAGAGGCCGTAATTTCTTCTAAGCCTGGAGATGTGTTAGAGCTTGTGTTCATAGCGAAAAA
>FR899094.1:0-6168 GCA_000437255.1 Ruminococcus sp. CAG:403
TCCCACCGGAGCGGTTCGCATGGAGGGCACCACGCAGGAGTACATGCCGCTGGCATTTCCGGCTGTTCCGGATTTTTCCTTGCTGTCCCATCTGGTGCAGGCTGCACAGGCGCTTGGCTATCCGTTTGAAACGGGCGTGGTGCACTGTAAGGATTCTTTTTATGGACAGCACAGTCCGCAGCGCATGCCGATTGGAGCGCAGCTGACAGCCAATTGGAACGCCTGGAAGGCGGCTGGTGTTCTGGCTTCAGAGATGGAGTCCGCCGCTTTGTTTGTCATCGCTGCTACGCTGCGGGTACGCTGTGCAACTGTCCTGCATATGATTTGGAATCAGGAACGCACGCCGGATCCCATGCACACAGAAGCGCACCACTTTGATCCAGATGCAGAAATTCGAACTGCCATTGCTGCCATGCGGCGCTGTATTGCTGCCGATCAGGCCGCTCAATGAGAAAAAACCGGAAAGACACATCGGTCTTTCCGGTTTTTGATTGAATTTTGAAAATAGGATTATTTTGCAGAGGAAGCAGTCGTATTGGCTGCGGATAAAAAGGCAGTGATGTCGGTGCTGTACCAGTTTCCATCCACTTGAATGGCTGTGCTGGTACGGGTTTCCTCCCGGTTGCCGGCATCTCCTTGTATGCGAATGACGATGGGATAGCGATAAGCACGCTCTACCGGAAGGGATGCATCTGTATAGTTGTCGGTGATATCCTCTTGTTCCTCCGTTTGCAGATCTGCTGTAATGGTGATGGAACTGCCGCAGGAATCCTCTAACGTTTTGAGGTAGGTTGGCAGATAGTCCTGCACCAGTTTCAACAGGTCGTTCCGGTTGATGCCCTTTTGCGCATACTCTTCGATGACAGCATCCGGGATATCGGCAAGAATGCGATCGGCATCCTGCTGTTCAATTGCCGCATAGCAGGCATGAATGGCAGCCTGCGGAGAGGCTTGGTCGGCGCTGTAGTCCTTCTTCTGATGGTTGTGTACAACAATCAGGACGGCACAGGCAATGCCGACAATCAGAACGGCTGCAACAACAATGCTCAGGACGACGAGCCGCTTGTTTCGGTTGGGATTCTGTTTCGATGCAGAAGCCGGTGTATCCGTTGGGGTTACGGGGGTTTGACAGCGTTTGCAAACCGTTGCGCCATTCGGCAGGGATGCACCGCATTTGGAACAATTCATGGTAAGAGTCTCCTTTCCTTACTTACTGGGAATAAATGGGCGAATGGCACCTGCCAGCTGCGAAACCGGCATGCTCTGGAGCCATATGTGTCCCGGGCCGGTTATGACGGTGTTGAAGAGACCCTCTCCACCGAAAACGGCATTTTTGATGCCCGGTACGGTTTGAATTTCAATCTGACAGCCGCCGGTCATAGCAGCCAAGTAGCCGGTATCTACCACCATTTGCTGTCCTGGTGCAAGGTCATACTCCTTGATGTAGCCGTCAAATTCCAGGAATACAATGCCGCTTCCGGAAAGCCGCTGCATGATGAAGCCTTCTCCACCGAAGAGTCCGGCGCCGAACCGCTTCTGGAAGAAGATGGAAAGGGTTACACCGGCAGTAGATGCGAGAAATGCGGTTTTTTGCGCAATGATTTCCTGTCCTGGCCCAATCTGGAAAGGACGGATGCAGCCGGGAAAACTGGATGCAAACGCAATCATGCCCGGAGCGCCGATGGCGGTGTAACGATTCTGGAACATACTTTCTCCGGAAAAGGCACGTCCAAACATCTTTCCAATGCCGCCGTTGGAAGTGGTTTCCATTTTCATGTTGGGGGTCATCCAGGACATGGCCCCTTTTTCTGTAATCATGGTTTCGTTGGGTTCCAAGTTGCAGATTACAACGGGTAGTGGTTCGCCTTCAATGCTATAATTCATAGAGAATTCCTCCTTTTTTGTTACAAATATTATACAAGAAAAAGATAAAAATGTCAATTTCTGATTATCATTTCGGAACATCAATCCATGCAGTTCTTTTTTATGGGAACACGCTCCAGGCGGCTGGCGGCCGGATGTTGTCTGGAAATTTGCTGTTCCAAAAATATGCATGGAAAAGTAGCTTTTCTCTTGCAATTTTCCCGGAAATATGCTATACTATATTGTATTTGATTGTAATTTTGGGATCTGAAAAGCACGGGAATGTGTCTGATTCCCTGTAATGCAATACTGAGGAGGAGCAATATGGCAAAAAGCAACAAAAAACAAGTGGCTGAAATCACCGCCATGGATGAGGATTTCGCACAGTGGTATACCGATATTGTAAAAAAAGCAGAGCTTATCGAATACACCAGCGTCAAGGGCTGTATGGTCATTCGTCCGTATGGTTACGCCATCTGGGAGAATATGCAGCATATTCTGGACGGCATGTTTAAGGAAACCGGACATGAAAATGTCTGCATGCCGATGTTTATTCCGGAAAGCCTGCTCGAAAAGGAAAAGGATCACGTAGAAGGCTTTGCACCGGAAGTGGCATGGGTCACCTACGGCGGAAGCGAAAAGCTGGAAGAACGGCTCTGTGTGCGTCCGACTTCTGAAACACTGTTCTGTGAGCACTATGCCAACATCGTACACAGCTACCGGGATCTGCCGAAGCTGTATAACCAGTGGGTTAGCGTGGTGCGCTGGGAAAAGACCACGCGTCCGTTCCTGCGTTCCAGAGAATTCCTGTGGCAGGAAGGTCACACCATTCATGCAACCGCAGAGGAGGCACTCGAAGAAACCGAGCGTATGCTGAACACCTACGCCACCTTCTGTGAGCAATCCCTGGCTATGCCGGTGGTAAAGGGCAGAAAAACCGAAAGTGATAAGTTTGCCGGCGCTGTTGCAACCTATGCCATTGAAGCACTGATGCACGATGGAAAGGCATTGCAGGCAGGTACTTCCCACTACTTTGGGGATGGCTTTGCAAAGGCATTCGATATTCAGTTTGCCACCAAGGACAACCAGCTTGCTTATCCGCATCAGACTTCTTGGGGCGTAACCACGCGTCTGATCGGTGCCATCATTATGACGCATGGAGACAACAACGGTTTGGTTCTGCCGCCGGCAGTTGCTCCGGTACAGGTTGTTGTGGTTCCGATTGCGCAGCATAAGGAAGGTGTCCTGGAAAAGGCATCGGAACTGTACAACAAGCTGAAAGCAAGCGGCATCCGGGTAAAAATGGATGATTCCGAGAATTCTCCGGGTTGGAAGTTTGCACAGTATGAGATGAAGGGTGTTCCGATTCGAATTGAACTCGGCCCGAAGGACATCGAAAACGGTCAGTGTGTGGTTGTAACCCGTTACAATGGCGAAAAGCAGACCGTTGCGCTGGATGCAGACAATGCCACTTTGGTACAGACCGTGCAGCAGCTGCTTGAAACAGAAATTCCGGCTGGTATGTATGAAAAGGCACTGGACAACCAGAAGCGCCGGACATACGCTTGCCAGAGCATGGAAGAAATTGTACAGGTTCTACAGGAAAAGGGCGATGGATTTGTCGAAGCAATGTGGTGCGGCGACGAAGCATGTGAAGATCTGGTGAAGGAAAAGACCGGTGTTGGTTCCCGCTGCATTCCGCTGGAGCAGCACACCATTTCTGACAAGTGCGTTTGCTGCGGCAAGCCGGCAAAGCATATGGTACTCTGGGGAAAAGCGTATTAATTCCCGGCAACGCATACAATAACCTGCAAACCATTTTGTTCAATGGGAAGCGAAATATCAGCCGCTTCCCATTTTTTGAGTCTGCACACCGTTGGCAGATGCTGGCTGTGTGCAGAAAATGGAACCACGTCTCACATAGAAAGGAGCAGCATTCCAATGGAATCAAACCAGATTTGCATGCTGATTACCATCGTTGTCTATTTGATTTTGATGGTGGTTGTCGGCATTCTCGCATCGAAAAAGAATAAGGATACCAGTGACTTTTACTTAGGCGGCAGAAAACTTGGCCCGATTGTAACGGCAATGAGTGCCGAAGCCTCGGACATGAGCAGCTATCTGTTGATGGGTTTACCGGGACTTGCCCTGCTGACCGGATTTGCCGATGTCGGCTGGACGGCAATCGGACTGGCAGTCGGCACCTACTTAAACTGGCTGTTTGTTGCAAAGCGCCTGCGGATTTATTCCCAGCACAATCATTCGATTACCATTCCGGACTTTTTCTCGCACCGGTATCACGATCAGAAAAATTTCCTCATGGGAATTTCCGCTGTCATCATTTTGATTTTCTTTGTCCCCTATACGGCATCCGGATTCTCTGCCTGCGGCAAACTGTTTCAAACGCTCTTTGGCATGGATTATCACGTTGCCATGATTCTGAGTGCTGTTATCATCATTGCGTATACCAGCATCGGTGGTTTCCTGGCAGCCAGCACAACGGATTTGCTGCAAAGCATCATTATGACCATTGCCTTGATTATGGTAGTTGGATTCGGTGTCGGCAAGGCAGGCGGACTGGATGCTGTCATCGACAATGCAAAGTCTCTGCCGGGCTATCTGTCCTTCCATCAAACTTATGACATTACCGCCAATTCTGCGAAGCCATATTCCATCCTGACCATCTGTTCCACCCTGGCATGGGGGCTTGGTTACTTTGGTATGCCGCACATTCTGCTGCGTTTTATGGCAATCGAAGACAGCCGGAAGATCAAAACCTCCCGAAGAATTGCCTCCATTTGGGTGACCATTTCAATGGGAATTGCCATTTTGATTGGCTTTATCGGAAAGGCATTGATTCAAAATGGCACCATTTCCGTATTGGGAGACAACCCGGCCAACTACAGCGCAGAATCAGAAACCGTCATCATGAAAATTGCAACGCTCATCAGTGAGCATGGTGTGGTAGCCGCCCTGCTTGCCGGACTGGTATTTGCGGGAATTCTCGCCTGCACCATGTCTACTTCCGATTCTCAGCTGTTGGCAGCGTCCTCCAGTATGTCGGAAAACCTCTTGCAGGGCGTATTTGGCGTAAAGCTTTCGCAGAAAGCAGCCATGCTGGCAGCACGCTGTGTCCTGCTGATTATTGCAGCGGTTTCCATTGTCATTGCTTGGAATCCGGAAAGTTCTGTCTTCCAGATCGTATCGTTTGCATGGGCTGGATTTGGTGCCACCTTTGGCCCGGTTATGCTCTGCGCTCTGTTCTGGAAGCGTTCCAACAAGTGGGGTGCACTGGCTGGTCTGATCTCCGGCGGTGTAATGGTATTTGTTTGGAAGTTCTGCATCCGTCCGTTGGGTGGCGCATGGGATTTGTATGAATTGCTGCCGGCATTCTTGATTGCCCTGCTGGCAATCATTCTGGTTTCCCTGCTGACCAAAAAGCCGGATCAGGAACTGGTGGATGAATTTGAAGCCGTACAGGCTGCCTGCAAGAAATAAGAGGGTGTATGCAATGAAAAAAAACGCAAACTCGCAAAAATGGGTTTATTGGGGCAGCTACTTACTGCTTGTTCTGCTGACCGCTGTGGGCACGATTGGATTGTTTCAGCTGCCTTATGTGCGGCATGATTCTAAGATAGAACCGGGATACCTGGTTGATATTTCCTATGCTTCGACCTTGCGGAGTGCAAAACGATTCTCCTATTCATACGGGATTGATCTGAGTCACTTCTCCAGTGATCCGGGCGCTGTTTTCCAGAAGTTTATGGAGAAGTATCCGTGGCAGTTTTGTGTGTTTTTGTTCCTGTTTTTGGTTGCTGCGGCTTGCCTGGTGCTGCTGGTCATTGGACTGATACAGATGTGCCGGCATAGATTGGCAGTCGGCTGCCGTCTGGGCTGCATTTGTCTGCTTTTGCTGGGCGTTGGCGATTTTTCGCTGATTAGTACCTATCTGGCATTTGAACGCAGACGGAAGCAGGCAGGTTTGTCTAGTCCTTTCGGTGCTTTTCCAACGGCCACTGCAATCATCGGAGCGCTTACCTTGGTCGTCGGCATACTGGGATTGGTGATTTTTCGGAAGCGCAGACAACCGAAACCAGTACAATCATCCATTGGTTAAAACCATTACAAAAAAGAAAGTGGGGTCTTTATTATGTTTTGCAGTAAATGTGGAAAATCGAATCAGCCGGGCGCAGCCTTTTGCAGCAGCTGTGGTGCTTCTCTCAATGTAGATGTAGCGCCGCAACCTGCTTCCCCGCCGCCGGTCACAACCACGATTCCGACACCGCCGCCTGCTCCGCAGCAGCC
>FR899094.1:6180-9032 GCA_000437255.1 Ruminococcus sp. CAG:403
AGCCGGTCAACCAGCAGCCTGTTATGGCACCTGATAATGCGCTGGCTTTGCCGAAGCGGAAGCCGACCTCTGCGGTACGCTGGCTTGCGTATCTGGTTTTGTGTGCGCTGGTCATTGCTGGAATCGTAGGACTGTTTCAGCTGCCGTTTATGCAAGCAGAAGGATTCTTTTCCGGGGATACTTACACCCTTTCCTATGCTTCTATTTTGGAGGGTGCCAAGCAACTTTCCGATTTGTTTGGCGTAAAGACATCGGATACGCTGAATAACCTGGGGGATCTGATTCAAAACATGCCGGATCTGTTTGAGGACTTTTTGGATCATATGCCTTGGCAGCTTTTCGTATTTCTAGGTGTGCTCTTGATTGCATTCCTTTGCGTGCTCTTCCTGCTGATCGGTTTTGTGCAGCTGTGCAGAGGAAAAGGAGTTGCCGGCTGTCGGTTGGGCTGTACTTGTTTGATTCTGTTGTTTATCGGGGATCTGGGACTGATTAGTAATTATGTGGAATTGCAAATAGAGTGGAGCTCCCTGGTTGGCAATGGCAGTACGATTGGAGATTTCCCCTTCCTGACGGCAGGTGTTGCAGTTCTGACGCTGATTCTTGCCATTGCAGGAATGGTGCTTTCCAAAGATCATAGCCGCTCTTAAAATAATAGAACGAAAAAATAATATGCGCCGTGCATCAGAAAAAGATGCACGGCGCATGTTTTTTGTGCTGATCTCATTAGAGGTTGTTGTCATAGGCAATGTCATTTGCCTGTGCGTACTGCTCTGCATAGGAGCCTTTTGGCGTATGGATGGTCAAGGAATCGCTGCAATATTCCAAAGCGGAATCCGCAATTTCTTCCACGCTGGCTGGAATGGTAATATCCTTTAAACTTTTGCAGTATTGGAATGCGCCATCCTTTAATTCGGTACAGCCTTCTTCTATTACAACTGTTTTCAGCGTCTCGCAATATTCAAATGCATCCGGGCCAATGGTCTGTACGTTTCCGGGAATGGTGATTTCCTTGAGAAATTTACAGTATTGGAACGCCTCTGCGCAGATTTCTGTTACATCGGCATCAATCTCAAACGTTTCGAAGTTCTTGTAGGCATATTGATCTGCTTTGATTTTGGTTCCTGCGGAAGCATCTTCTTCATAAACAGCCAAGTCCTGATCGGAAGAGAGTTTATGGTTGTACGCATAGTCTTCTGCATAGGAACCAGCCGGGGTATGGATGGTCAGATCATTGCAGTGCAGGAAGGCAATCTCATCAATGGCAGTAACCGATTCCGGAAGATTGATGTCCTCCAGGGAGCTGCATCCCGTAAAAGCAGAACCAATGGTTTCTACGCCCTCCTCCATATTGACAAAGGTCAGACCGGCGCAGTTCGAAAAGGCATTGTTGCCAATCTGCTTGACAGAGCCCGGAATTTCTAATGTTTCAATGGCGCTGTTGCTCCAGAACGCAGAGTCGCCGATTGCGGTTACCGTATCCGGAATGACCACGTGTGTATCTGTTCCGTTGTATTCCACGAGGACATTTTTGCTGATGACAAAATCTTTTTGCTTCTTGGATTTCTTTTTGGAAGTCCGTTTGGCGGATGCGTCGGCAGCATCTGCATCCGATTCAGAGGATTCTGTTGCTTCTTCTGATTCGGAGTCTTCTTCGGATTCCGAAGAGGATTCCGAAATGGTTTCGGTTTGCTCCTTGGAATTAGCAGTAGAATCGGATTTGCTTTCGTCATCGTTATTTAATTCGCATGCAGTCATGCTGGCAGCCAATAGAAGTGCCGCAGCAGCAGCCAGCCACTTTTTTCCTGTTTTCATGTTGTTTCTCCTTTTTTGTAACTTCTATGATACGGGGAACGAAAAAGAAATGTCCATTTTTTGTGCTGACGTGGATATGCAGCACACTTATTTTTCTGTTGCAGTCTGCCGTGCATTGGCAAGCATCAGCTTAATTCGGTTTTCCTGGTTGACACGGGTTGCACCTGGATCGTAGTCGATGGCAACAATGTTGGCATTGGGGTAGGCATTCTTAATGGTTCTTGCCATGCCCTTTGCTACAATGTGGTTTGGCAGGCACCCAAACGGCTGCGTACAGATGATGTTCTCGGTTCCGGTTTCCGCCAGAACGGCCATTTCTGCGGTAATCATCCAGCCCTCTCCCATGGAAACGCCTTGGCTGATGTACTTGTCTGCTGCCTTTCGCAGGTCTTCAAAATCGTGCGGCGGTGTGAAAACACCCTGCTTCTGGATGCAGCGAATCATCTGCACCTGCTTGCCGTGCAGGAAATCATACCCCAGGTTGAACATTGCTGTTTTGAGATTGTGGTATTGATACAGCTTTCCGTTGGTGCCAGTATTGGCAGCACAATACAGGATGAATTCCATCAGAGTCGGCACGACTGGCTCGCAGCCTTCCTGAATCAGGAATTCCTCTAAGTGGTTGTTGGCAAGCGGAGAATATTTGACATAAATTTCCCCAATGATGCCAACCTTGATTTTTTTCTTCTGGCTTCTGGGAATGCTGGCAAAATCGGTCAGCATCTCTTGATAGATCTTTTCCGCAGACAGGTACTTTACACCGTGGAACAGCGTCGGCAGCTTTTCCTGCCAGTGCTGCTTCACCTGATCGGTTTCACCCTTGTTCAATTCATAGGGCAGGCACTGGTTGTACAGCGTCATCAGCAGGTCGGCATACAGCACGCCGTATATCAACTTGACGCACATGCCGGCAGTCAGAGAGAAGCCTTTGCTCTTTTCCAGTCCGGCAAAGTTTAAGGAAATGACCGGAACCTGCGGATAATGTTCTGCCATGCACTTTCGAAGCAGGTGGATGTAATTGGAAGCCCGGCAGCCGCCGC
>FR899094.1:9069-21434 GCA_000437255.1 Ruminococcus sp. CAG:403
TCAGCAGCGCCGTGCGGTCGGGGTCATACTCGCCGCTCTTCAGGGCTTCCATAAACTGTCCGATGACCAGCAGTGCCGGATAACAAGTGTCATTGTGGACGTTTTTCAAACCTTCCTCTACCACGGTACGGGAAGAGGATTCCAGCAGCTTCATATGGTACCCATACTGCCCAAAGATGCTAATGAGCAGCTGAAAGTGAATGGGCAGCATATTGGGCACCAGAATGGTATGGGTTTTGCGCATTTCCGGTGTAAATTGTGTATAAGACATCATATGGAACCGAATCCTCCTATTCCATGGCTGCCGCTAAGCTGCGCAGACGGATTTTTGCTGCTCCCAGGTTGCTGATTTCATCAATCTTCAGCTGGGTATACAGCTTCCCGTCCTGCTCCAGAATACGGCGCACTTCGTCGGTGGTAATCGCATCAATGCCGCAGCCAAAGGATACCAGCTGAATCAGCTGCATATCCGGCTGCGTGGTAACATACTGTGCAGCACGGTACATTCTGGAATGGTACGTCCATTGGTTCAGCGCCTGTAGATCAGGGGTGTGTCCCAATCCTGCAACACTGTCCTCTGTGATGACCGCCATTCCCAGGCTTTCAATGAGCTTATGAATGCCGTGGTTGATTTCCGGGTCAATGTGATACGGTCTGCCTGCCAGTACGATAATCTTTCGGTTTTCTTCCCGTGCAGCTGCAATGATTTCCTGTCCCTTTTGTGCAATGGCGGCACGGTGTTCCTCCAGGGCAGCATAGCCATGCCGCAGGGCAGCTTGGATGGCTTTTTTGGAAACATATGCACCGAAGTACTGATACAGAACGGAAACCACATGTTTTTCCCGGTTTAGATCTAAGAATGGGAACAGGAAGTTCTGATGGTTCAGTCCTTCGTGGTTGGCAAGCAGCAGTTCCGGATAGTAGGCAACGACCGGACAGTTGAAGTGATTGTCAGAGTCGCCCTCGTCCAGATTGTAGCTCATACAGGGATAGAAGATGAAATCCACCTTCTGATCCAGCAGACTCTGAATGTGTCCGTGCATCAGCTTTGCCGGGTAGCAAACCGTATCCGATGGAATGGTGCTCTGTCCCTTGTAGTAGGTTTCCCGGGTGCTTTCCTCTGAGAACTTGACCCGGAAGCCCAGATCCGTAAACAAGGTGTGCCAGAGCGGCATCTGATCGTAAAAGTTCAGTCCAAGCGGCAGACCAACGGTTGCAATCGGCTTTTCCGGAACGGTCTGCTCCAGCTGTAGGATCTGCTGATACTTCCAGTCGAACAGGTTTTCTGCCTTGCTCTTCATCTTGATGCCGGCACCTTTTTCGCAGCGGTTTCCGGAAATAAACCGGCCGCCGCCGGAAAAGCGGATGATATTCAGGTTGCAGTGTGCCGTACAGCCCTTACAGGTTGCGGCGGAAGACTGATAGGAGAAATGCTCCAGCTGTTCAGCGTCAATCAGTGTGGTGCTGCCGGAGGATTTCTCCATGGCGTAGATGGCAGCACCAAATGCTCCCATCAGACCGGAAATAGCAGGACGGACAACGTCCCGTCCCATTTCCCGTTCAAAGCACCGTAAAACGGCATCGTTCAGGAACGTTCCGCCTTGTACGACAATGTGTTCGCCCAAGTCTTCCGGGGAACGGGCACGAATGACCTTATAAACGGCATTCTTGACAATGGAGCCGGATAATCCGGCAGAAATATCCTCTACAGTTGCGCCGTCTTTCTGCGCCTGCTTGACGCTGCTGTTCATGAAGACGGTACACCGGGAACCGAGGTCAACCGGGTGCTTGGCGAACAGACCCAGCTTGGCAAAGTCCGCAATGTCATAGCCCAGTGCCATGGCAAAGGTCTGGATGAAGGAGCCGCATCCAGAGGAACAGGCTTCATTGAGCATGATGCTGTCGATGCTGCCGTTCTTGATCTTGAAGCACTTGATATCCTGTCCGCCAATGTCAATGATGAAATCTACATCCGGGCAGAAGTGTGCAGCTGCCTTAAAGTGTGCCACGGTTTCGACAATGCCAAAGTCAATGCCAAGTCCTGCTTTGAGCAGTTCCTCTCCGTAGCCGGTTACGGCACTGCCGCAGATGGTGAGCCCAGGATGTTTCTGGGCATAGACCTCTTTCAGGGCACGAATTACGCAGTCCAGCGGCTGCCCTTTGTTGGAGGTATAGAACTCGTACAGCAGCGTATGGTCTTCCGCCAGCAGCACCATTTTGGTGGTGGTAGAACCGGCATCAATACCCAGGTACGCCTTGCCTTGATACGTACGGAAATCACCATGCTGCACATCGTTGGCAGCATGCCGTTCCCGGAACTGTTCGTATTCTTCCGGTGTATCAAACAGCGGCTCGTCCGAAATGATGCTGCTGGCAGCATGTGCCGCTTGCAGCATTTCCATCAGCTGCGGAATGGAGAACGTCTCTCGCTGCTGCCGGGCACTGCATGCGCAGCCGTATGCCACAAAGGTTCTGCCGTCTTCCGGGAAGATGGCATGTTCTGCATCCAGGTGCAGGGTTTTGGTGAAGGCATTGCGCAGCCCTTGTAGGAAGGAAAGCGGGCCGCCCAGGAATAGAACCGTTCCGGTAATTTTTCTGCCCTGTGCCAGACCGGATACCGTCTGATCGACAACTGCCTGGAAGATGCTGGCAGCAATGTCTTCCCGGCGTGCACCCTGGTTCAGAAGCGGCTGAATGTCGGATTTTGCAAATACGCCGCACCGGGAAGCAATGGGATAGATCTTCTCGGCAGACAGCGCCATTTGATCCAGCTGATCGGCGGTCATATCCAGCAGGGTTGCCATCTGGTCGATAAATGCACCGGTTCCGCCGGCGCAGGAGCCGTTCATTCGCTGCTCTACCCCGCTGGTCAGGAAGATGATTTTTGCATCTTCACCGCCCAGCTCGATGACAGCATCTGCATCGGGATAGCGCTTCTTAACGGCGAGAAACGCTGCATGGACTTCCTGTACAAAGGGCAGCTTTGCAGCAGTTGCCAGTCCCAGTCCGGCAGACCCGGTGATACTTACGGTAAAAGAATCCTCCGGGAATGCATCACAGACTTCCTGCAACAGAGCAAGAACCGCTTCCTTTACCTTGGAAAAATGGCGCTGATACCGGGAAAATAAAACGGTATCTGCGTCATTCAGTACCACTGCCTTGACGGTGGTGGAGCCCACGTCAATTCCAAGTGCAAGGGTTGTTTTTTGTTCCGTTTGTTTGATGGGTTCTAATGCTTTTTGATTCACAAACGATTGCTCCTTTCTGCAATTTGCATGCGTCCTGCGGCAACAGGGCGCATACGCTGCATGGTGTCTTTCATGATACCAGATTTCCGGATGAAATGGAAGAAAAGACACAGAAAATTCAATGATAAAAATGCTGTCAGAAATTTTTCCAGCTTACAGGAGGGCATTTTTTAAGATTGCCAGATCAAACCCACTGACACTGCCGTCTTGGTCGACATCTGCCAGAAAATACTGTGCAGCGGTCAGTGTGCTTCTTCCCAGCAAATAATCTTGCAGCAAACCCAAATCCTCCGTATCCAGGGAGCCGTTTCGGTTCAGATCGCCGTACTGCGCATCCTGCCGGGAAAGGACATCGTAGCCCTTTTCCTTGGCATATCGTGCAGCGGCGGAGGAAGCGGTGTCGGTAATAATCAGAATCTCCTGATCGGAAGGGAGGAGATTGCCGGATTCGTCATAGAGATAGCCCAATGCGGTTTCATCGATCTTGGTAACAGAGTCCGGAATATAGACCATGGAGAGATTCGGGCAGCCGGCAAATACCTGAGCTTCCAGTTCTGTTGCAGTGCTCGGCAAAATGGCATATTCCAACGAGGTGCACTTGCTGAGCATCCACTGTGGAACGGTTGTGACGCCTTCTGGAATCACGATATATTCCAGTGAGGTGCATTCCGAAAACATGCTCATTTGAAAAACATTATAATTGGACTGATCCGGGAGAATCACTTCCTTTAATTTGCTGCACCCCTGGAAAGCAGAGCGGTAAATGGATTTTACAGTGCTCGGAATGGTGATGGATTCTAGGGATTCGCAGCCTGCTAAGCTGTCAATGCTCTTGACGCCTTCCGGAATGACCAGCTGTTTGAGCGACTTGCAGTTGACAAATGCACTGGACAGCTCTGTCATCTTTGGAGAAAGCGTAACGGCTTTCAGCTTGACACAGTCGGAAAAGGCGTCGTCTTCGATCGTGGGCACCTGCTCTAAGTTGATTTGTTCCAGCAGCGTACAACCTGCAAATGCTCCAATATTGATCATGTACACAGAGCTGGGCAGCTGCACTTGCTTCAGCTTCGTATTTTTAAAGCACAGTCTGCCAATGTTGGTGACACCGTCCGGAATCTCAATGGCTTCCAGTGATGTGCTCAAAAACGTGTTATCCTCCAGGAAAGTCAGCTGCTTGGAAAGCGTTGCTTCTTTTAGGTTGGTGCAGTTTTGCAAAATTCCGGTTCCAGTGCTGGTGACACTGTCCGGCATGGTGAAGCTTTGCAGGTTGATGCAGCCTGCAAAGGCCTGGTCATCAATGGTGAGCAGGCTGTTTGGCAGGCTGATGGTTTGCAGAGTTTCATTGTCCGCAAAACAGTACCGACCCAATGCGGTAACCGGCTTTCCATCCAGTTCTGCCGGAACTGAAACGGATGCGGCAGAGCCGTTATACTTGGTGATGGTGATGGTGTCATTCTGTACCGAATAGGAAAACTCACCGGCAGTTTGTTCTTCTGCCTGTGCGGTATAGGGACTGCAAAACGGCAGCTGAACCGTGTTGGCAGCATAGCAAACGGTTCCCCCGATTCCGATTGCAGCAGCGAGCAGGAGGGAGAGCAGACGATTTTTATAGGTGCGGTTTTGTTTCATAGATAGATTCCTTTCCCGTTTTTTGAACAGATTCATTTGAGACAGATAGATGCTTAGATGACCGGCGGTTCACCGCTGATTCTCGGCACACGCTTGGAGATACCGCATACAATTTCATAGCCAATGGTTCCATATAGGGAAGCCAGCCAGTCTGCTGAAATGG
Organism: Ruminococcus sp. CAG:403; assembly: GCA_000437255.1. Taxonomy (GTDB): domain Bacteria; phylum Bacillota; class Clostridia; order Oscillospirales; family Ruminococcaceae; genus Ruminococcus_C. The sequence continues at coordinate 14,110 of FR899094.1, forward strand.
AAGCATCTCCGTCTTTACCAAACATGGTTACAACGTCACCCGGCTGCACATTCGGCACATCTGTCACATCCAGCATCAGCTGATCCATGCAGACCCGTCCCACAATGGGGCAGGCAACGCCATGCACCAATGCGCTGGCACGATTGGAGAGCAGCCGGGCATATCCATCCGCATAGCCGATGGTAACGGTTGCAATGGTGCGTGGTTGGTCTGCACAGTAGGTTCTGCCATAGCTGATACAGGCACCCGGCTGAATGGTCTTGACATGGGAAATGACACTGCGCAGGGACATAACCGGTTCCAGCGGAATCGGAACCGGTACCGGATAGTTCGGTGCCAGACCGTACAGAATGATGCCAACTCGAGCCAGTGTGCTGCGTGGATTCGGACGGCAGACACTGGCAGCGCTGTTCATAAAGTGCAGCTGCTGCAAGGGGTGTCCCTGTGCAGCCAATCCGTCGTAGACATCCAGAATCAGTTGTTCCTGTGCATTGGTATAGGCAACGTCGTCTGCTTCCGGTGAATCGGCTACTGCAAAGTGTGTATAGATGCCCTCAATAGACAGCTGATCCAGATCAAACAGCGGCAGCAGTTCCTGTACGCAGTCTGCGGCATCTTTTCCCCGGAAGCCAATGCGTCCCATGCCGGTGTCCAGTTTGATGTGACACCGAACGATGCCGTCCGCATGCTGTTGCAGCTGCTGTGCATAGTCCATGGACAGCACACCTTGGATGATATTTTGCTTGGTGAGCTGCGGTGCATATTCCGGCGGTGTATAGCCCAGGATGAAAATTTCTGCTTTGGGGCAGTACTCCCGTACAGCAAGTCCTTCTTCCAGGTTGGAAACGGCAAACCAATGCACGCCCAGTTCCCAGAGTTTCCGGCAAATGGCAGCATCGCCGTGTCCATAGGCATTCGCCTTGACCACTGCCATCATTTCTGTTTTTGGCGGAAGCTTTTCCTGTACAGCACGTACATTGTGTTCCAGTGCACTCAGGTCAATTTCTGCCCAAGCACGGTGCAGTAATGTCTTCATATCAAAAATCCTTCTCTCTTGATGATGTGGAATGAAATCCGTGCAATTTTGTCCGAAACGGCTTGCAAAACAGTTGTACTTGTGGTACGATATAGAAGATAGAAGCAGAAAGGAGCCTCTTTCTATGAATCCCAATTTATCGGAGCCTTTCTTACTGGAAGAAACCCATCACAATATGCAGTTCCTGGAGCATCCGCAGGAAACCGTCTGCTTTTCCGGGCACCGCACAAAGTCGCTGCCGACTGAGTCGATTCACGGGGTGCATCCATTCGTTTTAATCCAGATTCTGCTGTTTTTTCTCATTGAGGAAGCCCTGGACGATGGGTACCGCTACTTCATCAACGGCGGAGCAGAGGGTGTGGATTTGTGGGCTGCTACCTATATTATGCATAAGATGCAGGCAGGAAGAACCGATTTGCATCTCATTTCTGCCCTTCCGGCACCTCGGCACATTCAGCTCTACCACGGCGAAACACGGTTCCGCCTGTACCGCATTTTGGAACAATCCGAAGCGGTAATCTATGTATCCCGACAGCGAAAACGAAACTATAATCTCATTCGAAATGCCTATATGACCGATCATGCCACACGGCTTCTTGCGGTTGTCAAAAACGACAAAAGCGGGACGGGAAATACCATTCGGCAGGCACAGGAAAAACAGCTGGCGCTGCGCATTCTGGATCTTTCCGAAGCGGAAGACCTGTTTGGGCAGGTGCTGGAAGCGTATCCGGATCTCGCAACGCTGACCAATATGGCGCAGTGCAGCCGATACTACGAAACGCACTTTCGGACAACTGGAATCAGTAGGGAACCTTTTTATAAAGTTGCCTACTGATTCACAATTATCATAGCACAAAAGGACAAAAAAATCAAGCCAAAAAGCAAAAACTGTCCACGGCAAGAAAACGAAAATACAGAATGTTTGGATGCGGCAAGTGCTCAAACAGGCTGCCAATCTGAACGGTTTGCCATGCATTCAGGCAGCCGGAAAGCGCTTTGCAGAAGGCTGCTTTTCCGTATTTGATAGCAGCATATTTGGAATTTTTCTGCATCCAAAAGCATTTGAATTTGTGTTTTGCTGCTGCTCCCGAAAGGGAGCAAATCAGCATCAATTTGTTTTGTTAAAACAATATAAAACAAACTATGATTTGATTGCATCATTCAATGATATAAAATTTACGAAAAAAGGAGCTTGAATCATGTATCAAAATATATTCGACACCCACAGCCATTATACCGATGCTGCCTTCGATGCCGATCGGGAACAGGTGCTCGCTTCCCTTCCGGAAAAAGGTGTGTCACACGCCATGCTGGCTGCCTGCAATCTGGAGGATTCCAGTGCCTGCATCCAGCTGGCACAGCAGCACGCTGATTTGCTGTATGCTTCTGTCGGCATCCACCCGGAGGCAGAAGGCACGCAGCCTGCGGACTATTTGCAGCAGCTTGCTGAGCTTGCAGCAGCAGACTGCGTCAAAGCCATCGGAGAAATTGGCATGGACTATCATTATGAAGGCTATCGAAAAGAAGCGCAGATGCGGCTCTTTCAGGAACAAGTGGATCTTGCGAAACAGCTGCATCTGCCTGTTATTGTACATATTCGGGATGCCACGGAGGATGCCATGCGGGTTTTAAAGGATCAGCGTCCGGCTGGCGTGGTGCATTGCTTCAGCGGAAGCGCTGAGACTGCAAAAGAAGTCATTCGCCTGGGGATGTACATTGGGTTTACCGGTGTTTTGACCTTTAAAAATGCCAAAAAGGCAATTCGTGCTCTGCAAGAAGTACCAGAAGATCGGTTGGTACTGGAGACAGACTGCCCGTATATGGCACCAGTTCCGTTTCGTGGAAGCCGCTGTGACAGCAGCATGATCTATCTCATGGCAGAAAAGGTGGCAGAATGCCGTCAGACCGATGCACAAACGGTGCTTCATCAGACAGCAGCCAATGCAGCAGCCCTCTATCAGCTTACCAATTTGCAGCAAACGGCAAATTTCGGATGACACCGAATGCCAGCAAACAGCCAATGGAACTATAGGTCAGTGTGCGGAACAGCCAGCCTTTCTGGGTGAGACAGGGTGCACGTGTCAGCAAAAAGGCAAGGTAAGCGCCTGCCCACAGAAAGAGCAGGCAGAACAGCACTGGATTGGCACGAAAAGCAGTTGGAAAGTCCAGGTGCAGCAGCGCCAGAATCATGTGGGTAACGCCGCAGCCGGGGCACTGCAGTCCAGTTACGGTTCGGAAAAAGCATGGAATCCGCAGGGGTGTGAATTGGATCAGCAAGTAGTAGATGCCGCCGGCAATACCGACAAACAGCAATCCTTTTGGAAGCCGAATGGCTTTACGGATATTTGATTTGGATGGTTCCATTTGCCCACTCCTTTCCGGCAAAAGAAAATAAGAAAACACAAGCGGCCTTGAAGTTCAAGACCGCTTGTTTGTGTTTTTTGCAGATTGTTTAGTGCAGCTGATTCAGTTCGTTCTGCATCAGTGCATATGCAATGATTCCAAGACCAAACAGCTGTAGAATCAAATACAGAATACCGGAATTGCTGGACGGCAGATTCCGCATATTTTTTGCCTTGTCAATCTTTTCTCCCTGCTTATACGCCCAGTAGAAGCCGTAAATGCCGCAAGTAACCAGTGTCAGCAAAAGGGCAATCCCGCCGGAAGTACCGTTCGGTTCGCAGGCTGCTTCATTGGTTTCATTGGTCAGTACAATGAACCAGTAAATGCCATAAATTCCACAGGTTACAATGGTAAGAATGATTGCGATTGCAATATTTCTGGGTTCTTTTCCGGTCGGCGGAACCGCATTATAAGGGTTTCCGTTGTTATAGGTTCCGTAAGGATTTCCCTGCGGAGCAGCCGGGGGCGGAACTGGAGCAGAATTTGCAGCAAGAGGAACGCCGCAATTGGGACAGTTAGAAGAACCATCCGGTGCCTGTGCACCACAATTTGGACAAAACATAGCCATTCTCCTTATGTATCAATTTGTAATTTCATTATACATGGTTTGGCATTTCTTGTCAAGAACTTTTTCCAAAATTTGAAAAAGGTTGGAAAAAATAATGGTTTCTTAATCTTAACTTCTTATTGTCCGCATGCTTCTTCCCAAGAAATCTCATTGCCAACGGCATGCTCTGCGTAGTAAGTCAGCAAAGCAGTTGCATCATCCATGGTGATTGCATGGTCGCCGTTGATGTCCATGCGATCGTTCAGACCATAATTCAAGGTTTCGCTCTTAACGGAAGCTTCCGCATAATAGGACAGCGTGGCTGTTGCATCTTCCAATGTAATGGCATTGTCCCGATTCACATCGCCCCGTTCCGGTTCGGTTCCCTTTTTGGCCATCAGAACGCTAAAGTCACGCTGAATCAGTGCTGAATCAACGTGAACAAATTTTGCAGTGTTCACCGCTTCATATGTACCGTTTTGCATCTCTGCTTCCAAATCAAAATAAGAGGTGCCGGCAACTCGTGCTGCATCTGCAAGACCAATGAGCAGTTCGCCGGGCTGTAACTCGTACGTGCATAGCGTGTCTTCTTTTTGGTAGAGCTGGTCATTTTGCTGTAGGATGTCTTGCACGGTATAACCGTCCTTTAAAGTAATCTTGACGCCGGCATCATCAATCGGGCAATAGATTCGTTCAATCAGTGTACCGCATTCCCAAACGGCATCGTTCTGTTTGATTTGTTCGATTGCAGTTTCTGGATGATCGGTTTTGAACCAGCAATAAAAGTGTTCTGTGTCTGGACTTCCGATTGCCGTGCAGAAAATTTTTGTAGAAGCATCTAATCCAAGCTCCTCTGGAGTAGGTACTTGCAGTCCGTCATAGGAGAATATCACACCGCACGGTTCGATGCCGGATTGGACTTCTCCTTCCGATTTGTTTTCTGCTTGTTTTCCAGTATACAAAATGATATCTTTTACATTTTCCGGCATAGTGTCCACAATCGGCAACTCCATTGCAGAAACCGGCAGCACAGCGCATTGTGTCCCAAGCAATGCGGCGCTTAAAAATCCCATCCATTTCCATTTGTTTTGTTTCATAAAGATACCTCCTTTGCGTGGAACTGTAAAACAGTCCCATAAAATCCTTCTCTTAAAAATATTTTGACAACAGCAAAAAGAAATTTGATGACATGCATCATATCATAGAATTGGCTGTTATCTACCTATAGTATATCAAAAAGCAGGCTGGTTTGCAATACATAGATATTCCAAATATTCTATCTTTATTTTGTGTAAATTGCCAATAAAGAAGGAGAATTTCAAACAAAACAAAGGCGAATGGCACAAATCCATTCGCCTTTGTTTTGTCGAATCTGGCTCTATCCTTTTGTAAGCGGCAAAACCCGATCTGCTGACACCAGTGCCTGACGGGAGCCGTCCTCCTCCTGTACCACCAGCCTGCCTTTCCGGTCAATGCCCAGTACCTGTGCGGTTCGGGCTTGACCGCCTTGCAGGATGGAAACCTTGCGCCCAGTCAGGAAGGAGCGTTCCCGGTATTCTTCTAAAACCTCCTCCGCAGTCGGATTCGGCAGGAGCGGTTCCAGCTGATTTAAAATTTCCGCAGCCAGCTGGCTTCTTGGAACGACCTTTCCGCAAACTTCTTCCACAGATGTTACGATGGGCAGCAGCTCTTCTGGAAATTGCTGCTGGGTTTGCCGGACATTGACCCCGATACCGAGCACGGCATAATCCAGACAACCCATTTCACAGCTTAGCGAACCCTCTGTCAGAATGCCGCAGATCTTCTTCCCATTTAAGTATAGGTCGTTGACCCACTTGATCTGTACGTGTGTGCCGTATAGATGGTCAATGGCTCTGGCAGTTGCCACTGCGGCGCAGATGGTCAGCCGCTGTGCGGCAGAAACCGCAATGGGCAGCCGAAGTAGCACCGTCATATACAGCCCGGTTCCCGCCGGAGAAAAAAATGCGCGTCCATTTTGCCCCCGTCCAGCGGTTTGCTGGTCTGCGATGACCGTCACGCCATGCACGGAGCCCTCCCGTGCCAGCTGCTTGACCATGGTATTGGTGGAATCCACCCGATCCAGCACGAGCAGGTTTTGTCCCAGCTCCCGTGTGGTCAGCTGGCTTTGCACCGCTTCCCTGGTAATCAGGTCGGCTTGCTCACTGAGCCGATACCCGAATCGTGGATGCGAGGAGATGGCAATCCCCTCTTTTTGTAACGCTTGTATGGCTTTCCAGACAGCATTGCGGCTGACGTTTAGCTGCTGTGCCAACTTGCTGCCGGAAAAATATTGTCCCGGACGCTGCGCCAATGCTTCTTTGACCTGTTCCTTTACCTGCATGAAAATCACCCTTTCTTCCTGTCTGGCATACCATGACACCAGAGAGGAGGTGTTTCATGGGACAGGAATGTCTATTTGTCTGTGCCCTTTGCCTGGACACGTTTTTTACAGCATGTTCGTATGGAATTTCTAAGATTCGGATTCCGCTGCATTCTGGTTTGTTGATCAGCGGCATTGGTGCCGCGATGTTGCTGCTGTCGCTGCTGTGTTCCCATTGGCTTTCTCTTTGGATTCCAGCCAGTTGGTGTCAGTATGGCGGTGTGCTCATTCTGGCAGCATTGGGCGGCGGCACCATTTGCCGCAGCATCAGCGCCCGAACCCATCATCATACCATGCCGCAGCAGTCGGATCCGCCATCGCATTTTCTGGCAGTTTGCCTGGATGCAGAATCTGCCGATGCCGATCATTCCAAGCATATTTGCCCCAAAGAAGCCGTGCTTTTGGCAGTTGCCCTGTCGCTGGATTCTTTGGCGGGCGGGTTAGGCGCCGGCTTGGAGCAGCTGCATCCATGGCGCACCGCAGGTGTTTGCTTTCTCATTGGAAGCGCTGCGGTACTATCCGGGCAAAAAATCGGAAAACGACTGACGCCGCATACACCGGGAGACTACAGCTGGATCAGTGGCTGTCTGCTGCTGCTTCTGGCACTGCTGCGGCTGCGGCAGGTTGGATAAATGATTTTGTTTTTGCATTTGTGAACAATTTGATTCGTTCATGCATTTTCACTCGCATCTGCTAAGCGTTAAAAAATTGATCTCTGGTGGATTCAGCAGCCGCAGCTTTCCAATTCCGCCGCTGACATACATCTGGCAGTCATCATCCAGGGCATACAGCCCTTTGCTGTATGCCGGAAAAAAACGCCGCTCCGGAGAAAGCAATCCGCCGATTCCCGGCAGCCGGACAATGCCGCCGTGGACATGGCCGCATAAGGTCAGATCAGCGTCCCAGTCCCGATAGGCTGCCGCTGCCAGCGGATTGTG
>FR899094.1:21446-21851 GCA_000437255.1 Ruminococcus sp. CAG:403
CTGCCGCTGCCAGCGGATTGTGTGCCAATAGGACGGTGCAGCCTTTTCGCTTGCCGAGATCAGCGGTCAGCTCGGCTGCGGAGTAGGATTCCAGATTGCGGAAGCTGCCGTCTGCCTGTTTGTAAAGACGCTTTTTTAAACGGGTGCCAGCCAGAAAGAGCGAAGCGCCTTCCCGGAAGAATTCCACCGTTTCGTTGTCCAGCAAGCGGATACCGGCACCGGACAGCGTATGCCGCAGCGTTTCCCATACCGCAGGCGGCAAATCCAGCTCGTGATTGCCCAGGCAGGCGTAGACATGCGGACAAGCAGCCGACAACTCCCGCAAGAAAATGCCGGTGCGGCTGAAATCCCGACAGTCCCTGGAAATCAAATCGCCGGTCAGTGCCACCAGGCGAGGCTGGAGAA
>FR899094.1:21867-27197 GCA_000437255.1 Ruminococcus sp. CAG:403
GGAGAAGCCGCACTTGCTGAATGATGCGGCTGTTGCAGTCTCCCAGTTCCCGTTTGTGCAGATCGGAAAGCTGTAGAATGGTAAATCCGTCAAATTCCGGCGGCAGCCGTTTGAGAAAAATGGTTTTTCGCCGTACCAGCAGCAGGTTCTGTTCTATGCCAGTCCAGATCGCCAGACCGCCGCATACAATACCTGTGCCGGTTAGAACGGATGTCATCATGCCGGATCCTCCTTGCCAGTAGAGGCGGCTGCTTTTGTTGCGGTCAGGAAGAACCGCGGGAAGCGGAAGAGAATCTCTCCGTTTTTCTGAATCGGATACGCCTGCTGCAATTCCCGCAAAACATCGGCTTCCAGCGCAGCGGCGTCTTCCGGCGAAAGTGCAGCCAGATACGGCCGCAGACCCGTGCCCCGGTACCATTCCAAAATGCTCTGGTGGGACGGCATCCGATGGCAGTATGTAGTTTCCCAGATGGAAAAGTCTTCGAATAACTCCGACAGCAGATCAAAGTATTCTTCCGGGGTCAGTGTATAGAAGATACGAGGACTGGGAAACTTGCTGCGCCATGCCGCACTTGTCACAAGCGCCTGAATGATTTGGTGAATGGGTTCGTTCTGATTCATTGGAATTTGAACAGCAAGTACACCGCCGGGTTTTAATGCCTGCTGCATATTCCGCAGCAGCCGGGGATGATCGGGTACCCATTGGATGCAGGCATTGGAAAAGATGACATCAAACTGCGTGGAAAGCGTTTCAAAGTCACAGGTTGCATCAAATGCCTGAAAAGAAAGTTCCGGATACTTGGCTTTGGCGTGCTGCAACATGTCCGGCGAAAGGTCTACGCCGAGCAGGTGGGCAGCATGCGGAAAGCGATCCGCCAGCACTTTGGTGCTGTTCCCTGGCCCGCAGCCCAGATCCAGAATGGAATCCGGTGCCTCAAGTGGGATTTTTGCCGCCAGATCTATGGCAGGCTGGGTTCGTTCTTTGAGAAAACGGCTGTAACAATCAGAATTCCATGTAAACATTTCCATCGCTCCTTTTTCGAGAAAAACACGTTTTTTCAGAGTGTAGTTGCTATGCATTTGGTGTTGTTATTATAGCACAGAACACCGGAAAAAGCAATTTTCCGGCGGCAGAACCTTCCGCCCAAAAACGGCAGAAAATTTACAAATAGAAACAAAAAAACACTTGACACAAATGGTAAAAGGATGTATAATCAATCTAATATCAACAAAAATAGGATCATAGAGAGAGAAAATGACCCCGCTCGACAGTGTGGTCGTTTTTCCTCTTTTGTTTTAGGCGAAAGAAGAAGAACGATTTTGGTCGAACAAACCTGCTGTCGGCGGAAAGAGACATCAAATTTGGGTGAGAGGAATGCTTCATAAGGAGGGTCATACGAAATGGCAGCAGACATGTGTGAAAAGTTTGGAAAGCAAGGCTTAACATTTGACGACGTTTTGCTGATTCCGGCAGAATCTGACGTCACACCAAACATGATTCAACTGCAAACAAGATTGGCAGGCAAGGTAACACTGAATACCCCGATTGTAACAGCTGCAATGGATACCGTAACAGAATCCAGCATGGCAATTGCAATTGCCAGAGAAGGCGGTATTGGCATCATTCACAAAAACATGACGATTGAACAGCAGGCCGATGAAGTGGACAAGGTAAAACGGTCAGAAAACGGTGTTATCGTCAATCCATTCTCTTTGACAGAAGATCACTTGGTAAAAGATGCCGATGAGTTGATGGGAAAATATAAGATTTCCGGCGTTCCGATTGTGGATCGTGCAGGAAAATTGGTCGGAATTATCACCAACCGGGATATGCGTTTCCTCTCCGACTATAACGCAACCATTTCTGAAGTGATGACCAAGGAAAACCTCATCACAGCACCGGTTGGCACTACCATGACCGAAGCGCAGAACATTCTGCGTCAGCATAAAATTGAAAAGCTGCCGTTGGTGGATGAGAACGGTTATTTAAAGGGTCTGATCACCATTAAGGATATTGAAAAGGCGGTTCAGTTCCCGAACTCTGCAAGAGATGAAAAGGGTAGACTGCTCTGCGGTGCAGCCATCGGTGTAACAGCCAATGTACTGGAACGTGCACAGGCACTGGTCGATGCACAGGTAGACGTACTGGTACTGGATTCCGCACACGGTCACAGCAAGAATATTATGACCTGTCTGAAGATGGTCAAGGAAGCATTTCCGGATACACCAGTCATTGCCGGAAACATTGCAACAGCAGAAGCAGCAGAAGCGCTGATTCAGGCTGGCGCAGATGCTGTAAAGGTCGGCATTGGCCCTGGTTCCATTTGTACCACCCGTGTGGTTGCCGGAATTGGTGTACCGCAGGTAACGGCTGTTTATGACGTTGCACAGGTTGCAAAGAAATACAACATTCCGGTTATTGCAGACGGCGGTATCAAGTACTCCGGCGACATTGTAAAGGCATTGGCTGCCGGCGCAAATGTTGTAATGCTGGGTTCCCTGCTCGCAGGCTGCGAAGAGGCACCGGGTGAAATTGAAATTTATCAGGGACGTTCCTTCAAGGTATACCGTGGTATGGGCAGTATGGCTGCAATGGCTGCTGGCTCCAAGGATCGGTACTTCCAGGAGGGTGCTAAGAAGCTGGTTCCGGAAGGCGTAGAAGGTCGTGTACCGTATAAGGGCAGCGTGGCAGATACCATCTTCCAGCTGATCGGCGGCATTCGTTCCGGTATGGGTTACTGTGGATGCCCGACCATTCCAGATTTACATCGGAAGGCAAAGTTCGTGCAGATTACCGGTGCTGGTTTGGTAGAAAGCCATCCGCATGATATTCAGATCACCAAGGAAGCACCAAACTATTCCGCACATATTTGAGGCAATTCCTAAAAAAGCAAAGCAGAAATGCAGGAGAAAAATGATCCTGTGTTTCTGCTTTTTTTGCGTTGAGACACGCATTTCTCAGCATATGGTAAGATTTTGCACGGGAATTTTGGAAAAAATCCTTCTATTTGTACAAAATGCCTATGACAAAAATTCCCAAAATGTGGTATAATAAAAGAAATGGATCCTTGCAGAGAGGCTCTTTGCGGCTTGTTTGCAGGGTATTTGGCGATACAGAAAACGACTGACTAAGAAAGGACAAAGGTGAAAACATGTTTGCAGTAAACGATACCGTACAATATGGAGTCAATGGAATTTGTAAAATTACGGACATTCGATCCTGTCGATTTCAGGAGGAGCCGGAAGACTACTATTTGCTGAAACCGCTGCACGATGAAAAATCTACCATTTATGTGCCGGTGCAGAATCCGGAGTTGGTCTCGAAAATGCGGCGGGTGCTGTCGAAGGAGGCAATTTATGATCTGATTCGTGCCATTCCGGAACAAGAGGTAGAATGGATTGCAGACGATCACGAACGGCAGCGTGTTTTTCGGGAGATGATGCATTCCGGAGATGATTTGCAGTTGTTCCGCTTGATTAAAACATTGCATCTTCGGAAAAAGGAACAGGAACAGCATGGCAGAAAGTTGCGTGCAATGGATGAGCGGTTGATGCAGGATGCGGAGCGGATTCTGTACGATGAAATTGCAGTGGTTCTGGACATGCCCTCAGATCAGGTACTGCCATTTATTTTGGAGCAAATGGACGTTGCAGCAGAATCCAATCAGTCATAACGAAGCATTAGTTAGAAAGCTTTTTGGTGCAGCAATTTCTCGAAAATGCTGCCGGGAGTTTGAGGCGAGTAGCCTCATCTTTTTGCAAAGCAAAAAGTAACAGCAACCAAAATAATACGCCATACAAAAAGCAAAGCAAACAAGCAACAGCATTTTGCGCATGTTTAAAAATCCATCGTAACATCCAACCAATATCAAAGAAAAATCGTAAAAATAATGTGGTTACCCAACAGCGCAAAATGCGATCCAAGGCAAACAGCGCAGCGCCTTTGCCGGTCTGCTACAGAAAAGTACCATTTAGAATAGACTGTTTTTCAGTCAAAATCAAGTAGTCTATCAAAAGAAAATCTCATGAGAAAATATCCTTTTACAGGCATTTCTCACGAGATTTTTTTCTTTTGAAAAGATACGATAAATTCTAAATCACACTGTCCAGTCGCATCCGGCAAAAACGCTGCGCTGTTGGGTGAGTGAGAATTTTCTGCGCCAAAAGCATTTGTGCTTGTGCCTGCTTTTTTGTTGAAATTGCATAGACAAATCCTCTTTTTTATGCTATAATGAATGCATACGCATACTGCGCATGAGTTTTCAAAGATTGTGAGGTTTTGATGATGCATACAGCAAAAATTGTAAATTGGAAGGGCATGGATTGCGTGGAGCTTTCCGCCGGCGGCTACACTGCATGGATTGCCAATGAAATCGGCTCCAATGTCATCCGCATGCACGATGACAAAAACGGCGTGGAGTTCTTCCGTTGGAATGCCGAGAATACCCCGGATACGATCAAGAATTCCGCAGAAGTATGGGGACTCCCCTCCCTGTATTTGCCGAACCGTTTCGCAGATGGTGTGCTGCGGGCTTCTGACCATACCTATCAGCTGCCAGTCAATGAAAAGGCACCGTTCCACAACCACATTCATGGCTTCCTGCATAAGCGGGCACATACTGTTGTAGCCTATCAGGCAGATGAAACAGCTGCCTGGGCAAAGACTGCCTATACCTATGATGAAAAGGATCCGTTCTTCCAGTATCTTCCGGTTTCCTTCCGGGTAGAGTATACGTTCCGTCTCTCAGCAGAAGGTCTGCACTACACAGCTGCCTTCACCAACTTGTCCGATCGGATGCTGCCAATGTCACAGGCAACGCATACGACCATTGCTTCCCCGTTCGTAGACGGTGCCAAGGAAGAGGATACACGGATTGCAGTTCCGCTGGAAAAGAAGTGGATTCTGAATGACCGCTGCCTGCCAACCTTGGAAATTGCCGATCCGAATGCATACGATCTGCAATATAAAACGGGTACCATGTGTCCGGTTTTGCAGAATATCTCCAATGATATGTACAGCGCATCGGAACAGACCTTAAACGGCAAGCCATTCCGTGGGGTTGTCTTGAAGGATGCCGCAACCGGAAAGGGCATTGCGTACGAAGTCGATGAGCAGTACAAGTTCTGGATCATCTGGAATGACCAGGGATTCCATCATTATTTCTGTCCGGAACCGATGACCGCCATGATCGATGCTCCCAATTTGGACTTGCCGAGCGAGCAAACGGGTTATACCGAAGTAAAACCCGGTGAAACCTACACCATTACCCAGCACTTTATGACCCTTGTATAACAAGTGGTTTGCAAGAAAAAGCGCACGGATTTTTTGA
>FR899094.1:27230-35519 GCA_000437255.1 Ruminococcus sp. CAG:403
CGAAAGAAAGGAAGTATGGGTTACCAGTTCCAGCCGCCACCGCCGCCGCCGGAAGAAGCAGACACTGTTGTACCGCCGGAGATGGTGCCACCGTATCCGCAGACTACGGAGCGATTGGCATCCGATGTGCTGGACGGGAAGTAAGTGGTACCGCTCAACGTGCCGCCCGTATAGCAGGTAACGCTGTTTTCCGGTGCGCTCATTACCATCTTGCTGGAAGAGTTGGCAAAGGTCATGGTTGCCAAAACAGTTCCGTTGCTGTCGGTAAAGGTGACAGTCGAACCGGCTGCCAGAGAGGAACTGGTCAGGAAGGAGTAGGAAGAGGGGGTTTCAAACATATCACTGCTGCCGCCTGCAACCAGAACACCGCCGGTATAGTTGATGGAATTGTTGTTGTCGCCGCAGTCTAACGGGCCGTTTCCGCCGCCGGTCTGCGATACGAAGATATAACCGCCATTGATGAACATGTCACCGTTGGAGTCCAGACCGTCGCCGGCTGCATTGACATAGGTATATCCGCCGTTAAAGGTCAGCTTATAATCGTTGGAGGAAGAGGAGCTTCCGCCGCCCCAGCCGCCTTGCCCCCAGCCGCCCGGGTTGGAGTTTCCGGAGCTGTCGGCACCGCCGGCTGCATTGAAGCCGTCATCGGTGGAGTAAACCATAACAGAACCGCTGTTCATGGTGACGGTAACGCCTTCTACGCCTTCATAGGAGTACGAAATATCCACAGAAGGAGAGGTGTAATTGGTTGCATCCGATTCGCTGCCGATGATGACATCGGTATCAGAATGAATGCCGTCATCTGCGGAAGCAAGTTTCAAGTCGCCGCCCAGAATCTGCATCGTTCCGGCACAGTGCAGGCTGTCATCGGAAGAATCGATGTTGAGTGTTCCGCCGTTGATGGTGATGTCACCGCCGCTGACATAGGTGGTTTTCGCTTCGTCGGAGTAGAGGCCAACTGCCTTGATTCCCTTTGCGCTGATATCGGTTTTATTGGCATTGCCGTCCATTCCGCCGCCGCCCATGCCGCCGCCCCATGGGTTGCCGCTGTTGCCGCCGGAAGCGCTGCCGGTGAAGGTGTGACCAGAGTATGTTTCAATGGTAACGTCTCCCCCGTTCATGGTGAAGGCTTGTTCTGCCTGAATGCCGTCTGAATAGGACTGAATGGAAACTGTACCGCCGTTGATGGTGACATAACCGGAATTTTCATCGGTATCGTTGGTGGATTTGATGCCATCGCCGCCGGAAGTACCGTTGTTGGTGTTGACAGTTACCTTTAGATTGCTGTAATCGGTTGCAGTCGGATCACCGATGCGAACGGAATCCTTGCCCCGAATGCCGTCATCGACTGCATGAACCACAATGGTGCCGTTCCAGAGCTTCAGGTCATTCTTGCAGACGATACCGTCTTCATAGTTGCCGTTTACGTTCAGTGTGCCCTTGCCTTTGAGTTTCAGATCATTCCGTGAGAAGATGGCACCGTTTACGGTATTGGTGTTGCCGTCGCTGTCTACATACGTATCCGTATGAGTGGTGCCGTCAGAGATGGTATTGGTGGTACCGCTCTTCGCGGAAATTTGCATTTCATCGCCGATTGCTTCGACATAGATCGGTGCTACACTGCTGTTGGAGAGGGTCAGACCTTCCAGGTTCAGCGTAACCAGCCCTTCCGGTTCTGCTGTTTTATCGACATTGACCACAATCTGCCCATTGCTGCAAGAACCGCTTGCAGAGAGTTCGGAGGATTGGGTAATGGTAACCGTTGTGTTGGAGATGGTCAGATTGGATGGAGCATCCAATGCGGTACCAGCTGCATTATAAGCAGTGACACCGGAATCGGTAAAGGTCAGAGAAGCTGCTACCGTATCTTCTGTGGTGCTGCCGCCGCTCAATGCCTGTACTGCAGTAAAGCCAGTTGGATTGCCGTTCATCTGGAAGGCACCAGTGGTGGAACCGCTGTGCGTCATCTGTGTGCCGCCGGTGTAAAGCTGATACGTGCTGGAAGAATCTAAGTTGCTGCTGCTGAGCAGAACATAATCAAACTTCTTAATTGGTGTCAGGCTCAGGGAGTCACTGCCGTTTTGTACCAGAATTTCATTGCCCTTCTTCCACTCTTCTGCGTAGGCAAGCTGCATTATGCCTTGGGTGGAGCCGGAGTAGTCCAGATTCAATGCAGTGCCGTCTGCTGTCTGACCGAATGCATAGTCTGTTGCGGTTGCCAAAACTGTACCGCCGGTGATGTTCAGAGCACCGCCGTCATCTAGTGTAAAGCCACGGTCTCCGCATGCAACGACAGAGCCGCCGGAAACATCAATAGCAGTTGCTGCCTGCATGGCATCGTTGCCAGCCTTGACAGAAACAGAACCGGATACGACTTCAATATTTTGCTTGGTGGACTTGATGCCGTCTGCGGAAGCTTCTACTTCTACGGATGCACCATCTACGGTTACCCGCTTTTTCGACTTAATAGCATCGGCATCGGAAGTGGAATCCACATCGGTTGATACGATGACAGAACCGCCATTCAAATTGATGTTATCGGTTGCATAAATGCCGATGTTCATGCTGCTCTGTACCTTTAAGGTTCCCGTGCTGTTCTTGGTGACGGTAAACTTGCTGTCACTGTAGAGGACACCGCTGGTGTCGGCATTGGCGGTAGCTGCTGTATCGGTGAAGCTGCTGGTACCTACCAAGGTCAGCTTTGTTTTTGCAGCGCTCTTGGTATACAGGCAAGGTGTACCGGTAGAAGAAGTCATGGTAACTTGATGCAGTGTCAGGGAAACGTCATCGGCATCAGCAGTTGTGTCCGGAATGTCAACCAGAATCTGTCCATCTGTGATGGAGCCGTCTACGGTATAGTTGCCGGAGGCGGTAATGGTTACAACCTTTCCGGAAACGGAAGTCACGCCCTTGGTATCGCCTTCGACGGTAATGCCGCTGTCATTCAAATGGATGGTAATGCCGTCTGAAACTGGTGTTTCTGTGAGCAGGGTTCGTTTCAGATAGGCAAGATCAAAGCCGTTGATCTTGGAATCGGCATTCATATCGGCATTGGCGGTTCCTTCGGTAGAGAGGGTACCGCTCTGCAAAAGATATTTTTGCAGTGTAACCACATCACTGATGGAAACGGTACCATCGCCGTTGGTATCACCCGTTAAAGCGGCTTGCGCAGAAAGCGTAGAAAATTCTGCTGGAAGCGCCGTGCAGAGCATACTGAGGCAGAGAATGCCGCAGGCTGCTTTGCGTGCGAGCCTTGGAATTTGTTTCATAGCAATCATTTCTCCTTTGATTTTTTGTTTGCTGCCTGTGAATCGATATCGTTATAAATTCAGTATAAACGGCATTTCTTAAATCAGTCTTAAATTTTTTAGTTATTTTCGGAAAAATCAAACAAAAATATCAGAATAATTCAAATAAATATAGAAATTATCCAAAAATCGTCATGTAAAGCCAAGATAAAAATTAAGGTACAAAAGCTTTTTGGTGCAGCAATTTCTCGAAAATGCTGCCGGGAGTTTGAGGCGAGTAGCCTCATCTTTTTGCAAAGCAAAAAGTAGCAGCAACTCAAACAATATGTCATACAAAACGCAGAGCAAATAAGCATCAGTCATTTTGCGCATATGAAAAGAACAAAACGTCATACAACAACCAAAATCAAAGAAAAATCGTAAAAATAATGTGGTTACCCAACAGCGCAAAATGCGATCTTAGGCAAACAGCGCAGCGCTTTTGCCGGATGCAACTGGGCAGTGTGATTTAGAATTTATCGTATCTTTTCAAAAGGAAAAAATTTGTGAGGATCTACAAAAAGGATTGTTTTCTCATTGGATTTTCTTTTGATAGACTACTTGATTTTGACTGAAAAACAGTCTATTCTAAATGGTACTTTTCTGTAGCAGACCGGCAAAAACGCTGCGCTGTTTGCCTTGGATCGCATTTTGCGCTGTTGGGTAACCACATTATTTTTACGATTTTGATTTGCTTGTTTCTTAGGGAAAACAGACATTCTGAGATTTTTCTTTTTTGTTATGATTGCTTTTTTAGAATACGCAAAATGCTGGTACTTGTTTGCTCTGCGTTTTGTACAGCGTATTGTTTTGATTGCTATTACTTTTTGCTTTGCAAAAAGATGAGGCTACTCGCCTCAAACTCCCGGCAGCATTTTCGAGAAATTGCTGCACCAAAAAGCTTTTTTGCCTGTATTTTGTTTTTGTTGCTGTGAAATTTTTTGTGTTTGCTTTTGTATGAAAAAACCTGCTTGCTGACAGGTGTCAACAAGCAGGTTTTGTTTGCATGAAAGAATCGACTTAGCCCATTACAACGGTTACAGCATGGGTCTTTCCATCGCCGAATACCGGCAGGACATTGCCTTCAATTGCCTTGCCGTCTACGGTTACGGATGCAATACCCTTGCAAACGTGATTCGGGTTCTGTACGGTGATGTCATAAGTTGCACCACGGAATTGTCTGGAAACCGTGAAGCCATCCCATTCGTGCGGAATGGAAGGATCAATCTTCAGACCGTTCCAATCCGGAATAACACCCAGAATGTACTGAGAAACAGCAACAAAGTTCCATGCAGCTGTACCAGTCAGCCAGCTGTTCTTTGCTTCGCCGTGACGCTTTGCATCCTTACCAGCGATCATCTGTGCATAAACATATGGTTCTGTCCGGTGCAGATCGGAGTACTTTTCTTCCCGGTAAGCCGGTGCAATCTTGCTGTAGTATTCAAATGCCTTATCGCCGTGGCCAACAAAGGCTTCTGCGCAGATAATCCATGCATTGTTGTGGCAGAAGATACCTGCATTTTCCTTGTAGCCTGCCGGATAAGTGGAAATTTCACCGTATTCAATGTAGTACTTGGTGAATGCCGGCTGATTCAAGCTCAGACCGTGTTCGGAATTCAGCCACTTGTCAACAGATTCCAGTGCCTTCAGGTCCGCGCCGGTTTCCTTACCAACGCCGCCCATAACAGCAAAGCCCTGCGGTTCGATGAAGATCTTGCCTTCTTCGCATTCCTTGGAGCCCATCTTCTTGCCAAAGTCATCATAAGCACGCAGGAACCATTCGCCATCCCAGCCGTAGTCCATGATGTTCTTCTTCATGGTGTCGATAGCAGCCTGTGCCTTTGCAGCGCCGGCTTCGTCACCCTTCAGCTTGCACATATCTACGTAGCAAGGACCAGCATAGGTGAACAGTGCAGCAACCATAACAGATTCTGCAACCTTGGAGTACTTGTCTTCGCCATACTTCGGAGAAGTAGAAGTTTGGAAGGATTCACCCGGTTCAGAAGAGAAGCAGCTCAGGTTGATGCAGTCGTTCCAGTCTGCACGCATTGCCAGCGGCAGACCGTGCGGGCCAACATTTTCGAATACATGATAGAAGCTCTTTTCCAGGTGATCCATCATGGTCTTTGCCTTGCTTGCATCGTTGTCATACGGAACCATTTCATCCAGAATGCTCTGGTCGCCGGATTCCTTGATGTAAGCTGCAACAGACAGAATCATCCACAGCGGGTCATCGGAGAAGTCGCCGCCGATTTCGTTGTTGCCCTTCTTGGTCAGAGGCTGATACTGGTGATAGCATCCGCCGTCTTCAAACTGGGTGGAAGCCAGGTCGATCAGACGTTCTCTTGCACGGTCCGGAATCTGGTGTACGAAGCCCAGCAAATCCTGGTTGGAATCCCGGAAGCCCATGCCACGGCCGATACCGCTTTCAAAGTAGGAAGCACTCCGGCTCATGTTAAAGGTAACCATGCACTGATACTGGTTCCAGATGTTAACCATCCGGTTCATCTTATCATCACAGGTATGTACCGTGTACTTGGACAGCAAAGCATCCCACATTGCCTTCAAATCAGCCAGGCCAGCAGCAACCTTTTCCGGTGTGTTGAACTGTTCGATCATTGCGTATGCTCTGGACTTGTTCATGGAGCCGTCTGCATTGAACTTTTCTTCTACCGGATTTTCTACATAACCCAGGATGAAGATCAGGTTCTTTTCTTCGCCCGGAGCCAGTGTGATTTCCTTGTAGTGAGAAGCGATCGGAGACCAGCCGTCTGCGATGGAGTTGGTTGCAGCGCCGTTTACGACAGCCTGCGGTGCTTCAAAACCGTTATACAGACCCATAAAGGATTCCCGGTCGCAGTCAAAGCCATCGATGGAATCGTTTACGGTGTAGAATGCGAAGTGATTTCTTCTTTCCTTGTATTCAGTCTTGTGGAACATGGTGGAGCCTTCTACTTCCACTTCACCGGTGTTGAAGTTTCTCTGGAAGTTGGTGGAGTCATCCTGTGCATTCCACAGACACCATTCGATCATGGAGAAGAGTTTGATGGTCTTCGGAGCATTGCCCTCATTTTTCAGGGTCAGGCTCTGAATTTCGCCGTTGTAGTTCTGCGGAACGAAGAACGTAACGGAAGCGGAAAGGTCATTTTTCTTTCCGGTGATGACGGTATAACCCATACCGTGACGGCATTCATAGGAATCCAGCTCTGTTTTTGCCGGAGACCAGCCCGGAGACCAGATGGTGCCGTTGTCGTTGATATAGAAGTAACGACCGCCCATGTCAACCGGAACGTTGTTGTAACGGTATCTGGTGATTCTACGCAGACGGGCATCCTTAAAGAAGTGGTAGCCGCCGGCTGTGTTGGAAATCAGAGAGAAGAATTCCTGGGTACCCAGGTAATTGATCCACGGATACGGGGTTCTTGGATTCTGAATCACGTATTCCTTGTTTGCGTCATCAAAAAAACCAAATTTCATATGTGAGCTCCTTTGTTTCGTATTTTTTCACAAACTGCATCCGGAAATGCAGTCGGTTTTTATCCAATATGGAAACAATTCTGCACAACAATTGTGTGCATCTGTATGCTTATTATAGCATAGTTTACAATCCTTGGCAATAGGTTTTTTTGTTTTTTGTCATAATTTTTTTTATACGGAGGTGCACGAAACATGCAGCCAAACAGCAGCTGATTTGCCTGTTATTGGTTCCAAAAATGGTACGAAATGTCCAATTGGACAGCGTTCAAACAAAAATGATAAAAATATAAAAAAGCTTCTACTGCCGTTATAAAAAACGCTGATTTTTTGGAAATAGAATTGACAAATATAGGGCAAAATGCTATAATATGCATCATCCAATGAAACGCAGGTGGCACAAAAGATGCAGGCGTTTCGATTGCTGACGCATCCAGAGTAGTATGCTGGATGGAGTAGACGGTTGCTTTGGATTGGTTCTTTGATCGGGCATACAAAGCAACGTGGAAACAGAGTTTTTTTTAGACGAAAAGGAGAACGTATTATGACATTGAAAAAAATGTTGGCATGCCTGGCAGCAATTTCTATGCTGGGTACTGTTGCAATGATGACCGGCTGCGGATCCAAGGATGACAGTTCCTCTTCTTCCAGCAGCTCCGAATCTTCCAAGGAAGCATCTTCTGATGCAGCAGATGCAGATAGCGAAGAAGACGGCGAAGATGCAGTAGACGAAGACACCGCTGCTTACGCAGATGCGCTGGCAGGTACGTTGTGGCTGGGTATGGATGCAGATTACAGCTGCTATGCACTGGGCTTCAACGATGAAGAAGTTGTATTGGAAGCAGACGACGGCTCTTCCATTTCTGGTTACTGGGGCGTTACCGCCGGTGATCCGACCATCTACATTTTTGAGGATGCAGAACTGACCAACCAGATCGCTTCCATGCCGTGGAGCTATGATCTGGAAAACGATCTGATGATCCTGAATGACACCGTTATCATGACACAGGCAGACAGCTATGGTTTTGAAGATGCTGCCGCAGCTATGCAGCAGATGGCAGTGGCTGCCCAGGTACAGGAATACCTCCAGGGCACTTACTGGGTTGGTTCAGATGACGAAAGCGCTTCTGCTATTTCCATGGACAGCGACAAGTTTGAAATGATCGAACTGTCTACCGATGGTGAGCTGACACAGGGTTCCTTCTACTGGAGCATGGACTACGATGCATTGACCCTGTATGATGATTCTTACAATGCTGTGCTGTCTTTGGCCTGGGATATTTCAGAAGATGGTTCTCAGCTGGAATTGACCGCTGATGACGGTTCTAGCGTTGTTTATGAGCAGGTTTCGGAAGAGGATGCTACCAGCGTAGCAGACTATCTGTATTCTTTGATGGGAATCGACGAATCTGCTGAATAATTTTTCATAACTCCTCCTACTATTCTGCCAACGTTCTTTCTGAAAGTCTTTCCTGCATTTTAAGATGCAAGGGCAGGCTTTGGCAGAGTAACAAGCGCCCGGCTGGGT
>FR899094.1:35546-37837 GCA_000437255.1 Ruminococcus sp. CAG:403
CGCTTGTTCTTTTATATCGTGGATGATAAAGCGGAATCCGATTTCGTTGTCTGTAAGATTTCCTGCATTTTGGTATCCCGCAGCAGGTAGGCAGCAATAATCAGGTATGGAAGGACGCTGACCATCTGCCACAAAGAATAGGAACTGATGACTGTGCCGATGGTTCCTTCTCCGTAGAGTCCGGAGACGATCAGTCCGGCAAAATCGATCCAGGCATGCAGCAGAATCGGTACCCAAATGGTGCGGGTGCGGTAATACATTGCTGTGAATACCATACCGGATCCGACTGCTGAAACCGCCTGCACCAGAACGCCGGTGAAAGCGGAACCGCCGCCGATTGCATTAATAAGGTGTGGGCATCCAAACAGAATGCCGGAGGCAATGACGCAGAACCAAACGCCGGAAGTGGTCTTGCCGTACTGCCGGAACAGCAAGGTGGCAATCACGCCACGGAATGTGATTTCTTCTGCCACGCCGATCATCAGCATGGACAAGACAAAAAGCAGCAGGTGTCCGGGAGAACGAATGGTGCCTCTGTCTGCACTTGCTAAGTTTTGAATCAGGGAGCTGGCGCCAATTAGAAGGAAATAGCCGCCGACCAGCAGGCGCTTTCCGAATTGTTTCCCGGAAAAGCGCAGAATGGACAGATCCCCCAGCAAGCTCAGCATGCCGATTCCGCCGGCAGCCAGCAGCGTATCCAGAAGCAGCTGCGGCAAATAGGGATCCCAGCGCAGCAGCGGATATGGAAGCAGCATGGAAATGCCGAGCAGCAGTACCGTCCAGATGACCAGAGTCAGCAGGGCAAAGACAATGGAGTATTTTTGAGAAGCAGTTCGCAAACGATGCACGGAATCAGCTCCTTTCCTTAATGAATGGGTTTCCCATTGATGCAGACATACCAGGGATCCTGCTGCAAATCCAGCGGATCACCGCCGTATAGCTGTAAATCTGCATCCATGCCCGGTGCAATGGCACCGATGCGGTCGGAAAGGCCCAAAACCTTTGCAGCATTGCAGGTGATTGCTTCCAGTGCAGCTTCATAGGGCAGTCCGCCCTTTACCGCCAGAGATGCCGTTGTGGGCAGGTGCTGGATGGGAATCACCGGATGGTCGGTGCAGAGTGCCGTCAAAACGCCGCAGCGATGCAGCTCAGCCGGACTTTTGATGTCTAAGTTGCGCATTTCCGGTTTGCAGCGGTCGCACAAAATCGGCCCGGCAATCACCGGAACCTGTTCTGTTCCCAGAATGTCGGCAATCAGGTGTCCTTCCGTGGCATGAACAATGACATAGTCCAAGTCGAATTCCTCTGCAATGCGCATGGCGGTGCAGATATCATCTGCCCGGTGGCAGTGAAAATGCGCTTTGATTTCCTTGCGCAGCAGCGGCAGCAGCGCTTCACATTTTGCATCGTAATCCGGCATGGATTCTTCCGGATCGTTTTCTGCAACATTGACTTCTTCCAGGTAACGCCGTGCTTTATACAGTCCTTCCCGGATGAGCGCAGCGGTTGCCATACGTGTGATGGGTGTTTCATCCCGATCCCGATAGACGGTTTTGGGATTTTCTCCCAGGGCAAATTTCATACCGATTGCACCGAGGGACATGTCATCAATGCGTTTGCCGAAGGTTTTGGCTGCCAGCATGGTGCCGCCGCAGGGGTTGGCACTGCCCGGCGAAATCATCACGGTGGTGATGCCCGCCTGCCGTGCTTCTGCAAAGCAGCGGTCAAAGGGATTGATGCCGTCCAGTGCCCGCAGCTGGGGCAGGAACGGATCCGTTGCTTCGTTGCAGTCATCCCCTTCAAAGTCCAGGCCGTCCTCAATGATGCCCAAATGGGTGTGGGCATCGATGAAGCCCGGAAGCAGCCGGGAGCCGTGTGCATCCAAGTCCCCTTCTTCCGGAGTCGGATCACCAGCTTCTACCGCTGTGATGATGCCGTTTTCAATGGTAACATAACCGTTCGGAATGATGCCTTTTTCGGTCATGGTCATAATTTCTGCGTGATAAATTTTCATTTGGTTTCCTCTGTAACAGCGGAAAGTCCCAGTGCATCCAGCACACGCTGTGCCGATTCTTCCGGTGTATTGCCTGCCGGAACAATGTAGTTGGCATGTGCACGGTAAACGCTGTCCCGCTGGTGATAAATCGTTTCCAGTTGTTCTTTTGTATTGCGCTGTACCAAGGGGCGGTTGGTGTCATTTTTGATGCGGCTGTAGCAGACTGCAAAGCTTTGATCCAGCAGCACCACTGCACCAGTTTCCCTGGCAGCCGCTGCGCTTTCCGCATTGAGCA
>FR899094.1:37863-38829 GCA_000437255.1 Ruminococcus sp. CAG:403
GAGCATGGCGCCGCCGCCGCAGGAAATAACTGCATTTTGATGGCGCAGGGTGCGAACAGCCTGCGCTTCTACGGCCCGGAAGTATGGCTCGCCGTTTTCCGCAAAAATTTCCGGAATGGAGCGGCCCTCCTGCTGTACAATGTAGTCATCCAGATCAATAAGCGGCAGATGCAGCAGCTGTGCCAGCACACGTCCCAGTCGGGTTTTGCCGCAGCCCATGAATCCGCATAAGAAAATGGTCATGCAATCGCCTCCCCTACTTTGCAGCATTCTGCGCATCGATTTTGGCTTCCATTTCCTGAATGATAGAAGCAATCTGTTCTGGGGTATAGGAATCCCCATTCCAGATCTCGTGGGCACGGACTGCCTGCAAAACCAGCATGGCAGCGCCGCCCATTACGACTTTCCCCTGTGCCTGTGCCTTGCGTAGCAGCACGGTTTGAGTCGGATTATAGATGACATCAAAGAAATAATCTGCCTGGTCGATCAGGGCATCCGAAACCGGACAGTCTGTGCTATTGGGATACATGCCGACCGGAGAGGCATTGAGCAGGACATCAAACGGTTCGTTCAGGTCTTCCGTGAGGGCGTACCGAACGGATGCCTGCGGCATTTGGTGTTTCAGATCGTCCACAAAGGCAGCAACTCGGCTGAGGTGCCGGGGCAGGATGCCGATGGTCAGATCGGCGCCGCAGCGCAGTGCTTCCAGTGCCATCATTCTGCCGACTCCGCCGCAGCCCACCAGCAGCACCTTTCCATTCATGGGAAAGTCTTTGACAGACAGCGTAAAACCGTCGCAGTCGGTGTTATAGCCGATGAGCTTTCCGCCTTTTTGTGCCACACAGTTCACGGCTTGGTAGCGTGCGGCACTTTCATCTAATGCATCCAGCATCGGCAGGATTGCCATTTTGTGCGGAATGGTGATGTTAAAGCCTTGCAGCTGCCGCAGCGAATCGGCGGCAGCCG
>FR899094.1:38843-44492 GCA_000437255.1 Ruminococcus sp. CAG:403
GCCAGCCGGTAGCTGTTCCGGTGCCAGGTCGGTCAGCGTATAAGAGGCTTCCCTGCCAGCTAAAGCAAACAGCCGCTCATGGATGAAGGGGGACATGGAGTGTCCCAGTGGGTGCCCGATGAGTGTATATTGCTCCATTATGCAAAAACTCCTTCGAGGGTTTCCAGATTTTCGCAGTTCTTTGCAGTGACATCCTTGAGGGTTTTCTTAACCAGACCGGTGAGCACAGCCTTCGGGCCAAATTCTACGAAGGTGTCAAAGCCGTCTGCCTGCATCTGTGCCAGTTCTGCGGTGAAGCGAACCGGAGAAACAATGTGCTTGGTCAGCAGCGTTGCCAGATCGGAGAAGTCGGTCAGTTCGGTACCCAGCACGTTGGAATAGAACTTCACTTCCGGTGCCCGGAAGGTCATTGCCTTTGCCGTTTCATAGAAGGCATCCGCAGCCGGACGCATCATTTCAGTG
This sequence comes from Ruminococcus sp. CAG:403, assembly GCA_000437255.1. Classification (GTDB taxonomy): domain Bacteria; phylum Bacillota; class Clostridia; order Oscillospirales; family Ruminococcaceae; genus Ruminococcus_C. Next base: position 39,306 of record FR899094.1, read on the forward strand.
TGGAAGGCACTGGCAACAGCAAGCGGAACGGCACGTGCTTTCAAAGCTTTGCAGGCAGCAGCTGCAGCATCTACAGCAGCCTGCTCGCCGGCAATGACCGTCTGTACGCTGGAGTTGTAGTTTGCCGGTACGACATAGCCTTCTGTTTCTGCGCAGATGCGTTCAACTTCTGCCGGTGCCAGTTTCAGGATGGCACACATCGCACCCTGTGCTTGCTGCGCAGCCTGATCCATTGCCTGGGAACGAGCCTGAATCAGCCGGAAGCCATCTTCCAGAGACAGCATACCGGAAGCAACCATTGCTGCATATTCGCCCAGGGAATGACCGGCTACGCCCTGATAGGTGTAGCCCTTTTTCTTGGCAGCTTCCAGGCAAACCAGAGAGGTTGCCATAATGGCAGGCTGTGCGTAAATGGTGCGGGCGAGTGTCTCTGCATCGCCGTCCTGGATGATTGCCTTTAGGTCAAATCCCAAAACAGAAGAGGCTGTTTCATAGATAAAACCGAGAGACGGATCTGCCTCCAGCAAATCCATTCCCATTTGGGCATATTGCGAACCTTGTCCGGAAAATAATGAAATTGTCATAATAAAAGAAGTCCTTTCTTGTGATTTTTGTTAAGATGTAACAGGATGCACAAACAAACATTGCTTTTATTGTGCAAAATATAGTTTTTGTTCTGCGCCTTGCAAAAAAAACCTGGTTTTTCATTGCAAAATACTGCAAAATATTTTATAATATAGGGTGTCAGTGTTGGCAGTTGTAAAAACAGAAATGCTTGCAGCAGAACGCCGAACAGGAACCTGGCAGGAGTTCATTCTGCACCGTTCCTGTTCTATATCATAACACAAAACGAATTGAGAAACAATAGGATCGGAGGAATTTTTTGCATGGGCATTCATATTTTAGGGACAGGAAGCTATACGCCAGCCTTTCAGGTAACCAATGCGGATATGGCAAAAATCGTAGAAACCAATGATGAGTGGATCCGAACACGAACCGGCATCCAGTCCCGACACATCGCCGATGGAGAACCGACTTGGTATATGGGCGCCCAGGCGGCATCGCATGCCATCGAAATGGCAGGCATCGATCCGAAGGACATTGGTCTGATTATTGATACCACCATTACTCCGGACTTCAGTACGCCGTCTGTTTCCTGCTTGGTACAGCGGGAGATCGGTGCGGTACAGGCAGCCTGCTTTGACTTGAATGCAGCTTGCTCCGGGTTTGTATACGGCATGGAAACCGCACATTGTTTTTTGAAAACCAATCGGGAGATGAAATATGCCCTGGTGGTTGCCAATGAAAATTTGACCAGAATCACCAACTACAGCGACCGCTCTTCCTGCATCCTGTTTGGGGATGGAGCCGCTGCTGCAATTGTGGAATATCAGGAAGATCGGCTGTACTCCAGCTATCTAAGCGCGGACGGAACCGGTGCAAAGTTCCTCTATGCCAGAACCGCTACCCCGGACAACCCCTTCTGTAAGCGGAAGGCAGAATATGATGACGGCATTGAACCTGGCCCGGAAGGCTGGGAACATACCATGCGTCAGGATGGACGGGAAGTTTATAAGTTTGCCATTAAGGCAATGGCAAATTCTGCACAGAAAGCAGCAGAAAAAATCGGGTTTGACCTCCAGCAGCTGGACAAGATTGTCCCTCATCAGGCCAACATCCGTATCATTGAAACTGCAATGAAAAGTTTGAAAATGCCAATGGAAAAAGTTGTGGTCAATATTGACCAGCACGGCAATACCTCCAGCGCATCAATTCCGATTGCATTGGATGAGGCCGTGCGCAGCGGAAAGATTCAGCGGGGCGATAAGATCTGCCTGGTTGGATTCGGTGCCGGCTTAACAACAGCAGCGATTATTACAGAATTTTAATGGGAAAGGAACGTTCTACCATGGAAACAAGAATTACACGGTTACTGGGTTGTCAGTATCCCATCATCCAGGGCGGTATGGCTTGGATTGCAGAAAGCACGCTGGCTTCTGCTGTCAGCAACGCAGGCGGCGTTGGTCTGATTGCAGGCGGCAGCGCTCCAATTGACTACTTGAGAGAACAAATTCGCATTTGTAAGGCAAAAACCAACGGCAAGCCGTTCGGGGTTAACATCATGCTGATGAGCCCCAATGCAGATGATTTGGCGCAGCTTGTCGTGGATGAGCAGGTTCCGATTGTTACCACTGGTGCCGGAAACCCCGGCAAGTACATGGAAGCCTGGAAAGCTGCCGGTATCAAAGTCATTCCGGTTGTTCCGTCCGTTGCATTGGCAAAGCGGATGGAGCGTGCCGGAGCAGATGCCGTTGTGGCAGAGGGAACAGAATCCGGCGGACACATTGGCATGAATACCACCATGTGTCTGGTTCCGCAGGTTGTGGATGCTGTTTCGATTCCGGTTATTGCAGCCGGCGGAATTGCAGACGGCAGAGGCATTGCAGCTTCCTTTATGCTGGGTGCAGAAGGCGTACAGATCGGTACTCGTTTCCTGGCAACCGATGAATGCCAGATCAACCCGAAATATAAGGAATTGGTTTTGAAGGCAAAGGATACGGACAACCAGATTACAGGATTCTATTCCGGCAGCCCTTGTCGTGGCATTAAGACCAAGTACACCAAGAAGTTACAGGCAATGGAAAAAGAAGCCTGCCCACCGGAAGATTTCGAAGCCATGACAGTCGGCTCCCTGCGGAAAGCAGTTGTAGACGGCAACGTGGAGGAGGGCTCCTTCCTGTGCGGTCTGATTGCCGGCATGATTACGGAAGTAAAGCCTTGTGCAGCTGTCATTACAGAAATGATGCAGCAGGCAGAGGGTTTGCTGGCAGGCACTAAATTCGGTCAGTAAGCAGCACATTTTAAACCTGTCCGCATAGGACTGTGGATGCCTATGTGGACAGATTTTTCATTCATACGATAATGATATTGGATTGGAACAGATTTCCGCAAATGGATCTGCCCAGGCGGCGGATTGTGCAAAGCATGCGGAACGTTTCCCAACGACTTGAAAGGAATTGAACAATGGCAACAGCAATTATTACAGGCGCTTCTCAGGGTATCGGTGCATGCATTGCAAAGCGTCTCGCAAAAGATGGATACAACATTGCATTAAATCACTATCCCAGTGAAACCGACCAAGCCAATGCAGAAGCAGTTGCAGAAGCATGCCGTGCATTTGGCGTAGAAGCAGAACTCTTTGCAGCAGATGTTTCCAATTATGCACAGTGTGAAGAAATGGTCAAGGCAGTCAAGGCACGCTTTGGCACATTGGATGCGCTGGTCAACAATGCTGGTATCACCAAGGATGGTTTGATGGTACGGATGAGTGAAGAAAATTATGATAAAGTCATTGCAGTCAACCAGAAGAGCGTGTTCAACATGATCAAACTGGTCGGCGGCGTTATGATTCGTCAGCGGCACGGCAAAATTGTCAGCCTGTCTTCTGTAGCAGGTCTGCACGGCAATCCGGGTCAGATGAACTACTCCGCTTCCAAGGCAGCAATCATTGGTATGACCATGACAGCTGCAAAGGAATTTGGCTCCAGAGGCGTCAATGTCAATGCCGTTGCACCGGGCTTCATTAAGACCCCGATGACAGATGCTTTGACAGATGACCAGCGTGCAAAGATGCTGCAGCTGGTGGCAATGGGCCGTTATGGTCAGCCGGAAGAAATTGCAAGCGTTGTTTCCTTCCTGTGCTCCGAAGATGCAAGCTATGTAACCGGTCAGGTCATCGAGATCTCCGGCGGTCTTTCCATGTAATCGGATTTCGACAGAAAGGTGAAAAAGATGAAAAGAGTTGTAATTACAGGTGTTGGCACCGTCAATCCGCTCGGCAACGATGCGAAAACATTCTGGGAAAATGTCAAGCAGGGCAAGCTTGGCATTTCCAAAATTGATAAGTTTGATCCGACTGAAGTCGGCATCAGCGTTGCCGGGATTGTCCGTGGCTTTGATCCGGCTGACCATCTGGAAAAGAAAGATATCCGCCATATGGAGCGGTTTACCCAATTTGCAGTTGTTGCAGCCAAAGAAGCGCTCGCAGACTGCGGTTCTGATATGAAGGATGTGGATCCGTACCGTGCCGGTGTTATCATCGGCTGCGGCATCGGCGGCTTGGAAATGACCCAGCAGCAGCACAGCACGTACCTGGAAAAGGGTCCCAACCGGATCTCTCCGTTCTTTGTTCCGATGATGATTTCCAACATGGCTGCCGGTCAGGTTTCCATGAAGACCAACTTCCGGGGGGACAATTTCTGTACCGTAACAGCATGTGCTTCTGCCAACCATGCAATTGGCGAAGCGTTCCGGAAGATTAAGGATGGTTATCTGGATATCTGCCTATGCGGCGGTTCCGAATCCACCATTACAGAATTTACTTTCGGCGGGTTTAAAACCATGAAGGCGCTGACCAAGGAAGCAGATCCGGAAAAGGCATCCACACCGTTTGACCTCAACCGGAGCGGATTTGTTCTGGGCGAAGGCTGCGGCATTCTGATGCTGGAAGAATACGAACATGCCCGTGCACGTGGTGCAAAAATTTACTGTGAACTGGCAGGTTACGGCGCAACCTGTGATGCTTATCATATGACTTCCCCGTCTCCGGAGGGAGAAGCGGCTGCACATGCGATGGTGCACGCCTACCAGGAAGCCGGACTGAAGCCGGAAGATATCACGTATATCAATGCGCACGGCACCAGCACAGGACTCAATGATAAATACGAGACCATTGCCATTAAGAAGGCTTTGGGCGAAGAACAGGCACACAAGGTGAAGATCAACTCCACCAAGTCTATGACCGGTCATATGCTGGGCGGAACTGCCGCCGTGGAGGCCATCGTCTGTGCATTGTCTATCCGGGATGGATTCATCCATCAGACACTGGGTTACACCACCCCGGATCCGGAGTGCGATTTGGATTACTGCGTCAATGGACCGGTTGAAATGCCGGTTACGGCTGCACTGTCCAATTCTTTGGGCTTCGGCGGACACAATGCAACACTGTGCTTTAAGAAGTGCACAGGGGAAGGAGCAGTCGAATGAGCGACAAAATTACAGATATGATCGACATGGATGCCATTGCGCATCTGGCTGATCTGGTTGCACAGAAGGATCTGGGTGAAATCACCATCACAGACGGATCCAAAACCATTACGGTAAAGGGCAAGAAGTCCCTGCCGCCGA
>FR899094.1:44591-61474 GCA_000437255.1 Ruminococcus sp. CAG:403
CCGGCAAAGCCGGAGGGGAATGTGGTGAAAGCACCGCTGGTCGGCACCTATTATGCTGCCCCGTCACCGGATCAGAAGCCGTTTGTTCAGGTGGGCGACACCGTCAAGAAAGGCGATGTGATTCTGATTATTGAATCCATGAAGCTGATGAACGAGGTACAGAGCGACTTTGACGGCGTGGTCAAGGAAATTCTGGTACAAAACGGCGACGGCGTGGAATATGACCAGCCGTTGATGATCATTGCATAAGGAGGCGTTTTATCATGGCAGATGTATTGCTGACACAGGAACAAATTAAGGAAATCATTCCGCACCGGGATCCGTTTTTGCTGATTGATGAAGTACTGGAAATGGAAGTAGGCAAGCGTGTCGTTGCCAGAAAGTACATCCGGGAGGATGACTTCTGGTTCAAGGGCCATTTTCCGCAGAAGCCGGTAACGCCCGGTGTGCTGATGGTTGAAATGCTGGCACAGGCTGGCGCGGTCTGCATTCTTTCTCAGCCGGAATTCAAAGGCAAAATTGCCATGTTTGCGGGTATTGACAAAGTGAAATTCCGCCGTCAGGTTGTACCGGGTGATGTGCTGGATCTGGAAGTAGAAATTATTTCACAGCGTGGTCCGATTGGCGTTGGAAAGGCAGTCGCAAGTGTGGCAGGCAAGAAGGCTGTAGTTGGTGAAATCAAGTTCGCCGTGGAACAGTAAGGATTGTGAGCGGACATGAAATTCAAAAAAGTTTTAATTGCCAACCGTGGTGAAATTGCGGTGAGAATCATTCGGGCTTGTCGGGAGGCAGGAATTCAGTGCGTGACGGTCTATTCTACAGCAGACCGCACGGCGCTGCATGCCGAAATTGCAGACCAGTCCGTTTGTATTGGCCCGCCGAATACCAAGGACAGCTATCTGAATATGCAGGCGTTGATTGCCGCTTGTGAAATCACCGGCGCAACAGCGCTGCATCCCGGCTTTGGCTTTTTGTCGGAAAGCGCAGAATTTGCAGCGCTTTGCCGGGAACACGACATTACGTTTATCGGCCCTTCTCCGGAATCTATTGCCATGCTGGGGGACAAGGCACGTGCCAAGGAAACCATGAAGCAGGCAGGCGTTCCGGTTATTCCGGGTTCTGACGGCGCCATTTCTTCCTTAGAGGAAGCCAAGGAGATTGCCAAGCGAATTGGCTATCCGGTTCTTGTCAAGGCTTCTGCCGGCGGCGGCGGCCGTGGGATTCGCCGCATCGACCGGGAGGATCAGCTGGAAGAGCAGATTGAAGTGGCAAAGGAAGAAGCCAAAAAATTCTTCGGCAACGATGAAGTGTACCTGGAAAAGCTGATTGTAGGGCCGCACCATGTAGAAGTACAGATCATTGCCGATGCATACGGTCATGTTGTTGCACTGGGCGAGCGGGATTGCAGCATGCAGCGCCGCAACCAGAAGGTGCTGGAGGAATCCCCCAGCCCGCTGATGACACCGGAGCTGCGGCAGCGGATGCAGCAGGCAGCTGTAACGGCTGCAAAGTCCTGCAATTACTGCAACGTTGGAACCATTGAGTTCTTGGTGGACGATGACCGGAACTTCTATTTCATGGAAATGAATACCCGTATTCAGGTGGAGCATCCGGTTACAGAACTGGTAACTGGTTTGGATCTGGTGCAGCTGCAATTGCAGGTTGCGCAGGGAGAGCCGCTGCCGTTTACGCAGGAGGAGATTCACCTGAATGGACATGCCATCGAATGCCGCATCAATGCCGAAAATCCGGATGAGGACTTCCGTCCGTGTCCGGGTAAGATTCAGGCGCTACATATGCCGGGCGGTCCCGGTGTGCGCATTGACAGTGCCATTTATCAGGGGTATACCATTTCTCCTTACTATGACTCTATGATTGCAAAGCTGATCGTACATGCGCCGACCCGAAAGGAAGCCATTCAGAAAATGCGCTGGGCGCTGTCCGAATTTATCGTAGAAGGCATTGATACCAACATCGATTTTCAGCTGCGGCTGATTAAGAATAAGGACTTTGAAGCTGGAACTTACGACAATGCGTTTCTGACCCGGTGGCTGGAAGCGGAAAAGAAGAAATGATGGTGATACGATGTTAGAAGATTTGTTTAAGACCGTTACCAAGCGGTTCAATGATGATTCGGCAGAACATGAAACCATGTTTAAATGCCCACGCTGCCAGCACAGCACACCGGAAAGCAAGTTTCAGGAAGCCAATCTGGTTTGCCCGAACTGTCAGTACCATGCGCGCCTGACAGCAGATCAGCGTATTCGCCTGACGGTGGATGCCGGAAGCTTTGTGGAATATGATGCCGGCATGACCAGCATGGATCCGCTTGTTTTTCCGGGTTATGCCAAGAAGGTGGAATCGCTCCAGGCAGTTACCGGCTTGAAAGAAGCGGTTCTGACTGGTGAATGTACCATTCAGGGCATTCGTACGGTCTTGATTGTAATGGATTCCCATTTTATGATGGCCTCCATGGGCAGCGTAGTCGGGGAGAAAATTACCCGTGCTTTTGAGACCGCAGCCGAGAAAAAGCTGCCGGTGATTGCATTTACTGCCTCTGGCGGTGCCCGGATGCAGGAAGGCATTATTTCGCTGATGCAGATGGCAAAGACTTCTGGTGCGGTTGCCAAGCTCAATGAAGCCGGACAACTTTATATTACTGTGCTGACTGACCCGACCACAGGCGGCGTAACGGCATCGTTTGCGTCTCTGGGCGATATCATCTTAGCAGAGCCGAAAGTCCTCATTGGATTTGCCGGACGGCGTGTCATTGAGGGTACCATTAAGCAGCGTCTGCCCGACAACTTCCAGCTGGCAGAGTTCATGCTGGAAAATGGATTTGTGGATATGATTGTAGACCGGAAGAAAATGCGTGGCGTGCTGTCGCATCTGTTACAGCTGCACGGCTATGCAGTAGAAGAACCCCAAAAGGAGGCATAACGCATGGAACAGGAATTGAAAACCGCCTGGGATCGGCAGATGCTGATTCGAGACAAGAACAGACCGACCATTCGGGATTACCTGCCTTTGATTTTTCATGATTTTTACGAACTGCACGGAGATCGTGGGGTTGGAGATGACGGTGCCATTCTCGGTGGAATTGGCTTTTTGAAAGATGTTCCCGTTACGGTTCTGGCAGAAGTCAAGGGTCGTAATATTCAGGAGAACAAGGCTGCCAATTTTGCCATGCCGCACCCGGAGGGATACCGGAAGGCACTGCGTCTGGCGAAGCAGGCAGAAAAATTCCATCGGCCGATCATTTGTTTCATCGACACACCCGGTGCATTCTGCGGCGTGGAAGCTGAACAGCGTGGACAAGGTGAAGCCATTGCCCGCAACCTGATGGAATTTATGACATTGCGGACGCCGGTGGTATCCATTGTGCTGGGAGAAGGCGGAAGCGGCGGTGCGCTGGCACTTGGCGTTTGTGATGCGCTGGCGATGCTGGAAAATGCGCTGTACTCGGTAATCTCTCCCCGTGGAGCTGCATCCATCCTGTGGAAGGATGCTTCTAAGGAGCAGGAAGCGTGTGAAATCATGCAGATTACGGCAGAAGATATGCTGCGATTTGGGGTAGCAGAAGCCATTATTCCGGAGCCTGCCGGAGGCGCACAAAGCGATTTGGACAAAATTTCCGAAAATATTCAGGAATATTTGGTGAAAACGATAGCGGAAAAATTACAAAAAGATATTGACGTTTTGCTCAAAGAACGGTATACTAAGTTTAGAAAAATTGGATTTTACCAAGAGGGGGAGTAAACCTCTGCCAAAATTCTGTTTTTTAATAGTGAATATAGTCGTGGAACTGGTTGTGTTCCCCTATATAGAAAAATTTACTGGAGGATATAGAAATGGTTTTTGACAAACTGAAAGAAATTATCATGGATCAGCTGGACGTAGAGGAAGACGAAGTTACCATGGATGCAAACATTCAGGAAGATCTGGATGCAGACTCTCTGGACATGGTAGATTTGGTAATGTCCGTAGAAGAAGAATTTGATCTGAAGATTGAAGACGAAGATGTAGAAAAGATCAAGACTGTTGGGGACATTGTTTCCTTTATCGAAGCACACACTGCTGAAGAGGAATAATTGTATTTTTACAACGTGAAAAAATAGAAGATGGGGTCGACTCAGAGCATATCTGTCGGCTCCATTTTTCTATTGATTGGAACAATTTGGCAACAAAACGTGCAGCAGCAGCGCAGACATAAACGCTTTTTGGTGCAGCAATTTCTCGAAAATGCTGCCGCAGAGCTTGAGACGAGCAGTCTCATATGGTTGCGAAGCAACCATTTAAAAGCAACAAAGTAGCATTTTTATACCAAAAATAGAGCAAATGAAGCAACCGCATTTTGCGCATATTCTAAATCAAAACGGAACAAAAAAGAATAATCTCAGGATGTCTGTTCAACCGGAAAAGGAACCAAACTGCGCAAAATGCGGAATCGAGGCAAACAGCGAAGCGCTTTTGCCGGATGCAACTGATTGTAAAATTTAGAATTTTTTGCAGAATCAATCTGGCTTAGAATGAGGCTATTTTGAAACTGGAAAAAGAACCAATCGAAAGAATGCTTCCTTGTGGCAGACCGGCAAAAACGCTGCGCTGTTTGCCTAAGAGTCGCATTTTGCGTGATTGGGTGTCTGCGTTATGAAAGCATTCTTTCTTTTCTGATACATATTGGGTTCGTTTGGTTTTCTTAGAATACGCAAAATGCTTTTTCTGTTTCCTTGCTCTTCTTTTTCTTTTTTTATGCAGATGCTTGGTTTTTATTTTTGCTGCGCAAAAATATGAGACTCCTCGTCTCAAACTCTGCGGCAGCATTTTCGAGAAATTGCTGCACCAAAAAGCTTTGTATCTGCGTTTTTTGTTCGGTTTGCGGGTTGCTTTTTTGTTTTTTTATTCCACTTGCCAAATGCTATAAAATCCTGTATAATAAAAGAATACATGACGAATTTTAAAGGAGGATGCTCTTATGAGACAACATACCCCAAAATGGATTGCTGCCTGTGCCGGTATGCTGCTGACGGTCAGCTGCATCGGCGGCTTGTCTGCTTCTGCAACTACAGTAGATGATGTTATTGCACATGCCTACGCAGTCGGTCTGCCGGATGAAACCATTCAGCAGTGCATCAATCAGTACAGCAGCGGACAGTATACATCGGAACAGTGCGATGCTGCCATTGCAGAACTTGATGCCTGGGCGGCTGACCGCAATGCAGCCGTAAGCAGTGCCATTGCGGATGGCGGAAAAACCACAACACCTGCCAACAACAATGGGAATAACAATAACGGCAATGCCGGTGCAGAAACCGCTGCACCCAATACGCCGTCTTCTTCCACGACAACCACCATTGCATTTGCCAATATGACTCCAGAGCAGAAGCAAGATTATGTCAGCGGCATGACGCAGCAGGAGCAAAAGGAATTTTTGGAGAACATGTCCAATGAAGACCGCAACAGCTACCTCAAGGATCTTGGACTTTCCGATAAAGCAGATATGCTGCAAGGGTTTTTGAATATCGGGGAGTCCCTCGGTATGAATTTCTCGATCGATACCATTGACGATGATACGATCATTGTCAGTGCACGGGATGCAGACGGTAACTTGAAGGATGTCATGACCTTTGGCAATGAGGTAGAAGCTACCGGAAAGCCGCATACAGTTCCAGTTCTGCTGGCGGGCGGTATGATTGTGCTGGCAGTCGGCGGATTGGGAGCACTGTTGTATTGTGCCAAGAAACAAAAGTAAGGAGCCTGCCATGTCTCGAAAGAACAAGACCAAAAGCAGCCTGCTGGCAGCCTGCTGCATGCCGGTTCTGATCTGTCTGCTGTGCGGCGGCATTGCATTGCTTGCCCTGATTCGGCCCTATGAAAAGATGAGCACATATCTGCACATTGCATTCATGGACAGCATGAAAACCGGCACCGGAAGCGGAACAGACGGCCTGCAAATCAAGGAAACAGAAATTGATACCAATTACAGTGGCTCCACTTCTGGGGAAGGTTCCGTTGTCATTCCGTCATTTGGCGAACAATATGCCATCCTTTCCTGCGAAGCCATTGATCTGTATGTACCGGTTTACTGGGGCGGCGGCAGTGAACTGCTGGAACTAGGTGCCTGTCAGAGCTCCGGTTCGGCAGCCATCGGCAGCAAGGGAAATTCTGTGATCAGTGCGCATGTCAACACCTTTTTCCAGAATTTAAATCAGTTGCAGAAAGGCGATACCCTTACGCTGTATACCAGCTACGGACGCTTCACCTATACTGTATCGGAGTTGATTTCCTTTGCGGATACAGATGAACAATATCTCAAGCAAACGCAGGACGACCGTTTAACCTTATATACTTGTGAAATGCAGGTGCTGGGTGCTTCCAAGCAGCGTGTGGGTGCCGTCTGTACGCTGACCGAAAAGGCATTCTATCAAACAGCACAGACTGAACAGACAGGAGGGGAGTCTACACCATGAAACAAGTCGTAACCCTTCTTTTCCGAATTCTTTGTACTGTCATATTGGCATTTTCTCTGCTGGGAGCATTTGCTCTGGGCTATGCCGCTTATGCAACGGGCAGCAGCCACATTTATCTGCATCAGCTGGAACAGCAGCAGGTTGCGGAAAAGGTGCGCAGCAATCTGGAGACCTATTACGCTGCACAGGAGCACTCCACTGCGATTCCCAAGGAAGTATACTTAGATGTTTTGACAACGGACTGGATTTCCACGCAGATGGAAACACTGACAGAAGCAGGCTATGCCGGCTTCCGGGGCGCAAACACCAGACCGGCGCAGTCTGATGTGGACTTTTCTGCTCTGGAAAGCAGCATAACCAATTATTTTGAAACATATGCCGATTCCATTTCCTATCCAAAGGATGATACCTACACCGAAAAACTCAACGAAGCCATTTCTGCGGCGGAATCTAAAATTTATAAGCAGCTGGATGTGTTCCAATTTGAAACGATGGAGAAATCCGGTTTGTTTGAAAAGGTGATCAAGCTGCATCGGCTATCCATTTATGGAACCGTTGGCGCAGCCGTTGTGAGTGTTGCATGCTTGTGCGTCCTGCTGTTGTTGGCACGGCGGCAGTGGCTGTATTGGATGGGATGTACCCTGCTTGCAGGCGGTTTGATGCTGGCAGCACCGTTTGGCTATCTGCTCGGCAGTCAGTACTTCCAGCGATTTTCCATTAAGGATCCCGCTATCTTCAGTTTCTTTACAGGCGTTATGGAGCATGGTTCGTTTGTCTGCATGATAACCGGCTTGATAGGAGCTGGAATGGGACTGCTCGGTATTTGCATTGGCATCATTAAGAGCCGCCGCAATGCATAAGCTTCGTACTTTCCATAAAGAAACGGCAAAGCAAATTACATCGATATACAAGCTTTTGGGCGCAGCAAGTTTTCGAACATGCTGCGCAGCCGTTGCCGGATGCAACCGGTTTGTATCTGTGTTCTTTTATAAAGAAAAATCTCGTGAGAAATCCATGGAAAAGGATTATTTTCTCACGGGATTTTTTTGGTTGAAAAGGATTGATCGATTGGAATCATACGAATCGCTTGCATCCGGCAAAAACGGTATATCGAAGCACTTTTGTATCTGTATTTTATGTCTGGTTCTTTTTGGGTGTTGGCTTGTTTGAAAAAATAAACTTCTTCTGCCAAAATCTACGCAATTTCGCCGAAATTTCTGCAATCTGCCAATTTATAACTTGACATGGCATTCGCATGCATGCTATAATAAACAAGCCCTTAGAACCTGTTTTTCCAAAAAGTAGATCGTCTGCTTTTTGCGAAAGCAGGCTCTATGATCGTTTGAATGAAAAAAGGAGCACCCTGTTATGCATGCAATCAAAGACTTATATGAATATCGGCAAATGATATTCAGTCTGGTACGGAAAGACCTTCGAGGACGGTATAAAGGATCCGTACTAGGCTTTTTTTGGACGTTTTTAAATCCGCTGCTGCAATTGGTTGTTTATACAGCTGTATTTTCCTACGTGCTGCGGGTCAATATTGACAAGTATTACCTGTATCTGTTTGTCGGACTCATTCCGTGGATGTTTTTCTCGTCCTCAATGACCGGCGGTGCAGCATCCATTTTGGCACAGAAAGACCTCATTAAGAAGATTTATTTCCCCCGGGAAGTCATCCCGATTTCGTATGTTACCAGCTGTTTTGTGAATATGCTGCTGACCTTCCTGGTCATTTTTGCAGTCGTGCTCATTTCCGGGGTCGGACTTAATCCGCTCGCCTTGCTCTGCCTGCCGATTGTCATGGTGGTGGAGTATATCATGGCGCTTGGCATTGCAATGCTGACTTCCGCAGTGACCGTTTACTTCCGGGATCTGGAGCATATCCTTGGGATTGTCTCCATGGCTTGGATGTATATGACACCCATTATGTATACCAAGGACATGGTGCCGGATAAACTGCTGCCGCTGTTTAACATCAATCCCATGACGCATGTCATTGAATGCTACCGCTCCATTCTGTATGAGGCTGCCATTCCGAACTTGAAAACATTGATTTCTGCAACGGTGCTGGGCATTCTGTTCCTGCTTTTGGGGCATGTTGTCTTCTCGAAATTACAGAAACATTTTGCGGAGGAATTGTAATGAAACAAGATGAATTGGCGATCTCCGTACAGGATCTGACGAAAAAGTTTAAAATTTACTACGACAAGGGCAATCAGCTCAAGGAACGCCTGCTGTTTCGTAAGCGCAGCCGCTATGAAGAGCGAACGGTTTTGAACGGCATCAGCTTTCAGGTGAAAAAAGGGGAGGCAGTCGGTCTGATCGGACACAACGGCTGCGGAAAAAGTACCACGCTGAAGCTTTTGACGAAGATTATGTATCCGGACGGCGGAAGCATTACCATGAACGGACGGGTGTCCAGCCTGATTGAACTGGGTGCCGGCTTCCATCCGGACATGAGCGGACGGGAAAATATCTATACCAATGCATCGATTTTTGGCTTGACCAAGAAAGAAATTGATGCCCGGCTGCATGATATCATTGCCTTTTCCGAATTGGAAGAATTTATTGACAATCCGGTGCGGACGTATTCTTCCGGTATGTATATGCGGCTTGCCTTTTCGGTTGCCATCAACGTGGATGCGGATATTTTGCTGATTGATGAAATTCTGGCAGTTGGAGATACCAACTTCCAAACCAAATGCTTCAACCGGCTTCGGGAGCTGAAAGCTTCCGGCGTTACAATCATTATTGTGACCCATGACCTTTCTACAATTGAACAGTTCTGTGACCGTGCCATCTGGCTCAACGATGGAACCATTATCAAGGAAGGAAAAGCCGCTCCGGTGGTGGATGCCTACTTCAACTATATGAACGAAAAGAAAGTAGAATCCATGCTCAAAGAGCAGGAGGAACAGCAGGGCGATGCCAAGGAACAGACTGCGGAGCAGACCGGAACGGAGGCAAAACCGGCAGCTTCTGCGGATGCCATTGACTATTCCGCCAATCGATTCGGGTTGGAGTATGTCGAAATTGCACAGGCACGCCTGCTCAACCAGGAGGGCAAAGATGTTCGGATTTTCCACACCGGCGACACCATGCGGATTGAGTTGGATTATACCGTGCACAAGCCGCTGGAAGAGTATATTTTCGGATTTGGATTTTATACCATGGATGGAGTCTGCCTGTATGGCAACAATACCAAGATCGACCGCCTTTCCATCAAGCATACAGCAGATGCCGGAACCGTCAGCGTAACCATTGACCCGCTTCCGCTGCTGGCAGGGCGGTATGTCCTGAACCTTGCCATTGTGGATGAGAACAGCGTCCCCATGGACTTTTATCGGAATTATTGCTTTTTTGATGTGGTTTCAGAAGAACGCAGCACCGGCTATCTTGCCGTTCAACATAGATGGGAGATTCAGAAATGAGCTTGAAAATAGATGAGATGGAAGAAAAAGTAATTTTGGAGAAGCTGCTGGGCAGCAACGGTGGGGCAGGGGATCCCAATCTGTTGAGCGAGGCAGTCAATCCTGCCATGCTGGATCAGCTGGATCGGATGAACCGCACAGCGGTCAACCGTTCGTACCGTGCCATTCCCGGCACGTCGTCCTTTTCCGGGAAGTGTAAGCGTGCATTGAAGCGCTTGCTGCGCCGCCTGATGTTCTGGTACGTAGAGCCCTGCATGATGCAGCAGACCACCTATAACAGTGCAAACAATGCGTTTTCCGCACAGGTCAATCTGGAACTGAATGCACTCAAGTGCGAAGCCATCAGCCTGCGCAATCAGATGGAGGAGCTTGCCATTAAAAATCAGAACCTTCAGCAGGAACTGACGCAGCAGGCACGTGAGCTGAAAAAAGACCAAGAGGAGCTAGAGCTTATGAATCAAGAATTTCTGGAGCAGCTTGCCGCAGGCAGCAGTGTGGATCTCGAATCCCGAAAGGATCGGAAGGTTTCCTGTCAGTCCTATTCCCAGTCCGGAGAGGACGCCATTCTGCGGTTTATTTTCCGTTCCATGAATCGGGATTTGTCCCAGCTGACCTATTTGGATTTGGGTGCCAATCATGCCAAGTTCCTGAGCAATACCTATAGCTTTTACCGGGAGGGTGCCAGCGGCGTTTTGGTGGAAGCCAATCCCAGCCTGATTGAGGAGCTGAAGACCGTTCGGCCGAGAGATACCGTTGTGAACCGCTGTATCTCCAACCAGGCAGATACCACACTGACATTCTATGTCATGAACGGAGACGGCTTGTCTACCATGGACTATGAAGCCGCAAAGAGTTTTATGAAGGAAAACCCTGCCATTCAGATTGAGCAGACTGTTTCTGTTCCGTCCATTACCATTCCGGAACTGATTGCTGCGTATTTTCCGGATCGAGCACCGGATCTTGTCAATATTGATATTGAGGGCATGGAACTGGATGTTTTGCGTATGATGAATTTTGATACGTTCCGTCCGTTTGCCATTATCTGTGAAATGATCGAATATAAGACCAAGTTGGGCATTCCCAAGAAAAATACAGAAATTTTGCAGTATCTGCGGAAAAAGGGCTATGAAGAATATGCATTTACTGGGATTAATTCCATTTTCATTGACCAAACTGCATTAGGAGGCGCTGCCAAATGAGAATTGCATTTGATGCAACGGCCATTCTCGGCCCGATGAGCAAAAACCGTGGAATCGGAAACTATGTACTCAGCCAGTTTTTGCACATGATCCGGCAGGATCCGGACAATCAATACTTCTTCCTCAATTGGATTGACAAGGATTTTCATCTGTCCGATCAGCTGCCCGGTGTGACCAATTTGACGGAGGACTTCATTGACACCGGTTCCCAGAATGTCCTGCTGCGGGAGAAAGCCTGTGAGGAAGTCATGGGTGCCATTTTGCAGCAGTATTTGCAGGAACGGCAGATTGATGTCTTTTATATCACCTCTCCGTTTGAGTCGAACTTTGTCAGCTACCGGAAGGAATGGCTGCAAGGGGTGCGAACGGTTGCAACCGTTTATGATATCATTCCCTACGTGATGAAGGAGCATTATTTGACAGACCCGGTGACCAATCAATGGTATATGGGCTGCATTGAGCGGCTGCGCTGGGTGGATTCGCTGTTGGTGATTTCGGAAAGTGTCAAGAGCGATTTGGTGCAGTATCTGCACTTTGACCCGGAGCGGATTCATGTCATCTGGGGTGCTGTAGACGATCACTATCAAAAAATTGAAATCCCGGAAGAAACACGCACCGCACTTTTCCAAAAGTATCATATCACCAAGCCGTTTATCATGTGTACCGGCGGAGAGGACAAACGGAAAAACTTAGACGGTTTGATTCGGGCATATGGCCTGCTGCCGCAGGAACTGCGCAGTCAGTACCAGCTGGTGGTTGTTTGTAAATTGTCTGCGCCTGCGCAGGAGCAGTTACAGGCAGTTGCCAAGCACAGTCATGTGGAGCAGGATGTCATCTTCACCAATTTTGTGACGACAGAAGAGCTGCTGCAATTCTACAACCTGGCGGCTTTGATGGCGTTCCCCTCCAAGTATGAGGGATTCGGTTTGCCGATTGTCGAAGCATGGGCATGCGGTACGCCGGTTGTCACCTCCAATAATTCCAGCCTGGCACAGATCGGCGGAGATGCGGCTATTCTGGTTTCGGCTGATTCGGATGCAGACATTGCAGCTGGAATGGAACGGGCCTTGCAGCCGCAAATTCTGGAAGAGCTGACGAAAAAGGGCGAAGAACGCCTGGCTTTGTACCGTTGGGAACGGGTTGCAGAGGCTGCTATTGGCTTCCTCAACCAGATCACCCCACTGGAAGCAGCGCAGCCGGCTGCACCGGTATCCGGGAGCAGTGCCAAGCGCATTGCCTGCTTTACACCGCTGCCGCCGCTGGAATCCGGCATTTCGGACTACAGTGTGGACATCATTCGGGCGCTGAGTGCCTATTGCAGCATCGATGTTTACGTCGATACCACTTATACTCCGCAGGTATCCCTGCCGGAAACGGTGCAGATTCTGCCGCACACCGCCTATCCGGAACGGCGGACACAGTATCAGGCAACGCTGTATCAGATGGGCAATTCCAGCTTCCATTTCTATATGTATCCCTATCTGCAAAAGTACCGGGGCATTGTCGTGCTGCATGACTACAATCTGCATGGTTCCATCTATGATTATGCCATGCGGCAGCATAAGCAGGATCTGTCGCTGTATCGTTCCTGTCTGCTGGAAGACTACCGGGAAGAGCAGCTTGCTCCGTACCTGGAAGCACTGGCAAACGGCACCGCCAACCCCAATATCTATGAGATGGAGGCAAACGGCTTGGTAACCAACTATGCTGATACCATTATTGTGCACAGCCAGGAATCCAAATATAAGTTGTTGCAGGCAGATATTGCCCGTTCGGTAACCGTGATTCCATCCTATACCATTTTGGAGCCGCTTCCGGATGCACGGGCAGCCAAGGAAGCGCTGGGTATTGCACCGGATACGATTTTATTGGCGGCATTTGGCGGCATTCATGCTACCAAGCGTGCCATCCCGATTCTGCGTGCCTTTGGCAAACTGCGGCAGGAGGTTCCGAACGTGCATCTGCTGTTTGCCGGGAAGCTGGCAGAAAACATTCAGACTGAATTTGAACAGGTGGTTCAGGACTTCCAGATGCAGAATGCCGTAACGGTAACGGGTTATATTACGCTGGAACAGTTCCAAAAGTCGATTGACGCAACCGATATCTGCTTGAATCTGCGGTATCCATCCAACGGAGAAACCAGCGGCAGTCTGATGCGCATTCTCGGAAAAGGAAAGTGCGTGCTGGTCAACGACATCGGCAGCTTTTCGGAATTGCCGGATGCTGCCTGTGTGAAGCTGCCATCGGTTCGACAGATGGGAGAACGCCGGGAACCGGATGTTATTTATGATGCGCTCAAGCGGCTGATTCAGCATCCAGAGGAACGGGTACAGCTGGAACAAGCAGCCCGTGCCTATGCAGAGCAGAATCTGGATATCCGTCTGGTGGCAGAGCAGTATTGGAAGGCGCTCACACAATCTGTTCCGGCTTCTCCGGTGACCGAACAGACTTTGGAAGCGGTTCGCCATTCGGAGTTCTACAGCATCTCCGATGCACCGGGTCTTGCCCATACGCTGGCATCTGCCAAGCAAATCGGGAGAGGATCCGCCGTATGAAGAAGCTGCTTCGCCGGAACCTTCCGGCTTGGATGAAGAATCCAACCATACAACGGCGCTTATTGGGGCTGCTGCTGTATGGGATTGTCTTTCTGGTGCATGCTGTGGTTGCCGTTCAAATGAACGTGCCCCACATGTCGCACGATGAAATCGGCGTGCTGGCCTCTGCCGCTTATGTAACCGGGGAGGATTGGAGCGGCATTGTTTCCAATATCGGTTATTATGGATATGGCACCTCGCTGCTCTATATTCCCATTTTCTTTTTGACGAAAGGCCCGATTCTGCGGTATCGGCTGATTGCGCTGCTCAATGCAGCATATCTTTCCTTGATTCCAGTGATTGCCTTTTACCTGCTGGTGCGCTATCTGGGCATGAATCGAAAACCTGCTTTTCCGCTTGCCCTGGCAACGGGACTGTATCCGGGATACCTGGTCTATACCAAATGGGTCTGGAATGAATCCATGATGTGCTTTTTGCCGTGGTTGATGCTGCTGTTTTTGGTGAAGCTTTACCATGCCCCCAATAAGCCCAGGCAGGCACTTTGGGGTGTTTTGCTGGCATTGACGCTGGTCTACAGCTATACGGTACACGGACGGGCACTGGCATTTTTCGTAGCTGTTTTTCTGATCGTGCTGGTTGTGCTGGTGGCACAGCGCCGGTGCATGGTGGAACCGATTTCCTTTTTGCTGTCTTTGGGTGGCTTTTATGTGCTGTCCAATTTCGGAAAGCAATTTTTCGTCCAGCATGTCTGGCTCGCACAATCCGCCGGAGAGCTGAACAATACGCTCGGCGGCACAGTCGGCGGTGTCAAGTCGCTACTGAATCTTTCCGGCATCAAGGGACTCATCAAAATTGCCATTGGGCAGCTGTTCGCAGCGAATGCCTCCGCATATGGTATTTTAACGCTTGCGGTAGTGCTTGCGGTTCCGATTATCTGGAATGGCTGCAAGAAGAACATGTGCCTGACCAAGCAGAAGGCACCGGATGAGCGGCATACCGCCTGGCTGTTGGCGCTGTTTCAGCTGCTGCTGTTCCTGGGTGCATTTGGCATCAGCATCTTGTTCCTGGGCAACCACGGCAGTGCCGCAGTAACACGAGGCGATTATTTCATCTATACCCGTTATATTTCCAACGTTTTGGGAATTTGCCTCTTTTTTGCGCTGTATGCCGTGCTGCGGCACGCATATCGGCTTCGTTTGCTGGCAGTGGCAGGGATCCTATTTGCAGGGAATATGCTGTCCATTTTTCTGCTTTCCGATACCATTCAGGCGCAGGCAGATACGTCCAATACCACCATTTTGAATCTGATCCCCTATATCGGGAAGAATCCATACTCGTTTATCGCCTCCATTGATTTCCGTAATCTGGTGCTGGTAGTTAGTCTGGTTTTCTGCCTGGTGCTGCTGGGTATTCGTACTCGGAAGCAGGGTGGGCTGCATCTGATTCTTTGCGGTGTGTTCCTGCAAAGCTATGCGGTTACTGCACACGATGTGATATTGGAAAACAGCCGTGCAGATTTTGCCTATGTGCATACTGCAATGCATATTGTTTCCCAGGTGGATCAGCTGGAATCGCATTATCCGGATGTTTACTATTACAATGTGCATCAGCTCAAGCCCTTCAGCGGTTCGGCGATGCAGTTTGTACTGCCGGATGCACATTTGAAGGAATTCGACTTTGAGATTCGTTCGGATACCCAGCCGCAGGAAGTACTGGATTTTATTTCCGAAAACAGTTTGATCATCAGTTCAGAAGACCTGAATCTGGAAGCTTATGATGCACATATTTACCGGCTGGATCATACCGCTTTGAACCGAAACAACGAATACTTCTGGGTCTATGGAGACGCCATTCGAGATTATATTCTGGAGAACAGCAGCTTACAATTTGTTCCGACAACGGCTGTCCGGGGAAATGGACAGGATTTTTGAAAAGGCATAGGGAGTGCATGCAATTATGAAGTTAATCATACAAATTCCCTGCTACAATGAAGCAGAGACACTGGAGCTGGCTTATAACGACCTGCCCCGGCAGATAGAGGGCATTGATACCATTGAGTATCTGATCATCAACGATGGCAGCCAGGACAACACCGTGCAGCGTGCCCGGGAACTCGGATTCCATCACATTGTATCGTTTAAGCGAAACAAAGGACTGGCACGTGGTTTTATGGCAGGACTGGATGCCTGCCTGCATTTGGGTGCAGACATCATTGTCAACACCGATGCGGACAATCAGTACTGCGGTGCGGACATTGAGAAGCTGGTGCGTCCGATTTTGGAGCAAAAAGCAGACATTGTCATTGGGGAACGGCCGATTGATCAAACCGAACATTTTTCCTGGAAGAAGAAAAAATTCCAGCACCTGGGCAGCTGGGTGGTACGGGTGGCTTCGCAGACGGATATTCCAGATGCACCAAGCGGATTCCGTGCCTATTCTCGGGATGCCGCTCTGCGCCTGAACGTGGTGAATGAGTACACCTATACCCTGGAAACCATCATTCAGGCAGGGCATAATAAGATTGCCATGACTTCTGTGCCCATCCATACCAACCCGGAAACCCGTCCGTCCCGGCTGTTTTCCAGTATGTGGCGGTATATGAAACGCTCTTCCAGCGTCATTACCCGTTCCTTCCTGATGTATCGGCCGCTGAAATTTTTCAGCACCATTGGGATCGTGCTGTTGCTGCTGGGACTGATTTTGGGCATTCGGTTCCTGGTTTACTTCTGCATCGGCGATGGGGACGGGCACATCCAGTCTCTCATTTTAACAGCAGTTTTGCTGATGACCGGATTCCAGACCATTTCCATTGGCTTCCTCAGCGATGTCATTGCTGCAAACCGTAAAATTTTGGAGGACGTGCAGTATCGTGTCAGAAAGGCAGACTGCAAGAATCAAGAAGATGATGAAATCGATTCATGAGATCAAAAACAGCCGGGTGCTGTATATTACAACCAAAAATACGGATTACCTGCGGGTGACGCAGGAAGTCCGGCTGCTTCAGGAGGCCGGTAATACGGTAACGCTGATTGGTTCTTCGGAAAAGAGCTACCGCAAGCGGCTGTGTACCGTCTATCGTGCGCTGCTGTCTGTCCGCATGGAGGACTACGATATCAGCATGGTGGGATTTGCACCGCAGCTGGTGCTGCCGCTGTTCGGGCGGAAATTACAGAAAAAGCCGCTGGTCATCGACTTTTTTATTTCGTTTTACGATACACTCTGTAT
>FR899094.1:61561-61891 GCA_000437255.1 Ruminococcus sp. CAG:403
CCCTACAGCGTGCCGATCTCGCGATTTGCGATACGCATGCCCATGGGCAGTATTTTTGCGAGGAATTTTCCTATCCGCCGGCACAGATGCAGACACTTTACCTGGAGGCAGATACCAGCATCTATTATCCACGCCCCATGCAGCCGCATACTGATTTTACGGTACTGTATTTCGGCAGCATTTTGCCTTTGCAGGGGGTTCCGGTGATTTTGGAAGCGATTTCCTTGCTGGAGCAGGAGCCGCATCTGCATATGATTATGGTGGGACCGCTCGGAGACGGCGCAGTCCGCACCGGGGAATCCATCACCACATATATCGACTGGCTGCCGC
>FR899094.1:61903-70876 GCA_000437255.1 Ruminococcus sp. CAG:403
CTGGCTGCCGCAGCAGCAGCTGGCAGAGCAGATTGCACAGGCAGACCTTTGCCTGGCCGGACATTTTGACGGTACCATTCAAAAGGCACGGCGCACCATTCCGGGGAAAGCCTATATCTATCATGCCATGCAGAAGCCGATGATTCTCGGGGACAATCCTGCTACGCATGAACTCTATCAGGCTTCTGAGGATGGCATTTACTTTGTGGAGATGGGAAATGCCCGTGCGTTGGCAGATTTGATTTTGCAAATCAAGCATCAAAGGGAACAACAAAATGAAAAAAGTGGTTAAGATTGCCGGCAATCTGCTGATGGTTGCGGCGTTGATTTTCCTGGTAAAAAAGATCATTGGCATGGACTTCGACCCGGCACAGCTCAAGCAGTCGCCGGTACTGGCAGCGCTGCTGCTGAATACAGTTGTGCAGACGGGTTTGATTCTGGTGACCTGTTATCCGTGGCTGCTGTTTACCAAGGCGCTTTCCGGGGAGAAGATTCCCTATGCAGCCGCTATGCCGGTTTATACCAAATCCAATTTGTATAAGTATGTACCAGGCAATGTCTTTCAATATGTTGGGCGCAACCAGCTGGCAGCCGATCTGCAAATTCGGCATGTTGATGTTGCCTGTGCCACAATTTTGGATATTTTGTGCTGCATCCTGGGCGCAGTTGTGGTTTCTGTGTTGCTGCTGGGCAGTACGCTTGCAGATTTGCTGGCGCAGTATGGCTTACAGATTTTGCTGGTGGGCGGCATTGTGCTTGTTGTTGCAGCAGCAGGATTTGCAGTTGTATTCTGGAAGTGGAAGGAGCCGGTCACCAAGTATCTGCATCGGTATCGTGCAGCCTTTTCCGGAAAGGGTATCTGGAATTTGGGAAAAGGACTTGGATTCTATATCGTACAGAATGCGGGTTCTGCGTTGGTGTATTTCATTGCCCTGCGGCTGGTGTTTGGGTCGGGGACTTCCTTTGGAGAGCTGACAGCACTGACAGGTGCATTTGTGTTTGCCTGGATTATCGGGTTTGTAACGCCGGGCGCACCGGGCGGCATTGGCATTCGGGAATCGGTGATGCTGTTTGTCTGCGGCGGAAGCAATTCGGATCAAATTTTGCTGTTTGTGCTGCTGATGCGGATTTCTTCGATTGCAGCGGATGTATTTGCCTGCTGTATAGGTCAGGCATATGCATGGCGCAAAAAGAAACAACTTTCGAGTCATTCCTAACCCTTATAAGGCAGTACAGCCAAGTACAAAAGCTTTTTGGTGCAGCAATTTCTCGAAAATGCTGCCGCGTGTTTGAGGCGAGTAGCCTCATATGGTTGCAGAGCAACCATCCAAAAGCAGCCAAACAGTATGTCATACAAAAAGTAGAATAAGCAAATGAATTAGCATTTTGCGCATATTGAAAAGACCAATTGCAATCAATCAGAACAATTTTAGAAAAGTTGTAAAAATAACGCAGTCAGTCGACAGCGCAAAATGCGTTCCTAGGCAAACAGCGTAGCGTTTTTGCCGGTCTGCTACAGAAAAGCTTTGGTTCAAATAGATTCCTTTTCAGGAATTTCTCACGAGATTTTTTTGTTTCGATGGTATTGCAGATTTTAAGCCACTGCACCAAAAAGCTCTAGTATCCAGCATTTCTTTCCATGTGCAGCTTGCGGACAGAATTTTTTCCTTGACAGCAGTTGAAAAACCTGTTATAATAAAACCAAATCATAATACACCGAAGAACAAGAAGAGTACCTTTTGGAAAAGGCTGGTACAGAGAGCCGCTGCTGCTGGAATGCGGTCCTGCTGAAAAAGGGAATGGACTTGTGAGGGCAAACTGAACGCAGATGGTTCTCTGTCAGTAGGGGCGACGGGATTGACCGTTATATCAAACGAAAGTGCGCCGGACTCCGGCGAATTTAGGTGGCACCGCAGAGTATGCTTCTGTCCTAATGTTTGGGACAGAAGCTTTTTTTGACCCTGTTTTCCATAGCAAATTGGATTGGTGTGCTGTGGAAAACACAGTTTGATACAAGAAAGGAACGATCTTTATGGCACAGCAAATTCCATACAAAACCTATCTGGACGAATCCGAGATGCCCAAGCAATGGTACAATTTGCGGGCAGATATGAAAAACAAGCCGGCTCCGCTGCTCAACCCTGCAACTTTAAAGCCCATGACCGCAGAAGAACTCTCTCATGTGTTCTGCGATGAGTTGGTGAAGCAGGAACTGGACGATACCACACCGTATTTTGACATTCCCGAGGATGTCCAGAATTTCTACAAGATGTACCGTCCTTCTCCGCTGGTACGTGCTTACTGCCTGGAAAAAGCACTGGGTACGCCAGCACATATCTATTACAAGTTTGAGGGCAATAACACCTCCGGCAGCCACAAGCTCAACAGTGCCATTGCGCAGGCTTATTACGCCAAGAAGCAGGGTCTGAAGGGTGTTACCACCGAAACCGGTGCGGGTCAGTGGGGAACGGCACTGTCCATGGCATGTGCGTATCTGGACTTGGATTGCCGGGTATACATGGTAAAGGTCTCCTATGAGCAGAAGCCATTCCGCCGGGAAGTGATGCGGACATATGGCGCTTCTGTTACCCCGTCTCCGTCTGAAACCACACAGGTCGGCAAGAAGATTCTGGCAGAGCATCCGGGAACCACCGGAAGCCTGGGCTGTGCCATTTCAGAAGCCGTAGAAGATGCCACCACCCATGAAGGATATCGGTATGTATTGGGTTCGGTTCTGTCGCAGGTTGTACTGCATCAGTCTGTTATTGGTCTGGAGTCCAAGATTGCATTCGATAAGCTGGGCGTAAAGCCGGACTTGATCATTGGCTGTGCCGGCGGCGGTTCCAATCTGGGTGGCTTGATTGCACCGTTTATGGGCGAAAAGCTGCGCGGAGAAGCGGATTACCGCATTCTGGCAGTTGAACCGGCTTCCTGTCCGAGCTTGACACGCGGAAAGTTTGCGTATGATTTCTGCGATACCGGTAAAGTTTGCCCGCTGGCAAAGATGTACACGCTGGGCAGCGGTTTCATTCCTTCTGCCAACCATGCAGGCGGTCTGCGGTATCACGGCATGAGCTCCACGCTTTCTCAGCTGTATCATGACGGCTTAATGGAAGCAACTTCCGTAGAGCAGACAGCCGTATTTGCTGCTGCAACACAGTTCGCCCGGACAGAAGGCATTCTGCCGGCACCGGAGAGCAGCCATGCCATTCGGGTTGCCATTGATGAAGCATTGAAGTGCAAGGAAACCGGAGAAGAAAAGAATATTTTCTTCGGATTGACCGGAACCGGATACTTTGATATGGTGGCTTACCAGAAGTTCAATGATGGCGAAATGCAGGATTATATTCCGACTGATGCTGATTTAGCAGTTGGATTTGCAGGCCTGCCGAATGTGGATTAAACGCAGTCCAATAGGATGTTGTATCTTTGCCGGATGCAGCTAGTTGGAATGGTTTCACATTGACTGAACGAAAAGTCTCGTGAGAAGTACCTGGAAAGGGTTCTTTTCTCACGAGATTTTCTTTTTATATGGAGTGCGTTCGGTGGAGTGGTTGCCGTCTGTTGCCCATTATTGTTCCTTTTTGGTTCGTTTCTGTATGATCTGATAGAAGCTTGCAAAAATCGGAACGGCAAACGAACACAACAGCGAAACACCCCATTGTAACTTGGTCAGTCGAACGGTATCAAAAATCAGCTGCAAAGCCGGAATCTGTACCGCAGCCAGTAGAACAGCCAGAGAAATGGCAACAGCTCCCAGCAGTTTCCAGTTGTTCCAGTAGGGAATGGAGAATAAACTCTTTCGTTCGGACTTGCATTCAAACACATGCACCAGCTGTGAGACAATCAATGTGCAGAGTGCGCCGGTACGGGCAGCTTCCAATGTGCCGCCCAAGTGCAGAATGCTGGTAAATGCCGCCAGTGTTCCCATTCCAATCAGAATCCCACGGAATAGAATCCGTCCCAGCAGTCCATTGGAAAAGAAACTTTCCTCCTGGCGGCGGGGCGGCTGGCGCATTTGTTCCGGCTCCGGCGGTTCCATTCCCAGCGCAATGGCGGGAAGTCCATCTGTCACCAGATTCACCAGCAGCAGTTGGGTCGGCAGCAGGACAATGGGCATTCCCATCAGAATGCTCAGCATCATCGTCAGGACTTCTCCAATGTTGCAGGAGAGCAGGTACCGTACAAATTTCCGGATGTTGGCATAAATACAGCGTCCTTGCTCCACCGCATATACCAGCGTGGCAAGATTGTCGTCCAGCAGAACAACATCTGCCGCCTGCTTGGCAACATCGGTTCCGGTTTTTCCCATGGCAACACCGACATCGGCTTCTTTGATGGCAGGCGCATCGTTCACGCCATCTCCGGTCATGGCAACTACAGCACCATTTTTTCGATAGGCACGCACCAGCCGCAGTTTATGTGCCGGGTTCACTCTGGCAAATACACCGTATTCCCGGATGCAGGCCGCCAACTGCTGATCGGTCAGCGCATCCAGTTCCGCTCCAGTCATCGCCTTTCTGCCTCGCAGCAGTCCTGCTTTTTCCGCAATGGCAACGGCAGTATTTTTATGGTCACCTGTAATCATAACGGTTTGAATGCTTGCAAGGGCACAGGTGCGAATGGCAGTTCGTGCTTCTTCTCTGGGCGGATCCAGCATCCCGGCAAGCCCCAGAAAGGCCATCTGCCGGGAATCGGACTGATCGGTTTCCTTCATGGCAAATGCCAGCACCCGGAGCGCCTGACTGGACCAGTCTTCTACTTGTTTTTGAATGGTTTGTCGCATGGAAGCAGTTAGCGGAAGCAGTTCACTGCCTTTTTGATAGAAGGCACAGCGTTCTAGAATGACATCTGCGGCACCCTTTGCATAGAGGCAAACGCCGGCACCCTGCTGGACCTGTACGCTCATGTAGCGGCTTTCGCTGTCAAAGGGCGTCATGGCGAGCTGCGGATGCTGCCGGTGCAGGGCTGCCTTTCGCAGTCCGCCCTTTGCGCCGGCAATCAGCAGGGCAATTTCCGTTGGATCTCCGGTTCCTGTCCAGGCACCGCTGCCCTTCAGGGAGCCTCTTCCTCTGGCTTTGGGCTCCTCTTCTGCGGTGATTTCCGCTGTGGAGCAAAGAATGCCGCAGGTCAGCAGGTTGGAAAGTGCCGGGTGAGAAACCGGATTGACCATGCGGTCATTTTGCAGAATACTGCCGCTGATCTGATACCCGGTTCCGGTCACCTGATAGGGAATGCCGCCGGCAAGCAACTGCGTAACCGTCATTTTATTTTCTGTAATGGTGCCGGTTTTGTCGGTACAGATTACGCTGGCGCAGCCAAGTGTTTCCACGCTGTGCAGCCGGTTTACCAGTGCCTGCTGCTTCATCATGCGGTTGACCGCCAGTGCCAGTGCAATGGTAACAGTTGCCGGAAGTCCTTCCGGAATGGCGGCAATGGCAATGGTGATTCCAGTCATCAGCATGGCAAAGGCTGGCTCGCCCCGGCAGATTCCAGCCAGGAAGACGGCAATACAAACGCCGATGCAGATAGCAGCTACAACCTTTCCCAGTCCGGCAAGCCGCTTTTGCAGCGGTGTCAGATCGGTTTCGATTTCCTGGAGCATCGTGGAGATCTGTCCCATCTGTGTGTGAATCCCGGTGGCAATGACCACCGCCGTTGCACTGCCGCGCAGAACAGCAGTCCCTGCGTAGAGAATGTTGGACTTATGCAGCGCATTGCTGGTATCTTCCGGTGCGCCAGGCTGTTTGGAGACGGCTTCCGATTCGCCAGTGAGAACGGATTCATTGACGGCAAGCCCGGCGGCTTCCTGGATGGCGCAGTCTGCCGGAATGCTGTCGCCGGCTTCTACACGCACCCAATCTCCCCGTACCAGTTGACTGGCAGGAAGCGTCAGCCAGGAACCATCTCGGCAAACGGTAGCAGAGGGCGCCGTGAGTTGACGGAGGGTTTCCAGTGTTTGTTCCGTGCGGAATTCCTGCACGAAGCCAAGGATTGCATTGAGCAGGACAATCAGCAAGATGGTAACGGCATCTGTCACTTCGCCCAGCAGTACCGAGACACCGGTTGCCACCAATAAAATCAAGACCATGACATCCCGGAACTGACCCAGGAACAGCTTCATGGGATTGCTTTTTTTCTCCTGTGCCAGCACATTTTCGCCGTCCTGCCTTCGTTGCTGGCGTGCCTGTTGTTCCGTAAGTCCTGTCATTTCGACCCAAATCCTTTCCTATTTGATTTGGTACAAGATATGCGGACAACATAGCGGATATGCCAACACCAATCAAATAAGTGGAACCATGCGGCGCTTTTGCCGGTCTGCTACAGAAACGTTTGATTTCGATTTGTGCCATTTTTCAGGCTGGAAGGATCAATCGGAAGCTTGCAAATTTCCGATTTTTTCCTGCACATAATGCCTGCAAATACCGTCCATACTACCACCAAGGAGATGATTACATGCGTGTTACACCGGAACAATACAGCGAATTACAAAAACAAGTTGCACCGCATTCCAAAAGTTCTATCAACATTCCCATTGCGTTTGCCGTCGGCGGATTGATCTGTGTGCTCGGACAGCTGGGGATGTCCCTGTTTCAACAAATGGGTGTGGAAAAGGATGCTGCCGGCACCTGGGTCTCCATTTGTCTGGTTTTGCTCAGTGCACTGCTGACCGGATTCGGGCTTTATGAAAAGCTTGCCAAACATGCCGGAGCCGGAACACTCGTACCCATTACGGGCTTTGCCAATGCTGTGGTTTCCTCTGCCATTGAATCCAAAAGCGAGGGCTTTATTCTCGGTGTCGGTGCAAAAATTTTTACCATTGCCGGCCCGGTCATTCTGTATGGAACGGCAGCTTCCTGGCTGTACGGCATTTTTTACTGGATTTTTGGGTAAGCACCAATTTTTGCCGCTGGGAATAAAATGAAGAAAGCACTGTTTAAACCACTTCTAAATGGGGCATAGTATTGATGCAAATTCGAAAAGAAGCCCTCCCGGCTTCTGTATAGGAGTGAGATCGCATTCATGATGGTCAAAAGGGGAGAAATTTATTACGCAGACCTGAGCCCGGTTGTCGGCTCAGAACAGGGCGGCATTCGTCCCGTACTTATCGTACAGAACGACGTTGGAAATCGGCATAGTCCAACGGTGATTGCTGCCGCCATTACCAGCCAAAAAGATAAAGCCAAACTGCCCACGCATATTTCGGTACAGGCAGCGACCTGCGGTCTGACCAAAGACAGCATTGTGCTGCTGGAACAAATCCGCACCATTGATAAGCGCCGCTTAAAAGACCGAATGGGCGCACTGGATCCGCCGTCTATGACACGGGTGGACAATGCCCTGCAAATCAGTTTCGGGCTGCAATAAACAAAGAAAAACCAGTTTTCCACAAATTCAACAGAAAATGTGGAAAACTGGTTTTGTATTCAGGAAACGGGCGTCACCAGAATCATTTTGGCATCCCGATTGCGCAGTGCAACAGCTGCACCGCAGATTTCATATGCAATGGGGTCTCCGCCGCTGCTTCGTTGC
Organism: Ruminococcus sp. CAG:403; assembly: GCA_000437255.1. GTDB lineage: Bacteria > Bacillota > Clostridia > Oscillospirales > Ruminococcaceae > Ruminococcus_C. The sequence goes on from FR899094.1 coordinate 69,437, forward strand.
AAACAGGTTACCGCAGCCCCCGGAATCAGTCCCATATCCTGGAGTCTGCATCGAATGGCGCCATGCAGACAGAGTGTCCGTACCACAGCCTGTTCACCCTCCCGCAGGGTGCAGAGCGGCTGGATTGCTGTTTTGCCATGCATCCTTTTGTCACAACCTTTCCAGGCTCTGCCTGCCCGGTTTGCAGACAGAATCCTATACGATCAGTTTATGCTGCTGCTGCGGAAGTTGTGCCTGCCTCAGACATCGGTGTTGTTCCAGTCGTCATAATAGGCGAACAGTTTGGTGAAGATTCCTTTCCGGGAACCGGTGATTTCCATTCTGGAGATAAACCGATTGCTCCAGAGCGGTGCATAACTGAACTGATCGTTCAGCTGTAAGCCGTCCCGGAATCCATAAAAGGTTAAAAACTGACTCTTCCAGCCGCGGTTGCTGTATCGCATGCGAAATTGCAGGGCTTCTGCCGGATTGCGCAGATACTGCATGTCGAATGGAATCTGCCGGTTGCGCACAATGGATAAATCCGTTGTCTTGCTGTTTTGCAGCAGAAAGGTATCCTCCGTGCCGTCTGCATCCGGCATATGGTATTGGCTGACCAAGCTTCTGAAGTCCTGTGTGCTGCCGACCGATGCAATGGTGTAATTCATGAACGGATAGACCGTCGGATTGACGGGCAGATTCAGCCGAATGGTGTTGGTACTGCCAATATACGGATAGCGGCCATTGAGTTTAAAACAAAGATTGGATACCCCGTCCCACATGGTATCGTTTTCTTTGACATAAATATAATTGCTGGTATCGGTATTGGGTTCCCATTTGATTTGCGTTGGAAATGGATAGTAATCTTTCATCAGCTGATCCAGTGATACTTTTGCAATCAGCCCCTTTGCCAATTCATTCTGGCAGAGCAGGGAGGTAAATCCACGGGAAGCAATGGTCAGAAAAGACTGTCCGTTTTTCTGCTCCAGCTTGACCTGATCGGCCAATCCGTCGTGCACGGTGGTTTGCCGTACAGTCAGCTGTACCCGGCGAATGGTGCCGAAGTCCGTCTGCTGAGGCACCAGGGAAATGGATAAGGTGCTGTATGGCAGATAGACATCCTTGATGCAGCGAAATGCCAGAATGCCCTGTTCGGTGCTCGTTTCTCCGGCGGTATTTTCCAGTTTCAGGATGGTTCTATCCAGCATCCGAATCACCGCTTTCGGTGCTGCCGCTTCGCTTCTGCATGGAATTTTCACAGATCAGCTCAACCCGACAGTCCAGCATGGATTCCGTGCTGGATTCCTGTACCGTATAGCGCACCAGACGGGAAACCACCAGCCACATGGTATGCAGCTGAATGGAAAGTCCGACATAGCCCTCCAGCAGACGATCCAGTTCCAAAATGGCATTGGAGGGATCCTCCTGACAGAGCAGCTTCCCCTCTAGGATGATGCGCCG
>FR899094.1:70937-72449 GCA_000437255.1 Ruminococcus sp. CAG:403
GCCGGCTGTTCGGCATAGGTACGGCTGCCTGTAATCTGGTAGCTCTGTGCATAAAACAGCAGTGTGCCCAAGTAGATTTTGAAATAACGTGCCTGATCCAGGTAGAGTTTGCTCATGGAATCGACACTCCTCCCAAATCAGATTCCCAGACACCGTGCAGCGTAAAAACAGCTGTCAGCAGCATGCGCCGCAGCTTGGCATCTGTCTGCGGATGCTGGGTGGTGTAGCCGGTAAAGACACAGGGCAGTGCCAGCATCTTAGGCAGCAGTTCCTCCTGCAATAGGGAAAAGCACTGCAATCCGCTGAAGGAATCCGGTGCACACAAGGTCAAGTGCAGCTCTGCCTCCAATGCGTAGTAGCAGGTTTCCTTTCGAACCACCGGCTTTTGTACCTGCAATTGCTGGATGGAATAAATGCCATAGGGTTGCTTGCAGTCCGGTGGGGGAACCGGTTTTCGGCTGTATGCCGGAATGACCGGAATTGTGCTATTCTGGAATCCGTCCTGCAACAGCTGCAAGATGGCTTGTATCATTGATTGTGCCATGGTGTTCACACTCCTTTCAGCAGGAAAAAAAGGCGAAGGTATCGTCTCGCAGCAAATCCCGGCAGCGAGTTTTGGTGTCCTGAACCAGTCGATCAGCGGCTGCAAGCTTTTGTGTGCTGTCGGTCTGCTGTGCAATGGTTCCGGCATAGGTGCAGGCTGCCCGGTCACGAGGTGCTTCCAGTACCTGTAGCCGCTGATTGCAGAGGGCAGCCGCCAGCTGTTCCAGCCTCGGATCACCGGGGTCTGCCATTGGAAGCAGCATGCGTTCCACTTCTTGTATGGCAGCCGGAATCAGCGTTTCATAGTGCTGCGCTGCCGGCTGCCCAGCGTATAGCAAAAAGAGATCTTTTATGGATTCGTACTGCATGCGGTTCCTCCTTTTTCCAGTCGGAAAGCTGCCATTGCATCCGCTGCGGAAGTCGGTCGCAGCTGGGAGCTGCCCGGTCGGTACCGGGCAGTCTGCCGCAGTGCCTTTTTATACTGCAACAATTCCTGTAAGTTCATTTTTTCTGCCGCCATCCGGAATGCAGGATCTTCCGGTTCGGCTCCGGTCAGATAACGCAGCCGGATGATTTCCTGCCGGGTGTCTGCTTCGACCTGCTCCAACAGCTGGTTTTGTGCTGCCAGCTGCTTTTGCAGAGCAATGGCGGCGGATGATTCCGGTTCTGCACTGCCATATCGTTTGGTTACGCCGGCATGAACCTGTGCCGGAACGGCAACAAAGCTCCATTCATAGGCATCGGTAATCTGCTGGAGGATCTTATGGCAGGGTTTTCCCTGATAGATGCGCCCTTTCAGGTGGGCACACTGCTCCTTTCCGCAGATCGAGCAGGTTTTTGCAGCAGCGCTGCAAGAGATGCTCACCTCTTTTTTGATGCCACCGTCAATTTCCCGGATTAAATCCTGGTTGCCTGCGGTGCGTACCATATACGCCTGTCCCTTCAGGCAGGTATATGGCTCGCCTGCCT
>FR899094.1:72459-76503 GCA_000437255.1 Ruminococcus sp. CAG:403
CTCGCCTGCCTGTGTGACCCGATGGGGGTCGGTTTCTAGGCTGGTGGCAAATAGCCGTGCCGTCTGATGCATGCCGCTTGGATTATGGTCGAATATGCCGGTTTTCCCGACCAATAAGGCCTTTAGCTGTCCCAGTGCCTCTAAAGAGAACCGTTCCTGATCCCGGTCTATTTCATTGTCACATAGTAAAACGTCAAACAGATAAACCTCGTCAGCCGTGTGCGTGCGTCGGGTAAACTGGTTGAGCTGTTCCAGTAAGGTTGCAGATGCTTCCATTGTTTCCACGCTCCTTTCCGAATGTTTCTGCTGCATCAAAGAGTCAGCAGGTGTACGGCATCACTGGTCAGCGTTCGGAAACCAACCTGAATGGAAACGGCAATCAAATCCATCTGACTTTCAATCAGTTTGTCGGTTTCCAGAATCAAGTCTGTTGCCGTAATCATTTCCAGTGCAAAGTCCCGGTCGAGTCCAATGATGGTCTGATCGTCCAGCTGGGCAGCCTTATAGAGCATGGCGCCAAATGGCAGGCGAATCTGTCCCGGCTGCTCGGAGGCAGTTTCCATCATCTGTTCCATGGCAACAATGGATGCCATGACAGATGGCGATGCAATGAGTGCATTCATGTTGAAGTTGCTGAACTTGCCGCACAGGGCTGCCAGGTCGCTGTATGCCAGTGCACTGCCTGCCTTTGCTGTTGTAGAGCCGGCTCCGCTTGTCAGGACGGAAACTGCCTGCTTCAAAATGGCACCTGCCAGCTTTACGCCGATGGCACGCAGCATGACAGCAAATACATCCAAACGCTGACGGCGGATGGCTTCATAAGAAGCTTTCACGGCTCGTCCGTACTTGGAAAGTGTCAAAGCGGTGTCGCTTTCCAAAATGGAAGAACCCGTCAGTGCGCTCTGCTGGGCAATCGCTGTGGAGTAACTTGCCGTGTCAGTCAGCACACAGCCCAGATACTGACTGGATTCGGATTTTGTTTCCACTGCGGTAATGGAAGAGAGAACAGAGCTTTCAATGCCCTGCCGAACGGCACGCCGTACAAATTCCGGGAACAGTACCGCACTTTCCGTGGTGGTGAAGAACTTCTCTACCCGGTCGCACTGTGGGCCGCAGACATGAATGTCAAACCGTTTCAGCTGTCGTTCATAGGCATCCAGTCCGGCAAGCGGGGTGTCTGCGTACTGCGCTGCCGGATCCAGTTCCTCCAGCACCTGTAAAAAACTTTTTCCAGTGAGGTGATACATTCCCTTTTCCAATTTTACATTCTGATACATATTGATACACTCCTTTTTAAGATTCCGGATGGTTGATCCGCTGTTCGATTTCCTGTGCCTGTGCATTGTGTAGGCGTGCCTGTGCCAGTTCAGTTTCATCCTGCAAGTTGATATTGCTCCATTCCACAGTAACCCGGCTGTCTGAGCCGGAGAGCCGCAGGAATGCCGTTGCAATGCGGATCAGAACCGGTGTTAGCAGACGGCGGTAATATTCCAGCTCGGAAGTCAGCAGGTCTGCCTGCTGTGCACTCATACGTTCTGTGGTAGACCAGTTCAACCCCAACAGGAACGGCGGAATGGAAAGCTTTGCCACCAGCTGTTCCAGAAGCTGTCGAACCGGTACTTCCGTATCCAGCAGTGGATTGTCTGCGCCGATGACTTTGATCTCCACGTCTCCGGCACAAATAAAGTCCCGTACCTCTCCGTGTGCACCGGCACGCATGCCCTCGCTCCATTCCTTGGCAATTTGCCGTGCCCGGTCTCCGGCATACGCCTGTTCCGCCGGGTCGGCGGAGGGTCGGTACGTAACCGCATAGCGCACATTGCCCATGCGGTCATAATTTTGTCCGATGCACTGATAGATGCGCATCAGAATTCGGCTCAGCGCCGGCAGTCCCTGTAAAATGGACGTGCCGTACCATTTGCCGGGCGGTGGGTTCAGTGCCGTAAAGCAGATGCGTTCCGGGTGCGGCAGCGGAAGCGGTTCCTCCGATCCGGTCTGCCGCAGGGAAAAGCAGGGCAGCCCCGGCCGCTTGCCCGGTGCAATCTGAACCCAGTCCGGCCGTGCCAGCAGCAGACCGCTGATGGTGCCGGAGGATTCCTCCAGCAGCAGCTCACCCACCGCATTGCCGTAGGTCAGCAGGCTGTCCAGGTAACCGTCTGCAAAAGTTTGCAGGGAAATCCCGGACACGCCTACCGGAACGGATTCTGCAAATTGCTGTAAGGTTTCCTGCATCGATGCTTCCTCACAGTGCAGCGTAAAGCTTCCCGTTAGCCGAATGATTTTGTTGATGGCAGCATCCAGAATCGGTACGCTGCTGCGCAAAGCCTGATAGAGCTGGCAGGATGCATTGTCCGGTTCCGGGTTCGGCAACGCCGCATCAGAGCGTGGCAGAGTCTGTACCATGCGGCTGCCGTGCAGGGGTTGTTTTTTGCGAAAAAGTCCCATGTTTGTGTCCCTCCTTTCTCATCGTTTTGCCGCCAGCGCCACAAAGTCCCGCTGCGGATTGCGACCCAGAATGGTACGGGCAAAATACCGCATGTCGTCCATGGCGTGGTCGTGTTCTTTTTTGGGGGCATCCCGCATGGCGCTTTCATCCCAGCAGTACAGACCGAACTCCCGCAGGATATCCTGACAGCCGGCACAGATTCGCAGTTTCTGTTGGTTGAGCAGCTCACTCACCAGCTGAATGCCCTCCAATACCTGGTTGTCCGCCGGCAGCACTCGAAATTGTGCATGCCGCCGGATGCAGGCAATGAAGCTGGCAGCAGATGGATCCACCACTACCTGTTCCACCGGATAGCCGCTTGTCAGTTCCAGGAGCCCCTTGTAGTGCTCCTCATCGGTGCGGTTGTACTGTTGTTTTCGGGCATCATAGTAGTACTCCTTGATGCGGTACCATATGCCGGCACAGTGGCCCCAAAGTCCCATGGAGCAGGGGTTGACCGTTCCATAGTCGCAGGAAACCACATAGCGGTCACAGGCTGGCGCTGTTTCCGTTACGTGGCAGTGTTCCTGAAACATCGGATAAACCAAACCGCCGGAAACTGTCCACTTGCCCAGTACAAACCGTTCGTAGAAGATACCGCTGTACAGTCGCTCATAGCGCTGCCGTACCTCTTTCGATAGGGAGGGGTTGTCCGCCATGGTAAAGTGCAGGTACAGCGCATGTTTTTCCTGTGCCTTGCAAATCCATTCCCGGTAAAACCAGTGGTAAGGATGATCGGGATTGCAGTTGAACCATAGCTTCGACCCGGTGACCGAACAGCGTGCCAGTGCCTGCTCCACAAAGGAACGGGGCATCAATGCGACTTCGTCCAGAAAGAGGCCGCAAAGGGTAATGCCCTGAATTAACGCTGCGGAGCTTTCGTCCTTTCCGCCGAATAGATAGAAGCGGTTATGAATGCCTGCCATGGAAATGTCAATGTAATGCTTGCTGACTTTTTCCAGGCATTGGAATCCCAAATTGCCCAGATAGCCCAGCAGGGGATTGATGACATTCCGCTTCAGAGCCGTTATCGTCTTGCCGCAGATGGCAAACGTTCCGTCCCGAAAGCTGGTCATTGCCCAGCTGACAAATCCAATCGACATGGAGACGGTTTTGCCGCTGCGCACGGCACCGTCACAGATGATTGCGTCATACGCCCGGTACTGCGGCATCGTCCACCAGGAGAGTGTCAGCCGCTGCTTAGGGGAGAAGGGATTCAGTTTCGTCTCCATCCTGTTGTGCACCGGAACCTGCGAGCGCCGCCAGCAGATTCTGTGCTGCCTCCTTTCCTGTTGCAGAATTTGCATATTCATACATGCGTTCCAAGGCACGCTGCCGATCGAAGAAGTGCAGTTCCACACCGCCGTTTTTGTCCCGCTTTACAGCAGACAGATTGAACAGATCCATCTGCCGCAGTTGCTGAGGAGATCGCTCCTCTCCGCTGAGCAGCAGGGAAACGGCATCTGCGCCGCTGCCGAATGCCAGCCGTGCTAAGCCTGCCTGCACCAATTCCTGCGGACGTTCCAGATACGCCCGCTGCAAGCTTTGTATGCTTCGTT
>FR899094.1:76580-83130 GCA_000437255.1 Ruminococcus sp. CAG:403
CCTGCCAGTCGGGCAGCCTCTTCCGGATTGCCGGTCAGAACGTAGTGGGCACAGAACGATTCCTTTCGCTCGTTTGTATGAGATGGTTTCAAATGAGATCGCTCCTTTCCTGTTTGGAGGGCGGCAGCTTGTCGGCTGACCGCCTGATTCGATTGCCGGAAGGAACTCCCCGGGAAAAAAGTCCCTTCACCAATGGTCCCTTTTGGGGCAAAACTTGCACGCCGACGTGCAAGTTTCATAAAAAGTTATAAAATGATTTACATATTATCCGGAAATTGGGTTGTTTTTGTGTTGACAAATAATATTATACGGCATATAATATAAGCAGATCATATAATATCAATGTTGCCGCTTCGATTGGGTGGCTGCTGGGTCAATCAACAGCTTCCAAAAGCAGCGGCACCCCGAATGGAAGGAGGTTCATATGTCTGCATTTCCAATTAGTGCGGCGCTGCTGGATGCCATGGTTTTGGCACTGGTACAGAAAGAGGATACCTACGGCTATAAGATCACCCGGGAGATCCAGGCGGTCATTTCCATCTCGGAATCCACGCTGTACCCGGTTTTGCGCCGCCTGCAAAAAGAGCAGTTCCTGGTGACGTATGACCGTGCTTATCTGGGGCGCAATCGGCGCTACTATCAGATTACCGAAGCCGGTCGGCAGGCGCTCAGCCAGTATCGAACGGACTGGAACCAGTATAAACAGCAAATTGACTCGTTCTTAAAGGAGGAAACAACATGACACCGACTGCATACTTATCCGAATTGGAACAGCGCCTTGCGTGCATTCCAGCGGAAGATCGAACGGAAATCATACAATTTTATCAGGAATTTTTAGAAGATGGTGGGGAAGCTGCCATGGCAGAACTGGGAACACCAGATGTTCTGGCACAGCGCATCCTACAGGAAAACGGCTATACCGCCGGTGCACCGGAAGCCCCACAGGGAAGCAAAAAGAAAAGCAAATCCCATACCGTTGCGATTTGGGTGCTGCTGATTTTGAGTTCTCCCATCTGGCTGTCACTTGTCATCAGCTTTCTGAGTATCATCTTTTCGTTGCTGGTGACACTTGTTTCTGTTTTGTTCAGCCTGGCAGTTTCTGCATTGGCATGCGTTGGATATGGCATTGTCATGCTGTTCCATTATATTCCGGTTGGCATTTTCAGCATCGGTGCCGGAATCGCCTGCGGCGGAATCACCGTTTTGCTGTGCAAGCCTTGCTGGATTGCCATGAAAGCAATTTGCCGGTTCTCAGAACGTGCCCTGCGCTGGTTTGGAAGAGCTTGCTTTGGAAAGGAGTCGTGAGCATATGAAAAAACAAGTATGGATCGCTGGGATTGGCTGTGTAGCAATCGGTGCGCTTTTGATGGGAATTGGATTCGCTACACATGCTTTTGATACGCAGCGTTATTTGGAATCGTTAAATCTGGAAGAGAAAACCATTGCACTGGAAGAGGAGTTCTCCTCCGTTTCCTTTGACACAACGTATGAAGCAGATCTCACCATTCGAAGCAGCGCGGCGGATGCCTACTCCATTCAGGCAAAAAATTTGCCGGCCGATGCGTTAACCGTTTCGGTTCAGGAGGATACCTTGCAGGTTCATCTGAACAAAAAGCTGCCGTGGTACTATCATATTTCCTTTTTCAATCTCTCTGTTCCCCGTGCGGAGCTTGTCCTGACACTCCCAGAGGAGACCTATGAAAAGATTTCCGTGCAAAACAGTCTGGGCGATGTCACAGTGGAACAGGTGGCGGCAAATGCGTTATCCCTCCACTTGCAGTGCGGAGATTTGCGGGTTTCTGATCTGGAAGGGGAATCCCTGTCTCTGGAGAATAACCTGGGGAACATTTACGCTCAGCATCTGACCGTATCGAAAAGCCTTTCCGTGGAAGATCACTGCGGAGACATCACGCTAAAAAACATCCAGGCAGAGCAGGCAACACAATGCAGTGTGCAGAACAATATGGGAGAGAATACCCTGTCAGGTGGTACCTACCGCAATTTAACCGTTTTCAACAACTGCGGCGATATACAGCTTCAAGGGACGAAATTGCTGGAGGACTGTTCCATTACCTGCGACCTGGGAGATCTTTCCGGAACGCTGGCTGGCGCAGAAACGGATTACAGTGTGGATGCAGATTGTGACATGGGGGACCTGTCCATTGGAGGATCCCATAGCGGATGGCGTCAGGATTCTGCTTCCTGTAAGCTGCTGCTGCGCAATCACTGCGGAGATATTGACTTAGAGTTTCTCTCCTGATTAAAAAAATGCCTGCCTCACAATGCTGGTGAGACAGGCATTTCTTTCCAATAAAAAAGAAAAAACGGTAAAAGTATTTTTTGAAAACTTAGGAATCATGCTGATTTTTTGTTCACGAATTGACAATGGTACAATGAAATGCTATAATAAATACATCAAAAAAACTGGAACAGAAAGAACGGTTTTTTGGCAAGAAAAAAGGAGTTTGAAAACATGAAATTGAAAAAGACACTTGCACTGCTGTGCGCGCTGAGCATGATGGCAATGGCAGCGACTGCCTGCGGCAGTGACGACAAGGATTCTTCTAAGGAATCCTCCACCTCTTCCTCGGAATCTTCTAAAGAATCTTCTAAAGAAGAGTCCGAAGAGGAAGACTCTGATGAAGCAGAATCTGAAGACGAGTCTGAATCCGGCGATGTTCTGAATACCGAAGCCTCTTTTGAGGACTTGACCTTCCTGGTGTCCGATGAATGGGAAGAAACAGATTCTGGTAGCTTTCTGATGTATACCCTGCCGAACCAGCTGGGGTACTTGGCAATACAGAACGTTTCTGTCGATGATCTGGACGTAGAAGTACCGGAAGATGCAGATGTTGCCGGTGCAATGGCAGAGGAATTTGAACAGATCGACACCTATGTTTCCGATAGCATGGAAGAGTCTGGTGCCACCATCGTTTCAGATGAATGGGATCAGGTCAACGGTGCCAAGGCATACGGCGTAAACTTTACGCTGGAGACTTCTGGTATTTCCACTGACAACTATGCGGTTTATTTCCTGGTAGATGATGTAATTTATGCCATCTCTATTTGCGAAATGGAAGGCGATACGGAGATGTTGGATTCCTTCAGTGATTTCCTGCAATCCATTCAGTTCTAATGGAACGAAGTTCCGGCAGACGAAAAAAGCAGCTGCATGGGCATTGCCCGTGCGGCTGCTTTTTGGTTATTGGGATTGCAGTTGCTTTTCTGACGTGTTGTTCGATTGCTGATTAGGAGAGGCTGTTTTCTTTTTGCGGTAAGGGCGCAGACCAGCTGTTAGAATGAGCATGGTGATGCCCCAGAACAGCGGATACAGGCAGCCAATTTGATGCAGTCGGTACGCAATCTGCGTGAAGGTATCGGCTTGTGTTTCTGCAATTACACGCAGGTTATAGATAAGAGAAACCACGCCGTAGCCGATCGGAGCCAGACCGCAGAACAGAATGGCAGCGCCTTTTCCACGAAGAATGCCGCTGCTGGTCAGTCCCATGGAAATCCATGCCAGCAAGTAGATGAGAAAAGCAGGCAGAGCGGAAAGATCCTGAAAAATACGCAGGAAGTGTGAGAGCACCAGCAGTCCTGCCGGCAGCAGCATGGAAGCATATTGTTTCTCAACCGGAAGAATGGCAGCAAGCGTCAGCAGGGCAGCTGCAACCAACTTGAACGTTGGGATGATGCTATGAAATTCTGTAAATAAGCCGCAGATGGTTGCCAGCATGCCAAATACGGAAGCAAGCTGCGGCATTTTGGTATTCGGCGGTAAATAAAGTGTGCCTTGTCGCATCGACGGGAGGCTCCTTTCCTAGAAAATGCAGATTATTTGGAAGTGCTGATGTATTTCCAGCAGCCTTTTAGATAAACCATACCGGAAAGAATGGTCAGTCCGGCAGAAATCCAGATGAGACCGTTTAACATCCAAGTCCGGATCCAATCCGGCATGCAGAGCGTGAAGTCTTCTGCAAGGCTCAGATACAGCAAGCTGCCCACCAGGGTCACCATGGTGAACGCAGTTTTCAGCTTGCCCCAGATGCCAGCTGGAATTACTACGCCGTCTTCTGCTGCCAACAGACGCAGACCGGACACCATAAATTCTCTGGCGACAATGATAATCAGCGGAATGGCATTCATCCGGAAATCCGGCAAATCCACCAGCACGATCAATGCGGTGATGACCAGTACCTTATCCGCAAGCGGATCCAGGAACTTTCCGAAGTTGGTCACCAGATTGTGCTTACGGGCAATTTTTCCGTCCAGCATATCCGTCAGGGAGGCGGCAGCAAATACGATCAGTGCCAGCAAGTAGTGGCACGGAATGGCGGAAACATATACAAAAAGCAGGAATACCGGGATCAGACAGACCCGCAGCAATGTTAATTTATTCGGCAGATTCATGGGGCACCTCCTCTGCTAGCAGGTCGAAGTCCATGGTATCAAAAACTTCTACCGTGATGTATTCGCCCAGTTTCAGTGCACGATCGCTGCGGATGAAAATCTTACCGTCAATGTCCGGTGCATCCGCCATGGTTCTGCCAAAGTAGCACTCTGCCCATTTGTCATAGCCTTCTACGACCGCAGTCATGCGCTGACCGATCTTGGCGGCATTTTTTTCTGCGCTAACTTCTGTCTGCTGTTCCATGATGATTTCCGCACGGTGTGCCCGTACTTCTTCATCAATCTGATCTTCAAATTCTGCGGCAGGTGTGCCGTCCTCTTCGGAGTAGGCGAAGCAGCCCAGCCGATCAAACTGCATATCGTGTACGAAATCGCCCAACCGGTTGAATTGTTCCTTGGTTTCTCCCGGGAATCCGGTAATCAGCGTGGTACGCAGGGTGACATTGGGAACCCGTTCCCGAATGTGTGCGATCAGGTTGCGCAAGGTTTCCTCATTGCCCGGACGGCGCATCCGTTTTAAAATTTCACCGTCGCAGTGCTGAATGGGAAGATCTAGATATGGCACCATGTGCGGTTCTTCTGCCAGAACATCCAGCAGTTCGTCTGTGATACGTTCCGGATAGCAGTACAGCACCCGAACCCATTGAATACCCGGAATGTGACAAAGCTTGCGCAGCAGTTCCGGCAGCTTGGAAGTACCGTACAGATCTTCTCCATAGCGAGTGGTATCCTGTGCAATGACCACCAATTCTGTAACATGGTGTTCTGCCAGCCAGGTGGCTTCCTTCAGAATATCCTCCATCGGTTCGCTGCGGTACGGTCCCCGGATGTCTGGAATGGCACAATAGCTGCATCGGTTGTTGCAGCCTTCTGCAACTTTCAGGTAAGCGAAAAACGGCAGTGTGCTGATGATGCGCTCGCCGGACAATTCCACATCCTGCTTGGGTGCAAACTGTACCACCCGTTCGTTGCCGAGTACACGATTTAAGATTTCGACAATATCCTTGTTATCGCCGATGCCAATCACAGCATCCACTTCTTCAAAAAGATCGGCAGCTTCCTGGCGGTAGCGTTCCGTCAGACAGCCGGTCAGAATAATTTTTTGAAGGGTGCCGTCCCGTTTCAGGGCAGCCAGTTCCAGAATGGTGTCAATGGCTTCTTCCTTTGCGGACTGAATGAAGCCGCAGGTGTTGACAATGGCAACTTCTGCTTCGCCCGGTTCGGTAACCAGCTGGTAGCCGGCGGCACGCAGCTTGAACAGCATGCGCTCGGAGTCCACCAGATTTTTGGAACAGCCCAGCGAAACAAGGCCAACTTTAATGGGTTTCAATGAAACGTCTCCTCTCTTTGGAAGCAAAATGGTTTTATTCCTCTTCTAAGTAGTAATCAATGGCCGCTTGAATGTCGGCGTAGTCATATCCCAGCCTTGCCATGCCAGCCTTTGCTTTTTCTATGGCTCTGCGATCCTCCGGATCGGTCAGCAGGCGGCTGTATTTTTTGGTTAATATTGTGTAGCACTGTTCCAGCATACGGTCTTCGTAGGGTTCCAGTGCCTCTTCTGCAAGTGCCTTGGAAATGCCACGCTGGAGCATGGCATATTGCGCCCGGCGCAAACCGAGGTGCTTCACCTCGACATAGTGGCGTGCCAGTGCTTCGGCATATCGTGCATCGTTGATCAGATTCAGACCGGCAAGCTTATCCAGAACGGCATAACAGACGGATTCCGGATAGGTAGCCTCCAGTTTCTGAAACAATTCCTGATAGCTGTATGCCCGAATGTCCAGTAGATACAGCGCACGCTGGTAGGCTTTGCGGGTTTGTTCTGCCGTCAAGACCTGTTCCAGCTGTTCTTCTGTCAGGAGATCCCCCTGATGCAGGTGAAACTGCGCTGCAATTTCACCGTTCAAAAAGTGAGTTTCCCCGTTGCTGAGCGTCAGGATCCAGGTTTTCCCTTTATGCGGTTTGAGCGTGGTAATGGCAGCACTCATACCGGTGTAAACTCATCAAAATCATCTTCTGCATTGATATCCGGGTCTGGTTCTTCCGGAATTTCAATGGGCTGATCATAGGAAGGATCATTCTCCGGAAGCGTTGCTCCTTCTGCATCAGCAGAATCTGCCTGCGCACCGGCAGCAGCGGC
>FR899094.1:83143-89613 GCA_000437255.1 Ruminococcus sp. CAG:403
GGCAGCAGCGGCTGCCAGCTTGGCCTGCTTCTTACTCTTCTTGGAAACCATGGTCAGGTTGTCCTTCAACGCCATGATCTGCTCTTCAATTTCCTTCATCATATCCGGATTCTGTTCCAGAATATCCTTGACTTTATCCCGACCTTGTCCCAGCTTCTGATCCTGATAGCTGAACCAAGAGCCGCTTTTTTTGATGATATCCAGGTCTACTGCCAAATCCAGTACTTCGCCGACACGAGAAATGCCCTTGCCGTACATGATGTCGAATTCGCATTCCTTAAACGGTGGTGCCACCTTGTTCTTGACAATTTTTACCTTGGTGCGGTTTCCGATGATTTCAGCACCATTTTTAATGGCTTCGCCCTTGCGGACTTCCATTCGAACGGAAGAGTAAAATTTCAGGGCACGACCGCCAGGTGTTACCTCCGGATTGCCATAGGCAATGCCGATTTTTTCCCGCACCTGGTTGATAAAGATGGCAACGCAGTTGGATTTTGCAATGATTGCCGTCAGTTTTCGCATGGCTTGCGACATCAGTCGAGCCAGCTGTCCAACATGAGCATCGCCCATATCGCCATCAATTTCTGCTTTGGTGGTCATGGCAGCAACAGAGTCCAGTACAATGGCATCAATGGCGCCGGAACGCACCAGTGCTTCTGCAATTTCGAGTGCCTGTTCGCCGCTGTCCGGCTGAGAGATCAGCAGCTCATCGATGTTGACGCCAAGCGCCTTGGCATAGACCGGATCCAGGGCGTGTTCCACGTCAATAAAGGCAACCTCTCCGCCTTTTTTCTGTGCTTCTGCAATGATGTGCAGGGCAACGGTTGTCTTACCGGAGCTTTCCGGGCCGTACAGTTCCACGATTCTGCCTCGTGGAACACCGCCAATTCCGAGCGCCATATCCAGGGAAATGGAACCGGTCGGAATGGCATCCACCTGCATGTGGGTGTTGCTGCCGAGCCGCATAACCGTTCCCTTGCCATATACTTTTTCCAGATGTGCAATGGCGCTTTGCAGTGCCTTTTTCTTTTCATCTGCGGTGGTTGGCAGAATGGGCCCGGTCGGTTTCTTTTTCAGTTCTTTTGCCATATGCAATCCTTTCTTGAATCGGCTTGCCCGGCAACCAGTCGGACAATACCGCTACCATCCTGTTTTTGGGTGAGATGGGTTAGACCAGCCTGCCGCAGCAGGTCGGTGACAGGGGCTTCCTGTCCTTTTCCAATTTCATAAATCAGCCAGCCGCCCGGCAGCAACTTTTTGCTCCAAATGGCGGTCAGTCTGCGATAATAGTCCAGTCCATCGCTTCCGCCGTATAGGGCAGAAGCTGGTTCAAATGTCACTTCCCGTTGAAGCTGCTGCATATCGGTTTCTGTCAGATAGGGCGGATTACAGGTAATCAGATCAAACGATTCCTGCGCAGCAGCCAACGCCGGATCCATCGCATCGCCTTGTATCGGTTGGATGGAATAGGCAGGATAGCGCTGGATGTTTTTTGTTAAGTAGTGCAGCGCATCCGGGGCATACTCCACTGCGGTTGCGGTAACACCGGGCAGGTGCGCCGCAATGGCAAGCGGAATGCAGCCGCTTCCGCTGCAAAGATCCAGCAGTCGAGTTGTAGGTTGTCCGTTGCGGCAGGAAAGCGCAAACTCCACAATGGTTTCCGTATCCTGCCGGGGAATTAAAACGCCTTCTCCAACAGAAAGTTCCAAGCCATAGAATTCCCAGCTTTGCAGCAAATATTGCAGCGGATAGCCGGTCAGCCGTTTTGCTGTCAGCTGCTGCAATTGTTCCAGCTGCGTGGGGGAAAGCGGTTCTTCTCCATGTACCAGATAGGCTGGCATAGCGAGTCCGGTTACGTGCTCCAGCAGCAGCTGTGCGGTGTAAGCGGCGTCTTCCAGTCCGGCTTGCTCCAGCTTTTGCCGCAGCATCTGATAGCAGGTTCGCCGTGTCATTACCACTGGTCATCCTCCAGGTTATCCGGGATGCAGGGCTTGAGTGCTGCGATGGCGCATTCAATTTGACTGTCATCCGGTTCCCGGGTGGTGATGCGCTGGATTTGCAGACCCGGCCAGGAGAGTGCACGGGTAAAGGCACTGTCGCTTCTGCCAGCCAGCCGAATGAATTCATAGGAAATGCCGACTACCAGCGGCAAAATGGCAATGCTGAACAATACACGCTGCCAGATTATTGTAAATGGAACCAGACACATTGCCAGAATGCCAATGATTAGGGTGATGACAATGAAACTGGTACCGCAGCGTGGATGGAACCGGCGCTGCTTGCGGACATTTGCAACGGTTAAGTCCAGACCTGCCTCAAAGCAGGCAATGGTTTTATGTTCGGCACCATGGTATTCATAGGTGCGGCGGATGTCTTTCATACAGCCGGTCAGCGCCATATAGCCGACAAAGACAGCAATTTTAATGATGCCTTCCAGCAGGGAACGCAGGATCCGGTTGTTTTCTGGCAAAGCGGTGTGATCCAACAGCATGCCGATGAGGAATTTGGGCAGCCATACAAAAATGAGAATGGCTGCGGCAATGCCGATTACCATCGAGATGGACATAATGATGCCGAACAGCTTGTCCCCCAGCTTTTCATCCAGCCAGCGTTCAAACCGGTTCATTTGTGCAGTTTCGTCTTCTTCGTCTGTGACCTGCTTTTCCGCTGATTTCATCAGGCAGCGGTAGCCGTCCTTCATGGAACCAACGAACGCAAAGGAGCCACGAATCAGCGGCGCTTTGCGGTACCAGGGAATGTCCCGGCCATTTTTTTCCGGCCAGGTTTCCACATCAATGGTTCCGTCCGGCAAGCGGCATGCCATAGCGCCTGTGAATGCGCCTTTCATCATAACGCCTTCAATCAGCGCCTGTCCGCCGATCTTGGATTTATGCTGCTTGTTGTCTGTTTGCTTTTGCTTCATTTCGAATCCTTTCTAAAAAATCGCAGAATCGGTGTAACGGTTAAGCTTCCTGTTCGTGTTTTTCTCCCGGCTGTTCGATGGGCAGCGTAATGGTCACGCAGGTTCCCACACCCAGCTCGCTGGTAATTTTTAGAGAGCCGCCGTGATTGGCAATGATCTCATCTGCCACTGCCAGCCCGATGCCGGATCCACGCCGGGAATGATTGGCTTTAAAGAATTTGGTCTTGACCCGGGGCAAATCAGCTTCGCTGATGCCGCAGCCGTTGTCCGTGATGGTCACTTGAATTTTATCGCCGACCTGTTCGGCACCAACTGTAATCATGCAGCCCGGATTGGAATATTTGATGGCGTTGTCAATGATGTTGATAAAGACCTGCCGAATGCGGTTTTTATCGCCGTAGACAAATGGCAGCATCTCCGGTTCATGATAGATAATCCGAATGTTTTCCCGTTT
Organism: Ruminococcus sp. CAG:403; assembly: GCA_000437255.1. Taxonomy (GTDB): domain Bacteria; phylum Bacillota; class Clostridia; order Oscillospirales; family Ruminococcaceae; genus Ruminococcus_C. Next base: position 86,521 of record FR899094.1, read on the forward strand.
TGCCTTCTCAGCATAGATCAAAACAGCGTCTCCCAATTCTGCCAGAATGTCCATTGTGGCAGGCTGCAGGGAAAAGCGGCCGCTTTGCATACGGGAAAAGTCCAGCAGTTCCTCTACCATCTGAGAAAGCCGCTCGGTTTCGTTGACAATGACGTGAACCCCCTTCTGGATGGTTTGCGGATCATTTTCCATGCAGAGCGTTTCTGCCCAGCCTTTAATGGCTGTCAGCGGTGTACGCAGCTCATGGGAAACCGAGGAGATGAATTCATTCTTCATATTTTCCGTTGCGGAAAGCTCCTCTGCCATTTGGTTGATGGCGGTACAGAGATCACCAATTTCGTCGGTACTGTTGGTTTCAATGCGGTCGGAGAAGTCGCCCTTTGCAAATTTCAGTGTAGTTTTGTTGATTTCTGCAATGGGACGAACGATCGACTTGACGAAATATAGGCCCGTCATGACCAGCAGCAGCAGCACGCCGAGGCAGGCTGCTGAAACGGTAATCATATAGCCTCGAATGACCGCATCAATATCGGAAAGGGAGGCAATGACCCGAATGGCATCATAATCAGTATTCACCGCAGAAATGTTGATGGAAACCGCCATGACTTTTTCCTGATTGATTCTGCCCGTCCAGTAACCGGTTCCCTTTTCCATTGCCTGCTGATAGTCCGGCATGGAGATGCTTTCCGGCGGGGAAAAGCCGGAAGAGGTCAAAACAACGGTGCCCTTGGCGTTGATCGCCATGAGCTCCATTTTGTCTTTGTCAGAGAAGTTTTCCAGGGTGCTGCGCAGTTCCGAAGAAAAGTTGGCATCGGCATCCTGGGCATAGCGGGTCAGCACGCCGGAAATGGAGGTCGCCTTGGTGGTCAGATACTGCTGCGCTGCATTATAATAGTAATTTTGCAGCGAGTAGATCACGCCAAAGTCAATGGCGAGCAAAACCAGAAAGATCAAGCCGAGGTTGTTGAAAACCCATCGCTTGGTAATGGTATTGCGCTTGGGCTGCTTCTTGCGTGCATGTCGTCGTTTATCGGCCATTCCACTTGTAACCATAGCCCCAGACCGTTGTAATATAACGTGGATTGGAGGGGTCATCTTCGATCTTCATGCGGATGCGGCGAATATTGACGTCTACAATTTTGTCATCGCCGTGGTAGTCATCGCCCCAAATTTGATTGAGGATGGTGGCACGGTCGAGTGCAGTGTTTTGGTTGTTCAGGAAATATTCCAGAACCTGGTACTCCATTTGCGTCAGAACAAGCAGCTTTCCGTTTTTGGTTACGGTTCGGCTCTTTAAGTTCAGGCAGAAGGGGCCGCTTTCGATGACCGGCGAGCGTTCGTCTTTGATAAAGCTCATGCGAACCCGCCGATAAATGGCATCCACACGGGCAGTCAACTCAGACGGGGAGAACGGCTTGGTAATGTAGTCATCGGCGCCGATCATCAGTCCGCTGACCTTATCCATCTCCTGCGTGCGGGCAGTCAGCATGATAATCCCCAGCGTTGAGCTTTTCTTCCGCAGTTCCTTGCAGACGGTGAATCCGTCAATGCCGGGCATCATGATGTCCAGCAAAACAATATCAAAGTCACCGTGTGCCTCGTCAAATACCCGCAGTGCCTCTTCGCCGCAGTTGACATCAACCACATCATAGCCGGCACGCTTTAAGTTAATGACAACGAAATCTCGGATGACGTCTTCGTCCTCACAAATCAGAATTCGTCTCATGGAATGGTTGCTCCTTTCTTCAATAGGAACCGCTCTGTTGCAGGCGGGTTCCGCAGAACATCTTAGAGCATGTTCCGTATTGGGTTGGATGCAGTCTGTGCAGGGAACGCATACGAAACAGGCACTTAAACAAACAGAATGTAATAAAACAGTTCCTCTCGTGTCATCGCAAGGGGGCTGTCAATGGAATCCGGGACTTTCATCAAGTAATAGGCTTTTCCCTTGGAGTGCAGCAGGGTATAGCCGTCATCCAGTCGGCTGTCCCGTGCATCTGTGTCTTCTGCTACGCCGATGCGCAGCAGTTCGGCTCCGCTGGTGACATCTTCGGCACCTGCCTGATAGGCATAAAAGACCACATCACCGGTCAGGCTGTCAACGGCTGCTGTAACAGTGTCAATCCACTGCATGGGCAGCATGAAGGCAACGCCTTCTCCCAGGTTAAAATAACCCTGATACTTTTGTACCAAGGTGTTTTCGGAAGCCGTCAGCCAGCAGGTCATGCGCACCTGATCGGATGCCGTTTGTTCATAGCCGGGGAACGTTCGCTGTACAGGAATTTCCGGTATGCCGTCCTGATCGATATCCATGGTCAGGTAGCCGGCAGAACGGTTTGTGGCAGCGATGTCTTCCTCTTTGTCCAGAACAGCTTGCAGCGTACCGGATTGGTACTGCAAGATCTCCGTTTGCAGGGTGGTTGCACCGGCGGCGCCATCCACAAAGATGGGAACCGGATCTTGCTTGCTTTCCGGCGTGCCGAACAAGATCTGACTGAATTCGGTAAAATTGCTGTGGAAGGAAAGCTCGGACTTAATGTAGGCGCCTTCCGCACTGGGGCGGTAGACGGCAGCTTTTGCCGGCGTATTGGCGCCCGCGCTTTGCAGAATCAAGAGCTCCTCCGTGCCGTCCTGATTCAGGTCATAGCGGTCAAACATGGCATAGGACTCCGAGAGCCGGACATCCAGGGAACCATTTTGATAGGCATAGACCGTCAGGGAGCGGGCAGACTGATCGACCAAAGAGTAACCGATGAGGATGCAGTTTTCCGGTGCATCGCCCAGCCGGGAAATCATCACCCGTTCAATTTCGCCGCCGTCTGCCGGACGGTCGCAAACAGACATCCAACCATCATCAATCTGATCTAGAACATTCAACCGCAGATTATTTTCTGCGGTTGTCAGCCCCGTTTTCTTATAGAAAACCATGGCTTCATCTTCACCGTCATCGTCCATATCACAGACAATGAACGCAGACAGATTGTCGCCGGAACGGGGATATTGCAGCGTAATGTTGTTGCCGACTGCATTTTGGAGAGCTTGGTAGATCTGCTCTTGTTCGACGCTCAGCTGCGGCGGCTTCAGCAGATTATC
>FR899094.1:89631-99312 GCA_000437255.1 Ruminococcus sp. CAG:403
CAGATTATCACCCGAAGTGCCCACTGCGCAGCCAGTCAGCAAAAGCGCTGCTCCAATCAGGCAAATCCATGCGCTTATTTTTTGTCTCGTTCGCATAATGGGATATATTTCCGCCCCTTTGCAATGGCCTTATAAGCAGGACGAATGATGCGCTTTCCGGTAATCAGCTCTTCCATGCGGTGTGCCGACCAGCCTACAATACGGGCAGTTGCAAACAACGGTGTAAATAGCTCATCCGGAATACCCAGCATCCGGTAAACCAAGCCGGAGTACAGGTCTACGTTGGCGCAAATGGTTTTATCAGTGCCCCGTACGCTGTGCAGCAGTTCCGGGGTCAGCATTTCAATTTTATCCAGCAGGCGAAATTCTGCTTCGATTTCCTTGCCCTGTGCCAGTTCAAATGCTTTTCGCTTGAGGATGCAGGCTCTTGGATCGGAGAGGGTATAGACAGCGTGTCCCATTCCATAGATCAATCCAGCCCGGTCGCCGGCTTCCCGCTTTAGAATTTTGGTTAAATAATCTGCTACTTCGCCGTCATCTTCCCAGTTGGAAACATGCGCCTTGATGTCGTCCAGCATCTGAATCACCTTGATGTTGGCACCGCCATGCCGGCGACCCTTCAGAGAATTGACTGCGGATGCATAAGCTGCATAGGCATCGGTGCCGGAGGAGGTTGCAACCCGGCAGGCAAAGGTGGAGTTGTTTCCGCCGCCGTGGTCTGCGTGGATGGCAAGCAGGGTATCCAGCAGTTGTGCTTCCTTCTTGGTGTAAGTACGGTCATGCCGGATCAGAGACAGAATGGATTCAGCTGTGTTTTCCGTTGCACGCAGCTGGTGCATGATGAGGCTCATGTTGTCGTACTTATGCCGCTTTGCCTGATAAGCGCCGTCAATCAAAATCGGCATCTTGGCAATCAGATCCAGGGCAATGCGCATTTCATTTTCGATGCGCATATCTTCCGGAGAATCATCATAAGAATAGAGCGAAAGGATGCTTCTGGATAGTTTATTCATAATATTTTTAGAGGGGGACTGCATAATGGAATCCACCAGAAATCCAGGCGGAAGTTCTCGCCGTGCAGCAAGCGCCTGATTCATGACATCCAGTTCATGGGCATTGGGCAGTTCGCCGAACAGCAGCAAGTATACGATTTCCTCAAATACGAAGCGATCTTCCTGTTCTGCATGTTCTACTAAGTCTTCGATGCTATATCCACGATAAATGAGTTCACCGGGGATTGGTTGTACTTCACTTTCATTGATGACATAGCCGTGTACGTTACAGATTCTGGTAATACCGGCGGTTACCCCCGAACCATCGCTGTTGCGAAGGCCTCTTTTTACATGGAATTTTTCATAAAGTCTTGCGTCGATTTGAGAATGCTCCACCAGTTGGTTACATAATTGTGTGATGTCTGTACCTGGTGTGCTTGTATTTGTAGGCATCATTGCAGAATTCCTCCCCTTTCATAATTTAACTTTTATTATACACGAAAATAGCCCAAGTGTCAATAAAACCATGCAAAAAAAGGCATGCCGGCAAAAAGGCGGGAATTCGCTGCCGGCTGAAAGAATTCATATGCTGATGATCGCCCAATAGGCGGGAAAAAGAAAGGAGCGTATCATGCGACAATATGCAGTATTAATCGGAGTGGTGGCACTTTTGCTATTTTTGATTCCGGCGGTGCCGGCGGTGCTCATGGGACAACCGGATGCACGGGGCATTTCTTCTGCCGAGGGAAGCCTGTCTGCTGCAACCGCAGAAAAGCAGGCGGAAGCAGCAACACCGGACAAACCGGCAGATGCCGCACAGCAACCTGATACAGCGGAAACCTTTTCTGTTTTGGATATTACCACTGGAACGGTTGAAACCATTTCGGTACGGGATTATCTCATTGGGTCTGTTTGTGCCGAAATGCCAGCCACCTTTGAGCCGGAAGCGCTGAAAGCACAGGCAGTTGCAGCACATACCTATGCCGTGCGGCAGCAGCTGCTGGAGCAGCAGAATCCAACGGCGGATTTATGCGGTGCAGATTTTTCCAACGACAGCAGCCGGTATCAGGCATATTTTACGGAGAATCAGGCGAAGCAATACTACGGAGAAAATTTTGACCGGTATTATGAGAAGATTGCAGCAGCAGTCGATGCAGTCTACCCCTATTTGTTGGAATATCAGGATGAACCGATTATTGCGGCGTTTTGTTCCATGTCCTCCGGAAAAACGGAAAGTGCAGAAAATGTCTGGGGCAGTGCCGTGGCATATCTGGTTGCAGTGGACAGTGCCGCAGATGAAACGGCACCACGCTACTTAACAGAAACCAATTTTACCCAGGAAGAGGTACGCAGCGCATTGGAACGGGCGTTCCCGGACTGCAAGCTGGATGAGGACGCTACAAAGTGGATACAGATTGTAAGTACTTCGGATTCTGGCACAGTTCTGACGGCACAGGTTGGCGGCTGCACCGTCACCGGACAGGAAATCCGGGCAGCCTTGTCGCTGCGTTCAGCGGCGTTTTCCATAGAGGTAGCGGATCCGGTCATCACCATTACCACGAAAGGATATGGGCATGGCGTCGGCATGAGTCAGTACGGTGCCAATGCCATGGCAAAAGCAGGCAGCACCTGGCAGGAAATTTTGGCGCATTACTACCCGGGCACGGAACTGCGGGAGGTTGGGGCAACAATGCAGTAAGAGAAAAAACGCCTGCCAAACAACAGACCGTTTGACAGGCGTAAAAATTGAGATGGTTTTATTGCAGCACGTTGTTCAACGCGCGGCAAAGCCGCTGCATCATTTGTGCTTCATCATATTGTGTGGCAACATAAATTCCTGCTTGTACTGCCATAGCATCTCGCTGATCTGGATGCTGTTCCAGGTAGCGCAGGATTCCTTCAAATTCAAAGTAATCCCGGTAATATAGCCCGGCATTGCTTCTTCGGCAGTGGTTGCAGAGGACGGGGTTTGCTGCCTGTACCAGAACCGGAACAGAAACGCTCATGGCTTCTAGCATAACAGCCGCAGAATTTCCTGTGGCAGACGGAAGAACCATGGCATAGGCGCCGGCAATGCCGTTGTACTTCTCCACTTCTGAGACATATCCAAGCGCCAGAATATCGGGATGCCGTGGAATTTCACAGCGTACATTGCCCAGCAAGACCAACTTTAGATGGCTGGCGTTGCGGCGTTTGTATTCCAGAAAATAATGCAGCATCATGGGGCAGTCCTTTTCCGCACTGACCTTGCCGACATAGATGAGATAGGGCGCATCAATTTGATGCTGTTGCGCAAATTGTGCCGGGTTCAGGCTTGACGGAACATCTGCCGTGCTGCCCGCCAGGATGCAGGGAATGCGGTTGGTCTGGAATCGCCTCCGAATCCATTGCCGTTCCTCGTCACTGCGGAAAATCAGCAGCTGCGGCAGGGTAAACAGGACTTGGCTGGACTGAAACCGCAGCGGTGTTTCCTGCTGCACACAGGGGATTAGGATGGATCGCTCTGCAACTTCCGGCAGACCCATCATGGTGAGATAATTGGCAAATTCTACGAACAGAACCGCTTGATAGCGATTGTGATTTTTCTTGAGATAGGTGATGCAGTCCGGGCAGCAGGGGCCGTATTTTTCAAACCAGATTTTTTCCTGTGCCGGATCCGGGCCGGTTTCCTCCAGCTGTTTCTGGTACTGCTGATCAAAGGTTGAAAAGTCCAGTGTCTTGGGATGCGTCACAGAAAAGCGGCGGATTCGAACGCCCTGTACGGCCTCCACGGTTCGGACATACCAGTTTTTCCAGGATTCTGCATCGATGGCACGAGTCGTCAGAACATCGACCTGATAATGCTGGGTCAGCAGTTCCGCCAGTCTGCGTGCGTAGGCGGCTGTGCTGCCGGTTGCTTCCTTGCCATACAGCGGTGTGACCAATGCGAGTCGTTTCATTCTGCGGCAGCCTCCTTTCCCAGCTTTTCAAAAAACGCCCGATAGCGCTTGGCTACAACCGGACGGGAATAATACGACTGTACAAAATTACAGCCGTTTTGTCCCATTTCGGTTGCTTCTTTTTCGTGGGACAGCAGGTACTTGACAGCACCTTCAAATTCAAAGTAATCCCGAAAATACAATCCGCCGTTGGACTGTACCGCAAAGGAACGTGTGACGGCACAGCGGCTGTTCACCAGTACCGGACGGCCGCACAGCCAGCATTCCATCACAGCTTGCGGAAAGACCGTTTCTAAGGCAGGCTGACAGAGTGCCAAGGCTGCTGCCATGGCATTGTATTTATCTTGTGTTTCCAGGTAGCCCAAATCCAGAACCAGCTTAGATAGGGCATCCGGGAAAGTCGGTGAACCGGTTCCCATCAGCACCAATTGCAAATTTCTGCCGTTTCGATGGCAGTATTCCAAGTAGTATTGCAGCAGTTGATCCAGATTGCGATCCATGGTTTTTCTGCCGGCATACAGCAGGAACGGCTGATCGATCTGGTATTTTCTTCGGAATGCTTCCGGATTGGCGGTGAGCTTGGACTCCATTCCCAGCCCAACGCACAACACTTCTGTATAAGTAAAGTCATAGAATCGGTTTGCCATACGCCGTTCCGGTTCTGTATTAAAGATCACGCCTTTTGCCTGCACATATGCCTGCCGGAAGATACGCAGCTGCATCATGGCTTCACAGTGGAAACCTGGAATCAGTACCGCTTTTTCCGGACAAATGCGCATGCCGAAATAGGTTGTGCCATATTGGTAGGAAACGAATACAAACAGGGCGTAATCGTCCTGTTTGGTTTGGATGTAGTCGTACAGCAGCGGACTGTTGATGGATTCCTGCATCAGCAGTTCCTCTTCAAAGATGGTCAGCGGTTCCCGCTTTCGCACACGCCGGTACAGCTGGTCATAGGTACGTTCATCCCGGTTCCGCACCGGAAATCGCCGTACGGGGACATCATCCACCAATGCGGTTCCGATGGCATAATAATTGTGGCTCCAGTCTGCGTCTACTCCGTGCACACAGGTGGTCAGGACTTCTGCTTCCAGACCATCCCGGCGCAGTGCCAGAATCATTTCCTTGAGTTCTCGTTCGACACTTCCCGGAATGCCTTCTGCATACCAAGGGGTTACAAATCCGATCTTTTTCATGGCTGCACCGCCTCCTCTTTCGTATGCGGCTGGAAGATAGCATGCATTTGCGGTTCAAAAATCTTGCGAATTTCCTGATAGGAAAAGAGCAGCTGCCGCTGCCGCTGTGCGGTGACCAGTTCCCGCCGCAGGGTCTGATCGGTTAAGATGCGATGTGCCAGCAATGCCGCTTCCATGGGATCCCGTTCTTCTAAGACAGCCGCTGCACCATCCAGCATGCAGGATGCACCGCCGGCATAGGCGAGAATGGGAACTGCATAATACATGGCTTCCACCAGCGGAACGTTGAAGCAGTCATAGGCAGCTGTATAGAGAAACAGATCTGCCAATCGGAAGTACGCGACAACTTCTGACGGGGAAACCGCTCCGACAAACTGCACATGACGCAGTTCCAATGCCTGCGCATAGCGCTGTAGCCGTTTCCGGTATTTTGGAGTATCCCGGTCGCTTCCAATGAAGAACAACCGACTGTTGGGATTGCAGTGCCGCTGATAGCAGGCAAAAATCTGCAACGCATCCTCCAGTTTGTGATAGGGCACCACATCGCCCACGAGAATCCAATTGGTTAGGCCGTCGTCCTCATAGCGGTGCAGCAGCTGCGGATCCGGTGTGCTGACATAATCGGAAACCGATACACAGCGTGGACGCACGACAATGTCACATTGGAAATTGAGTGCTTCCAGTTCGTTCTTGCCGGCTTCTGAATCGGTGATGCAGAAAGCGGCATAGGCAGCAGCGTCACAAAGCTGCTGCAAACGAACATCCAGCACCTTTGCCAGGGCAGGCTGGTAGGGGCGCAGGGAGCGTATCGGCGGCAGCCCATGGTACACCAAGCCAATCCGGCAGCGTTCCGGCAGCGCATCTACTCCATCTGCATAAGCAGTGACATGATACAGCAGCACGTCTTGCTTGGTGAGTCGGGGCATCTGTTCCGGCGGCAGAGCTGCTCCCGTACCGCCTTTGGCATAAATTCCGGTACGGAATCCCATATTGCGTAGCATTCTGTCCATTGCAATGGCATCCGCTTCCAGAGAGCCGTTTGGCCGCCAGGCAGACAGCAGCTGTACCAGCCTCATAGCAGTTCCTCCTGTGCTTCCGGTTCTTTGGCGTGCAGAGCCGCCTGCAAAGCTTGTACCTGCTCCCGCAGCTGTTCAATTTGCAGGCGATTGTTTTTCTGCTGCAATTCCAGCATTTCAATACGGTCGTGAAGAGCCTGCTGGTTTTGTTCCTGGCTCTCCTGAATGAACAGCTCCACCTCCTGCATGGCTTGTACCAAGCTGGCGTTGACAGCGCTTTGTTCCTCGGCGATGGGCTCTACATAAAATCGAGTCATTTTCCGAGCCAGTTTCCGGGCAGCTGTCACCAGGAAATTTCCTTGCAGTTCCTTTTCCGGTTCAATGCAGTACTGTTCTTCCGCAAACTGCACGTGATCCCGCAGTACATCCGAATCGAATCGGTCGGCAGAATCTGCTGTTTGTTCCGCATAGGGGACATCCGAAAAGGAGAGCATCTCCTTCTGATAGCCGTTCTTTTGAATTTCCGAGCGAATGTCCGCCATGATATCTTCAATATTGACGCTCATCTTCTTTACTCGGCTTTTCTATTGAAAAGCCACTCCTTTCCATTTCTAAAATGCGGGTTGATCTGTTCTTATTTTATCATATTGTACAATTTCTGTCAATTCCAACATTTGTCCTTTGAACGATCGGATGCCGCAGGAATAAAAAAATCCTCTGCTTTTGCAAGCAGAGGATGAAAACGAATTACTCGTATTGATTTGATTGAAATTGGAAAAATTGGAAAAAATTACTTGTTCTTGATTGCAGCCTGTGCAGCAGCCAGTCTTGCGATCGGTACACGGAACGGAGAGCAAGAAACATAGTCCAGACCGATTTCGTGGCAGAACTCAACAGAAGTCGGGTCACCGCCGTGCTCACCGCAGATACCGCAGTGCAGCTTGCTGTTTACCGGCTTGCCCAGATCAATTGCCATCTTCATCAGCTTACCAACGCCAGTCTGATCCAGCTTAGCGAACGGATCGCTCTCGAAGATCTTAGCGTCATAGTATGCGCCCAGGAACTTACCAGCATCGTCACGAGAGAAGCCGTAAGTCATCTGAGTCAGGTCGTTTGTACCGAAGCAGAAGAAGTCAGCTTCCTTTGCGATTTCGTCAGCAGTCAGAGCAGCTCTCGGAATTTCGATCATGGTACCAACTTCATAAGTCAGGTCAGAACCAGCAGCAGCGATTTCAGCGTCAGCAGTTTCTACAACAACCTTCTTTACGAACTTCAGTTCCTTTACATCGCCGACCAGCGGGATCATGATTTCCGGCTTAACAGTCCAATCCGGGTGCTTCTTCTTAACGTTGATAGCAGCCTTGATGATTGCCTTGGTCTGCATTGCAGCGATTTCCGGATAAGTAACAGCCAGACGGCAGCCACGGTGACCCATCATCGGGTTGAATTCGTGCAGAGAAGCGATGATTGCCTTGATCTGCTCAACGGTCTTGCCCTGTGCGTCAGCCAGCTTCTTGATATCTTCTTCTTCTGTCGGAACGAATTCGTGAAGCGGAGGATCCAGGAAACGAATGGTAACCGGGTTGCCTTCCAGTGCTTCATACAGTGCTTCGAAGTCGCCCTGCTGCATCGGTTCGATCTTAGCCAGAGCAGCCTGTCTTTCTTCTACGGTGTCAGAACAGATCATTTCACGGAATGCTGCGATTCTGTCAGCTTCGAAGAACATGTGCTCGGTACGGCACAGACCGATACCTTCAGCGCCCAGTTCACGAGCCTTCTTTGCGTCAGCCGGTGTATCTGCATTGGTACGAACCTTCAGAGTTCTGTACTTATCTGCCCAGCTCATAACACGACCGAAGGTACCAGCGATAGAAGCATCTACAGTCGGGATGATGCCGTCATAGATGTTACCGGTAGAACCATCGATAGAAATGTAGTCGCCTTCTGTGAAGGTCTTGCCAGCCAGTTCAAACTTCTTGTTTTCTTCATCCATCTTGATGTCGCCGCAACCAGATACACAGCAGGTACCCATACCACGAGCAACAACGGCAGCGTGAGAAGTCATACCGCCACGAACGGTCAGAATACCCTGAGAAGCCTTCATACCGGTGATATCTTCCGGAGAAGTTTCCAGACGAACCAGGATTACCTTTTCGCCCTTTGCGTTCCAAGCTTCTGCATCGTCAGCAGTAAATACAACCTTACCGCAAGCAGCACCAGGAGATGCACCCAGGCCCTTGCCGATCGGAGTAGCAGCCTTCAAAGCCTTGGCATCAAACTGCGGGTGCAGCAAGGTATCCAGGTTTCTCGGGTCGATCATCAGAACAGCTTCTTCTTCTGTCTTGTGGCCTTCATCTACCAGGTCGCAAGCGATCTGCAAAGCAGCCTGTGCGGTTCTCTTACCGTTCCGGCACTGCAGCATGAAGAGCTTCTTGTTTTCAACGGTGAATTCCATATCCTGCATGTCGTGATAGTGGTTTTCCAGTGTATCACAAACCTTGATGAATTCAGCGTATGCATCCGGGAATTCCTGTTCCATCTGTGCAATCGGCATCGGAGTCCGAACGCCGGCAACAACGTCTTCGCCCTGTGCGTTGATCAGGAATTCACCCATCAGCTTCTTTTCACCGGTAGCCGGGTCACGGGTAAATGCAACACCAGTACCAGATTCGTTGTTCAGGTTACCGAATACCATCGGCATTACGTTAACAGCGGTACCCCAGCTGTACGGAATGTCGTTGTCACGACGGTATACGTTTGCTCTCGGGTTGTCCCAGCTACGGAATACAGCCTCGATTGCGAGCTTCAGCTGTTCAACCGGATCAGACGGGAAGTCTGTGCCCAGCTGGTTCTTATACTCAGCCTTGAACTGTTCAGCCAGTGTCTTCAGGTCAGAAGCAGTCAGTTCTACGTCGAACTGTACGCCCTTTTCAGCCTTCATCTTGTCGATCAGCTGTTCAAAGTACTTCTTACCAACTTCCATAACAACGTCAGAGAACATCTGAATGAAACGTCTGTAGGAGTCATATACGAAACGCTCGAAAGCCGGATCAGAGTTGCCAGCGATCATAGCAGCAACTACTTCGTCGTTCAGACCCAGGTTCAGAATGGTGTCCATCATACCCGGCATAGAAGCACGTGCACCGGAACGAACAGAAACCAGCAGCGGATTCTTCAAATCGCCGAATTTCTTGCCGTTGATCTCTTCCATCTTTGCAACGCCGTCCATGACCTGTGCCATGATGTCGTCGTTGATTTTACGGCCATCCTCATAGTATTGTGTGCACGCTTCTGTTGTGATGGTGAAGCCCTGCGGAACCGGCAGACCGATGTTGGTCATTTCAGCCAGGTTTGCACCCTTACCACCCAGGAGCTCTCTCATTTGTGCATTACCTTCATTGAACAGGTAAACAAACTTCTTGCCCATTTCAGTGATACCTCCAAAAATATATTCTATCGACCGGATTCCAAACGAAGAGCATTTTCTCATCAGAAACCGGGCTCATTATCATTATAACATACTTTGTAAGAAAATGCC
>FR899094.1:99363-100934 GCA_000437255.1 Ruminococcus sp. CAG:403
CTTTTTTTCGGGCAACTTATACAAAAATGATGGGATGTGGAAAAAGTTCGAAAAACCCCTTGCAATTTTTTCAAAAATTTGTCATAATGTATGTGGGGTTGGATGAGATGGAAACCCGAAAGGAGTCTTTTAGAAAATGAATCAAGTTGTAATATTGGCCGGCGGCCATGGAAAAAGAATGAAGGCAGAAATCCCGAAGCCGATGCTGAAGGTAATGGATCTGCCGATGCTGAACTGGGTGATTCGTGCTTGTGAAGCAGCATCGCTGAGCCGCATCTGCGTCATTACAGGATACAAGTCTCAATACATTGAACATTATTTAAATGATAAATATACAACTGCTTTGCAGCCGCAGCGGCTGGGAACCGGGCATGCTGTGATGCAGGCCGTTCCGTTCTTGCAGCAGGAATTGGATGGCAATACGCTGGTACTGTGCGGAGATGCACCGTTTATGGATGCAGAAACCATTCAGCATGCATTGACAATGCATGAACAGCAGGGCAATGCGGTGACGGTGATTACAGCAGAACTGGATCAACCGCATGGATATGGCAGAATTCTTCGGACGGAAACCGGAATTGCCGGTATTGTGGAGGAAAAGGATGCGACAGAGGAACAGCGCCGGATTCAGGAAGTCAATTCTGGTGCCTACTGGTTCCGGACAGCCGATCTGATTGCGCTGCTGGATACGCTGGAACCTTCCAATGCGCAGGGGGAATATTACCTGACAGATACGGTTGGCGCTGCAATTGCAGCTGGAAAGCGTGCAGGTGCCTACAAAACTGAAAATGCAGATGTGGTATTGGGTGCCAATACCCGGAAGGATTTGCTGATGCTCAATGAGGTGGCACGGCAAAAAATCCTGGACAAACACATGGAAAATGGGGTAAATTTTGTTTGTACCGATGGCATTTTAATTGGACGGGATGTGGAAATTGGTGCAGAGACCACGATTTTACCGGGTACTATTATAAAGGGAAAAACAAAAATTGGCATGAAAAGCACCATTGGCCCGAACTGCCTGATTGAGAATTGCTCCATTGGAGATCTGGTTACATTGAATTATGTACAGGCATATGAATCCTTGATTGAAGACGCCGTCAAGATTGGCCCATTCGTTCACATTCGTCCCAATTCGCATATTAAGAATGGCGTAAAGATCGGGGATTTTGTAGAAGTAAAGAACTCCACCATTGGCGAACAAACCGCAATTGCACACCTGACCTATGTCGGCGACAGTGATGTCGGCAAGAAGGTTAACTTCGGCTGCGGCACAGTTACCGTAAACTATGACGGTATGGTGAAGAACCGCTGTGAAATCGGAGACAACTGCTTCATTGGCTGTAACACCAACCTGATTGCACCGGTGAAACTGGGTAAGGGTGCCTATACAGCGGCCGGCACCACTGTCACCAAGGATGTTCCGGATTATGCATTGGCAGTCGAGCGTGCAGACTTGAAGATGAAGGAAGGCTACAGCCTGCGGAAACTGCGGGATAAGCTGATGAGCAGCGACGACAAGAAGTAATCTGCGTTTACAGGCACATGGATAGATAGAAAGGAATCATGCG
>FR899094.1:100990-105349 GCA_000437255.1 Ruminococcus sp. CAG:403
GTTAACAAGAAATATGAGTATTTTTGATTTATTTGCGCAGATCAGCAAGGAAACACCACATGCAGGGCCGATTCAGCGGCTTGTTGTCGGATTGGGAAACCCAGGGCTGGAATATGCACGTACCCGGCACAATGCTGGTTTTTTGGCAGTGGATACCCTTGCCAAGCAGGCAAATGCCTCTTTGCAGCAGATGAAATTCCGGGCGGATTGCGGAGAAGCCATGCTGGGCGGCGTGCGCTGCCTGCTGATGAAGCCGGTTACCTATATGAATAACAGCGGAGAGGCAGTGGCTGCTGCGGCAGAGTTTTATAAGTTAAAGCCGGAGCAGGTTCTGGTGCTGTATGATGACATTTCCCTGCCGCCGGGCAAGCTGCGGATTCGGCGAAAGGGCAGTGCCGGCGGACACAACGGCATAAAGAGCATCATTGCGCTGCTGGGATCAGATGAATTCCCCCGCATTAAAATTGGTGTGGGTGCAAAGCCCAATCCGGCGTATGATCTGGCAGACTGGGTGCTGAGCAAATTCCAGGAAGCCGAATGGCAGGAAATGGAGCAGGCATTTGCCCATGCAGCAGATGCGGCAACTTTGATTGTACAGGATCAGATGGATCGTGCCATGAATTTATACAGCAAATAATAGAGATAGATGGAATTAGGGAACAAGAAAGGAGACTGTCATGCGATTTTTTCAAGAGGCATTTGCCGGATTGGCAGCTTACCGCAGCATCGAACAGGCAAAAGCAAATGGGATTTCGCCCGTTTCCCTGACTGGTGTTGCACAAATTCATAAGGCACAGCTGCTGGTTACGCTGTGCCAGAGCGGAACGGTATTGGCGGTAACCGGAGACGAAGCGGAAGCCAAACGGCTTTGCGACGATATCAATGCCATGGAGCAGGCGCAGACAGCTGTGCTGTTTCCTTCCAAGGAATTGCTTGTAACGGCGGTAGAGGGTGTTTCTGCTGAATATGAACACGCTCGTCTGGCGGCGGTAACGGCATTGCAGCAGGGCATCAGCCGGGTTGTTATCGCCAGCATGGAAGCACTCATGCAGCCCACCATTCCGCCGGAGCAGCTGCAAAAGGAAACCATTCGGCTCAGGCAGGGGGATGCGGTCAATCAGACAGAACTGATTCAGCATCTGACAGCAATGGGCTATGTCCGTGGGGAATCCGTAGAAGGAGCGGGACAGTTTGCAGTTCGGGGAGACATCATCGATCTATTCCCGGTTCAGTTGTCTGCTCCGGTTCGAATGGAGCTGTGGGGTGATGAAATTGACACCATGGGCAGCTTCGATCCGGAGACCCAGCGGCGGACAGAAGCGCTTGAAGCGGTGTTGATTCCGCCGGCAAAGGAAACGCTGTTTGATCCGGAACAGCTGGCACAGCTGATCGAAGCACACAGCCAGACGCTACGAGGCAAGCATGCTGATGCCGCACGGGAAAAGCTGCTGCGGGATGCGGAACAGCTGCAAAATGGAGTTGGGCTTTCTCATGCAGATAAGTACTATCCGCTGCTGCATCCACAGCCGGCACTGCTTTCCGATTATGGCACGGATACAGTTGTGTTCAGCGAATATGCAGCTGTTGCGGAACAAGCACGTTCGGTTATGGCACAGTATCAGGAGGATTGTAAGATTCTGCTGGAGGAAGGGGATCTCTGTCGGGGATTGGATGGCTACTACCAGGAACCGGCAGTCATCCAACACCGCCTGGAGCAGAAGTTCTGCATTTATGCCAGCAATTTCCTACAGGGCGGACAGCGGATTGCGTTTCAGAAGCTGCTGAGTGTGGAAGCAATTCAGACGGCTCCATGGGGCGGTGAAATGCGGCAGCTGACAGAAGATTTGCAGGATTACTGCCGGCAGGGCTATGCCGTGATGCTGGTGGCAGGCAGTGAAAAGACGCTGCCAATCATCCGGGAGGACTTGCAAAAGGATGGTTTATCCTGCGAATTGGCAACAGAAGAGACACTATGGAAGCGTGGAACGGTCTATTTAATGACGGGTTCCATGACCGGTGGATTTGCCTATCCGGAAACCAAAACGGCAATGATTACCCAAGCCAAAGCCATGCATGCCAAACAGAGGCAGAAGCGGCATAAAAAGGGCGAGGAAATCCGTTCCCTTTCGGATGTGACACCGGGCGACCTGGTGGTGCATGCGCTGCATGGGATCGGCCGATTCCTGGGTATCCGGAAGCTGGAACTGGAGGGCATTACCAAGGATTATATCACCATTCAGTATGCCGGCAATGAGAACTTATACGTGCCGGTTACGCAGTTGGATATGGTGTCGAAATACATTGGCCCCCGGGAAGATATGGGTGTGCGGCTCAATAAGCTTTCTTCGCCGGAGTGGCAGAAAACCAGAAATAACGTCAAGCGTGCAGTCAAGGACATGGCAAAGGAGCTGACCGCCCTGTATGCCAAGCGGGAGCAAAGCAAAGGGTTTGCCTTCCTGCCGGATGATGGGGTACAGCACGACTTTGAAGCACGATTCCCCTACATTGAGACCGACGATCAGCTGCAAAGTATTGCGGAGATTAAGAACGATATGGAACGGGCACGCCCGATGGATCGGCTGCTGTGCGGAGATGTCGGTTTCGGCAAGACGGAAGTTGCCTTGCGTGCAGCGATGAAATGCATTCTCAGCGGCAAACAATGCGCCATTCTGGTGCCGACCACGGTGCTAGCGATGCAGCATTACCAGACTGCTGTACGTCGGTTTGAGCAGTTCCCGGTCAATGTGGTGCTGCTTTCCCGCTTCCGTACTGCCAAACAGCAAAAGGCAGCACTGGAGCAAATGAAGAGCGGTGTTGCCGATTTGGTGATCGGCACACATCGGTTGGTACAGAAGGATATTCAGTTCCGCAATCTGGGGCTTGCCATTGTGGACGAGGAACAGCGCTTCGGCGTTGCGCATAAGGAAAAGTTTAAGGAGATGTTTCCCGGGGTGGATATGCTGACGCTGTCGGCAACGCCGATTCCCCGGACACTGAACATGGCGATGAGCGGCATTCGGGATATGTCCATTCTGGCGGAACCGCCGCAGGATCGCTATCCCGTACAGACCTATGTAATGGAATACAATCCCGGTGTGCTGATGCAGGCAATGAGCCGGGAACTGAAACGGGGCGGACAGGTCTACTACCTGCACAATCGAGTGGAAACCATTGAGTTTACAGCCTCCCGGATTCGGCAGATGCTGCCGCAGGCGGAAGTGGCTGTTCTGCCGCAGGCGGAAGTGGCTGTTGCACACGGGAAAATGAGCGAGGAGGAGCTTTCCGAAATCTGGCGCAAACTGGTGGAGAATGAGATTCAGATTTTGGTCTGCACGACCATCATTGAAACCGGAGTGGATGTCCCCAACGTCAACACCATGATTATTGAGGACGCCGATCGGTTTGGCTTGTCGCAGCTGTATCAGCTTCGGGGACGGGTCGGCAGATCCAATCGGCGTGGATATGCCTACTTTACGTTCCGCCGGGAAAAGGTGCTGACGGAAGTCGCCAGCAAGCGACTTTCTGCCATGCGGGAATTCACCCAGTTCGGAAGCGGCTTTCACATTGCCATGCGGGATTTGGAAATTCGAGGTGCCGGCAGTATTCTGGGCGGCAGACAGCACGGACATATGGAAGCAGTCGGTTATGATATGTACCTAAAGCTGCTGTCCGAAGCCATTGCAGAAGAACGGGGAGAACCGATTCAGAAAACGTCGGAGTGTGTGGTAGACCTTCAGATCGATGCGCATATTCCGGAACGGTATATTGAGAGCCTGGCACAGCGGCTGGATATTTATCGGAAAATCGCTGCCATTCAGTCCGAAGAGGATCGACTGGATATCATGGATGAGCTAATCGACCGGTATGGAGATCCGCCGCAGGCAGTCATTGGCTTGCTGTCTGTTTCTATGCTGCGAAATTGTGCCGCACAGTTGGGCATTACCGAAATTACCCAGCGCAACGGCAGACTGCTGTTTTATACGGAACATCCCACACAGGAAGAAATTCTGGCGCTTTCTGCGGCATTCCGTGGGCGTGTGCTGTTTAACAGCATTGGAAAGCCTTATATTGGCGTTCAGCTGCAAGCGGGCGAAGATCCACTTGAACTGATGCGAAAAACCGTACAAATCATGCAGCAGGCTGCTGCGGAAGCGGCACCTTCCGACACAAATCCTGTGAAATAACGCGGTAATCCACAAGATTCCAACAATTGATTTAGTCAAATTGTACATAGACAGCAGCCGGGAAGTGTGTTATAATAAAATCATCAATCGATACTTGTCGAACTCGTTCGAGCGGGATCCGGCATCGATTTCTAGGAGGAGATCGCAATGAGTTGGAAGAAATTTTTTGCAGCAG
>FR899094.1:105433-106038 GCA_000437255.1 Ruminococcus sp. CAG:403
CACCATTACATATAGAGGCATGACCACAGGCGCATTCGGGACAAGAGACAATGTCGCAACGGATCCCGCCTACATGCGATATAACATTTTGAATACATTCGACGGCAACAACTTTCAGGATATTGATTCCCAGTATGAGGTATCTGATTACATTGCTGTAACTTTTACCATTAAAGGGCTGGACTTTTCGAAGGGAGATTCCTATTACGCTGTTTTAAACGGTGCAGTGGGCGGATATTCCAGATGGGATAATGCAGAATCTTCTGCGGAAAAAGTGGAGCTGGATCAGAACGGTACATATACCGTAAAGCTTTCCTTCCCGAATCCGGCGACTTCCATTGATGCGCTGGTCATTGACACCAACATCAATGTGTTCGACTATAACCAGCGTGGAAACGTTTCCAGAAGCGGTGTGGAAATGACCATTGATGAAATTACATCTATGGAACCGGAAGTTACTACCACAACTACAGAAACCACCACGACCATGAAAGAGACGACTACAACGACCACGACCATTGCTGTTCCGATTTCTTCCAGCAGTGTCAGTGCTGTGGATTCCAATGCAATCAATACACAGACCGGAGACGGTGCAGTGGCAGCCG
>FR899094.1:106091-107353 GCA_000437255.1 Ruminococcus sp. CAG:403
GTGTTGGTGCCTTTACCATCACCAGAAGAAAGAAGTAATTCTATCGGGAATAGCATCCAATTGAATCGGACGTAAATGAAAAACAGGAATTTCTGCGTTTTTTGCGGAAATTCCTGTTTTTGCTTGCAATTGGGAAAATTGTATGATATAATGAAACTATCTTATGATGATGTTTGTGCAAAAGATGAATAATTCATAACAGCATGCTGGCTCGGCGTTTGAAAAACTGTCGGTCAGCACATTTCGAAAGGAGTTTTTACAATGGGTTTGATTCGAGCAGCGGTTGGTTCTGTTGGCGGAACACTGGCAGATTCGTGGTTGGATTATATTGCAGCGGACAATATGACAGAAACCACCATTATGACACGTGGCGTCCAGGTGAGCAATCGGCGCGGCAGCAATAAGAAGGGCAATGCAGATGTCATCTCCAACGGTTCCAAGATCGTAGTTGGCCCGAAGCAGATGATGATTCTGATGGATGGCGGAAGAATCGTGGACTACACCGCAGAGGAAGGCTACTATGAAGTCTATCTTTCCTCGTCTCCATCTCTGTTCAACGGCGAATTGAAAGCTTCTGTACGGGAAACCTTTGAACGCTTTAAGTTCGGCGGACAGCCCGGAAAGTCCCAGCAGGTCTATTTCCTGAACTTGCAGGAGATTCGTGGCATTAAGTTTGGAACACGGAATGCCCTGCAATATTTCGATAATTTCTACAATGCAGAACTGTTTGTACGGTGTCATGGTACTTTCTCGGTGAAGATTACCGATCCGCTGAAATTCTTTATGGAAAACGTGCCGCACAATGCACAGCGCTTGGATTTTGCGGAGATCAATGCACAGTATACCTCTGAGTTCCTGACAGCATTGCAGTCTGCAATCGGTCAGATGTCAGTGGATGGCGTGCGGATTTCCAGTCTGCCGGCAAAGAGTATGGAACTTGCCAAGTACATGAGCAATGTGCTGGACGATGATTGGAACCAGAACAGAGGCATGGAAATTGCATCAGTCGGCATTGCGAGCGTCAGCTATGACGATGAAAGCAAACAGCTCATCAATATGCGGAACCAGGGCGCGATGCTTTCTGATGCGACCATTCGGGAAGGATACGTACAGGGCGCTGTTGCAAAGGGCCTGCAAAGCGCAGGTGCCAATACAGCCGGCGCCGGTCAGGCATACATGGCAATGGGTATGGGCATGCAGGGCGCAGGCGGCTTTATGCAGGCAGCTTCTGCCACCAATGCGGCACAGATGCAGCAGCAAGC
>FR899094.1:107446-109660 GCA_000437255.1 Ruminococcus sp. CAG:403
GAACGGTCAACCAGGGCAATTTCTGTACCAACTGCGGCAACAAAAAGCCGGCTCCGGCAGCCGGCTGGACTTGTTCGTGCGGAACAGTCAACCAGGGCAATTTCTGCACCAACTGCGGCAGCAAGAAGCCGGCAGCAGACTGGACCTGTTCCTGCGGAACGGTGAATCAGGGTAATTTCTGTACCAACTGCGGTCAGAAGCGCGGCTAAACCATCAACCATTGAGAAAGGGAGCCTATGGAAACCGTACAATATAAATGCCCCTATTGCGGCGGCGAGCTGAAATTAAATCCTGATACGGGTTCGTTTTCCTGCGAATACTGTCAGAGTGATTTTGACGAACAGCAGATGCAGGCGCTTTATGGCGATCAAAATGAACAGGCTATGCAGCAGGCGGATCCGGAAGTCGATACCTTGCAGAATGACCAGGAGGCAGCCGATTTTGCGGCGCATACGAAGCTGTATGAATGCCCGTCCTGCGGGGCGCAGGTCATTGCAGAAGATACCACATCGGCGACGTTTTGCTATTACTGCCATTCTCCGGTTATTTTGGCTGGACGGCTGTCCGGAGATTACTGCCCTTCCCAGGTGATTCCGTTTACGGTCAGCCGGGAAGCCGCAGTGACAACGATGAAGCAGTGGTGCAAAAAGCGCTGGTTTCTGCCCAGCGATTTTAAGCGGCAGCAGCAGCTGGAGAAAATGACCGGCGTGTATGCGCCATTCTGGCTGGCAGACTGTGAAACCCGGACGGATTATCATGCCATCGGGAAAGAGACCCGAAGCTGGAAGAGCGGAGACTATGAGATTACGGAAACCAAAGAATATGCAGTGCATCGGGATGTTTCCATTCCGTTTGTCGGAATTCCGGCAGACGGTGCGAAGAAAATGGAAGACGAGATGATGGACGCCTTGGAACCGTATGATTATCAGGCACTGCGTCCGTTCCAGATGCAGTATTTGAGCGGCTTTATGGCAGAAAAGTACGACATTGTATTCAATGATGTTTTCCCTCGGATTCAAAAGCGAGTGAACCAGGGCTGTAAGGGCATCATTGCGGAAACGACCAGACAGTATTCTTCTGTTTCGGTAAAAAGCTGCAACACACAGTATCAGAAGGTGCAAAACCGATATGTCTTAATGCCAGTTTGGTTCATGACATACCTGCATCGGGGGAAGCGGTATAGTTTTGCACTGAACGGACAGACCGGAAAGCTGGTGGGCACACCGCCGCTGAGCTATGCAAAGCTATTGGGCTGCTGTGCAGGTTTGATGGCGTTGGTGGCTTTGATTGGAATGCTAGGGGGGTATCTGCTGCGATGAAAACTTGGAAAAAATGGATGGCAGGGATGCTCTGTGCTGCTTCTGCTGTATGGATTGGCGTTACTGCGCATACAATGGCTGCCAGTGCGGAATGTTCGGATCCGGATGTTTGTGCGGTTTATGACGATGCCGTGGTGCTCACTGCGGAAGAAGAGCAAGAACTGGATGACCGGATTCGGGAGACAGCGGAAAAGATTGATATGAATGTAGCCGTCTTTCTTTCTGGTACCCGGGTTGATCGGGCAGATACACGGGACACCGCCGCAGATTATTACATAGAGTTGTTTGGGAAAAAAAGTGACGGCGTGTTCTATTATATGGATTTGTCGGGAGATGGGGACACCTCGTATGCCCCATATGACTACATCTATACAAGAGGCTGGGCGCAGTTCTATTATACCAACAGCGAAAGCAACAATCGGGTAGATGAGATCTTTTCTGCGCTGGATCCGTATTTGGAGCGTGGGCAAGAAGATCCATATGAAGCAGTATTGGCGTTCTGCAATGAACTGGAATACTATTATGGAGAAGGGATTCCCGACCATTATTATGTGCGGCAGACAGATAAAGAGGGTACCGATGAAGAGTATATGTATGTGCAGGATGGAGAGATCGTCTATGCTGCAAAGCCGCCGTTTCGGGCGGATATTTGGGTACCGCTTTCTATTTTAGCAGGTGTTCTTGTTGCATGCTTTACCTTCTTTGCCGTGAAGAAGCGTTACCGCTTTAAATTCCCTTCTCCTGGCACGCATTATGTAGATCGAGAAAAGGTTCACTTTTTGCAGCAATCGGATGTTTTCCTGCGGCAATATCAAACTAGAACAAAAATTGTGCATGAATCCAGCTCCGGCGGAGGCGGCGGAGGTGGCGGCACCAGTTCCGGCGGCGGAGGTGG
>FR899094.1:109714-111881 GCA_000437255.1 Ruminococcus sp. CAG:403
ACAATGGGATGTTATATGCTTTGTAGAAAAAGGGCTTTGAGCAATTCGAAGCCCTCTTTTTGTGTGAAAGGAAGAATGGTGTGAAACAAGTGGAAATTTTTACAGATGGTGCATGCAGCGGTAATCCGGGGCCAGGCGGCTGGGGTGCAATTTTGCGATATGGTACTGCGCAGAAGGAACTGTCCGGCGGGGAAGCGGAAACCACCAACAACCGCATGGAGTTATCGGGTGTTATTGCAGCGCTGTCTGCGTTAAAGGAGCCGTGCGTGGTGGAGTTGACGACGGACAGCAAATATGTCGTAGACAGCATCACAAAGGGTTGGGTGTATGGCTGGCAAAAGAAAAATTGGATCAAATCCGATCGAAAACCAGCGCTGAATGTGGATCTATGGAAGCAGCTTCTGCCGCTGCTGGAACGGCATCAGGTGCACTTTCATTGGGTGAAAGGGCATGCCGGACATCCGGAAAATGAACGCTGTGATGCGCTGGCTGTTATGCAGCGGGATCTGCACAGCGGACGATAGCAGCAGGCAGTAAATAGACCCAAATGGCATCGGTGTTTCCTTAGGGTAACAAAAGTTGCATTTTTGCAGAAATTGCGGTATAATATAGATATTCAATCGGAAATAGATTATTTGCTTGAAGGTTTTGCAGACGGCTTGACAAATCGGTCAAGGCTTCAAGGAAATCCTGAAAGGAAAGGGTTATAATATGGAAAAGCGATTCATTTATGCAGACAATGCGGCAACCACAAAAGTAGCACCGGAAGTGCTGGAGGTGATGCTGCCCTATCTACAGAATCAATATGGAAATCCGTCCAGCATTTATAAACTGGGTCGGGATGCACAGAGAGACGTTGAGTTCGCCAGAGGACAAGTTGCAGCAGCGCTGGGCGCACAGCCGAATGAAATTTTCTTCACAAGCTGCGGTTCAGAATCCGACAACTGGGCGATTAAAGGATACATGGAACGGGCTGCCAAGCGTGGCAAGAAGCATTTGATTACTTCTGTGTTTGAGCATCATGCTGTTTTGCACACCTGCCAGGATCTGGAAAAGAAAGGCTTTACCGTAACGTATCTGCCGGTCGGCACAGATGGCTTGGTAAATCCGCAGGATGTACGGGATGCCATTCGGGAAGATACTGCAATGGTTACCATTATGTATGCCAACAACGAAATCGGTACCATTCAGCCAATTGCAGAGATTGGTGCAATTTGTAAGGAAAAAGGCGTTGTATTCCATACGGATGCTGTTCAGGCAGTCGGTCATGTGGAAATTGACGTAAAAGCACAGAATATTGATATGCTGTCACTGTCCGGACATAAGATTCATGCACAGAAGGGCATTGGCGCTCTGTATGTGCGGAAGGGTCTTGTTTTGCCGAATCTGATTCATGGCGGCGGACAGGAACGTGGCCGCCGTGCAGGTACCGAGAATGTACCGGCAATTATGGGCCTTGGAAAAGCCATTACTATGGCAACACAGAACATTGCAGAACGTGCAGAAAAAATTACAGCGATGCGGAATCGGTTGATTGACGGCATCCTGCAACTGCCGAAAACACGGTTAAATGGTGACCGGGAAAAACGTTTGCCGGGCAACCTCAACATTTCCATTGAAGGCATTGAAGGCGAGAGTCTGCTGCTGATGCTGGACTTAAATGGAATTTGTGCTTCCTCCGGTTCCGCTTGCACCTCTGGATCGCTGGATCCGTCTCATGTGTTGCTGGCTTTGGGATTAAAGCACGAAGTTGCACACGGTTCTTTGCGGATGTCCATTGATGAAACACTGACCGATGAGGATGTGGACTACATCTTGGAAGTGATTCCGAAGGTGGTAAAGCGCCTGCGGGATATGTCTCCGCTGTGGGAACGGATGTGCAAAGAAGAAGCAAATGCAACAGCGTAAACGGTTACGCTTAAGAAGATCAATGGGAGGAATTTACTATGCTGTATAGTGAAAAGGTATTGGATCATTTTACAAACCCTCGGAATGTAGGCGAAATTGAGGATGCAAATGCAGTCGGCGAAGTCGGCAATGCAAAGTGTGGCGACATCATGAAGATCTACATGAAGATTCAGGATAATGTTATTCAGGATGTTAAGTTCAAGACATTTGGCTGCGGCGCCGCAGTGGCAACCTCTTCCATGGCAACTGAAATGATCAA
>FR899094.1:111913-118014 GCA_000437255.1 Ruminococcus sp. CAG:403
TGGATGATGCGCTGGGACTGACCAACAAAGCTGTTATGGAAGCTTTGGACGGACTGCCGGCAGTAAAGGTGCACTGTTCTGTTCTGGCAGAACAGGCAATCAAGTCCGCTCTGTCTGATTATTATACCAGACAGGGAATTGATCCGAAGCCGATTGTTGGCGAAATCGGAGAATGCGAAGCATGCCACTAAGTCAATAGAGCGTTTAAAAGCTGGTGCAGATGGGTTCTGCACCAGCTTTTCTTGTGCAAAGTGCTAAAAATGCAGGAAGAACGCAGGAAACGGACGTTTTATTTGCGTAAAATGTAATTTTTTTGCAGGAACCTCTTGATTTTTTCGGGAAACGGTGTTATAATATTGACATATGATGCAGCAAAAGACCGGAACCCTCCGGTCTTTCGCTTATGTTAGGGACTTTTTCATTCTTTGTGCAGCGCTAAAACAGCCTGCACGGGAAGAACTCCCCACCAGGAAAAGGAGCAGGACAAAGCATGAAATTGAAACAATATGGCAGTACCGAGCAGGCAATCTGTCAGATGGTGCAGCCGATTGCGGACTCGCTGGGCTTTACCATTTGGGATGTGCGCTTTGAAAAGGAAGGCGCCAGCTGGTACCTTCGGATTTTCATTGACCATCCGGACGGCATTGACATCGAGGATTGCGAAGCCATGACCCGACCGGTCAATGAGATCTTGGATCAGACAGACCCCATTTCACAGGCTTATGTGCTGGAGGTCGGTTCTGCCGGATTGGAGCGGGAACTCAACCGCACCTGGCATTTTGATGCCAGCATCGGAGAACTGGTACGTGCCCGTGCCATTCGGCCAATTGACGGAGAACGGGAGTGGATTGGTGTCCTGCATGCCTGGGAAAAGGAGCAGATCACCTTGGAAATCGAAGGAACGCTGCGGACGCTTCCGCTGGCGGATTTGGCATTTGTAAAGCGATACGAAGAATTTGAATTTTAAGCTGCATTGGTTTGACATGCAGGGCTTAGAAATTTGGATCAATCAAAAAATGGAGGCATACTTACGACATGGACAACGGATTTTTTGAAGCGCTGGCTGCACTGGGCAGCGAGAACGGCGTAGATACCACTGTATTGGTAGAAAAAGTCAAAACAGCAATGCTGAAAGCAGCAAGAAAGTCCTACCCGGACAGCGAAGAAAACATTCGGGTAGAAATTGACCCCGCCACCAAGCGGTTTGAGATGTATTTGAAGCAGACCGTCGTGGACGATGAACCATGGGATGACAACGAAGTCAACATTGATGTGGCAAAAACCATTGATCCGACTGCTTATGTGGGCGGAACCATTGAACGGCGTTTGGACATCAATAAATTCGGCAGAGCCGCTGCCCTGTCTGCGAAGCAGTCCATTAAGGGCGATCTGCGGGAAATCAACCGGGAAAAGATCCTGAACCAGTTCCAGGATAAGGAGAACGACTGCATCACAGCAATGGTCACGCAGGTAGAACCGGGCGGTACCGCTACCCTGCTGTATGATAAGACAGAACTGTATCTCTTCCGTGGAGAGCAGATTCCGGGCGAAGTGCTGACCGAAGGTAAGATGATTAAAGTTTATATCACCAACATTGCCAATAAGCAGAAGAAGCCAATTATTAAGATTTCAAGAGTACGCAAGGAATTGGTAAAGCGGCTATTTGAATTGGAAGTACCAGAAATTTACGATGGAACGGTGGAAATTCGTGCCATTTCCAGAGAGGCTGGTTCCAGAACCAAGATTGCGGTCTGGTCCAAGGATCCGAACGTAGATGCAGTGGGTGCATGTATCGGCCCGAAGCGTGCCAGAATTTCTGCCATTGTCAATGAGCTGAACGGTGAAAAAATTGACATCATTCCGTACAGCGAAAAGCCGGAGGAATTCATTGCACGGGCTTTGGCACCTGCGACTGCTATCCGTGTTACCATTACGGATGAGGAAGAAAAGATTTGCAGCGTGATCGTACCCAATCACCAGTTGTCACTGGCAATTGGAAACCGGGGTCAGAATGCCAAGCTGGCTGCGAAACTGACCGGATATAAGATTGATATTAAGCCGGAAACAGAAGGCGCAGACTCCGAACAGCCGGAGGAAGCACCGCTTGCCGCTGCTGCATCGGAAGAGCCGATTGCTGCTGCACCTGTAGAAGCAGCAGAACCTGTTGCAGCACCAGCTGCTGCACCGGAAGAATCCGCTGCACCGCTTGAAGAACAAGAGGAGCAAAACGCATGAAAACCAAAAAGATTCCCATGCGCATGTGCGTTGGATGCGGAGAGATGAAGCCGAAGAAGGAACTCATTCGGGTACTTCGCACACCGGAGGGTGAATTTTTACTGGATACAACGGGCAAAAAGGCGGGACGTGGCGCATACTTATGTAAGAACATGGCTTGCCTGGATGCTGCCAAAAAAGCGAGAAAATTAGAGCGGTCGTTTTCCTGCCGGATTGCGCCCGCCGTTTACGAGGAGTTAGAGCATGCATTGCAATCAGAACTTCATGAACTTATTGACCATCTGCCGGAAGGCAGGGAAGGTGATTCCGGGCTTTGATTCCGTAAAGGAATGCCTGGAGCAGCATACGGCAAAGGTCGTGCTGATCAGTGCGGATCTTTCTCCCAAAACAGCAAAGGAAGTGGCATTTTTCTGTCAGCGGTATCAGGTACCGCTTCAGGAAACCGACCTGACAATGGATCAGATCCGTCAGGCAATTGGCCGCAAAACCGGTGTGCTGGCGATTTGTGATGCGGGCTTTGCCCGTGGACTTTGCAGCCGCATGGAACCGGAACATCCCATTCTGTAATTGCAGGATTCTGCATGGAAATAGATTGTGGGCACTTTCCACGGAAAATGCCCGATATGGAAAATGGTTATTGTGAGTATAGGAGGGTTTGCCTATGATGAAAAAATTAAAAATCAATGATGTTGCAAAGGATTTGCACTTGACGACCCAGGAGCTGATTGCGTTCTATGAAACCCGCAGCTCAGACGGACAGAAGAAAAAATCCGGCAGCAGCCTGACACCGGAAGAAGTCAACTTAGCGCTGGAGTATTTTACCCAGCAGCATCAGGTTTCCAATTTTGACGCCTATTTTGCCAGCCGGAATACCCCTCGGCCTGCGCCGGAACCGGCACAAAAAGAAAAACCTGTAAAGAAAGAAAAGTCGGTGAAGCAGGAAAAGCCAGCCAACTCCTCCAATGGCAAGCAGGAAGCGAAGCCTGCACAAAAACCTGTCCAACAACAATCTGTTGCCGCACCGAAGCAGGAGGCAAAGCCTGCGCAGAAGCCGGAAGCAAAATCAGTGCAGAAGCCAGAAACAAAACCTGCACCGAAGCAGGAAGCGAAGCCTGCACCCAAACAGGAAGCAAAATCTGCCCCCAAGCAGAAGGAACAGCCGGCAGTTCAGCCGAAGCAAAGCAAACCGGAAGCGTCAAAGCCGCAGGCTGCCGCACCGGAACAAAAAACAGTAACGGAGAAGGATCCTATGGCAGAGACGAAAAAGAAAGCGCCGGAACAGAAAGCGGCAGAAAAAACAGAACAGCGGAATAAGAAACCGCAGAAGCAGACGCCAAAGGCACAGAAGCACGGAGAACGGCTGCATGTGGAAGTTACCATGGCTTCTGCGGACAGCGTAAAAACAGAAAAGCGCCGGACAGTAGATACCAGAGGTTCTTATGTAGATTTGGATAAGTACAATCAGCGGTATGAGCAGATTGCACCGGCTAATAAATATAAGGATAATTATTCCACCAAAAAGCAAAAGATCAATCAGAAGTCTGCACAGCGCAACAAGCAGAAATATTCCAACAAGCGGGAAACCGAGCAGGATAAGCTGCGCCGTCTGGAGCTGGAGCGTGCTAGAAAGCAGCAGCTGAAGGTTCTGATTCCGGATAACATCGTTGTCAGCGAACTGGCAAGCCGGTTGAAGGTAACAGCAACAGAAGTCATCAAAAAGCTGATGATGCTGGGCGTTATGGCAACCATCAACCAGGAAATCGACTTTGATACCGCTTCCCTTGTTGCCGAGGAACTGGGCGCAAAGGTAGAAAAAGAAGTGATCGTTACCATTGAAGAACGTCTGATTGATGAGGAGGATACCGCAGAGGATACCCAGGAACGCAGCCCGGTTGTTGTTGTCATGGGTCACGTTGACCACGGTAAGACTTCCATTCTGGACCGCATTCGGCATGCGCATGTTACCGCAGGCGAAGCAGGCGGCATCACGCAGCACATCGGTGCTTACCAGGTTTCCTACAACGGCAAGCAGATTACCTTCCTGGATACACCGGGACACGAAGCATTTACTTCTATGCGTGCACGCGGTGCCAATATTACAGATATTGCCATCTTGGTAGTTGCTGCGGACGACGGCATTATGCCGCAGACAGTCGAATCCATCAACCATGCAAAGGCAGCTGGTGTTTCCATCATCGTTGCCATCAATAAGATGGATAAAGAAGGCGCAAACCCGGATAAGATTAAGGAAGAATTGACCAAGTATGATTTGGTTTGCGAAGAATGGGGCGGCGATGTCATTTGTGTGCCGGTTTCTGCAAAAACAGGCATGGGAATTGATGACTTGCTGGAGAATGTTCTGCTGGTTGCAGAAATGCAGGAACTGAAAGCCAATCCGGATCGCCGTGCACGTGGTACCGTTGTGGAAGCCCGTCTGGATAAGGGCCGTGGACCGATTGCAACCTTGCTGGTACAAAACGGAACGCTGCACACGGGCGATGTACTGATTGCCGGAACCGCAGTAGGTCACGTTCGTGTTATGACCAACGACAAGGGCAAGACCGTACACGAAGCCGGGCCGTCTGTTCCGGTTGAGATTACCGGTCTGGCAGAAGTGCCGTCTGCCGGCGATAGCTTCCATGCTGTTGAAGATGAGCGGCTTGCCAGAACTTTGGTGGAACAGCGGAAGCATGAAGCCAAGCAGGCAAAGTTCAGTGCTTACCAGAAGGTCACACTGGATAATCTGTTCAGCCAGATTGAAGAAGGCGAAATGAAGGAACTGTCTCTGATCGTCAAGGCAGACGTACAGGGCTCAGTAGAAGCTGTGAAGCAGTCCCTCGAAAAGCTTTCCAACGACGAAGTACGGGTACGGGTTATCCATGGCGGTGTCGGCGGCATCAAGGAAAGTGATGTTATGCTGGCAAGCGCTTCCAATGCCATTATCATTGGATTCAATGTACGTCCGGATCCGGTTGCAGAGGAATCTGCTGCACGGGATGATGTAGATATTCGCACCTATCGTGTCATTTATGATGCCATTGAAGAAGTCGAAACTGCCATGAAGGGCATGCTGGCACCGAAGACCAGAGAAGTGGTAATGGGACGAATTGAAGTGCGTCAGGTTTATAAGCTGTCCAGTGTGGGTGCCGTTGCCGGTGCGTATGTACTCAGCGGAAAGGTTACTCGTCAGTGCGAAATCCGTGTGGTACGGGATGGCATTGTGATCGCAGAAGATAAGATGTCCAGCTTGAAGCGGTTTAAGGATGATGTAAAGGAAGTCACCGAAGGCTACGAGTGCGGCATTACCCTGGAGAAGTTCCGGGACTTCAAGGAAGGCGATATTTTCGAAGCCTTCATCATTGAAGAATATCGGGACTAATGGATTAGAGGGGAGCGTGCGATGAAAAAACGAATGGTTGCAGGACTGCTTGCTGCGGCATGCCTGATGGGCATGTGCAGCTGCGGCTCCACGGATTCTTCTGCCGATTCTGGGAAGCGTGACAAACAGGCAAAAACAGCATCATTGGATGAAAATGCAGAAGTTGCTTATATCAATGTCTGGATGCGCTTGTTTGGGCTATCACATTCTTCCGTTTATGAAGGGAGAGAGGAAGCCTGCCAGGAACAGTTAAAAGATTGGAACGGTGAGCCTTCCGGAGAAATCTCTGCGGCATGGTTTAATACACTATATCTGAACGACGGTAAGTTCGACTATTATTATGGCAATATAGGAGACACGAAATTTGCTGTTTCAGGAACTGTTTCCAAGAACAAGGAAGATGCGCTTGCATTTTCTTCTCAGGTAATTCGAGCCTATAATAAGGATGATTATACCTTAGAAGAGATTATTCATTACCCGGAGGAAA
>FR899095.1:0-2895 GCA_000437255.1 Ruminococcus sp. CAG:403
CTGCACAAACAGAACATGCCAAGCATAATTTCAAGAAATCAGTTGACTTTGATAATTAAGTAGGAAATTGGGCTTGATGCAGTATTTAGAATCTCTTCGTATGGATGTGGATTTTGTTTTTTGCATGGATACGACGAGCAGATAATTATGTACCTAAAATGGCAAAGGATTTTCAGGAATTGACGGCTTGGCGGGGCGATTGGTTTGATATCGGAAAATCAATTGATTTTTAGAATAAATGGAGGAATTGACAATGGCAGGAAATTATAAATTGACGTACAATGTGGATATTGTTTTTTGCATTGATGCAACCGGAAGTATGGACAATGTCATCAACATCGTAAAGGAAAATGCACTGCATTTTTATGATGATGTCACCGCTGCAATGCGGGAAAATAACAAAGAAATCAGCTCTCTGCGCATTAAAATTATTGCGTTCCGGGATTATCTGGCAGATGGGGATGACGCAATGCTGAATACAGATTTCTTTGAACTGCCTCGTGATTCGGAAGCTTTCAGCGAAACTGTAAAATCCATTGAAGCTTTTGGCGGTGGCGATGAGCCGGAAGACGGATTAGAAGCCCTTGCCTTTGCAATGCGTTCCAAGTGGAATACAGAAGGCACCCGGAGAAGACAGGTAATCGTTGTTTGGTCGGATGCTGCTACGCATCCGCTTGGATTTGGTGCAGCAGCAGACAACTATCCGTCTAAAATGGCAAAGGATTTCAGCGAATTGACTGCCTGGTGGGGCGATAAGCAAAATCAGCCTTATATGAATTACTCCGCAAAGCGTCTGGTACTGTATACCCCGAATCAGCCGGGATGGAGTACGATTGTAGAAAACTGGGACGGTGTCATCCACTATCCGTCTGAAGCAGGTGCTGGCTTGAAGGAAGCGGATTATCAGCAGATTTTGAATACCATCGTTCATACTGTATAAAAAGTGAGGCGTATGCATGAATCTGCAAGAGGAACTATCTGCCGCTTTTTTGGTGCATGGAGAAGTGATTGCTGATTGCGGCGAGGATAATTATACCATGGGATCGGGTTCCGATTCCTTTTATTACATAGGTGCCTTTGACGGCTGCGGTGGACTGGGTGCTCAGCAATATGAAAAGCTTCGGCAGCATACCGGTGCTTGGGCAGCGTCTCGGCTGGCAGCACTTACAACCGATCAATTTGTACAGAGCGGTAATTTACAGTTTCAGGAAACGGATGGGGCGGCTTTGCAGCAGCTTCTGTTTCAGAAGTTACAAGCTGCAAAAGCGGCTTGTACGGAAGCCGGCGGCATACAAATTGGCGGCAGCCTGCGGAAAAGCTTTCCCACGACTGTGAGCATTGTTGCGATGCAGCCGCTGGCACAGCATGCCTTGCAGTGTGAATTCTTATGGGCAGGCGATTCCAGAGGGTATATTCTAGATCAGCAGGGGCTGAGTCAGCTGACACGGGATGATTTGGATGCGGATGTAGATGCCTTTGAGAATTTACAGCAGGATGCCCGCCTGGTGAATCTTGCCAACGCAGACCGCGCCTTTACGGTGCATTGCCGACAGTTGACCGTTCAGCAGCCGGCATTGATTCTGACGGCAACAGACGGCGGATTTGCCTATTTTAAAACGCCCATGGAATTTGAATATGTGCTGTTGGAGACCCTGCATCAGGCGCATTCGCCGCAGGATTGGGAACAGCGGTTGGATACAATCTTGAAAAGCCAGGCTGGCGATGACTACACGCTTTTGATTGCCGGATTTGGATTCCGGAGTTTTCAGCAAATGCAGCAGCATTTTGACAATCGGCTGGCAGCCTTGAAAAAACGGTATATTTTTCCGAGCGTGGATGCAGCGCCGGACGTTTTGCAGGCACTGTGGCTGCACTACAAGAAATCTTATTATAGGTGGGACTAAAACGCAATGTCTACATTAAAAATTAAAGTACACACCAGTGAATCTACAGAAGGCACTGCCTTTCAGCCCTACGAAATCAATGGCTATCTGGTGCAGCAGCCGCTGACGGCAAACGACAGCGGTTTTTCCAAGTGGGGCTACTGTACCAAATTCGGCAAGGAGTTTTTCCTCAAGGAATTTCTTTCCCCGAAGTATCCCAAGGAAGATGCACCGATTACAGAGCAGCAGCGTAACAATCGGGTCAAGGAATGCAATGCATGGTTTCAGAGCAAGCAGGAGATCTATCATCGGATTATGGAAAGTGCATCCGGCAACCTTGTGGTGCCATCTGATTTCTTCCGTTTTGGCAATCAGTTTTACTTGGTAACGGAAAAGGTGCAGCCCAATGCCATTGCATTTCAAGATCTGCACCTACAGTCTGCGGAACAGTTGCAGCTGTTGCTGAAAGTGTTGGCATATTCGTTTTCCAAATTGGAACAGCATGGTGTGGTACATGCCGATGTCAAACCCAACAACTTGATTTTGAAGTCTACCATAGATGGCTTTTTTACAGTGAAAATCATTGACTTTGATGCCAGCTTCCTGGAAGAAAAACAGCCGGATCCGGAAGAACTGATGGGAGATGCTGCCTACTATTCGCCGGAAGCCATTTTGCGGATGATGGAGGAAGAAGTAGAAGTTACCTCGAAATCGGATGTGTTCGCACTTGGTATCCTGTTCCATCAGATCCTATCCGGGGAATTGCCGGAAATCGGTGGGGAGGACAACACGCTTTCCGTTGGGGAAGCTGTTTTGAATGAGGAACCTGTGACGGTACGGGATACGGTGCCGGAACCCTATCGGGAACTGATTCAGAAGATGCTGCTGTTCGATGTAGCGGAGCGACCTTCCAGCACAGCGGTTTTTCAGTATTTATCGGAACTTGATGCCAGTCAGAAAACATGGAGTGCCCCAGCTGCGCTTTCACCAGAGCCTGGGACGCCGGCAGCTG
>FR899095.1:2934-15663 GCA_000437255.1 Ruminococcus sp. CAG:403
TCCGATGGAGCGCAATGGAAGCGTACAACAGACTTGGATTAAAGCAGGAGGCCAACGATGTGGCAATGTATAAAATGTGAAACATTCAATGCGGATGCGCATACAGCCTGTGTGGTTTGCAACATGCAGAAGCGCATTTCCCTTGCTCGGCAAAAAGAGCAGCAAGCAGAAGCACAGGCGCTGGAGCAGAGGCAGAAGCAGGAGCAGCAGGCGGAACAAAAGCGCTTAGAGGAGCAGCGAATCAAGCAGGAGGATGTCAATTTGCATACCACCTCCATTCCGCCCAGCCGCTATCCCACAACACCGCCTTCCTTTGTGACTGCAAAAAAATCCAGTGATGCCAGAACACCTGCTGCTTCTTATTCTGAAATTGGTACGGTTATGACAGCATACCCCAGTGAAGAGAAGAAAAATGCCGATTATCAGTCTTTTTTGGCGGCGGAATCCAAGCGGAAAAAATCATCGTTCCTGGAAACCCTTTTGATTTTGGTTGCCATTGCATGCGTATTGGTTTTGCTTGGGGCGTTTGCTTATTTTTTGCTTCTAAAGTAACATTGGCGCAGGAGGGATCTTATGTTTTGTAAACAATGCGGAGCAGCACTCGACAGTCGGCAGGCGTTTTGCAGCAAGTGCGGCAGTTCCTGTGCGCTTCCTCAGCAAAATGGGTATGCCGCTTGTGCGGAATTGCAAGCCCTATTTCCGGAAGATTTCCCGTCATCTGCTGCCATACCGTCACAGACTGCACCGATTCGGACAGAAGTTTCGCCACAGCCAGTTCGTACCGCAGAAGAATCTGCTGTACGGCAGCCGGAACCAGAAGCAGTTTCTATGCCGGAGGCAGTGCCTTTAGAGCAGGATTCCGGCTCCGAAGAAGTGCTGCCGCAAAAGAAAAAGTGGTGGATTCCGCTTTTGACTGGAGCAGCTGCTGTTTGTGCTTTAGGCGTTGGGGTACTGGCATGGCAGGTTGTCATTCAGCCGAAGCAGGCAGCAGAATCCAGCACACCAGAGCAGGAATTGGCGATGCAGACGGAAGTAGAATCTCAGCCGCAGGGTGTGCAATCAGAGCCTACGGTCACAGAATCGGTTGTTACCACATCGAATATGCAGCAGACGGCAACGTTGCCGGGCTTGCAGCCGACGCTGCCGCTTTCGGCAGAATGGTATGAGACGGAACACTACTTGCAGGCAATGGATCAGGTGCCGCAGCAAGAAATGCAGATTGCAGAAGATGATCTGGACGATGTGCAATATTTGGCGGATCAGATGGAGCGTTTATTGGGAGAATCGGATGAGCATCCGGCGTTGGAAGCCGATCTATTGCTTCAGGCTGGAACAGACAGCACCGAAAGTGGGACAGCATCTTTTGGCACCACCAGCAGCGATTTCTATTATGGAAACCAGAACCTGACCATTCAGGGACAGGAAAG
The DNA here is from genome assembly GCA_000437255.1 of Ruminococcus sp. CAG:403. Taxonomy (GTDB): domain Bacteria; phylum Bacillota; class Clostridia; order Oscillospirales; family Ruminococcaceae; genus Ruminococcus_C. The sequence continues at coordinate 4,362 of FR899095.1, forward strand.
CTGGGAATTGCTGGACGGCAGCAGCATTGGAACACCTCGACAGGGCTTCAAGTCGCAGAGCAATGTTACATTCCTGTGTGGTGCAGCTGATACCGAGCAGGGCAATGCCCCGCAGCTGCTTTGGGAAACATCGCCCAGCGGCAATTGGCAGTCATCTGATTCCGAGGAATGGGTACAAGTGGTCATGGGAGAGAAAACCTATCAATTTTCGTATTACTATGATCAGGAAGTACCTGGCATTTGCTACGGCATAGTGGAGGATTTGGATGCGGTGCAAACAGACAGCAGCCATTCCGATGAGGAGGAACAGGATACCGTGTGCCTTGGTGTTGCCTATCGGCAAGATGTGACTTTGGAAGATGGAGAAGAAGCTTCCTACGTGCTGCTTTATTCCAATGCTTCCCGACATTTTTATCTGTATCTCTTAAAGGATCATAACCTTTATCAAGTGCAGTTTATCAGCGCCGAATCGGCATCGCAGCAGGATGCGGCACAGACCAGCACAGCTGTCAGCACCAAAGAACCGACGGCATCCACCACCACGCGCTCCAGAAGAACCACCACTGCTTCTTAGCAGCTGAGAAAGAAGAAATCAATGACCTTACAGCAAATTTTATACGTGCTGACCATTGCAGATTATGGTTCGATGAACCAGGCTGCCGCAGCCCTGTATATTTCGCAGCCCACCCTCACCAGTGCGGTGAAGGAGTTGGAACGGGAAATCGGCAGGTCGATTTTTCAGCGCAACAACAAGGGGGTGGTGCCCACCAGCGATGGAATGGAATTTTTGATGCACGCCCGACAGGTTTACCAGCAGTACGAGCTGCTGATTGAGCAGTATGGGAAAAAGCACATGGCAAAACGGCGGTTCAGTGTTTCCACGCAGCACTATTCCTTTGCAACAAAGGCATTTGTGGAAACCGTCAAGCAGTTTGATACCTCACAGTTTGCATTTGCCATTCGGGAGACTAAGACACGGAATGTCATTCGGGATGTTGGCTCGCTGCGCAGTGAAATTGGAATTTTGTATTTGAGCAGTTTCAATCGAAAGATGATTACCAAAATGCTGCACGAGCAGGAGTTAGAGTTCCATCCGCTGATGCGCTGCCATGCATATGTTTACCTTTGGAAGCATCATCCATTGGCAGGTGAGCAGGCAATTAGCTTGGAACAGCTGGAACCGTATCCCTGCCTTTCCTTTGAACAGGATGAGCAAAGCTCCGTTTATTTTGCAGAGGAAATTCTCAGTGAGCATGAGTATCCGAGAACCATTCAGGTTTGCGATCGGGCAACAATGCTGAATTTGATGGTGGGCTTGTATGGCTACACACTTTGCTCTGGCATTATTTGCGAGGAATTAAACGGAAGCGACTATGTAGCGGTGCCGTTTCAAGAGGACGAATCCAATCTCAATAGCATCATGGAGATTGGGTACATTATGAAAAAGCGAAGCATTTTGAGTCAGATCGGAGCAATTTATATCCAGGAAGTGGAGCATTATTTGCAAAATCTTTCTGTATAGCATATGTGATGGGGAAGAAGCGGGTGTTGACAAACATCCGCTTTTGGTGTATACTAAATCATGCAGTTAGCGAAAACTAACAGCAAAGTACGCAAAAATGGGGAAAATACAGGATTCGAAATGGGAAAAAAGGATGCTGTATCCTGACTGTGCGTTAGCTTTGGCTAACGGATGAAAAGACGCAGGAGGCGTATGCATGACAGACAGAAAGGTCGGAGGAACGATGATTCTTGAAATGAAAAATATTCGGAAAAGCTTCGGGAGCGGGGAAAGCCGAGTAGAAGTCCTGAAAGGCATTGATATGGAGCTGGAAAAGGGCGAAATTTGTGTGTTGCTGGGGCCGTCCGGATCCGGAAAGTCCACGTTGCTGAACATCATTGGCGGAATTGATCAGCCGGACAGCGGCACCATCGTCATTCGTGGCGAAGAAATGGAACAGATGAACGAAAAGAAGCTGACACAGTATCGCCGGGTGCATTTGGGATATATTTTTCAGCAGTATAACCTGATTGCAAATTTGAACATCAAGGAAAATGTCGAGGTTGGTGCTTATTTGAGTGAACACCCGCTGCCGATTGACCCATTGCTGAAAGATCTCGGTCTGTATGAACATCGGCATAAGCTGCCCAATCAGCTTTCAGGCGGACAGCAGCAGCGAACTGCCATCGGAAGAGCCATTATCAAGAATCCGGATATTCTGCTTTGTGATGAGCCAACCGGTGCATTGGATTATAAGACCTCCAAGGAAATTTTAAAGTTGATTGAACAGATCAATCGGCAGTACGGCTGTACCGTCATTATGGTAACGCATAACGATGCGCTCAAGAACATGGCAGATCGTGTCATTAAAATCCGGGATGGTCAGTTGCGGAAGAACTATAAAAATGAAACCAAACTGTCAGTAGACGAGCTGGATTGGTAAGGGGGAAAGACGGATGAGAAACCCGTTACAGAAACGGCTGGGTCGAGAACTGATCAGTGACCTTGGAAAATATTTGGTAATTTTTGTATTCCTAGCAGGGTTGATCTCCCTGGTTTCCGGCTTTTTGGTTGCCGACAACAGTATGATTGCGGCTTATAACGAAAGCTTTGAAAAGTATCAGATTGAAGATGGAAACTTTACGCTTTCTCAAAAGGCGGATGCTTCCATGCTGGAGCAGCTGGAAACCGATCAGAACCTGCACATTTACGAGAATTTTTACATAGAGGAAACAACCAAAGAAGTTGAAAGTACGCTTCGTATTTTTATCAATCGGACGGAAGTTGACAAGGTTTGCCTGATGGACGGAAGTTTTCCGGAAACCACCTCTGAAATTGCCATTGACCGTATGTATGCCGATAACAATGATTTGACTGTTGGGGATACGCTGACGGTTGGCGGCAAGGAAATGCATATCAGTGGTTTGGTTGCTCTGTCGGATTATAGTGCGCTGTTTTCCGATCCTTCGGATATGATGTTTGATTCCATCAAGTTTGGCGTTGCCATTGTGACGGAAGAAACATTTGATGCCTTTGGCGATGCGCATTTCCACGCTTCTTATGCTTGGAAATATGACACGGCACCCAAGGATGATGAACAGGCGAGCCAGTGGGGCAACGATCTTTTAACAGCACTTTCCGGCGAGGTCGCATCTGCTGCGGCAGCCAATCCGCAGGAGATTCCAATGCAGCTGGAAGGATTCCTGCCGGCATACAACAACCAGGCCATTCACTTTACCGGAGATGACATGGGCGGCGACCGGATTATGTTCATCGTATTCTTGTATATTGTTGTGGTGATTCTGGCGTTTATCTTTGCTGTTACCACCAGCAATACCATTACCAAAGAAGCTTCTGTTATTGGTACGCTGCGTGCATCCGGTTATACCAAGGGTGAATTGGTGCGGCATTATATGACCATGCCGGTTCTGGTAACGCTGCTTGCCGCTTGCGTTGGAAATGTGTTGGGATACACGGTATTTAAGAGTTTCTTTGCAAACCTGTATTATGGTAGCTACAGCCTGCCGACGTATGAAACACGCTGGAATGCCAATGCGTTTCTGCAAACGACTGTCATACCGATTGTCCTGATGCTGCTGGTAAATCTGGTTATGCTGAATCATAAGCTGACCCTGACACCGCTGCAATTCCTGCGGCATCAGCTGAGCCGGAAGCAAAAGAAAAAGGCATTTCGGCTTTCCACAAAAATCAAGTTCTTTACACGATTCCGGATTCGTGTGGTTCTGCAAAACATGCCGAACTTTGTCACCTTATTTGTCGGGATCTTCTTTGCAAACTTCATTTTACAGTTTGGATTCCTGTTTAATCCGCTGCTGGATCATTACAAAGATGAGATTTGCAGCAACATGACGTGCAGCTATCAGTACATCCTGAAGGCACCGGTTGAGACCGAGCATGCAGATGCGGAAGCATACTGTGCAACCAGTCTGGAAAGCGGAGAAAAATCCATCAAGGAAGAGTCCATCAGCATTTATGGCATTGTATCAGACAGCGCTTACCTTTCTCTGCCGGAAGGCTGGAAGGGTGCCTATGTAACCGATGACGTTGCAGCAAAGTATCACCTGAAGGAGGGCGATACGCTGACGCTGCACAATGCATATGACAAGGATGAAACCCATGACTTTACGGTTTCCGGAACCTATAACAGCCCCGGTACCATGGCAATCTACCTGCCGATTGACGATTTCCGGGAGGAATTCAATCAGGATGCAGCGTATTTTAATGGTTACTTTTCCAATGAAGAACTGACGGATCTTGATGAGCACATGGTAGCTTCTGTCATTACAGAAGACGACCTGACTAAGGTATCTCGACAGCTGGAAAATTCTATGGGCGATATGATGTCTTTGTTTATCGGATTTGGTGTTGTGATGTTCCTGCTGCTGATGTATTTGCTGATTAAGCTGATTATTGAAAAGAATGCACAGTCTATTTCCATGGTAAAGGTGCTCGGCTATTCCAATGGAGAAGTCGGACGGCTTTACTTGGTGGCAACCACCATTGTGGTCTTGGCATCGCTGCTTCTGAGCCTGCCGCTTTGCGATTGGTGTATGCGGCTGATCTGGAATATCTATATTGCAAAGGAAATGAGCGGATGGATTTCCTATTATGTGGAACCGTTCATGTATGTGAAGATGTTCCTCTTGGGCGTTGCAGCGTATGCAGTGGTAGCCGCTTTGCAGCTGCTGAAAATCAAGCGTATCCCCATGACCGATGCCTTGAAAAATGTAGAATAAGCTAGTTTCCTTCATGAGCAGGATGTTATATCAGAATGAAGCAGAACTGCCCTCTTCGGATCATTCCGGGGAGGGCAGTTCTGCTGGGAAAGAACAGGTGCAGCTTGACTTATCCTGGAAAACATGGTACAATAAAAAGCACTTAGAACCGATGGCAATGAAGCATTGTTTCCGATCAATTGGATGCAGAACAAGGAACCTGTCTTTCCCCTATGTGGAACGGACAGGTTCTGCAATGCCTGCGGTTTCGAATCCAAAGGAGGCAGAACCTTGAATGTAACCTTGATTACCCATACACCGTTTCCGGAAAAAGTCATTGCTGCCGCTGCAAAGCTGTGTTATTCGGATTCCGATGTGGAAACACTAATGGATGGACTGACCGATGAGAAAGCGGAGGCATTTGTGACGAAGCTGGCAGGCTTTGGACATGAAAGCCCGGTGGAGCATGTCTCCTTTACGTTTGGAATCGAAGGCGTTTCCCGTTCTTTTCTGGCGCAGGTGACACGGCATCGGATTGCATCTTTTTCGGTACAGAGCCAACGCTATGTGCGAAAAGAACAATTCGTATATGTAACACCGCCTGCAATTGCACAGCATCCGGATGTTCTGGAATGCTACGAGCAGGCGATGCAAACGGCACTGGATGCTTATAATACATTGGCAGACCAGCTGGAGGCACAGTATTACCCGGAATTCCTGGCAGCAGGCTGTAGCGAAAAAGCAGCTCGCTCCAAAGCAGAAAAGAAAGCCATTGAAGATGCACGGTATGTGCTGCCGAATGCCTGTGAAACAAAAATGGTTATGACCATGAATGTGCGCAGTCTGCGAAACTTTTTCCGGCTTCGCTGCTGCAATCGGGCGCAGTGGGAAATCCGGGCAGTTGCAACAGAGATGCTGCGGCTGTGCTGTCAGGTTGCGCCGCAGCTGTTTGAAACAGCAGGGCCGGCATGCTGCTGCGGTGCCTGTCCGGAAGGAAAAATGTCCTGCGGACAAGCGCAGCAGGTACGGGAGACCTTTGCCGCCCTGCGTGAAGAAGCCAATCACCCGTCTGTGCACCCTTAACCGACTGTAATTTGTTTGTAGGGGATGGGGCAGAGACAATTTGAAAATGAGGCGTTTATGTTAGAATTTCGACCCATCCGATTAGAAGATCAAGCATGGATTCAGCAAGCCCTGCGGCAGTCTGATTTCCAGGGCTGTGAATATAGTTTTGCCAACAATTTGGCTTGGTGCCGTTCCGGAAATGTACAGATTGCAAAATGGGAGGGCTTTTATATTAGCCGTTCAGACGGGGAAACACCAGATGTTCCGGTGTTCACCTTTCCGGCGGGCAGCGGAGATTATCAGGCTGTTTTCCGAGAGTTGGCAGCGTATGCCAGTGAGCGGCAGGTACCGCTGTATGTGCGGGGCGTTACACCGCAGGTGGCACCCATTTTGGAAAGCCTTTTTCCGGGACAATATACCCTGACCCCTCAGCGAGACGAATTTGACTATATCTACCGCACAGAAGATCTGATTACCCTCAAAGGAAAAAAGTATCATAAGAAACGGAATCACTTAAAGCAGTTTCAGCAGTATGCAAGTACGTTTTCCTTGATGACGCCGGATGATTTTGATGACTGCATTGCCTTCAGCGCTTCATTCTATAACGAGAAGGAAGGGTATCTGGATCCCTCCAGCATTGCAGAGCAGTATGCCATTCATACCTTTTTCACCCATTTTAAAACGCTTGGTTTGCAAGGTGGTGTGCTGCGGGTAGATGGAAAACTGGTAGCGTTTACCATTGGAGAACCGCTGAATCAGAACACCTATGGTGTGCACATTGAAAAGGCAGATGTGCAGTATCAAGGTGCTTACCCTGCTATCAATCAGGCATTCGTAGAAGCGGTTGCCGCATCGTATGCCTATGTGAACCGAGAAGAAGATTTGGGATTGGAAGGGCTGCGGCAGGCAAAAGAATCCTATTACCCGGCCATTTTGCTGGAAAAGGCAACGGCAGTTTTTCCGCATCCGGAACAAATAGAAGCAACCACGTTTGCAAAAACGCATGGAAGCATCAAAACCTGAAAGGAGTCTGTTAGAATGATTTATGTATTTTTGGCAGAAGGATTTGAAGAAGTAGAAGCGCTGGCCCCCGTTGATTTGCTGCGTCGTGCCAAGAAAGAGGTGCAGACCGTTGGTGTTACCGGAAAGGTGGTAACCAGTTCCCATGGCGTTCCGGTGACAGCAGATCTGACACAGGAGGAACTCTCCTTAAATGGCAATGTGGAAATGATCGTGCTGCCTGGCGGCATGCCCGGCACACTGAACGAGGAAGCTTCCGAAGTGGTGCAAAATGCGATTGCTTTTTGTGCAGCAAATGATCGCTATATTGGTGCAATTTGTGCGGCACCTTCCATTTTGGGACATCTTGGCTTGCTGCAAGGAAAGACTGCGGTTTGTTATACTGGCTTTGAAAAGGATTTGAAGGGCGCCGCCATTGGAACAGACGGCGTGGTAACCGATGGGAAAATTATTACAGCAAGAGGGGCTGGCGTTGCGTTGGAATTTGGCCTGGCACTGATTGCTGCGTTGGATGGACAAGCTGCCAGTGATGCAGTGCGTGCCTCCATTTTAATGGATTGATGGAAAAGCAAGCGTTGCGCCGCAGGATGCGAGCCTGCCGGAATGCCTTATCTCCGCAGCAGCAAGCAGAACTTTCCGAAAGTTTGCTGCGGACATTGTGCAGCTGGTTGCGCTATCAGCAAGCGCCGCTGATTGCGCCTTACGTTTCTATGCAGTCGGAAGCAGACACCCATGCGCTGCTGCAACAGGTTTTGGCGGATGGCAAGCAGCTTGCGGTTCCACGGTGTCTTTCCAAAGAAACCATGACATTTTATCAGCTGGAATCTCTCACGCAGCTGGAACCAGGTGCCTATGGGATTCTGGAACCGAAAACGGAATGCCGACCGATCACACAGTTTCCGCCGGGCAGCATTTGTATCGTGCCTGGATTGGCGTTTGATCGCCATGGCGGCAGACTGGGCTATGGAGCAGGGTATTATGACCGCTTCCTATCTGCGCATCCGGAGTTGATTCCAGTGGGGTATTGCAGCGAAGCATTTGTTTTACCAAAGGTACCAATGGAAGCAACCGATTGCCGGATGCAGTATTTGCTAACAGAACATAAAGTGGAGGTTATCCATGGAATATAAACCCAAACAGGACGGCACCCCCAACCGGGACCGTTTGCTGAATGATATTTTAAAGGAATATGGGGATCAGCCGGCGGCAAAGCAACCGGTCAAACCAGCTGCCCCACAGCCAGATGCAGCACGGACTGCTCGTCCGGCAGCTTCCGGAGCCCATTCCGCAGCGAGTCGTACCGCAGCAGTGCCCAAGCAACCCAGTTCCAATCCGCCGGCAGGAGATTCTCTGATCGATTCGGACATGGAGTATGTATTTGCACAGCGGCGGAAAGCCCCCCCCAAGCCAGATGCTGGCAAGCAGCCAGCGGCAGTGCGTGCAGAGCGGACCATGGAGCAGACGGCACCCTTTACGGCACCGGATGCTACCAGCCGGATGCAGGCAACTGCGATGCGTTCTAGATTGGAGCAGGACTTGGAAGGGGAGAGCCAGGTAAGCAATATCCCGGAAGAACTGACTGGCAAGAAAAAGAAACGACGCAAAAAGCATCGTGGTTTATTTACCTTGGTGATGGTGCTGGTTGTCCTGCTGATTTCAATTTGCGCATCGGCAGTTATCATTGTATACGGCAGAGATATGCTGGGCATTGACAGCAATACCACAACGGTAATTGTCAACATTCCGCAGGGAGCCGATACCGCTGAAATTGCAGATATTCTGCAAAAGGAAGGTATCATTGAACGGCCTCGGTTTTTCGTCTTTTTTGCAGGTCTGGGCAATAAGGATGCAAATTTCCGCTCCGGCGATCATGAACTTCGGGCAGATATGGCATATGAAACCCTGATCAGCGAATTGACCTCTGAGCCGCTGGATGATTCGGAAGCAGTCACTTTGACCTTCCCGGAGGGAACCACATTGTATGATGCAGCAGTTCTGCTGGAAGAAAACAATGTCTGCCAGGCAGAGGAATTCCTGGAACACTTCAACAATGATGCCAAGTATGGCTATCGGTATGAGGAATATCTGCCGAGTCTGCAAAGTGATAAATTCTATCGCATGGAAGGATACTTCTTCCCGGATACCTACACCTTCTATCAGGATATGGATTTGGATTTGATCTGCCAGAAGATTTTGAAGAACTTCGACAGCCACATTACAGATGAATACTATGATCGGATGCAGGCGCTCAATCTTTCTTTGGATGAAACGATTACATTGGCTTCTATGATTCAGGCGGAAGCTGGAAGTGTTGAGCAGATGAAGACCATTTCTTCCGTCTTCTGGAACCGATTGAACAATCCAACAGAATACCCGCTGCTGCAATCGGATCCGACTAAGAATTATGTTGAAGAAGTTATTAAGCCGCACATTGATTCTTATAATACCACGATTTTTGAGGCGTATGATACGTATACATCCAGTGGCCTGCCGCCGGGGGCAATCTGCAATCCTGGTGCGGATGCCATTGAAGCAGCGCTGTATCCGGAGTCAACGGACTACTATTATTTCTATTCCAACATGGATACCAAGCAGACCTATTTTGCAAAGACCTTGAAGGAACATGAAGCCAATGAGGCAAAGGTTAAGCAGGAACAGGCAGATGCGGCGGAAAAGGCAAAACAAGCAGAACAGGCCGCACAAGAAGGTGAGGGCGAAGGAGCAGAATGAGAAAGCCAGAAATTCTAGCGCCGGCAGGCGATATGGAACGCTTGCAGGCGGCATTGGACTTTGGTGCAGATGCGGTTTACCTGAGCCGAAAAGCGTTTGGCATGCGTGCAGCAGCACCGAATTTTACCGCAGAACAGCTGAAAGAAGCGGTTGCACTTGCGCATGCAAAAGGAGTAAAGGTGTACCTGACTTGCAATACATTGCCACGTAACGACTCCCTGCCGGATTTCCCACAGTATGTGGAAGAAGCGTTGGCTGCCAATGTAGATGCGATGATTGTAGCGGATTTGGGACTGCTGCGGTTGCTGCGAAAGTTAGCACCGCAGATGGAACTGCATATGTCCACCCAAACTGGTATTGTCAACTATGAAACGTGCCAGATGCTTTATGAATTGGGGGTACGCCGTGCTGTGCTGGCACGAGAGCTGTCTCTACAGGAAATTGCCGATATTCGGGCACATATTCCAGATGATATGGAACTGGAAGTGTTCGTGCACGGTGCGATGTGCATGTCCTTTTCCGGTCGCTGTCTGATTTCAGCGTATTTGACGGGCAGAGATGCCAATCAGGGTGCCTGCGCACAGCCTTGCCGTTGGCAGTACTATGTGATGGAACAAACGCGTCCCGGTCAATATTTCCCCATTGAGGAATCCAAAGAGGGAACCTACCTGTTTAATGCAAAAGATCTGTGCATGATTGAACACATTCCGGAATTGGTGGAGGCTGGTGTCACCAGCTTGAAAATTGAAGGTCGTGCAAAATCGGCTTATTATGTATCGGTTATCACCAATGCCTATCGCATGGCAATGGATGCCTATCTTGCGGATCCGAGCAGCAAGCAGCTGCCGGAGTGGATTCGGCAGGAAGTCTTTCAGGTGAGCCATCGGGAATACTGTACGGGGTTCTTTTATGGCGCACCGCAGGCAGGACAGCGTTATGCCGATAATTTATATGTACGCCGCAGTGATGTGGTTGCTATTGTAGAGGATTGGAAGGATGGCATGCTGTATGCTACGCAGCGCAATCGGTTCTTTGCAACAGATGAGCTGGAGCTGCTGATGCCGGGGAAACCGCCCGTTCCGTTGCACTTGACGGCGTTGTATCAGGAAGACGGAACACCGATTTCTGTTGCCAATCATGCCATGATGAAACTCTCTATGCCGTGTGCCACACAGGCACCGCCTCGTGCCATCATTCGGCGTACCGTACCGGAAGAATCCTAAAAAGAGAAAACAAACAACCGCCTTACAAACTAGTTTGTAAGGCGGTTGTTCATTTTTTATCGCATAGCAGGGGATGAATTGGGTCAAACAAAAAAGCCACTCGAAAAATCGAATGGCTTTTCACATGCTGCTTTTCAGCTTAGTCGCTTACGTAAGGCAGCAGTGCAATGTGTCTTGCTCTCTTAATTGCAGAGGTCAGTTCACGCTGGTGATATGCACAAGTACCGGTTACCCGTCTCGGCAGGATCTTTGCACGATCTGTCATGCACTTCTTCAGCTTTGCGATATCCTTGTAGTCGATCTTTTCAACACGATCTACGCAGAACATGCAAACCTTTTTCCGTGGTCTTTTATTATTTCTAGGTGCTCTTTCCATGATGGATGCTCCTCCAATCTGCACAATTGCATTTTTTTGATGTGGTATCTTTTTAGAAAGGAACTTCGCCGTCGCCTAAAATCTCTTCAAAATCGCCTAAATCACCCAACTGAATGGATGCATCCGGAGCAGGCTTCGCAGCGGCAGGAGC
>FR899095.1:15682-17825 GCA_000437255.1 Ruminococcus sp. CAG:403
GGAGCCGGAGCGGGAGCAGATGGAGCCGGAGCAGGCTGCTGATAAGCGGCCTGATATCCGCCATTTTGCGGATACGGATTTTGAGTGGGATAACCGCCTTGCTGATTGCTGGCAGCTGCACTTTTCGATTCTCCGAACGAAACATTGTCTGCCTGTACATCCATGGAATAATGTTTTACCCCATTCTGATCGGTGTAGTCGCTGTTTCGCAGGCTGCCTTCTACAATAATCATGCTGCCTTTGTGGAAATAACGGCTGACAAATTCAGCAGTATTTCTCCAGCAGGTAACGCTGATAAAATCAGCTTCTCGTTCCCCGCTTGCTTTATTGACAAAGGGACGATTGACTGCAACACGAATCCGGCAAACCGATACACCGCTTGGTGTTTGGCGGAAGTCCGGATCTGCACACAATCTGCCCATAAGAATGACTTTATTCAGCATGGCGATTTCCTTTCTATATCATTCGGTTCTATTTTTCAAGTTGTTGTTACTTTACAGTAACCAGGCTGCGCAATACGCCGTCTGTGATATGCAGAACACGCTCTACTTCTGCCGGGAAATCCGGTTTGCTCTCAAACGTGTACAGTGCATAAAAGCCCTCTGCTTCGTCGTTAATCGGATAAGCCAGCTTCCGCTTGCCCCATTCGTTTACTTCTTCCAGAGTTGCAGCTTCTTCAATCTTGCTCTTGAACTTTGCTACCAGTTCCTTTGCAGCTTCTTCGCCGTTCTTCAGGCTGAAAACAACCATCAGTTCGTACTTTGCACTCAGTTTTGCCATTTCAAAACACCTCCTTTTGGATTTCGCCTATACGCAAAAAATACAGGCAAGGATAACAGATCTATTATACCAAAATCAGCCGATTTTGTCAAGTGGTTTGTCCGGTCACATTCTTTTTCGGCAAATTCCACAAAGAATCAGGAAAATTTCTGGGCAAATCCAACCATTCGGCTTACTTTTGCAGCGTACCGTTTGCCAACGCCTTTAAGTAAGCGTTGATGAAGCCATCCAGATCGCCGTCCATAACAGCTTGAATGTTGCCGTTTTCGAAGCCAGTACGGTGATCCTTTGCCAGCGTATACGGCATAAAGACATAGGAGCGAATCTGAGAACCCCATGCAATTTCTTTCTGTACACCCTTGATATCGGCAATTTTGTCCAGGTGTTCCCGTTCCTTGATTTCTACCAATTTTGCACGCAGCATTTTCATGGCATAATCCTTGTTCTGGAACTGGCTTCTCTGGGTCTGACAGGATACGACGATGCCAGTTGGCAAGTGTGTCAAACGAACCGCAGAGCTGGTCTTATTGATGTGCTGACCGCCGGCACCGCTGGAACGGAATACATCCATTTTGATGTCTTCCGGACGGATATCGACTTCCATGCTGTCATCAATTTCGGGCATGACTTCCAGAGCGGCAAAAGAGGTGTGCCGTCTGCCGGAGGAGTCAAACGGAGAGATCCGCACCAACCGGTGAATGCCGGACTCGGATTTCAGGAAGCCATACGCATTTTCGCCTTCAATGAGAATGGAAGCGCTCTTCATGCCGGCTTCATCACCGTCTAAGTAGTCCAGCAGGGTTACCTTAAAGTGATGCCGTTCTGCCCAGCGGTTGTACATCCGGTAGAGCATTTCTGCCCAGTCCTGTGCCTCTGTGCCGCCGGCGCCGGCGTGGAAGGTCAGAATGGCATTTGCCTGGTCATATTCGCCGGTAAGCAGAGAGGAAAGACGGAGCGTTTCCAGCTGCTTCACAAATGCATCTGCTTCGCTGTTGATTTCTTCGTTGCTTTCTTCCTCACCATCTTCAATGGTCAGTTCAATAAGCGTAATCAGATCTTCCAGTGTGGATTCCATTTTGTCATAAGTTGCAATTTTATGTTCCAGGGACTTGGATTCCTGCAAGACTGTCTGAGAATGCTCCAGATCATCCCAGAATCCCTCTTTTGCAATTTCTTTTTGCAGTTCTTCATGGCGTTCCTTTGCCTTTTGAATGCCGAGCACTTCGTAAAGTTCGTGTACATCTTTCCGATAATCGCACATGGTGACACGCAGTTCATCTAATAAAATCATGGTTGAATAGTCCTTTCTGCTTTCGATATGAATTCCGAAGGCATGTGAAATTCGGATGCCATCGTTCTGCTT
>FR899095.1:17956-18385 GCA_000437255.1 Ruminococcus sp. CAG:403
ATAATTTTTTTTGTGGTATAATATAGAGCATTGAAAAGAAAGAAAATGACGAAATAGCGTTCATTCCCAAGATGAGAAAGGAAAAATGCGCAATGGCAAAATATACCGGTTATACATGCATGGCTTGTCAGCAGAAGTTCCAGGACGGGGACGATGTGGTGGTTTGCCCGGAATGCGGCACGCCGTATCATCGTGCCTGCTGGGTGAAAAACGGGCAGTGCATCAATACAGAATTGCATGCGTCCGGCGGCAGCTGGATGCAGGAACGTCTTGCAGAAGAGAATCGAAAGAAGCAGGAGCAGCAGCATGCACAAAATGTCAATAAGTGTCCACGCTGCGGCACCGAAAATCCCAAGAGCAACATTGTTTGCAGCAATTGCGGATTGCCGCTGTATGTGCAGCAACCCGGCGCACAGCCGCAGCAGCCGG
>FR899095.1:18421-20107 GCA_000437255.1 Ruminococcus sp. CAG:403
GCAGAACAGCAGAACAATCAGCAGGGACGGCAAGCCAATCCATTTTTTGGATTTACCTTTTCCGATCAGGATCGCTGCTGCGGTTTGAATCCGGATGAAGAAATGGGCGGCGAACGGCTGGGGGATGTTGCTGACTTTGTCAACACCAATACCATTTATTACTTGCCGTTATTTAAAAAGTTTAAGGAGACGGGCTCCAAATTCTCTATGAATTTTGTATGCCTGTTTTTCCCGCAGTTTTATTTTGCGCATCGGAAGATGTGGCGGATGAGTATTTTGACGATTGTGCTGCTCTTTTTATTGGGAATTCCCAGTTTGATTGTGAACTTTATGAACAATAGCGCTTCCTTGATTACGATGTTGGAGGAGCAATTTTCAGCGGACTTGATGGCGACTCCCATCAATGCCATTCGGCAGCTCAGTACCTATTTGGAAGCCCATGAGGTACTGTTCAGCAATCTATCGACCATTTGTAACTACATTGACCTAGTTGTAAAGCTGTTATGCTGTTTATTCGGCAACTGGCTCTATTATCGCTTTGTGCTGCGCCGTGTCCGGCAGATCAAAACACTGCCATTGGGACAAGCGGAACTGCAAAATCGGCTTCGCATGACTGGTGGAACCAGTATTGCCAATCTGTTCTTTACTGTTTTGATCGAATATGGTTTGGCAATGTTGCTGGTGATTGCATGTGTGGGATTGCTTGGAATTTAGCAGATATTGTTCAAACGAAACGTCCTGTATGCTTTGTATGGCATACAGGACGTTTTTTCATTTATTAGTAGAAGAATCAGAATTGGTCTGAGTGTCTGTTTGAGATTTTGCTTGCTGTTGTTGCATTTGCTGTTTGACTTTTTTCCATCTGGAACGAATGATCCAGATGCTGGAACCTGCCATGGCAGCCGTGAACAGCACTACACACAGAATTACAGTGCCCCATTTGGAAGAGGTGGTCTCTGCAAGAGCCGGTGTAGCAGCTTGTGCAGCAGCGGAAAGGGAAGTCAGTAGGCAGGTTATCCAGCCAGTGCAGCCAGCAAGCAGCAAGCGGAACCAGTTTGCATGGAATCGCAAGGAAAGTGTCCTCCTTTAACAGAAAAGCGCTGACGGAGCAGCGCTTTTCGAAGTATTCTTACAGCAGGCTGGAATTGTGTTCCAGGTAGCTGTTTTCGTTTTTCACAATTTTTACATCGTTGTAGATGTCCATACCCGTTCCGGCAGGGATCAGCTTTCCGATGATAACGTTTTCCTTCAGACCATACAGCATGTCGCTCTTTCCACGAATTGCCGCATCGGTCAGAGCCTTTGTGGTTTCCTGGAAGGAAGCCGCAGACATAAAGCTTTCGGAGCTGGAGGAAGCCTTTGTAATACCTTGCAGCACCGGAGAAGTTGTAACCAGAGAAAGTTCAGTTTCGCCGTTGTTCATGCGCTCCTGAATTTCGGAATTGATGGTATCGATCTTCTTCTTATCCACCAAGGAGCCTGGGAGCAGGTAGCTGCTGCCGGAATCTTCAATCTTGATCTTCCGCAGCATCTGCCGAACGATAACTTCGATGTGCTTGTCGTTGATATCAACACCCTGGAGGCGGTAAACCTTCTGTACTTCGCTGATGATGTAGTCCTGAACGGCCTGTACACCAAGGATATTCAGAATATCGCCCGGGAAGATATTACCTTCTGTCAGACGTG
>FR899095.1:20127-22540 GCA_000437255.1 Ruminococcus sp. CAG:403
AGACGTGTTCCCTTTGTGATGTGTTCGCCTTCCCGTACCCGAATCTTCAGGTTATAGTGGATTGGATAGGATTCCGATTCACCGGTTTCATCATTGGTAACAATGATGGTGCGTGCTGTCTTAATTTCTTCAATGTGTACCGTTCCAGCCAGACGAGACAGGATGGCCGCATTCTTCGGATGTCTGCTTTCAAACAGTTCTTCGACACGAGGCAGACCCTGTGTAATATCTTCTGCGGAAGCGATACCACCGGTATGGAAGGTACGCATGGTCAGCTGGGTACCCGGTTCACCGATGGACTGTGCTGCAATGATACCAACGGCTTCGCCGACGGAAACAATGTTGCCGTTTGCCAGATTCAAACCATAGCACTTTGCACATACACCCTGCTTTGCCTTACAGCACAGAACAGAACGAATGGCAATGCGTTCTACGCCAGATTCTACGATCTTCTTTGCATCGGACTCGGTGAGCATCTTTTCCTTGGAGAAGAGCAGTTCGCCGGTTGTTTCATCCCGCAGATCGTGTACCAAGTACCGACCAACCAGACGTTCTGCCAGCGGTTCGATCAATTCGTTGCCGTTGCGGATTTCGTAAACTTCCAGGCCTTCTGTTGCACCGCAGTCTTCTTCCCGGATAATGACTTCCTGGGAAACATCTACCAGACGACGTGTCAGGTAACCAGAGTCAGCGGTACGAAGAGCCGTATCGGCCAAGCCCTTACGTGCACCACGAGAGGAAATGAAGTATTCCAAGATGTTCAGACCTTCACGGTAGTTGGAACGAATTGGCATTTCGATGGTAGCACCAGATGTATTGGCGATCAATCCACGCATGCCGGCGAGCTGACGAATCTGAGAAATACTACCACGGGCACCGGAGTCTGCCATCATGAAGATCGGGTTAAACTTGCCCAGACCAGCCTTCAATGCAGTGGTAACATCGTCAGTTGCCTTGTTCCAGATATCGATAAACTGCTTGGATTTTTCAGCAGAGGAAATATAACCATATTCATACTGTGTGGTGATATCGGCAACTTTTCGGTCTGCTTCTTCCAGAATGCCCTTCTTTGCCTGCGGGATTTCTGCATCGCAGACAGCAACGGTGATCGCAGCCTTTGTGGAATATTTAAAGCCAGTTGCCTTGATTTTATCCAGAACCTCAGAAGTGGTTGTAGTGCCGTGAATCCGGATGCAGCGTTCGATGATATCAGACAGCTGCTTCTTGCCAACCAGGAAGGCAATTTCCAGGTCGAACTGCTTGTCAGAATTGGTACGGTCTACATACCCCAGGTTCTGCGGAATGTTTTCATTAAAGATCAGACGACCAACGGTGCAGTCGATGATCTTGGAAACGGTCTTTTCGCCGATGTCCTTGGTAATGCGCACTTTGATTTTTGCGTGCAGTGTCACATCGCCTTCATTGTATGCCATCAATGCTTCGTTGACATCCCGGAAGATCTTACCTTCGCCAGGTTCGCCATCCTTGACCATGGTCAGGTAGTAGGAACCCAGAACCATATCCTGTGTTGGTACGGCAACCGGGCGGCCATCGGAAGGCTTCAACAGGTTGTTGGCAGCCAGCATCAGGAATCTTGCTTCTGCCTGTGCTTCTGCGGACAGCGGCAGATGGACTGCCATCTGGTCTCCGTCGAAGTCTGCGTTAAATGCGGAGCAAACCAGCGGATGCAGCTTCAGGGCACGACCTTCTACCAGAACCGGTTCAAATGCCTGAATACCCAGTCTGTGCAGGGTAGGTGCACGGTTCAGCAGAACTGGGTGGCTTTGAATAACATTTTCCAATGCATCCCAAACCTCAGCGGAAGCACGGTCTACCATTTTCCGTGCGCTCTTGATGTTGGCGATGACCTTTGTATCGACCAGACGCTTCAAAACGAACGGCTTGAAGAGTTCCAGTGCCATTTCCTTTGGCAGACCGCACTGGTACATTTTCAGTTCCGGACCAACGACGATAACGGAACGTCCAGAGTAGTCGACACGCTTACCAAGTAGGTTCTGACGGAAACGACCCTGTTTTCCCTTTAGCATGTCAGACAGCGACTTGAGGGCACGGTTGTTCGGGCCAGTTACCGCACGGCCATGACGACCATTGTCGATCAGTGCGTCCACTGCTTCCTGGAGCATCCGCTTTTCATTTCGAATGATGATATCCGGTGCATCCAGTTCCAGCATTCTTTTCAGACGGTTGTTACGGTTGATGACACGGCGATACAGATCGTTCAAGTCAGATGTTGCGTACCGACCGCCATCGAGCATAACCATCGGGCGGAGATCCGGCGGGATAACCGGAACAACATCCAGAATCATCCATTCCGGACGATTGCCGGAGAGACGGAATGCCTCTACAATTTCCAGACGCTTGAGCAGCTTGATACGCTTTTGTCCGGAGTTCA
>FR899095.1:22548-28483 GCA_000437255.1 Ruminococcus sp. CAG:403
GGAGTTCAGACCACGCAGTTCTGTTTTCAGCTCTGCGGACAGTTCATCCAGATCAATTTCACAAAGCAATGTTTTGATGGCTTCTGCGCCCATCTTTGCATCAAATTCATCGCCGTATTTTTCTCGATAAGAGATATATTCCTTTTCAGTTAGTAGCTGCTTTTTCGTCAGATCGGTGTTGCCCGGATTCAGTACAATGTACTTGGTGAAGTACAGAACTTCTTCCAGACGCTTCTGAGAAATTTCCAGCATCTGTCCGATTCGGGAAGGGGTACCTTTGAAGTACCAGATATGGGAAACAGGTGCAGCCAATTCGATATGCCCCATTCGTTCCCGACGTACTTTCGCACGTGTAACTTCTACGCCGCAGCGGTCGCAGACTTTCCCTTTAAAACGAATTTTCTTAAACTTGCCGCAGTGACACTCCCAGTCCTTGGTTGGCCCGAAGATTCGCTCGCAGTACAGACCGTCTCGTTCCGGTTTCTGTGTCCGATAGTTAATGGTTTCCGGGCGTTCTACTGCGCCGTAAGACCATTCCCTGATGCGTTCCGGGGAAGCGAGCCCGATTTTAATGGATTCAAAAGTATTAAATTCCAAACCGTTACCTCCTAATATCCTGTTGTATCCAATTGATGAGGAAATCAGATGCTGCCGGTTGCGGCAAGCATCTTAATTTCACGGAATTTTCCAAATGGGAGGAAGCCGCATTATAGCAGGCTATCGTCATCCAGGTTCAGCCCAAACAGCATATCATCTGAATCATCATCGTCATCAGAATCATCTGTCAGCAGGTCGTGTTCCTGATCTGCGTCATCGTCTTTCTCATCGGAGAAGGAAAGACCAGCGTTTTTCATATCCTCTTCTACGCCATTATACAGCATGGTGTCTTCTGCATCATCTGCAAAAGAAACCGGCATCGGGATGATGTTGTCATCATCGTCAAAGTTTTGTTTCAGGTCAATTTCTTCCTGGTTGTGGTTCAGAACCTTAACATCCAGACCCAAGGACTGCAATTCCTTGATCAATACCTTGAAGGATTCCGGAATGCCCGGCTTCGGAACGTTCTGACCCTTTACGATTGCCTCATAGGTGTTGACACGTCCTACCGTATCGTCTGATTTTACAGTCAGGATTTCCTGCAAGGTGTAAGCGGCACCGTATGCTTCCAATGCCCAAACTTCCATCTCACCGAAACGCTGTCCGCCGAACTGTGCCTTACCACCCAACGGCTGCTGGGTAACCAGTGCATACGGACCAACGGAACGAGCATGAATCTTATCGTCAACCAGGTGGTGCAATTTCAGGTAGTACATATATCCAACGGTAACACGGTTGTCAAACTTTTCACCGGTTCTGCCGTCATACAGCGTGAACTTTCCGTCTTCGCACATTTCCAGACGCTTGGGGTTGATGACCTTATCCATCGGATTGAGTACGAATTCGTCATCGTTGTGTGCCAGGTGCAGCTGATTGGCTTCCCGGAAGCAAGCACGGATGTCATCTTCGTGCGCACCGTCAAAGACCGGTGTCATAATGTGCCAGCCCAGTGCCTTGGCAGCCATACCCAGGTGCACTTCCAGAACCTGTCCGATGTTCATACGGGAAGGTACGCCCAACGGGTTCAGAACGATATCCAGTGGTGTACCGTCTTCCAGGAATGGCATGTCTTCTTCCGGCAAAATACGGGAAACGACACCCTTGTTACCGTGACGGCCTGCCATCTTATCGCCGACGGAGATTTTCCGCTTCTGTGCAATGTAGCAGCGAACCAGCATGTTAACACCAGGAGACAGCTCATCGCAGTTTTCCCGTGTGAAGATCTTAACGTCTACGATGATACCAGCTTCACCGTGTGGTACCTTCAAGGAATTATCCCGGACTTCACGCGCCTTTTCACCGAAGATGGCACGCAGCAGACGTTCTTCTGCGGTCAGTTCGGTTTCGCCCTTCGGGGTTACCTTACCAACCAGGATATCACCCGGATGTACTTCTGCACCGATTCGAATGATACCACGATCGTCCAGATCCTTTAATGCATCATCGCCCACATTGGGGATGTCTCTTGTAATTTCTTCCGGCCCTAGTTTGGTGTCTCGGCATTCAATTTCATATTCTTCAATATGAATGGAAGTAAAGACATCTTCCCGTACCAGACGTTCGTTCAGCAAAACGGCATCCTCGTAGTTGTAACCTTCCCAAGTCATGAAGCCGATCAGGGCATTCTTTCCGAGGGAGATTTCACCGTCTGCGGTTGCCGGGCCATCTGCCAGAACCTGTCCCTTCTTCACCGTTTCACCAACGGCTACAATCGGCTTTTGGTTGATGCAGGTGCCTTGGTTGGAACGCTTGAACTTGGTGAGCTTATAAACGTGCTTTTCCTGCTTGTCGTTGTCAATGATAACCACTTCATCAGCGGAAACAGCGGATACAACGCCATCCTGTTCAGCCAGCACGCAAACGCCGGAGTCAACAGCCGCCTTGTATTCCATACCGGTTCCGACAAACGGACGCTCGGTCTTCATCAGCGGAACGGCCTGCCGCTGCATGTTGGATCCCATCAGCGCACGGTTTGCATCGTCGTTTTCCAGGAACGGAATCATAGAAGTTGCGACAGAAACAACCATCTTCGGGGAAACATCCATGAAGTCGATGCGTTCCCGTTCAATTTCCAGGATCTTATCCCGGTAACGAGCTGCAACCTTCGGATTGGCGAAATAACCATCTTCCGTCAGCGATTCGTTTGCCTGTGCAACGATATAGTTATCTTCCATATCGGCTGTCATGTAAACAACTTCATCGGTTACCTTTCCGGTTTCCTTGTCTACCTTCCGATAAGGCGCTTCAATAAAGCCATATTCATTGATTCTTGCAAATGTTGCCAGATAGGAGATCAAACCGATGTTCGGGCCTTCCGGCGTTTCAATCGGGCACATTCTGCCGTAGTGGCTGTAGTGTACGTCACGTACTTCGAATCCGGCTCTGTCACGGGACAAACCGCCAGGGCCCAATGCAGAAAGTCTTCTCTTGTGGGTCAGTTCAGCCAGCGGATTATTCTGATCCATGAACTGAGACAGCGGGGAAGAACCAAAGAATTCCTTAATGGCAGCTGTAATCGGACGGATGTTTACCAGTGCCTGCGGGGTTACCACATCCATATCCTGCGCCTGGATGTTCATGCGTTCCCGGATCACCCGTTCCATTCTGGTAAAGCCAATGCGGAACTGATTTTGCAGCAGTTCGCCGACAGAACGAATTCGACGGTTGCCTAGGTGGTCGATATCATCAACCAAGCCAACGCCTTCGCACAGATTCAGGAAGTAGCTGATGGTTGCATAGATATCATCCAGTGTAATGTGCTTCGGAACCAATTCGTCTGCACGCTTCTTGACGGTTTCTTCGATTTCTTCCGGATCCTTGCAGGTATCCAGAATTTCACGCAGAACCTTATAAGAAACCTTTTCGTTGATGCCATACTGGGAAACATCAAAGGAAACATAATTGCTGATGTCTACCATGCCGTTACCGATGACTTTTACTTCCTTCTCGACAAAGCGAATGGAATTTTCACCGGACTCTGTGACATAATATTCCTTGGCTTCTACTGTCAGATAAGCTTCTGTAATGCCGGCTTCCTGAATCTGCATAGCCTGATCGTAGGTCAGTGTGGTGCCTGCATCGAACAGCAGTTCACCGGTTTCCTCCTGAATCACCGGACGGGAAAGCACATGGCCAGCCAGACGGCTGCCAATGCCCAGCTTCTTGTTGTATTTATAACGACCGAACCGACAGAGATCATACCGCTTTGCATCAAAGAACAGGTTGTTCAAGTGGGTCAGGGAGCTTTCGACCGTCGGCGGTTCGCCTGGACGCAGCTTCTTATACAGATCCAGTAATGCTTCGTCGGTATTCTTGGTGGCATCCTTTTGCAGGATGGTCTGATTCAGCCGTTCATCCACACCAAATTTTTCCGTGATTTCGTCATCGGAGCTGATGCCCAATGCACGGATAAAGGTAGTGATCGGAATTTTTCTGTTTTTATCAATTCGAACATAAACAATGTCGTTGGAATCCATTTCGTATTCCAGCCATGCACCACGGTTCGGAATAACAGTTGCCTTAAACAGATCCTTACCGGTGCGGTCCTTTTCCGAGGCATAATATACACCAGGAGAACGAACCAACTGGGAAACGATAACACGTTCTGCACCGTTGATGACAAAGGTGCCACTGTCTGTCATCAGAGGAAAATCGCCCATGAAAATTTCAGATTCCTTCACTTCGCCGGTTTCCTTGTTCCACAGCGTTGCACGAACCCGCAGCGGAGCAGCATAGGTTACATCTCGCTCCTTGCATTCTGCAATGGTATACTTCGGTGTGTCGTCAATTTTGTAATCCACAAAATTCAAAACGAGATTGCCGTTATAATCCGTAATGGAAGAAATGTCATGGAAGACTTCTTTCAGGCCTTCTTCCCGAAACCATTTGTACGAATTTTTCTGTACTTCAATCAGGTTCGGCATTTCCAGAACTTCATTGATTTTTCCGAAGTTCATTCTGACGTTTTTTCCACACTGCTTTGGTGTAACATTCACCATAGGCGAAAAACCTCCTTTGTTATTGTCAGAACTTGCAGCTATTTCCATGCAGATGCCGGGCAGCGCAAGCCTTCAAAAAATGAGACGATCTGTTTGCCAGGAGCCTTTTTTGGCAGTTTTTAAAAAATCAAAAAAGGACTTGACAGAACGGTGTATAATATGGTATACTATTGTACCAAAAAACACAAGTTTACATTTCGATACATTTTATAATTATATAATACTTCCAAATGTTTGTCAAGGGGTATTTCTGAAAATTAGACAAATCGCCGTAAAGATTTTTTCTATGCGGCGATTTTTTGTATAGATTACAGAAGTGCACGCAGTGGAAATGGAGCCTTTGCAGAAAAAAGAAATGCTTTTTGAAAAAAATAATTCCAGTTGCACGGCGGATTGGGTGCGAAATGGTTGGGACATGCTTGATGAGTTGTGAAAGAAATGATGGAATAAAGTGAAAAATGGATTTCGATTTTGGAACAACTCGAAGAAAAGTGAAGGGGATTGTGAACGGTTTTGACTTGTGCATGTTGAAACGGAGCTTCCTGGAACAGAATGAAGCGTCATTTTTCGGCACTTCACGGCAATGTGGGGTGCCGTTTTTTGGATGGATTTTAGCGGAAAGCTTTGTATTTACAAGTGCTGCAATTTATGCTATACTAGAACATACAGATTCCACTTGCCTATAGACAGCAGGTGGAAAAAACGAGGTTCTATACGGGTTCTCGTAAAAGTACCCGTAAATTCAAAGGCAGCTGTCGGCAGCATCTGCACAGACAGGCTTTTGGGATATGAGGTGTAGAATGGTTTCCAGAATCAGCAGTCTGGGACTGTTTGGATTAAATGCGTTTTCGGTGGACGTGGAAGTCGATATCTGCCGGGGACAGCCGCATTTTGAAATTGTTGGGCTTCCGGATGCATCGGTGCGGGAAAGCCGGGAACGCATCCGTTCGGCGCTGAATTCCATTTCAGTTGTGCTTCCGGCCAAGCGCATTACGGTGAATTTGGCACCTGCCGATGTGAAGAAGAGCGGCACCATGCATGACCTGGCCATTTTAATTGGGATTTTGCAGAGCATGGGAAACATTTCCGCTGATTTGCGGGGAAAATGTTTTATTGGGGAAGTCTCCCTCAGTGGAGAAGTGCGTGCGGTGAATGGGGTTTTACCTATGGCACTGCTGGCGCCGGCTTTGGGCGTAGAGGAGTTATATGTTCCCATGGACAATGCCTTTGAAGCATCTGCTGCGGAGCAGGTCAAAGTCTATGGGGTGCGCAGTGTGGCGCAGCTTCTGGCACATTTGGATGGAACAGAACGCATTCAGCCGCAGCCTGCCTACCAGATT
>FR899096.1:0-8224 GCA_000437255.1 Ruminococcus sp. CAG:403
TTAGACCAGCTCAGCCATCTTTCCTTGACTCAACTATTTCATTATATCAGATCTTCTCATTATTGTCAAGATTTGAGTATGAATAAAATGTAAAATAAAGAAAAATAAACTGATTTTTAGTCTTTGAAATTACTTATTTTTCGCATCCCATTTTTTCTTTATAAAATATCCGCAAATACCAAGCAGCAGCATGGCGAATAAGAAACAAACCGCGAGCCAGTATCTGCCTTTCCAAATGCTTCCACCTAAAAATACAGAAAGCGCCGCCGATGGGAGTCTTGCAAGCGTTGTCAGAACAAATAGCCGCATGGGCTTGATTTTGGTATTAAAGGAAACAATATAGGTCAGTGCATCTTTCGGAAGTCCCGGCAAAAGGAATAAGGCAAATACCAAAACTTCGAGCTTCTTTTCGGTTGCAAGATATGCATACTTTTGCATTTTATCTTCCGAAACAAACAGGGAGACAATGGGACGGCCAAACTTCTGTACCAAATAGTAGACAATGACTGTTCCAAAGAAAAAGCCCACCATAGAAAGCAGCAGTCCAATCCCCTCTCCAAAGAGCAAGCCGCCAATAATCGGAACCGGCCCACCTGGAATTACAGCAATGACCACTTGCGCAACTTGAAGCAAAACAAATAAGATTGGGGCAAAAATGCCAAACGTCTGCATTTTTTGCAAAATAATTGCTTGTCCTTCTTCCGAAGAAAGCAGACGAATCAACGGAATCATGGCAATTGACGTGACACAAAATACAACCGCTAAAATAACAGCTGCAAGAATCACATTTCTTTTTTTATGTGTGCTATCTCGTTTCATACAACATCAGCCTTCCTTAAAACGAAAGCATCCACTCCGAAACTATAATGGAATGATACTTTGAGAAGTTGTTCTTGATTACGATATCCACAACACCCTATTTCATGCAGAAGCAACCAACATTATGATAGATTCCTCCATTTTTGCAGTTCTTCCTGTGCTGTTTTCAGCAGCAACGAACTAGGCGATTCACCACCCATGATACGAGCAATCTCCGCAATGCGTCCTGCCGCATCAAGCGGCTGCACAAATGTTTGCGTTCTGCCATCCTGCACCTTTTTTTCAATCATAAAGTGATGTTCCCCCATCACTGCAATTTGTGCCAAATGCGTCACACACAATACTTGATGATTTTTGGAAACCTCCCGGAGTTTCATGCCGATTTTCTGTGCGGCCTTTCCGCTGACACCTGTATCAATTTCATCAAAAATCATCGTTGGAATGGCATCCTGATCGGCAGTGACACATTGCAGTGCCAGCATAATACGGGACAGTTCGCCGCCAGATGCAATTTTCGCCAGCGGCTTCGGCGTTTCGCCTTTGTTGGCGGAAATCAACAGTTCCATCGTATCCATGCCGTGAATGGTTAACTTTCCGGTCTGATGTGCCACATCCAATACAACATTGGGCATATTAAGAAATTCCAGCTGTTCCGTTACAGCTGCCACAAACTGTGCCGCCGTTTGTATGCGATACTGCGACAATTCTTTTGCCCGCTTAGAAACTTCCTCCAACAGCTGTTCCTTTTCCTTTTGCAGCGTCTGCAACTCTGCCTGATCGCTCTGCATGCTCTGTAATTCTTTTTTGGCTTCCTGATACCGATGAAGCAGTTCATCTCCCGTACATTGATACATCCGATTTAGGCGATAAAGTGCCTGCATCCGTGTCTGCAATTCCTGATACCGCAGCGCGTCGAATTCCATAGAAGACCGAACATTGCTGCATTCTGCTGCAATATCCCGCAGCTCAATGCTTGCAGCCTCCAGCCGCTCTTGCAGCTGCTGAAAAATTGGATTGAATTCCGTATAGGGCAGCAATTCAGAAGATGCCTGCTGAATCAAATCCACTGCACCGATATCCGACTCCTGATCCAATGCGCTTTGAACAGCCTGTAAGGCAGATGCAATCTGCTCCGTATGTTGCAGAAGATTGAATTCTTCTTCCATGGTAGCTTCTTCCCCAGGCTTCAGCTGTAACTGCTCCACTTCTTCCACCAAGCTTTGCAGATACTTTGCCCGTTCCTGCTTTTCCTGTTCGGATTTTCGAAGCTGACTATAGCGTTTGGCTTTCTGCTGCAAAGCACGAAAACTGGTTTGATAAGCAGTCAGCACAGCGCTGTTTCCACCAAATGCATCAATCATATCCATATGTCGTTCCGGCGTCATCAGAATTTGATTGTCGTGCTGTCCATGAATATGAATGAGATGAACGCCCAACTCCCGAAGCATTGAAGCCGTCGCCGTACGCTGGTTGATGCGTGCAATGCTTCCGCCATCTGCTAAAATCTCACGGGTTAAGAGCAGCTCATCCGATCCATCCTCTAACTGATACTGTTTCAGCAATTCCACTACAGCAGGTGGAAGATGCGTAAACAAAGCGGAAATAATGGCACGTTCACAGCCCGTTCGAACCAAATCCCGTGAAACACGCTGACCCAAAACTGCATTGATTCCATGGATAAAAATGGATTTTCCAGCACCGGTTTCACCCGTAAAAACATGCAAACCGGTGGAAAATGAAATACGTGCCTGCTGAATCACTGCCAAATTTTCAATAAACAATTCTGTCAGCATGTCTTATTTTCCTCCTGTTGAATGGGATGATAAGTTTTTGCAAATGCAGCAGCCTGTTCCGGGGTTCGCATCAAAATAAAAATGGTATCGTCACCTGCCAACGTTCCGACAATATCCGGATGCTGCATCCGATCAAACGAAGCACAGGCTGCCTGTGCCATTCCGGCGTGGCAATGAATGGCAACCATATTCCCTGCATAATCGGTACGAATGATTGCCCCCTGCAACAATCCAAATGAAACAACCGATTGAGAAGGCGCCATATACCGATACTGGCCGGTTGTATCCCGCTGCTTGACCAGATGCAGCTGCTGAATGTCCCGTGAAAGCGTTGCCTGCGTCACCTGAATGTCCTGCTGTTGTAGGCGGCGCTGTAAGGTTTCCTGGGTGTCAATGACTTCCTGTTCA
Source organism: Ruminococcus sp. CAG:403 (assembly GCA_000437255.1). Taxonomy (GTDB): domain Bacteria; phylum Bacillota; class Clostridia; order Oscillospirales; family Ruminococcaceae; genus Ruminococcus_C. The sequence continues at coordinate 3,021 of FR899096.1, forward strand.
ATGATGGATAAAATCAGCTGATGCCGTTCTTTTTTGGACACAGGACTCCCTCCTTCCATTCCAGGCTCTTAGTTGGTTTGCTGTCCTTTTATGGTTTGAATCATTTTTTGATTGAGCGAATCAAAAAATGTATTGCCGGACAGATCGATGATGTGCATTTCATACGGAGAACGATAAATTTGCAGACGATGCTGGGCATCCAACGGAACCGGCTGGTCGCCGTCAATGCAAATGTAAACATCATCTCCTGCCGGCTGTTTCAAGGTTAGGCAAAGCTGGCTGTCTTCCGAAAACAAAACCGGACGAACGGTAACAGAATGCGGACAAATCAAGGTCATCTCAATACAAAGCAATTCCGGCTCAATAATAGGGCCGCCTGCGGAAAGCGCATATGCTGTGGAACCGGTCGGCGTACTGAAAATGATACCGTCTGCACGATAACTTCCAATCAAAATGTCTTTTCGATATACAGAAAAGTCCAAAATTTTTGAAAACTGTCTGGAAATGCAAATTTCATTCAAAGCCGTATAATGCTGGATAACATGTCCCTTCTGATCCAGCAAGTCTCCACACAACAACATCCGCTTGGAAACACGGTAATCGCCTGTTTTCAAGCGGCGAATTTGGTAGAGTTCATTCCGTTCCATAGATGCCATAAAGCCAAGTCGTCCCATATTGATGCCGAGCAACTTGGTATCCGTTCCCATCAGATGCTTGGCACAGTGCAAAATGGTTCCGTCTCCGCCAATGGCAATTGCAAAATCAGCTTCTTTTGCCGCCTGGGTAAAATCCTGGAATTGCACATACGACTGATTCGAAAACTCATTCTGATACTGTGGATCAATGGTAACAGCAATGCCGTTTACATGCAGCAGCTCGCACACCTCTCTGGCGCAGGGCAGCGCACCGATCTTTTGAAAATTTGGGAAAATCACTGCATTCATATGCCATCCTCCTATGCAAATGCCTGCCGCACCACCGCAGCCAAATCCTGTGGCTGCGCCGAACTTGTACTATATTGTACAACCGCAAGATATTCTACATTGCCGCTTCCGCCCCGTATGGGCGAAGGAATCAAATGCTGCAAAGAAAGTCCATTCTGTGCCAGACAGGATAAAACCTGTTCCAATACACGCTGGTGAACCGACTGAGAGCGGACAATGCCATGCTTGCCAACACCTTCTTTCCCTGCTTCAAACTGCGGCTTAATGAGAAGAATCGCCATACCGCCCGGCTGCAAGAATCGCACCAATTCAGGAATAATCAAACGCAGAGAAATAAAAGAAACATCGACAGAAAGAAATGCAATCGGTTCTGCAACAGCTGTTTCCGGCAGCTTGCGAATATCTGTCTGCTCCAAGTTAACCACCCGAGCATCCTGCCGCAATTTCTGTGCCAATTGATCCCGTCCGACATCAACCGCATATACTTTCTGAGCACCATTTTGCAGCATGCAGTCCGTAAAACCGCCTGTAGAAGCGCCGATATCCATACAGACTGCCCCTCGCAACGAAAAGGAACCCAAAAGCGGAAGCGCTGCTTCCAGTTTCAGTCCTCCCCGTCCTACATATTGCAAACCAGCATCGGTTACCGCAAGCTGATCGGTTTCTGATAGACTGCGTGCTGCTTTGGTACAGACTGTTCCATTGATGGTGACACTTCCCTGCTGAATCAATTCTTTGGCACGCTGCCTGCTGGCTGCATAACCAGATTGAATCAAAGCGACATCAAGTCGTTCCATGCTCGTTCCACTTCTCCCATTCCTGTAAGATTCGTTTCAGCATTGCTTCTTCGGAAAGTCCCATCTGTTCCAGCTGTACCTGCATCGGTGCCTGCCGAATGAAGTCTTTCGGTGCAATCCGGACATATGTCCCGGTATAACCCTGCTCCAACAGCTGATCCCCAAGCAGCTGGGAAATACCGCCATAATAATAGGCTTCCTCGAAAAATAGAATATGCCGATACGATTTGGCAATCTCCACAATGGCTTCTTGGATAGGGAAGATCCGTGTCAGCTTCAGCAAATCACATGGGCAAGCCATCTGATCTGCACGCTGTTTGGCATGATACAAAGCATCATAAATTCTGCCATAGGAAATCAAAAGTGTATCTGTTTTGTGACCGGAAACATGTGTATATTCCGTATTTAAAACAGACTGATCGAAGGTACTGGTATCTCTTCCACGTGGATAGCGAATACCAATCAATCCTTTTTCCTCATAAATACCACGGCGCAGACACATGGTCAATTCATCGTAACAGGACGGAGCATACAGAACTGTACCCGGAATGGTAGAAAGATAGGAAACATCGAACAAGCCATGATGTGTCTCTCCATCCTCTCCCACAACGCCAGCCCGGTCAATGCCAAGCACAACATGCAAACCACCAATTGCCACATCATGCAGCAGCTGATCATACGCACGCTGCAAGAAAGAAGAATATACCGCAAATACCGGTGTTTGACCAGATGCGGCAAGCGCAGCAGCAAAGGTAACAGCATGCTGCTCTGCAATTCCTACATCGTAAAAACGGCTGGGATAGGCTCTTGCAAAATGCTGCAACCCGGTTCCGTGCTCCATCGCAGCAGTAATGGCACAAATGGATGGATCCCGCTGTGCAAGACGTGCCAGTTCCTTTCCGAACACATCCGAATAGGAACCCTTTGCTGCAATTTCCGGATTTCCCGTCTCCACGTTAAACTTAGAAATACCGTGATATTCACCCGGATTGCGTTCAGAGGGCAGATAGCCCTTTCCTTTTACAGTCAACACATGGACAAATACCGGACAGTGGTACGTTTTTGCTGCACATAAAACGTCTTCCAATTCCTCCATATTATGCCCATCCACTGGCCCCAAGTATACAAATCCCAAATCCTCAAAGATGGTCGTGGAGCGAAAGATGGTATCCCGGACAGCATCTTTCGAAGACTTCAGCATTTTGATCATGGGAGCGCCGATGACCGGTGTTTGATTCAGTTTGCGTTCTACCCGTTGCTTGGCACGCACATACTTTTCTTTTCCTCGAATGGAAGACAGATACTTTGCAAAAGATCCCACGTTTTTTGAAATCGACATGGTATTGTCGTTCAAAATGACAATCAGATTGTTTTTTGCTTTTCCGGCATTATTCAGACCCTCATATGCCAAACCGCCAGTCAGTGCACCATCCCCTACGACTGCAACGGCATAATGCGTTTGGTCTCCTTGCAGCCGCATAGCTTCGGAAATTCCACCTGCGACGGAAATGGCGGTACTGCTGTGTCCGCTGATAAACGCATCATGTACCGATTCTTCCGGCTTTGGAAATCCGGAAATGCCGTGTTCCTGGCGCAAGGTATGAAATTGTGCATAGCGTCCCGTTAAAATCTTATGCGTATAGCATTGATGCCCGACATCCCATACAAATTTGTCCTTTGGAGAATTGAATACCCGATGCATGGCAACGGTCAATTCTACGGTTCCAAGATTGGATGCGAGGTGCCCGCCCGTTTTGGAAACGGTGGTAATCAAAAACGTTCGGATTTCCTGACAGAGCGCCGTACACTGCGCATAGGTCAGCTTTTTCAAATCCTCCGGTCCATGCAAATGATCCAAAAGGTGATCCTCTGCCATTCGTTGTTTTTTTGTATCCATACGTCAATCGGAGTTGTGGTGCAGTCTCCTCCGTCACCTCATTTCTTTCTTTCCAGCAATTCCTTTGTGAGATCCAATAGAACAGCATGTTCCGGAAACGGCTGCAACGCCTCTATTGCTTCTTGTGTCAAACGATTTGCTTCTTCCCGTGCAGCATCAATTCCAAGCAGGGTCACAAATGTCTGCTTATGTTCCTCTGCATCACTGCCAACCGGTTTTCCAAGTACTTCTGTCGTGCTGGTCACATCCAGAATATCATCTACAATCTGGAAGGCAAGCCCCAGACAAGCTCCATAGTGATCTGCCTGCTGAATGGTTTCTTCCGATGCACCGGCTGCAATGCATCCCATTTTGCAGGCGGCCCGAATCAAAGCACCGGTCTTGGCTGCACACATCACCTGTAAATCTTCTACCTGTACATCGGAACGCTGCTCATTTTCCATATCCATGACCTGACCGCCGATCATGCCAAGGTACCCCGTCGCATCCATTAAAACACGCACCAACTGCAATTTTACAGCATCTTTCAAGGTAGAATCCTGCAAAATGGTGTGTACCGCATGAACGGAAAGGCCATCTCCTGCCAGAATGGCAGTAGCTTCCCCAAACGCTTTATGGCAGGACGGTTTTCCACGCCGGTAATCGTCATTGTCCATTGCCGGAAGATCATCGTGAATGAGCGAAAAGGTATGTATCATTTCCAAAGCGCAGGCTGGTGCCATCGCCTGTTCTGCCGTTCCACCGCAAAGCTTGCAAAACTCTAAGACCAAAAACGGACGAATGCGCTTTCCGCCCGCTTCCAAGGCATAACGCATTGCATCGACAACATGCTTCTGCCGTTCCGCCTGTTCATACTGCGGAGCTAGCTGGTCAAGTGCTGCTTCAATCTGCTTTAATTGTGCCTGCATATACTGCGTGTGTTCCTGCGTCATGATAAAGCCTCCTTTTCCTCTGCCGGATGTTCTTCTATAGTAAGCTGCTGCTTGGCTGCATCCAGCTCCTTTTGACACTGCATCGCAACTCCCAGTCCCTCCTGATAGAGCTGAACCGATTCTTCCAGGGACAACTCTCCTTTTTCCAAAAGCTGCGTAATTTCTGAAAGCCGCTTCATTTGTGCTTCAAATGTCATGATGCTCCCCTTTCTCAAGTGCCTGTACGGGTATGGTTCCATCTTGCAGCTGAACCACAAGATGATCTCCAGGCTGAATTTGATCAATGGATTCCACTACTTGTTCCTGTTGATAAACGAGGGCATACCCTCGAGCCAATACTTGCAGCGGACTCAGCGCATGCAGTTTGGTACAAAGTGTTTGCAGACGCATCTGCTGATTTTGCAGCAATTGCTGCATGGCACGGTGCAGACGCAACTGATTTTGATGAAGCTGTTCGGCTGCATGCACCGTCTTTTGATGAGGAGATGCCTGCTGCAACCGATGCATCAACCGAAGATACGCCTGCTGATGACGTTCCCATAAAACCTGCATTGCCGTTTGCAGACGATGCTGCATCTGCAAGACCTGCTGCATCAATTGCGCACAATCTGGAACCGCCAATTCTGCGGCAGCC
>FR899096.1:8276-13374 GCA_000437255.1 Ruminococcus sp. CAG:403
TGCATAATCCGTAAGTGTATAATCGGTCTCATGTCCGACTGCAGAGATAATGGGAACCGTACAGTGATAAACTGCCATGACAACCGATTCCTGATTGAATGCCTGCAAATCTTCGGCAGAACCGCCGCCCCGCCCAACAATCAACACATCGCAGTTTTGTGCCTGTGCCGATTCTATTGCATGACAAATCGAGGCTGCTGCCCCTTCCCCTTGTACCTGTGCTGGGAAAACTGCCAGTGTTGCAAGCGGATACCGTCTTCCGATGACGTTTTTCACATCCTGCAAAGCAGCACCTGTTCCAGAAGTTACCACACCAATTTTTTGCGGCCATGCCGGAATCGGACGTTTGGCTTCCTGCGCAAAGATACCAAGAGCCGTCAATTTTTGCTTCAGAAGAGAAAGTGCCTGATACTGAGCGCCTGCTCCATCCGGCTGCATATCAGTTACATAGAGCTGAAATGCACCATCCCGTTCAAACAAGGAAGCCGTCGCTGCTACAATCACATTCATTCCATCTTTTGGGACGAATCGTACACGCTGTGCCAAATTGCGGAACATCACTGCTTTTACACTGCTCTCCGCATCCTTTAAGGTGAAATAAAAATGCCCCGATCGAATGTGATTGGTAAAATTGGAAAGTTCCCCACGCACCAAAATGCCATTGAGCGCATGATCTTCTTTCAGCTTGAACCCAACATAGCGATTCAGCTGAGAAACGCTTAAAATAGCCATTTTGCTCCTCCTTCCTGCAAAGCTGCAAAAACGGCTGCACCGACTGCATTGTCACAGGAAAATTCCGGCTTTGTAAAAATGCCGCCGAATGCATGCTGCAATGCTGGACGAATCCATAGATTGGACATAACACCGCCGGCATAAAGCACCGACATGGTTCCGACCTGTTTCCAGGCTGCCTGCGTCATTTGATAAATGGTCTCCCGAATCATGGTCATGCAGTAACAGGCAATATCCTCTGGAAGTGCTCCCTGCTTCTGCATCGTGTCACACTGATTCTGCAAACCCGACAAGCAGCAGTTCACGCCTTTTATGGTGGGATGCACCCGGAACGTTTTCTGACTCTTCTGTGCCAGCTGTTCCAGCTGCTTTCCGCATGGGAATTGCAGTCCCAGCATCAACCCGACCCGATCAATTGCCTGCCCGGCTTTTAAATCCAGCGAAGTTCCAATGGGCGTAATTTCCAGAATCTTTTTTGCATGCGGTGTGCAGAGTAAACTGTCTGTTGTTCCGCCGCTGACATGAAATGCAAGAAATGGTTGCTCCAGATAGGAAAGGGCATTTGCGCCATATAGCGCAGCTAGGACATGTCCAATCTGGTGAGAAGTCTCGTAAACTGGAACCCCCGTAACAGCTGCAATCGCATGTGCCGTTCCGGATCCACATAGAAAGCAGGGCATATAGGAATCCGCTCGATTGCGGGGCCGTGTGGTGACACCAATTGCAGAAAGCGCTTGCAACGGCTGTGAACAAAGATTCTGTAACAACTGCGGAAGCTGCCGGGTATGATGAAAAACGGCATCGCTTTGCCGCAGCCCTGCTTCACCGGCTTTTACCGGAAGCAATTGTTTTTCCTGACGGACACCTTCCGGCCACAGCCGTGCAGTAGAAGTGGTATAGTTGCTTGTATCCAACCCCAGATACTCAGGCATTGGTTGGTTCCTCCTGTGCAGCAGCATCTGCACCTACCTTTGGCTGACTGCGGGAAATAGCGCCAAGCATGCCATTGATAAAGGCGGTATCTTCCTGATAGGAATACGCATGAGACAGCGTAACGGCTTCACTGATGGCTGCGTTTACTGGCATATCTTTTTCAAAGTACATCTCATATAATGCAAGCTCTAAGATGGAAAGATTCACTTTTGGAATACGATGTATGCTGCGGCTCTTACTAAATGTACGAATTAGCTGCTGAATCTCTTCTTCATGTGCAATGACACCTTCTACCATCTGCTTCACATCCTGATTCACTTCCAGCTGTTGCACCTCTTCCGCAAGTGCATACAATTCTTCCAAAGAATCCGGCTGAAACATCCGTTCAAATAAAATCAAAAAGGCGCATTCTCTTACTTCATGTCTTGTCATAATGACCTCCCAAATCAACAAAGGCTGCCGTATCCCATTCCGATACAGCAGCCTTTGTTTGTTATATTCTCCCTACTGCCAAAAGAAAATCAACGCAATTCTCCCTTTTCGGCAGAGATTATCTTTTTCCAGTTTCCGCACTTCCTGCTGTATCTAGAAGCGTTACCTCTATTATATCAGAAAAATGCAAAAAGTACAACTATTTTACCTCAAAAATTCTGATTTTTTCAGAAGGAACTGAAATTTCTCCCAAAATAACATCCTTGATGGCAGCAGCCTGCGCAGAATCCAGACCCTCTGTCTGTACTACAACCTTTGCGCTTTCCCCATCCAGATACACGATACATTCCTGGTATCCCATAGATTTAATCATTGACTCGATATTACTTTCACTTTCAATCAACTGAGAGGTTTCCACCGCTGCCAAAGCATCTGTTACACGCTCGTCTTCCGTCAAGTCTCCGCCACCCATAATGGTTTGCAACGTAGAAACCGCTTCATCCCGGCTGGCGGAACGATTGAGTCTTGCCTGTGCAAAATAATCGGAAGCGCTTAACGCACCATTTGCCGCTGCTTCTTCCAATGCATCTGAATCCGCAGACTGTTCTTCCTCTGCGGCAGCAGAATCCGAAGCTTCGGATTTTGCCTTTTGACTGCTTGCCTGTGGTGCATTGACAAATTCCGTGTCTCCATATGTAATGGAATCGGAAACCTGCGCCTTCTTCTGTCCGGTCAGATCAGAATCTGACAACGCATAGTTGACATAAACGGCTACGGCCAGCATCAGGGTCAGGCAGGATAAAATCACCTGTTTTTTTCCAATGATAAAGGATGGTTTTTTCATAGTAAGCGATTCCTTTCAAGAAGTTTGTTTTGCAACACATATTTGACTGGTTCGTAAATTCAGTGCCGCCGATACGGCACGAATGATCTGTTCTTTTACCACATTGCGGTCACCTCCTTCACATACAATCACAATACCGTTGATCTTCGGATGCACAATGGTTTCCAGCAGCGGCGATTCCGTCCCACTGCTATTGACCAAAACGCATTGCTGCTGGCTGCTGGAGTGTCCTGCATCTTCGCTGACAGAAGCATCCTGCTGATAGACGTAGGATGCCGTGTTATTGGCTGTCACCAAAACCTGACAGGCGCCGACTCCATCAATACGACCCAGAATCTGCTGCAATTGCTCTTCCAGATCCCGACAGTATGTTTCTGCCGTAAGAAGAGAAGCATCCGTAGCAGATTCCGCAGAAACAGAAGATTTTGTTTCCTTTGAGCCCGTATCATGCAGCCCGGACAGCAGAATCATCACCAGACCAATGACACCAAGCAGTACCACAAGGCGTACACCGTTTTCATGTAGGAGCCACTGTTTGAGCCGTTTCAGCTGTTGGGTATACAAGCTGTTCCACTTCCTTTCCAAAATAAGTTTCCAATACTGCCTGCACAGCTTCTGTTTCATCACTCCATACGGTTACTTTACTGATAGATATGCTGTTGTCCGACTGAATATGCACCTCTGTCTCAATGGATTGCCAAGAAATGTTCTGCTGCGCCAATGCGTCAGCAAGAACCTGCTTCACATTTTCTTGTGCAAGCTGAATGGTCTGATCCGAAACGGCATTCGCAATCGCCTGCGTATCCACCGATTCTGCTGTAAAAAAAGAGGACGCACTCCAATCATCCTTCCAGTGCAGAATGGGCGTAAAAACAGCGAGCAGAAAGACACAGGACAGCAGCAAACTCAATTGATGACTCATCTTTTCATTGGGCTTCATGGCATGCACCAGACCGGTCAAAAGACTCATGACACAGGTAATTCCCACCATTGCCTGCAAGGACTGCATCTTGATTCACCCCCTCAATCCATAATTCCATCCTACATCCTATATTTGTCCGCTGCTCAGTCCGATTACAATAGCAGTCGCCACAAGAAACATCATGGCAAAACACGTAACCACTGCAAAGGTGATGGAAAGAACCTGCTCCGTATTGCGCAGAAGCCGTGCCAACTGCGGAACCGAAAACAATTCCGCAGTGGCAGCTGCCAAAGTGACAACCAAACGATACAAAAATACATGCAGAAAAACCGGTAAAAAGAGCAAGCAAAGAACGATCATTCCAATTGCTCCGGTGGCACTTTTTAAGATTCCAAGGCTTCCTCTTACGGTACTGTATGCATCCGAAACAGCTCCCCCGATCACCGGTACAAAATTGGAAACCACATACTTTGCCGCTTTGGTGGCTGCGCTGTCTGCCGCACCACCTACAAAACTCTGCATGGAAACCACACCCAAAAAAATGGCCATGCAAAGACCAAGCAGCCAGATGGTGACTCGTTTTACGGCACGAATGAATCCGCCCAACGAAACCGATGGATTCACACCGTCTACAATGGACATGGCAAATGTCATGCTCAAAAGCGGCAGCAGAATTCCAGCGAGAAACTGCATGATACAATTGGCAAGTCCGCACACAGCCGCTTGATAGCAGACCGCTGTACCAGTATGTCCGCCTGCTGCCAAAATGCCGGCAAACACCGGTACAAATGTCATCATAAACGAAGCGCCCTGCTGCAAGGTATCCTTCACAGAAAGAAAGCAGGCACTGAGCGGCTGCCCCAACACAAGTGCAGCAGCTAACACACACACCATTTCATAAATGGGGCCTGTCTGCTTTTGCAGCCCGATTCCGCCTACGCTTTGCAGAACTGCCGTAAATAGAATCAAAATCAACAGGATTCCAAATAGTTGAAACGGCGCTTCCGCTTTTTCCACGGCATCTTGGAAAAAAGCGGACAGAATATCCAGAAACTGCAAATCCAGAAAGGAGGACGGATCCCGTATGGAAACACCAAATCGTTCCAGTGCGGAAGAAACGGAAGCATCTACCGACTGAAACAGCGTATCGGCTCCGCTTGCGGCAGTCAGTTCTTCCATAGAATCCTCGGCAGAAACAACCGGACTGCATCCAAAAAGTAACCCGCCAATCACCA
>FR899096.1:13428-27920 GCA_000437255.1 Ruminococcus sp. CAG:403
TCCGTTTAATACTCCTGTTAAAAGTTCCAGCACTTGTTTCAGCATGGGCAATGCCAACAGTACCAACGTCAATCTTCCCCAGAGTTCAGCTGTCCCTGCCAAAGCTGTCTCTCCGCAGTCCCGGCATAAATCCACTGCCAGATTGGTCAGGTAGCACACGCCCAATGCCTTCCAGATTACCGATAAATAAGACCCCGGCAAATTGGTCTTGGCATATAGCTCCTGAATGGTTTCTGCAATGGGAGATAGGTAGGAAAGAATCGCCAACAAGACGATAACACAAACTCCAATGGAACAAAGCAGCGCCTGTTCCTTGTGATATTGCTTCAACAGCGTAGCTGCGATGGCACCGATTAAGCAAATTGCCGCTGCTGTTCCCGTTTCCATTACCATAATCCAAACACCGTTTTCACCTGATCGAACAAGTCCCCAATTTCCTGAATAATCAGCATCAAGACAACAATCAATCCGGCAAGTGTCGTCATCATCGCCTGTTCTTCTCGTTCCGCACGTTTTAAAACAAGATTCAACACCGCCACAATGATACCTGTTCCTGCAATCTTAAAAATTAAATCGATATTCATCGTCTCTCATTTCCTTAGCAAAAAAGAACTGCCAGCAGCAATCCAGCCAGCAACCCCAAACTGCGGTAAAGCTTTCCTTTTTTCTGATATGTGACACGGTAAGTATCCTGAAACCGCTGCAATTGAATATGTGCCTGTGACAAGGCGGAAAGCTGCCCCTCCAAATCCGTTCTCCCAAGTTCTTCCCCCAACTCCAGCAAAACTTCTTTGACTTCTGGTGAAAGATGCTTTTCTGCCTGCACCTGTTCTGACCAAGCTTGTACAAATGGAGTCTGCTGCTGCATATGCGCCGCTGTCTGGGATAAGAACTGGAACTCTTGGTAAACGGAACGGTTGGAAAAAGTATCCAGCAATTCCCCGAGCGTACTCATCTGATACTGCATCAGGACTCCCATTTCCCGTAAAAAGCTGCATAATTTTTCGGTTCGCTCCAGCTTCATGCGCAGTTTTCCGGAACAAGCCATTCCTGCCATGGCACCACAAAGAATCAAAAAAATCAACCCAATCCATTTCATGTACGCTGTACCTCTTGTATTGCCTGCACCGTTCCGCATGCAGCACCTGTTCCCAGCAGACAGATGTGAGAAAAAACCTGCTCCTGTAGCAGCCTTTGCAGTTGCGGCCGCTGATAAGCGTCCGCAATAGAAGCTGCATGTGCTGTTGCAAGCAGCTTGACGCCGCAGCCATGCACTTGCAACAAAGCATCCCGGTCTTGTTCTGTGCTGATTTCATCACAAACCAAATAGCTTGGTGTCATAACACGCAGTCCGGTTAAGATGCCTTCCCATCGAGTAAATCCATCATAAATATCGGTATGGAGTCCCACATCATGCTGCGGCATGCCATGCCAAACAGCTGCCAATTCCCCACGTTCATCCACCAAAGTTACTTTTTCCTGCCTGCCAACCAACCGACATAGATCCCGAAGAACCGTTGTCTTTCCACTTCCAACCGGACCGACCAGCAGCAAGCTGTCCGGCAGTCTTTGATGCAGCCGCTCCAAAATAGATATGGCACAGCCCGGAACAGATCGTGCAATTCGAATGTTTAAACTGCTGATGGATTTTAACTGAGAAAGCTTCCCCTCTTTATAAACTGCTGTCCCGGCAATGCCCACACGATTGCCGCCTTTTATGGTGATGAATCCTTCTGTTAATTCCTTCGTATAATGATAGACGGAATACTCACAAATTGCCTGAAAGGTATCCTGTAAAGCTCGATCTGTTACTATGAGCGCCTGTTCTGGCTGACTGGTTCGTGTCCCATTGGCACAGAGCCACTGCTCTGCTCCATTCATGGTAATACCGATGGGTCGTCCAATCCGCAGGCGAATCTCCTGCATTTCTTCCAGGAGTTGCATCCGTTCCAAAGCAGAGCGGATGGTCAAAGGCAAATACCGAAGGACTGCATGGATATTTTGATGGATTCCATTCATTTGACTTCTCTCGCTTTCTTCATTTGTTACTGCATTCTATGCAGCAACCTGACAAGCTATGCTGTCCATTCTGCACGAAAATGGGCAAAAAAAGAAGCAGTCTTCTGTGTCAAACACAGAAGACTGCTTTCCATTTTATGATGTTCTGTTATCAACAGATCCTTAAAGTGCAAAAGAACCCGTTTCGCCGTTGATTACATAGTAAACCATGTCTTCTTCCGGCTTTACATAAAGCTGTACATCCTTAGCGGCTGTTTTTGCCTGCTTGGTTGCATCTGCCCAATTCTGTACGGCCTGCTCTGCCAGATCATCTGTAGAAAGATCTTTTCCGCCATACTGCAAGTTTACTGTTACGGTCTTCTTTACACGTGGTGCAGCTGCCTTCTTTGCGGCTGGTGCCTTCTTTGCAGCTGGTGCTGCTTCAGCGGCAACCGGTGCTACAGTTGCTTTTACAGTCTCAACGGTCTCTACAACCGGCTTTGCGGATGTTGTCGGAGCAGTAGCTGCTGTTGTTTTCTTTGTTGTTCTAGCCATGATTGTTTCCTCCTTCAGTCAGTCATGAAAACTTACTTGTTTACGGTTTCCTTCAGGTTTTTACTTGCTTTAAATACCGGTGCTTTTGATGCAGGAACCTGAACCGGTTCACCGGTACGAGGATTCTTACATTCCTTTGCATTGCGCTGCCGTACTTCAAAAGCGCCAAAACCAGAAATTGTTACCTTATCTCCAGCTGCAAGTGCATCAGTAATTGCAGCAAAAACACCTGTTAAAACACGTTCTGCATCCTTCTTGGTGCAATTTGTCTTTTCTTGAATTACCTGAACCAAATCTGCCTTTGTCATTCTGATATCCTCCATAAAATTTAATCTATGTGAATTATATACCATTCCGAAACGTTTGTCAAGAATTTCACGTAAAACTGACATTTGCACGGATTTTGCTTGCTTTTTTTAGAATTTTTTATGAAAAAGCACTTATGAAAAGAAGTGAAACAGATTCCAATTGGAAAGTGTTTTCTTTGGAGAAACGGCGCTTTCCATGCAGCCCCTGTAACCAGCAAGCAGCCGTCAAAAGACAGCTGCTTGTGTTTCCTTTTCTTTTTATTGTTCTGTGGAATCGGTACTGGTAATGGACTGCGATTCTTGTTTTAGATCTGCCACTTTTTTGATATGATTGCCAATAATTTCTGAGACATCGGATATGGTAATAAACGCACTTCCGTCATACTTGTCTACAATATCTTTCAGATCCGTTAGTTCCAGTCGAGTCAGGACGCAGTACATCATATCCTTTTTTCCACTGACCATTCCTCTTGCGTCCAGGATGGTCATGGTTCTGCCAAGACGATGATAAATTTCTGTTGCAATTGGTGCGGCATCGTTGCAAATAATGATGGCTTGTTTGGCCTGATTAAAGCCCTGTTCCACATAGTCGATGACTTTGGAAGCAATGATATACGTCAGCAGCGACAGCAGCGCACGATCGGGTCCAAATAGAAATCCGGCAACTGTAAAGATAATCAAGTTAAACACCAAAATAATCTGCCCAACTGAAATGGAGGAATGCCGGCTGATCAGCAAGGCCATCAATTCTGTTCCATCGATACAGGCGCCGCCTTTCAGAACCAGTCCAACGCCAACGCCCAACAGCATGCCACCAAATACAACGGACAGCATCTCATTGTCCGTAATGGCGGAAAAATGATGCAGATAGGCAGTCACAGCTGTAAACAGCAGCATTGCATAGGCATAGGCGATTGAAAATCTTGGTCCAACTGCCTTCCATCCAACCACAATGAACGGTACATTCAAAAGCAATGCAATGACACCCAGCATCCAGCCGGTTTGATACTGAATCATCAGCGCAATGCCAGTTAGCCCACCGTCCAATACGGAATTGGGCACCAGAAAAAGTTCCAGCGCAGCACCGTCTATGATGACACCTAAAGTAATCATCAAATATCGAAACAAGGTAGATCGTATTTTCTTTCTATTTTGTTTGGTAAGCAAGGTGTTTGTCCTCCTTTCTTGGAACCCTCTGTTTCCCTACTGCATATTCTGTAATGGGAACCATTCCCAACCAATGAAAGAATCGAGGGTGTATCTCATTATGCCAAACGTTTTTTTGAGTCCATCTACACAGGAATGGAATCAATATATCAATGGCGGAACAGAAGAACAATATATGAATTTAATCGCAGACCGCATGGAGCCATATCTGCGTTCCAGCGGCATTGCCTATGTTCGAAATGATCCGTCCCGCAATGTAGCCGGTGCCATCAAGGATTCCAATGCTGCTTATTACGATGTGCATTTAGCCCTGCACAGCAATGCTGCACCAGAAGCACTCAGCGGCATGCTGCGTGGCATCGACATTTACTATTCTCCGTATGATAAAAGCAGTGAGTATCTTGCAAATATCATTGCAAACAACTTCAAACGCATTTATCCGCTGCCGGATAAAACCAATACCCGTCCGACAACCGTACTCGGGGAGGTCACACAAACAAAAGCTGTTGCGGTACTCTGTGAAATCGGTTACCATGACAACGAACAGGATGCTACATGGATTAAAAACAACCTACAGGCAATCGCTGTAAATCTGGTGATGTCCCTATGCGATTACTTTGGCATTCCTTTCGTAGAAGCTGGCCCGGTTCGGCAGGGAATTGTTGCAACAGATGGAAGTGGCCTGAACATTCGAAGTTATCCCTCTACTGACAGTCAAATCCTTGGCAGTATTCCGAACAATCAATATGTAACGATATACGGGCAAACCGGCAACTGGTATGTCATTTCCTATCAAGGCATCATCGGCTATGCCAGCAGCGACTATATTGTGCTCCAGTAAATCATCTTGTGGGAAGTCTGTTCCGTATCTCTGCGGAACAAGCTCCCGCAATCAAACAAGTGCGTCAGCAAGTGTTTCCAACGCCTGCATCGTTTCCTGCTTTACAGCAGATCGAATGGTAACCATTGGTTCTACGATGTGGATTTCCTTCATAGCCTCCAACAGTTCCTTCATCTTTTTTCCGGCAACCGGTGCCCAAGATCCATTTTCCACAATCCCAACTGTTCGATTTTGATAATTCTTAGAAAGCAGATGCCGCAAGAAATCTTCCATTACCGGAAAGATACCGCCGTCATAGGTCGGTGCTGCCACAACCATCCGATCATACCGGAAGGCGTCTTCCACAGCTTCTGCCAGATCACAGCGGGACAAGTCCGTTACGACGACTTGCTGCACGCCCTTTTGCTGTAGCATAGCAGCCAGTTTTTTCGCAGCATCTGCTGTATTGCCGTGAATGGAAGCATATGCAACAAGCACGCCCGGATCTTCCGGACGATAGCTGCTCCAGGTGTCATACTGTTTCAAATAATGAGACAGATCTCCTGTCAAAACAGGGCCATGCAGCGGACAAATGGTGGCAAGTTCCAATGCAGATGCCTTTTTCAAAAGCGTCTGTACCGGGCCGCCATACTTGCCGACAATATTGAAATAATACCGGCGCGCTTCACAGTCCCAGTCTTCTTCCGTATCCAAAGTGCCGAACTTTCCAAATCCATCCGCAGAGAACAGAACCTTTTCTGACTGTTCATAGGTGACCATTACTTCCGGCCAATGTACCATCGGGGCAAGAATGAATTGCAGCGTATGCGTACCGAGCGACAGGGTGTCCCCTTCCTTTACCACAAGCTTCCGCTTGGAAAAATCAAAATCAAAGAAATTGGACAGCATCTGGAATGCCTTGGCATTGGTGACTAGCTGCATGGAAGGATACCGTTCTGCGAGCACCTGGATGCTGGCAGCATGATCCGGCTCCATATGTGAAATAATCAGATAATCTGGGGTACGGTCACCGAGCACCTGCTGCACCTGTTCCAGCCAGGCTGCTGTCGCACGCCGATCTACAGTATCCATAATGGCAATTCGATCATCCAAAATGACATAGGAATTATAGGAGACCCCATGGGGTACAACATACTGACTCTCAAACAAATCAATCGTTGGATCATCCACTCCAACATACTGAATGGATTTCGAAATAACTGGACGCATAAAAGATCCCTCCTCAAAGTAATTCAGCAGAACCTACTCTGCAATTGTGTGAAAACTATAATTAAGTTTAGTATATCAACTTTAAAAGCCAGATTCAATGCAATTCTGTGATCATGTTATTTTCTTTTTTTAAATAGGAACGCACTGAAAAAACAAAGCGCAGCCTAAACCGTTTCGGTTCAGGCTGCACATTTTTCCTATGATTCGATTGTGAATGGGAACAAACTGTCCTTAGCGAGAAGCATCTGCTTCTACTTTTGCGGCATGCTTGCGATCCAATTCCTTTTGCCGTTCCGCATCTTCTGGATTGGTACCTCCATTTTTCGGAAATACAAACTTCAGCAAAATCGGCGTCACAATGGTTGTAAATACAACCATAATAACAAGCGGTGTCATAAACTTTTCACTCATTAAGCCAACAGACGCACCCTTATTGGCAACAATCAATGCAACTTCTCCTCGAGAAATCATACCAATTCCGATTTGCAAGCTTTCCTTATTGGTATACCGCATGATTTTTGCACCCAGGCCGCATCCCAAAATCTTGGTCAGCACAGCAACCAGCATGAGCAACAGCATGAAGATCACCAGAGAGGAGTTCAATCCCTTTAAGGTCATTGCAAGACCGATGTTGGCGAAGAAAATCGGAGAAAGCAGCATGTAGGAGAGGGTACTAAATCGACTGACCACGTACTCATTTTTCTTCAAGCCGGAAACAGCCAGACCTGCTACAAATGCACCGGTAATATCGGCTACACCGAACAATACTTCTGCACAGAAAGAAAGAACCAAGCAGAATGCAAACGTTACAATGATATGCCGGCGAAGGTTTTCATTGGAGGCTTCTCTCCATTTTTTAAACCACTTGTGATAAACCACTGCTGCAATTCCGGCAAACAGGAAAAATCCAAGGATGTTTACAAATACAGTTGCAACACCGCCGCCGGAAATATGCATCAAATTGTTGATAATGGAAGAACCAAAAGTAGCAGCTTCCCCTGCTTCACTGGTACCGCCCAAGCTGATTACAATGGTCAATGCAATAATGCCAAGAATATCGTCAATTACAGCAGCGCCCAAGATTGCATTGCCTGCCCGTGAACTTAATGCCCCGAGTTCCTTCAGCGTTTCTACCGTAATACTTACAGAAGTTGCCGTCATGACAACACCGATGAAGATATTCTGCCACATCAAAGTCGCCATACCTTCCATTTGTTCCGTATTGAAGTAATGCGCCAGGAAAAATCCGCCAATTAGCGGAACAATCACGCCAAATAAAGCGATGACAAAGGAAGCAAGTCCTGCCTTCTTCAATTCTTGAATATCCGTCTCCAGACCTGCACTGAACATCAGAACAATGACGCCCAATTCTGCCAGGCTGGTGATCAAAGAGTTTCGCTCAACAACGTCGAGCACCATCGGCCCCAGGATAATGCCGGCAGCCAGCGCACCGACAACCTGCGGCAGGCTGATCCGTTTTGTAATCAACCCCAATAACTTCGTGGCTAAAAGAATGATTGCAATGGTTAATAAGTAGGAATAATCCGTTCCAAATAAAAAGCTTTTTACTGCTTCCATTTTGAAATCCTCCTCCGTAAAAATAGATTTGCAATTGGTCAAAATCAGAATCCGTTCCAGTCAAAACCTGGAAGAAATTCCGAACAAACGCATAGATCCTCTCCTTCTACGAGCTTTTTCCAATTGCAGAAGCAGTTACAGTTCAGCGATAGACGCTCTTCTGTAAACCTTGCAAACAGTTATAGTGTATCTTATTTTTTTATTTTTGTCAACAAAATATTATAAAAAAAATAAACGCATTGTATGAATCATAAATAAAATGAAAACAATTTAAAAATGCGATAAAATCAAAAACCCTGCAAGCGCATATGCTTGCAGGGTTTAGAATGCATCCACATAGGAAAGAAAAAATGATTTTCAAGTCCTATTTTCACACAAGAACCAGAAAAATTTCCAAAAAGGCAGATTGGATCGGTTCTTAATGCAGCTTTTTTTTGCTGACGATTTGATCGTACACCCGCGCTGTCAGCAAATACACTGCTGTGTATAGCAGAGCAAAGGCAATAAAGCAGCAAATGGTGCAAAGGATATAGAGCTTTACATTGGTCAGATACATCATAGCGAGAAGGCGTTTAAAGATCGGAAAGGCAAAAATCAGATGCACACCCGTCATCAGAAGCGGAAGGAAGAACACAAGCAAAACCTGTGTATGAATCGATTGCTTTACTTCACTCAGGCTCATGCCGACCTTTTGCATAATGGTAAAACGCTCTGCATCCTCATAGCCTTCTGAGATTTGCTTATAGTAAATCATCAGAACGGTTGCAATGACAAACAGTGTTCCCAAAAATGCGCCGAGGAAAAACAAGCCGCCGTAAAGCTGTATCACATTGCTGTGCCGTTCCACCCGGCAATCCATCTGCAAATTGGGATCTTGTACAAGAAGCTGCTCTTTTAGCGCATCACAAAATGCTTGCTGCGATTTGTCATCACCCGAAAGACTCATTCCATAGAAGGTACCAAATTCCCGAAAGGTACCACCCTTTCCATACTGCTTTTTCGGCTGCACATCCAATTGATGCAGCAACTCTGGATCACGAACAACCATCTGAATGGTTGCGATACCAGCTGGATCAGATGCCGCAGTTCCTTTTGGCAAAAAGTTGGAAACCTGTTTTTTAACGGAATATGTTTGATCAAAAACCTGAATACTCGAAAAATCATAATGCCCATTGCGTACGGAAAGCAGCACTTCCCCATCCTGTAACGTCTCGTTGGTTCCGTAGTTCCGATTGTAGTCCTCCAATGGAATGCAAACCAGATCCAAATACGCTCCATTGGCCAAACTGTTTGGTTTCAACAGCTGAAACTGATTGCCATCCTGTACAGCATAAAAGGACAAATAGGAATAAGAAGTACGATCCTTTATAGAAACCGGCTGCTTCTTTTCCAGCGATGCGAGCTGTGCTTCAATTTCTGTCTGTATGTCTTCCCCGGCATAAATGGCACAATCATACGGATAACGAGTCTGCACCAAATCCGTTATTCCAATCAGCAAACTACTGGTGGTAGACAACATGACCAGCACCATTGTGGAAAGAACACAAATATTAGCAAGTCCAACTGCATTTTGTTTCATACGATACAGCATACCGGAAACTGCTGTAAAATGCCGGGTCTGATAGTAATAGCGTTTGTTCTTCCGGAGCATCTTCAAAAAGGCAATGCTTCCGGCGGTAAAAAGAAAATAGGTACCGGCAATGACCAAAATTACGGCGATAAAGATATAGGAAACCACTTGAACAGGAGCCTGAACCGCTACAGCAATAGCATACCCAATGCCAAGGCAAAGCACACCAAGCACAGCAAGCAGCCCTTTTGTTTTGGGTTCCCGTTCTCCAACCTGTCCACTTTTCAACAGTTCAATCGGATTGGAAAGATGAATCTGCCGCATGCCATTTAAAAAAATGCAGCAAAAAACAATGGCAAACAGTACCAGTGTCCGTACAATAGCAGGCACGGAAATGTAGAAACCAAGCGCAATTTCCGTATCCAGAATCCGTACAATTAATAAGTACAGCAGTTTATCAAATGCAATCCCAACTAAGAAGCCGCCAATCCATGCAATGTGTGCAATATATAGCGTCTCAAACGCCAGCAAACGGGAAATGTGTCGCTTTTCCATGCCGAGAATATTGAATAAGCCGAATTCTTTCTTGCGGCGCTTCATCAAAAAGCTATTGGTATAGAACAGGAAAATGAAAGCAAAGATCGCTACAATTTTACTGCCAAAATCCAGCATCGTTTGAACCGGCGCACTTCCTGGCAGGTTTTGAATATCCGCATTCAGAGAAAGTGCTGTTATGATGTAAAACATGGCAACCATCAGCACACAGGTTACAAGATACGGTAGATAGACCTTGCTGTTCTTCTTCAAATTATCCGCCGCAAGCCGTGCATAAAATGCCTTACGCATGGTTCTCACCGCCCGTCGTCAGCAAAGTTAGGGTATCGGAAATTTTCTGATACAGCTCTTCGTTGGAACAATTTCCTCTATAAAGCTGATGAAAAACTTCCCCATCCTTGATAAACAGCACGCGTCCGGCACAGCTTGCAGCCTTTGTAGAATGAGTTACCATCAGGATGGTCTGCCCGTTTCGGTTGATGTCTGCAAACACACGGAGCAGACTGTCTGTTGCATGCGAATCCAGTGCACCGGTCGGCTCATCTGCAAGAATCAGTTTGGGATTGGTAATGATGGCTCTTGCAACCGCTGCCCGCTGCTTTTGTCCGCCGGATACTTCATACGGATACTTTTCCAATAATTTCTGTATGCCAAGCAACTCCGCAATGGGTTGCAGCCNNCTCCGCAATGGGTTGCAGCCGTTGTTCCATTTCCGGATACCGCATGCCAGATAAAACCAGCGGCAGGAAAATGTTATCCTTTAACGTAAAGGTATCCAGCAAATTAAAATCCTGAAATACAAATCCGAGGTTGTCCCGGCGAAAGGCAGAAATCTCCTTTTCCCGAATGGTGGAAAGAGACTTTCCTTCCAAACGAACCTCTCCTTTTGTCGGACGATCCAGCGCTGCTAAAATATTCAGGAGCGTGGTTTTTCCGGAACCAGATTCGCCCATAATTGCCACGTATTCCCCCTGCTCCACAGAAAATGTCACATTTGACAATGCCTTTACGGAATTGCTGCCCAATCGGGTGGTATAAACTTTTTCCAGGCCTTGTACTTCTAATATTGCCATAAAAATGACCTCCTTTATGTTTCTGTATCCAGTATAACATAATGGTTCCCGCTGCAACATCGATTCGTGTGACATTTCAGCAGATTTATGTGACATTTTTGTAAGGCGGCAGCACAACTGCGCAACCTATCTGTACCCAGCCATAAAACAAGCTCTTAGATTTTTTCTGATTCCCGATGCAAATCCAGTGAAAACGTACTTCCTACCCCCACTTCTGATTCTGCAAAAATACGATTGGAAAGCCGATCCATTATCTTTTTGCAAAGATATAGTCCCAGTCCAGTCGACTTACGATTGGCTCTCCCATTGTATCCGGTAAATCCTTTTTCAAAAATACGGGGCAGATCAGCGGCGTCAATGCCAATTCCGGTGTCGGTGATCTGCAAGACCTGCTTCGGGGTAACAGAAATGGTGACACTTCCCTGTTCGGTGTATTTTACAGCATTGGAAAGCAGCTGCTCAATTACAAATGCCAACCACTTTTCATCGGTCAAAACAACTTGATCGGTTCCATCATAGTACAGGCGGATTTTCTTGCGTATAAACTGCGGCGCATACTTTCGAATGGCACCACGTATGATTGCATCCAAACAACAAGACTGAAACACAAAATCTGAAGCAGAACTGTCCAATCGTAAGTAACACAGCACCATCTCTACATATTGCTCAATTCGAAACAGTTCCGCCAAAAGAGCACGATGTTCTTCCGTATCCTCGCTTTTCAAAATCATTTGCATCACCGATATTGGCGTTTTAATTTGATGCATCCAAGTGGTATAATAATCCATGCACTCGATTCGTTCCTGCTGAAATTTTGTTTCATTTTTCTGATACTCATTGCGAAGCGCCAGCACCATTTTTTGATAATCTTCTTCCAAAGGACTTTTGGGAGCAGGCAGTTCTTCCGTTACAAGCAGAATGTTTTGGAGCAGATGCATCCGTTCTTTCTGTTGCTTGCGAAATCTAAAAAAATGAATCGTCTCTACAACCAGCAGCAAAAAAAGACAGAGAAAAAAGGCATAGCCGACCGCTTCCAATTCCAAACGGTATAAAGAAAACACCACTATAAAAATGAGTACAAATGCACCCAATAACATCCAATTCAACCGATATTGGGAAAGATACTTCATCCACAATTTCATCATTCAATGAGATACCCTCTGCCAACTTTCGTCTTAATGAAGTCCGAAAGCTGATACTGCTCCAACTTTTTACGCAGCCTGGTAACGTTTACCGTCAGCGTATTTTCTTCTACGTAGCAGTCATTTTGCCATAGCTGAATCATGAGGGTGTCTCGTTCCACAACCTTTCCTTTGTTTTCCAGCAAAACACGCAAAATCCGGAATTCATTTTTGGTCAAATCGATTTGCTGCCCCTGATACGTCAAAGTGGCATCGTCCAAATTCAGAACAGCGCCCCGATGTTCCAAAACAGGCGCTGCCTCCGTCATGCAGTAGGTGCGCCGCAAAATGGCTTGCATCTTGGCAATCATGACATTGGGATCCACCGGCTTTGCCAGAAAATCATCTCCACCCATTTGCATCGCCATGACAATATTCATATTGTCAGAGGCGGAGGAAAGAAATACAATCGGAACACGAGACTGCTTTCTGATTTCTGTACACCAATGGTACCCGTTGAAAAATGGAAGCATGATGTCCAATAAAACCAAATGCGGCTGATAAGCTTGAAACTCCGGGAGGATATTTTTAAAGTCCCGTATACAATGAACGTCATAATTCCACGCAGTAATCTGTTTTTTCATAACGGCTGCAAGTGCACTGTCATCCTCCACCATTAAAATTTTATACATTGATTGCGCTCCTCCATGATAAACAGCATGACTCAGATGGAAACATACTCTGGATCCGTATTTTCTGCAAGAAGATGCGCATCAATTCGTTCCCGGCAAACGGCATCCCCAATTACAATTAAAACCGACTGCCCCTCTGCAACGGGTGCAAGCTCTATTTTCTCCTTGGTTGCGTTGACCTTTAACCAGCCGCCTTTGGCAGTCGGCAAAGCGCCCTTGATGCGGAAAATGGTTCCGCAGGCAGGATCCTGCAAGATGGTCTGCACCATAGAGGTGATATGATCTTCCGGAAGCCGAACATGCATAAAGTAATGCACTTCACTCTGTATGGTTTCTGCATGATACTGTTTGACATAGCTGCTGGTTCGATAGCCGGCAGACAGCAGCGCATCATAATCCTGTTCCGTGAGTGCATCCCAGTCTTTGATGAGCAAATCACTTTTTTGAAATTGCCGCTTGCACTGAATGCCCGTCAGGGAACGGTTCAAATGCTGAAGGATGCGTTCTGAAAGTTGCTCAATGGGTTCAGCGCTTGCTTGCAGTTTACTCAAAATCAACTTTCCACAGCAAGCTGCCTCCGAGGCAAGCAGATACTCCATCTGTGCAGAAAGCACCTCGTCCATTTGTGCATCCACAATGGTTAAAATGCTGCCAATTTCAAACCAGCGATCCAGTGGAGATTCATACAATGTATCAAAAAATTCATCCATGTCAAAAATGCCGGATGGCTCCATGATGATTCGGTCGAACTGCTGCATTCCCAAAGCAATCAGCTGCGTTTTGAAGCGCCTTTTATGACAGTTCGGGTCACCGCATCCGGATATCATTTCCAACTTGCAGGCATCACATTTCAAATCTTGCAGCAGCATCATATCGACATTCACAGCACCGAAATCATTTTCCAGAATGGCAATCTTTTTGCCCTGTTCCAAAAGATGTTTTGCATACCGATGAATAAATGTTGTTTTTCCGGAACCTAAAATTCCAGTAATCAAATCAATTTTTGTCAAGCATCTCATTCCTTTCTACTGAAATCACCTGTTATTCCCTTCTAATCAGGCTCTTGGTTTCATTATAACACACGCTGCTGTGTTTGTCTACTTTTATCCACTTGCTCTCATTTTGAAATAGCACCTTGACTTTGCTGGAAAAATGTTGTAATATGATAGAGGTGCAGCTGCACCCAAACCACTCTGTCAATAGACAGACAAAGGAGAATCAGAATGAATATTGTATGTTTGGATCTGGAAGGCGTATTGGTACCGGAAATTTGGATTGCATTTGCAGAAGCAAGCGGCATCCCGGAATTAAAAAGAACCACACGAGACGAACCGGATTATGATAAATTGATGACATGGCGGCTGGGCATTTTAAAAGAGCATGGTCTTGGTTTAAAGGAAATTCAAGAAACCATTGCAAAAATTGATCCTCTGCCTGGTGCAAAAGAATTCTTGGATGAACTCCGTGCCATGACACAGGTCATCATCATCAGTGATACCTTCGTACAGTTTGCAGGTCCTCTGATGAAGAAGCTGGGCTGGCCGACTATTTTCTGCAATTCCCTGGAAGTTGCAGAAAGCGGAGAAATCACCGGTTTTCAAATGCGGGTGGAAAACTCCAAGCTGACCACGGTTCGGGCGCTGCAATCCATTGGATATGACACCATTGCCAGCGGAGACAGCCACAACGATCTTGCCATGATTCAAGCAAGCAAGGCTGGCTTCCTGTTCCGGAGCACCGAACAAATCAAAAAGGATTACCCGGAAATTCCTGCTTTCGAACAGTATGAAGACCTGATGGAAGCAATCCGAAAGGCATTATAAGC
>FR899096.1:27979-45643 GCA_000437255.1 Ruminococcus sp. CAG:403
CATCTTGTTCCGCAAGGGAACATTTTATCTATTTTTTCAACCATGCAAGAAAAGCATCCAACTGTGTCATACTACCTATAAACGCTGATTCCGAAACGGTTACAGGCTGCGTTCTGTAACCAGACCGATTAGGAGGCATATGACACAGCATCAATCATCCATTCGACGGCTTTCTGAATTGGGGCTGCTAAGTGCCCTTCTCATCCTACTGGCATTGACCCCATTGGGATACCTGCATCTATCCGTTTGCTCCATTACATTTTGCATGATTCCGGTGGCAATTGGTGCCGCACGCTATGGTTCCGCCGCCGGTGCAGGACTGGGCGCACTCTTTGGCGCTACGAGTTTTCTGCAATGCTTCGGCGGCAATCCCATGAGCACCGCTTTGTTCAGCATTCAGCCCATTCGTGCAGTCCTACTCTGTTTTGTTCCACGGATTGCAATGGGATTCTGTACCGGTCTGCTTGACCGAATTCTATGGAAACGCTGTACGATTCTAAGTATCCGCTATGCCTTGACGGGACTTTGTGCGGCGTTGTTCAACACGATTTTTTATGTGACAGCGCTGCTTCTGCTGTTTCGAAACACCGATTGGATTCAAAATAGCTGGAACACCCTAGCACCTGGAAAGCCAATCTTTGTCTTTATTTTCGCATTTGTTGGCGGAAATGCTCTTGCGGAAGCCGTTGTTTCGGCTGTATTCACAAGTGTAATCTGTACCCGCCTAGAAGCAACCTAAAAGGAGGGATTCCCTGCATTATGGTCCTTGCAATTGATATCGGAAACACCCACATTGTTGTGGGCTGCTTTCAAAAAGACCGCATCGTATTTGTGGAACGTATTTCCACCAACCGAACCAATACCACATTGGAGTATGCTGTTTCCTTCAAAACCATTCTGGAAATCTATCAGATTCCGGTTTCAGAAATTGAAGGAAACATCATTGCATCTGTTGTTCCGTCTGTTACCAATACCGTCAAGCGCGCTGTTGAAACCATTACCAAACAGGAAACACTTCTGGTTGGTCCCGGCATTAAAACAGGACTGCATATTACCATTGACAATCCGGCTCAGCTTGGCTCGAACTTGGTTGTAACAGCAGTTGCTGCGCTGCACACCTATCAAGCTCCCATTGCCGTCATCGACATGGGAACTGCCACCACCATTTCTGTTATCAACAAACAGGAAGAGTATGTCGGCGGAATGATTCTGCCCGGTGTCGGTATTTCTTTGGCAGCATTAACAGAAAAAACCTCGCTTCTGCAAACCATTGACCTGCAAAAGCCAAAAAAGATGATTGCAACCAACACAGTGGACTGCATGCGAAGCGGTGTTCTGTATGGAACCGCCTATGGATTGGACGGCATCTTGCAGCAAATTGAACAGGAAATGCAGCAACCTGTCACAGCGGTTGCGACAGGCGGCTTAGCGGAAGTCATCATTCCCTACTGTCGATATCCCATCACATTGGACAGTACCCTTCTGCTGAACGGTATGCGCATCATTTATCAAAAAAACAGAACACAAAAATCATAAGCGGAGACGCTCTGCCATCTTTGCTGCCAAACGTGCAAAGCAGTACGAAATAGCTTCTTCACAAATCTACAAATTTCCTGCAAAATCACGAAAATACAGCTTGATTTTTTACAGACGCTATGCTATAATGAAATTGTATAAGAGGCATTTCATGCAGCTTATATACTTTTTTGTGAAAGGAGTCTTGTACATGCAGTATACATATGTACCGCACGGCGTCTGTTCCCGTCAAATTGCGATTCATGTTGAAGACGACACCATTCAAGATGTAAGCTTTGTCGGCGGATGCAATGGAAACCTAAAGGGCATATGTGCGCTGGTAAAAGGAATGAAAGTTTCGGATGCCATTGAAAAGTTGGAACACATCCAATGCAATGGACGGCCGACTTCCTGCCCGGATCAGCTGGCACAGGCTCTGAAGCAAGCATTATAACAGAAAGAAGCCGGAAGCGTAGATGCACATGCGGTTCCCCTTAATTTTGTTACGATAGGGAAAAGAACCATCTGAGGACAATCAGACGGTTCTTTTTTCTCTTTTCTATTCATTCAACAAGCAAACTGCTCCGGTTTCTAAGCCGGAGCAGTTTTTTATCGGCAAGCGTTCCATTGCTGCAAAGCTGGATCGTTTGTCTCATCGATATCCAGATAATTCTTTCCGCTGTAGGCATGAATGGCATCCACCAAATTCTGCACATACGATACAGCCGGTGCAGTGTCCGCTTCACTGGCATACCATACCAAAGACTGCCCAAATCCATATCCACGCATCTTGGAAATGGGTGCATTCCACTGAACACGGTTTTGTTCCTCATACGGCAGCAAGACGCAATCTTCTTTTTTGGCTTTCACATTGAAATTCTGTATGTAGCCATTTTCAAACTGCAACACCTGATAGAAACGATACACCCATGCATGCTGATACCAACCGACCACTTTGTATTCGTTTCGTTCCTTTGTAGCGCACCAGACAACCAGTACATCATCCAGTTCATTCAGATTTTTGGCACAGGTATCGATCCGTTCAATGTGCAGCTGATTGTTGACACGATTTGCACTTTTGTAGCCGTTTTTGAATTTTGTCTCAAAAAAGCCATAGCAGTTTACGCCGTCTGCTTCTGTTGAAACCGCCTCAAAATTATAGGCTTCTCCGCCATTTCCGTTTTCTCTTACAAAAGCACCGCCGTTGTAAATAGGGTCCTTCTCCGATACGCCTTTATAATATTTCATCCAGCCTATTTTACAAAAAAGAATTCTCATCAGTCATTCTCCTACGAAATCAAATTCTCATACATAGCAATATAATCCAATGCAGAATGATCCCAGCTGAAGTCACATGACATTGCGCGCTTTACCAATGCATTCCACTTCCTCTTGTCGGCAAACAGCGCACAGGCACGCTTTACAGCATCCAACATATCGCCGGCATCATAAGTTTTAAAGGTAAAGCCATTGCCGGAAGGATCGCCTGCATCGGTTACAGAATCTTTTAAACCACCGGTTTCCCGTACAATTGGAATGGTACCATAACGCATGGCTACCATTTGTGCCAGACCACATGGTTCATTCTGTGACGGCATCAGGAAGAGGTCTGCTCCCGCATAAATGCGTCTCGCCAAAGCCGGCTGGAAGCCAAGTGTTGTATGAACCTGCTTGGGATACTGGAACTGCATTTCTGTGAAGAAATCTTCAAAAATTTTCTCGCCACTTCCGAGAATGACAAACTGACAGCCAAGAGACAGAATTTCTTCGAATGCCTGCTGAATCAGGGAAATCCCCTTATGTCCAACAAAACGTGTGACAATGCCAATTACGGGGCCATCCATTGGCTGCAACTGCATTTCTTGCAGCAAAGCTTTGCGGCAAGTTTTCTTATTGCCGATCTTGGAAATAGAATAATTGGCTTCCAGATTGGAATCGGTTTCCGGATTATAGCTCTTTACATCAATGCCATTTAAAATGCCTGCAATGGAATCCTGATGCCGCACCAGTGCACGATCCATTCCATAAGAATACCACGGATCCAGAATTTCCTTCGCATAACTGGGGCTTACTGTTGAAATTTGATCTGCTGTTTCAATGGCACCTTTCATCAAATTGATGCTGCCGTCATATTCCAGCAAACTGATATGGTAAGTCGGCAATCCCATCAATTCTGAGACCACTTCTTTTCCATAAATACCCTGATACTGAATATTGTGAATGGTATAAACCGTGCGGATATTCGCAAATTCCTGATGATATTGATATAGCACACGATAGAATACCGGAATCATCGCAGTCTGCCAGTCATTGCAGTGAATAATATCCGGATGGAATCCGATCACGGGCAATATTTCCAAAACAGCTCTGGAAAAGAATACAAACCGCTCACAGTCATCATAAAAGCCGTACATGCCGTCCCGCATAAAATAATACGGATTATCCAATAAGTAGTATTGCACATTGCCTACTTTTTTGGTATAGATTCCGCAATACTGTTTTCTCCATGCTACATCGACTGTGATATCGGTTAAGTACGTCAGTGTATTCCGCACATCCGGCTTGACACAGCGGTACAGCGGCAGAACCACCCGACAGTCGTGCCCCTCCTGGGCAACAGCAGTCGGCAGAGAACCGACTACATCGGCAAGTCCACCGGAAGCTGCAAACGGAAGCGCTTCACTGGCAGCATATAGAATTTTCAAGTTGATCGTCCTTTCTATCGTACAAATCTATCCTAAAACTTGTGCCACAACACAGGAAAAAGCCGACTCCCATTTCAGGGAGCCGGCAGATCCCGTTTGATTTAGATTTTTGCGTTCTTTCCCAAATACAGCGGATATTCAGCAGAACCTGTCAAAACACGCTCATCTGAAATTTCCACATTTTTATCGGTTACAATACAATCCATGCTGCAATTTGCACCAATGGTCGTACCCTGCATCAAAACAGAATTCTTAACAACGGAACCCTTTCCGATTTTAACGCCACGGAACAGGATGCAGTTTTCAACGGTTCCTTCTACCATGCAGCCGTCTGCAATGCAGGAATTCTTCACATTGGATTCCAGACCGTATTTTACCGGTGCATTGTCTCCGACCTTGGTATAAATCGGCGCATCTGCACAGAACAGGCTGTTGCGAACGTCCTGATTGAGCAGTTCCAGATTGGACTGATAGTAGTTGCGCATACTGTTAATCCGCAGGAACATCCCTTGATAAGCATATGCTTTAAATAAGAATTCATCCTTTTTGCTTTGCAGTACGTCCCGAATCAGGCTATGCTGACTCTTGCTGGCTGCTTCCTTGACCATCTTCTTCAAGAAGTCGGTCTTCATAATGAACATATCCAGGCTGACATTGCATTCACCGGAAATCTGCGGATTGATCAGTACTTCCTTAATGGTATTTTCTTCATCGATCTGCAAAATAGTTGCAGAGGATTCTTCCGCAGAAGCATCATACATTGTTTTTGCATAGATTGCTGTAATATCTGCATCGGATTCAATGTGCTGCTGCAATGCTTCGTTGAAGTCAATATTGGCAACAACATCGCAGTTGGTCAGAACAACATATTCTGCCTTTGCATGTTCCACAAAGCTCCAAACATTGTTCAAGGCTTCCAGTCTGCCTTCATAAATTCCGCCGCCTACCTGGCTAAACGGAGGCAACAAGTGCAGACCACCTTTCTTGCTTGCCAAGTCCCATTCTCTTCCGGATCCCAGATGATCCAGCAAAGAACCATAATTGGACTTTGTAATGACACCAACTTCTTTGATGCCGGAATTCACCATATTTGACAGCGGAAAATCAATCAACCGATACCGACCGCCAAACGGGATGGAACCCATTGTGCGCTGCTTGGTTAAATCGATGACCGCAGAATCATGAATACTTGCAAAAATCAAACCCAAAACATTTTTATTGATACTCATTTTGCCACCGCCTTATCTATTTTCAGAAACAATTTCTTTCGGAAGTACCTTTGTTCCAGAAGAAATGGTAATGTTGTGTCCCAAAACTGCAATGCCCCAGTCATCTCGATTTTCAACGGTTTCTGGGCTCATTCCAATTACAGCTCCCGGTTCAATCACACAATTTTCTCCAATGATGGCATACTCTACAACAGCACCTTTTTTGATCACAGTACCCGGCATGATGACGCTGTACTTAACAGAAGCGCCTTCTTCGATGGTAACACCGGAAGAAATTACAGAAAAATCAATGGTACCGTCAATGTTGCTGCCCTCTGTAATCATGGAGTTTTCCACGTGCGCATTGGAACCAATGTGCTGCGGCGGCAGATTGTTATGGCGAGAGTAAATCTTCCAATTCTGATCGTACAAATCCAGCGGCAGGCTCGGACTCAGCAGATCCATATTGGCATCCCAAAGACTATCCAGTGTTCCGACATCCTTCCAGTAGCCTTCAAACTCATATGCAAACAGACGTTCCTGGTTGCCCAGCATAGCCGGAATGATATCTTTTCCGAAGTCTTTGGAGCCAGTATTGGCTTCTTCATTTTCAATTAAGTATTTTCTCAGTTTTTCCCATGTAAAGATGTAGATTCCCATGGAAGCCAGCGTGGACTTTGGTTCCTTCGGCTTTTCGGTGAAATCAACGACACGGCCTTCTTCATTACAGGTCATGATACCAAACCGAGAAGCTTCCGAACGTGGTACATCCAAAACAGCAATGGTGCTGTCTGCCTGATTGGCAATATGATAATCCAACATTTTGGAGTAATCCATCTTATAAATATGGTCACCGCCCAGAACAAGAACATATTCCGGATCATAGCGTTCAATGAATGCCATATTCTGATAAATTGCATTGGCAGTGCCCTCATACCAGAAAGCACCGGCAGCCGTCTGGTACGGCGGCAGAACATGTACGCCGCCATGCATTTTATCCAAATCCCATGGCTGACCATTTCCAATGTACTCATTCAGCACCAATGGCTGATACTGTGTTAATACGCCAACTGTGTCAATTCCAGAATTGATGCAATTGGAAAGCGGAAAGTCAATGAAACGGTTTTTTCCGCCATACGGAATGGCTGGCTTTGCCATCTTCTGCGTTAACGCATACAGTCGACTTCCCTGCCCGCCTGCTAACAGCATTGCGATGCACTTTTTTTTGATTTTCATAATGTTCCTCCTAACTACATTTTCAAACTTGTCTCCACAAAATAGAAGACAAATCCTTCAAGCAATCTGAAGGAATCATGGACTACATGTTGCGGTGTCCATGATTCCGAATCCTGATCCATCTGCTGCTCAAGTGGATGAAACCGTTGCTTTTGCTTTCGCTCTTGGTTTCTTCGCGGCAGTGGTTCTTGGTTTTGCGGCAGTGCTCTTTTTCACACTCTTGCGCTTCACCGGAGCATACTCCAAATAAACAACGGAAAGCGGCGCCAATGTCATAGAAATACTCTGCGGACAGTCATGCATGCCAATCTTTGTGGTTTTAAACACTTTTTCACTGACACCTGTTCCACCGAACTCGACGGCATCTGTATTAAAGACCAGACGATACCGTCCTTCCTTTGGAACGCCAATGCAATAATCAGTACGCTTTACCGGGCAGAAATTGCAGACAATCACCAGTTCTTTTCCGTCATCATCAATCCGTCGGAATGCAATGACGCTTTGCTGGTAGTCATCATGCGAAATCCAGCTAAAGCCCTGCCAGGAATCATCATCCTGCCAAAGCTGCGGATGTTCCAGATAAAATCGATTTAATTTTTCACTAAACAGAAGCATCTGCTGATGATCCTGCTGCTCCAGCAGCTGCCAATCCAGCTGCGTTTGATAGTTCCACTCATTGGACTGCGCAAATTCCTGTCCCATAAACAGCAGTTTCTTTCCTGGATGCGCCATCATATAGCCCAGGAATGCACGATAGGAAGCAAATTTTTCCTCCCGATCACCTGCCATTTTATTCAGCATGGAGCATTTTCCATAAACAATTTCATCATGTGAAATTGGTAAAATGTAGTTTTCCGAAAAGCAATAGAAAAATGAGAAAGTCAATTTATCATGATTAAACGCACGATAAATCGGATCCATTGAAATATAGCTGAGCATATCGTTCATCCAGCCCATATTCCACTTGAAATTGAATCCCAATCCGCCAATATCGGTTGGTTTTGTAACCAGCGGCCATGCGGTAGACTCTTCTGCAATCATTAAAACATCCGGATGCTTAGCGAATGCAGCTTCATTTAAGCGGCGCAGGAAATTTACGGCTTCTAAGTTTTCATGTCCGCCGTACACATTTGCCCGCCATTCTCCATCCGGTCGGTCATAATCCAAGTACAGCATCGATGCAACAGCGTCTACCCGAATGCCATCGATGTGATATTCTTCCAGCCAGTAGCAAGCACTGGAAATAAGGAAGGAGCAAACCTCTCCCTTTCCATAGTCAAAGACACGGGTTCCCCAGGCTTTATGCTCCATTTTCAACGGATCAGCATATTCATAACAATACGATCCGTCGAACTCGCAAAGTCCTGCGGCATCTTTTGGAAAATGTGCCGGCACCCAGTCCAGAATTACACCAATTCCTGCCTGGTGGAACAAGTCCACCATTTTCTTAAAATCGTCCGGCGTTCCATGCCGGGAGGTCGGTGCATAGTAACCCGTTACCTGATAGCCCCAGGATCCATCATAAGGATATTCTGTCAGTGGCATGAATTCCACATGGGTATAGGACATTTTTTTCAGATACGGAATGATTTCTTCTGCAAATCCGAGATAACCGGGGAATGTCTCCCCTTCTTTTTTCTTCCAGGAACCCAAATGAACTTCATAAATATTCATCGGACTTTTATAAACAGAA
This sequence comes from Ruminococcus sp. CAG:403, assembly GCA_000437255.1. Lineage (GTDB taxonomy): Bacteria > Bacillota > Clostridia > Oscillospirales > Ruminococcaceae > Ruminococcus_C. Next base: position 36,337 of record FR899096.1, read on the forward strand.
TGCAGTTTTTTCTGTTTCTGCCACGCATCATCTTCCCAGGTATAATTGCTTTCATATAGCTTCGAAGCGGTACCTGGTCTTGTTTCAAAATGTACGCCGTATGGATCGGCTTTATCTAAAATACGGTGATCTGCCGTTTCAATGCTGTATTTATAAGAAGCGAATTGCTTCAAATGCGGAATGGTAACTTCCCAGACAGAATCTGAGATTTTCTCCATTGGATTGCGTGTGCGATCCCATTGGTTGAACTCGCCGATCACAGAAACGCTCACTGCATTTGGCGCCCAAACCCGGAAGCGATGATAGCTTCCCCTGCCTCTGCGAAAAGCATGTGCTCCAAAGAATTTATATGCCTCATAGTTCTTTCCTTGATGAAATAAGTAAAGCGGAAAATCATTTTCATTTGATTGATACGACGATGGCATCGCAACCCCTCCTTTTTTTCTGGTACATATATTTTAACATATATTTGTACATTATTCAAGCTTTTTTAGGATTGGACAATAAACTTCATAGAATCGCCCATATTATTTTGCACATGTTTGTGCAGGTTGCACAAACATGTGCACAGAAAATTTTGATGATTTTATTTTCATCTCTTTTCCAAGCATTAATATTCCGATAATACAGCACGCACTCCGTAAACGGTTACATCATCATAATGTTGTCCTCCGGCAAACAAATCCGATTTGGAGCAGATTTCCTTTACAATATATTCCAAATCGTTACTGGAAAGCAACAACTGTTTGATGAACTGATACGTTGCCTCTGAAACGCCGTCCGAGAGCATAATCAAGATATCATTGGCGCAAAAATCCAAATCTGTTTCCTGTACTTCACTGACCGGCTGCATGCCAATCGGAAACGTCGGCGCGCTAATTTTTCGCACCATGCCGTTATGCCGCAAAAGAGTTGCACTGGCACCGGATTTCATCATGTGCAGCTGGCAGGTATCCAGATCAATGGCTGCCACATCCAGTGTAGCAAATGTCTCCTGATCGGACTTGGTCAGCATCAATCCATTCAGCATGCGAATGGCTGCATGACAGGACATGCCACTGCTGATCAGCTTACGGAAGAGTTCCGTCAGCATTTTGGATTCCAGTGCAGCCTGACTGCCGCTTCCCATGCCATCAGAAATGACAATATATGCCGTTCCGCTCCCATCCTGAAAGGAAACCGATGTATCTCCGGAAGGCTGTCCGACTTCTGCTGTTAAAGCGGCACAGGCTGTCTCCAATCGATAGGTGCTACATTGTGCAATGCGATAACGCATGCTGGACTCATTTTTAATGGGATCCAATTCTTGTAGCGTCACATTTAATGTTTCCGAAAGAATATGACAAATGGTTGGCATGCAGTGATCCAGTCCCTGATACTGACAGTACAGCTCAATCATCAGACGATTTTGTGCATTGTAATAGGCAACAACAGAATCACAATAATAACCATAATGTTCCAGCTTGCGCAAGACCGTATCGGTAATTTCACCGCTGTAGCGCACTGCCATTTTACTGCCGATCGATGCGACCAATTCTTCAGTTGCCTGCAACTGTTCAAACAGAATGGTACGGTTTTCTTCCAGCTTCTCTGCAATCAGCTGCTGGGTTTTGCGTTCCCGTCTTGCCTGCTCAAAAACTGCAACGAGCTGATTCTTACGGGTACAGTACTGTAATTCTTTTGGAATCGTAGAAAGCTGTAAATTCCGCCGACTTCCCAGCTGCTGAAATGCAGCTCGTGTGGTTTCATATTCCTTTTCCCAGCAATGCAGCCGATGCTTGCAGCTTTTGCATATTGTATCACTCAGACGAACCGGATCCTCCTTGCAGCGCTGCTGATTCTTTAAAATTGTAGAAATGGCTTTGGTGTCTTCCCGCACACTTCCAATGGAATCCGCCAAGAATTGCAAACGGGTATCCACGGACTGTAAAGCCGTTCGCTCTTCCCCCCAAGATGCCACAATCCATTTTTCCAGGCAGACTGGCTGTAACAGCAAAAAAGCAATACAGCCAAGCAGCATGTCCGAAAAAACAGAAAATTCCAGTTCCTGTACCCCAAATGTAATCTGCGCCAATAAATTCAGCGCTGCAAAAATGGCTGCAAATGCAATTCCCGGCATACTTGCCAGATATCCTGCCAACAATCCTGTAATGGGCAAAAACAACAGCGGCAGACCAACCGTATTGTTGCAAAGCATTACACCGCAAGTGGTCAGCGCACCGCAAACAACGCCGCCTGTATGCTTATACTTTCTGGCGGCAAGCAACGTAACGGCAATGCCAGCGATTCTGCCGGGATTCATGGTCGGAAAGTCGAAGGAGCCAAGCGTTGCAATGGCCAGAATGTAAACCACAGCCGCTGCACATCCCATGGAAGACTTCAGCTGAATTTTTCCATTGGTGCGAAATCCGTTTAAAACGGTATGAACAAAATAAGCAGCCGTTCCGGTCATACAAGCGGCTGTGGTGTTGGCAAGCACCTGATACCCACTCAGATCGGAAAGGACTGCGGCTGCAATCGTTGCTGCGAATACGCACAGTCCGGTTTGCCAGGCAATCCGCACGCCGGATTGTGTCTGCGTGCGGAACATCTGCACAGATGCCAACAGAACCAGCGCAAACAAAAACACCAAATGTTCCAGCAAAGTACCGGTAAACAAGTCCATCAGCAGCATCCCAACTAGAACCGAAATGCTGCCAAGCGGGGACAGACTCCCTGCAATGGCAATGGGAATGGGAGATGGAATGCTGCCAATGGTTGCCGCAGAAAAAAGAAAACCTGCAAAAAATGCAAGTCCTGCTTCTACAAGAACCGGGGAAAAAATGGATTGCTGAAAGAATTTTGTCATGCGCATAGCTGTTGTGTTCCCTTCTGTGAAATACTGCCCATCCAATGATGCCATCCTCTGCTCAAAGGGGGTTATTCTCATTATACCGAACCGTTCTTGCAGGAACGGTCGATTTTTCGTGGTATATTTTAGAAGAAGTTCCCACTTTCTCCCATTGCCGCAGCATGTACTGCGTTTCCGGTCTAATTTGGGATTTGCAAGCAAAAATAAAAGCCGACAGCCGTACCAAAATCACGGTACAGCTGTCGGCTGTGCATTCTATTTTTATTGTTTGGGCAAACCGCTGATTCTTCCGATCAGGAATTCCAGCAATGCCATCACATCTTGTTGATCCAGTGCAGCATCTGTTGCATCACAGTTCGCATTGATATCCTGCTGTGCATTGAACGCAATCGCACCACGCCAATACTTCTGGAACGTAATCAAATCAGACAGTGAAACCGTTCCATCCAAGTTGACATCCCCAAACAATGCAGAGGAAGAAATGGTCGTGTTGGTGGTCGTAGCAGGCTGTTCCGTTGCATGGGTAACAGTTGTCGTAACCGATGCAGGCGGAACTGTACCAGCAGTGGTAGCAGCTGTTGTAACAGTTGTTTCTGTAGTCGTTGGCGCTGCTGTTGTGGTGGTGACAGGAGTTGTTGTCACAACCGGAAGCGTATAGTCTACTTCCTCTAAGATCCACTTCTGGCTATCGGCACCGGAAAAGCTCCATTGCAGGATGTTGGCACCGCTATCCGTAGAATCCGATGCCACTGCCACAGCGGACAAATCCTTGGAAGCACGCGTCACAATGGCAATGCTTCCGTCTTCCAGATCGACCAATTTAAAGTATTGGCTGCTGTAGCCATTCTTTTCCTGAATATTTACATTGGTGCCATCTGTTCCACTTCCATCTACATTCAGCAGGAATGTCTGCCCATCTCCCAATGCAGAATAAATGTAGTAATAGCCCCAATTGATCTTCTTAACGTGCCAAACATTGTGTGCAGCCGGTCCGTTTGCGCCCCACTGCTGAACGTTGGCTCCATTCTCTTTCTTTCCACCATCTACTTCCAGGTACTTTCCGCTTCCTACATTTTTGAACATGTAGCATTTGCTTTCATCCAGTTCCATACCATCTTTGATGGTGATTTTTTCCGCAGTCCACTTTTGGGAATCTGTTTCATTGCAGCTCCACTGCAAAACATTGGCGCCCAATTCCGTAGAATTTCCGGAAACGCCCAGACAGCTGTCATCCTTTGTCGCCTTGGTGGTAATAGTGTAGGAACCGTCTGCATTCTTTACAAATTTAAAGAGCTGTGCATCAGACTTGGTATCCGACCAGATTCCAATATTGGCACCATCCTCCGGATTTCCATATGCAAGATCCAAGTAGTAGGTCTTGCCATCTCCTACACAGGAACGTACATAATAATATCCGTTTCCGGCATCGACCAGCTTCCAGGTATTAGCGGTGCTTTCTTCGGCTGCGCCCTGCTGTACATTGATACCATTTTCTGCTGCACCGTCTGCAACTTCCAGATACAAACCGCTGCCGACATTCCGGAACATGTACTTATTGGATGTGTCCATAGTATCGCCCTGCTTTTCCGGCGTCACCGGCTGCACGCTGCCGCCCAGAACCGATACATTCGGACGAGCCGGAAGCGGCTGATCGGAACCGAGATAAAAACTTGCATGCGGCGGCTGGTTGTACGCAATGTTCTGTCCAGCTACCTGATTCCGATACTGTGGGTCATGCATCAAGGTAGTAATCCGGTAATCCGTATCATAAGTGGTAGAATAAATCCGTACAGATTTTCCATCCGCAGCACGTACAATCAATTCTTCCCGCCAGTCGCCAAACAAATCCGCAGACAGGCAAGGCGTTCCCTTTGTGGTATTACAAGTATAATATCCATCCGTGGAAAGCAATGTTTTCAATGTACCGTTCTCCTGCATTTTGGAAATCGTAGCCGGAGAATCGGTGTAGCCATCTAAGATTTCCCGTTCCAAATCACCGTCCCAGTAAGACAGGAAATTAATCGCCGGACGACGACAGGAAAGCGTGTTACCGGATCCATCGTAGACGTCATTGTTTAAGCCCCAAAATTCTGCGCCGTCATTGCCTGCCCACACATTATCGGCACAGCATCTGCCGGTATCACCGCCTCCGTCCTTGTGGAAAATAATTTTGCCGTTGGAAGCATCCACCAAGGAAACACCGTACGGTTTGTCTTCATGACAAATCCAAAGTTCCAGCCCTTTTCGTTCCGGCAGGAAATCTCCCAAATGCATGGCATCTCCATGCCCACGATTCAGGCACCAAAGTACTGAGCCGTCATCATCCAAGCATGTGCTGCCCAAAACCAGTTCTTGTTTGCCATCGTTGTCAACATCAGCAGGCATACAGTTGTGATTTCCGTCTCCATATCCCGGAGAGGAACTGGAATTTCCACTGTCAAAGAACCAGCGCTGTACCAATTTCTTATTGACTACATCATAGGCACAAGCGGTCATTCTGGTATAATATCCACGAACCGTAATGGCACTGGGACGTTCCCCGTCCAGATATGCCACTGCACCCAAATAACGGTCACAGCGATTTCCGTATTTGTCTCCCCAACTGCTGACCGTTCCTCTTGGTGGATTATAGTTAACTGTATCCAGTGCAGCACCTGTTGCGCCATCAAACAGCGTATAGTATTCCGGTCCATCTAGGATATAACCCTTGGAATTGCGGTATGTTTTGGAACCATCTCCAATGACCTTTCCGGTTCCATCTTTGGTGCCGTCTGCGGTTTTACAGGTCAGTTCTACTTTTCCATCCAGGTCAAAGTCTGCCACCAGCATTTGGGTGTAATGTGCCCCTGCCCGAATGTTATAGCCCAAATCAATCCGCCATAACTTCTTACCATTGAGCTTATAGCAATCGATGTATACTTTATCGGTTTTTCCAGCCTTGGAATTGTCCTGCGAATTGGAAGGATCCCATTTGACAAACAATTCATACTCGCCGTCCCCATCCACATCTCCAACCGTGCAGTCATTCGGACTGTAGGTACAGCCGGAACTGGTTGGCTGATCCAGCGGCAAATCAAAATAAGCAGCGCCGGACTGCATTGTACAAGTGGAGGAATTCACGACCTTTCCATCTACCACAGCATCCACCCGATAAGCAGAAGCTGCGGAACCGCCTGCATCCAAATAACAGGTTGCCATATTCTGTTCGCTGGTATAAATCAGCTGATTGTCTCGATATAACCGAAAAACGGTCTGATCCGGATCGTTTGCCAGGAACCGCCAGCTGACCAGCATGCCGGATCCAGTTGAAACGGCAGAAATACCACGATTCAATGCCTCGACCTGATAGGTTCCAGCTGCTTGAGCCGTTAATTTCGAAACAGAATGGGCATGCGGCAGCCCTGTGCAAAGTGACCCCTAAAACAATTCGAAATTCTGATACACACTATGATATTATAATTTTCTCCCCACAATATATTGTTATCGGCTGAAAAAATATTTTCTTCGGTACTGTGTCGGTGTAAGCCCAGTCTCCTTTTTAAACTGCTGCATAAAATAAATCTCATTCTCATAACCGCACCGTTCTGCAATTTTTTGCACACTGGCGTGACTTTCCCGTAAAAGCTGCTGTGCATAGACAATTCGTGCTGCAATGACATCACTCATGGCACTGACACCAAACTCTTTTTTGTATAGGCGCTGAAAATACCCCTGGCTCAGCAGCATAGCATCTGCCATTTGCTGCACCGTCCATTTCTTCTGCGGCTGCTGATAGATTTTTTCCCGCAGTTCGGTCAGGTTTTTATAGTAAACCGTTTTTCTGCCCTTTTTTTGACGGTATTGCCGCAATTGTTCCTGCGCCAATGCAAAGGCTTGCGGTAAGGAACCCGCTTTCGTTGGAACCGCACAAAAAAGGCCATAACTGATGGGAAGCGCCGCCGGTGTTCCATCTTTCAACAAATGCCGTGCACAGATTTTCATCAAAATACTGTGGTATTCTGCTAAAATTTCTTCTGTATACGCCATACATCCAATCAGATAATAATGATCTTCGCCGCAGCGACAGCAAATTTCATTTCTGCGGCAGCAATGCCGCAGTGCATCTGCAATTGTCAAAATGGCACGATCTCCTTCCTCATAGCCATACTGAAGGTTCCATCCTTTCAGGTCATCCAAATCCACTGCCACAATCAGTAATTTCTCCTGCTGAATCATAGCCTGTTTGTACAGTTCTTCGGACAATTCCTCCATACCCTTTCGATTGTATAACCCCGTCAAAGGATCTCGAATAGCCGTCAAATACATACGTCTTTGCAGACGCTGCATATCGTTGCGTCTGCGCATGGCTTCCAAAGAAGTGGAAACATGTTCCACCCAAATCCGAAACAGTTTGTCAAATGCAATTTGTTCCTTTGTGAAGGAAACGGCAAGATACCCAAAACAGCGATCTGCAAAGTGCAAGGGCAGAAAATAAAAGCAGCTTGGAGCTGCCTGCTCCTGAAGCGCCGGAATCAAGGCACTTGTTGGAAAGAAAGAATCCTGTTCCAATGCATGCCCCACATCCAAACGATGCACATATATCATTTCCGCATAGCCATGCACACGGTAAACAGAACCTTCTAAATTGCTGCTATTCTCCCAGTCCTCGTTGATGCAAATATAGACGTCCTCTACCCCTTGTATGACATAGCGAAACGAATCCAATGTTCGCAAAAAATCAGTCAGGGTTTCCTGTGAAGAAAGTGCCTGCGCCATATTACAGTTTTGCAGCAAGTCCAGATGGTACTGCTGCTGTTGCAGCATATTTTTGTACCACTGCATCAATTTGCTGTCCACATCATTGCAGCCGCAGCTTTCTCCCAGCTCCAATTGAATGGGATGCAGCGGAATGGATGTACACTCTGTTCCCGTCATTTTTTGATAAAGACGGCACATGCAGGACACACCATAATTGAAATTCTCATCCGACATGGCAGTCACAGACGGTGTGTGAATGGCATTGGCAGAATAAGAATCATAGCTAACCACTGCAAGATCTTCTGGAACTGAGATACCGTGCTGCATCAATGTATCAATTACGCCCAGTGCCATTGCTGCATTGGCACAAGCAATGGCATCCGGCCGCTCCAATTCTCCCTGTACAATGCGATTGGCGAATGCTTGTCCGGAAGCTCGCTGAAAGTCTCCGTAACATTCCCATTCCGGGCGAAGCGGAATACCATGCGCCTGCAAAGCGTCCCGATAGCCGAGCAGCCGTTCTTCAGACTGAAAACAACTAGGCAGTCCCGTCAAACAAGCAATCTTCCGATGGCCATGCACTTCAATCAAATGCTGCACCAACATCTGAAAGGAACGACGGTCGTTCCAAAACAGTTTGGTTTCGTCCGACCATTCATCCTCGGCGTCCAATAGATAGGGCAGATTGGACTGCCTGCAAAAGTCTGTCACCATTTTTCGAAGCGATGGCTTACAAAAAGAATGGGACAGTACAATCAACCCATCGATCTCCTGCCAGGGAATCAATTGAAAAATATTTTCTTCTCCTACCTGAAACGGCGTATCCACATCCCGATTGGAAAAAAAGGTAAATGTGAGCACATCATCCTGCAAAGCATGCGCCTGCTGAATGATGCCGGAAATGGTGCGGCGATGATATTCCGACTGCAAATCCGCCATGAGTACTGCAATTCGTTTTCTGATTTGCTTTTGCATTTGTCATTCTCCTCATCTTCGAGCAAAATGGATCCCCCAAGCGCTCCTTTCTTACTGCATATTATACCATATCTTTCACAAAATTGGAAGATATTTTAGATAATATTTTCAAAAAAGTTTGATTTTCCACCATACATATTTTGTGCGGATCGAACCATACTAGAGAATGTTCCCGGAAAAAGACAGGCGTTTTTTGCGTGGAGCCGATATAGAGCAGCAGCAGACAGCATCTGTCTGCCGAAACAATAAAAGCAGAGGTGAAGGCAATGACCGGCAAAGAATTGTTATATGTAGAAGATGCATTGGGACATGAAAAATATTTTCAGACACAGTGCAAAACCGTAGCCAACCAAATACAGGATGCCACATTAAAAGAATGCGTACAGCAGATGGCAGAAAAGCATCGTCAAATGTTTCAGACCTTCTACGGATTGTTATAGGCAATCCCGTATCCAGAAAGGAGAATGCCCCAATGGAAGACAAAGACCTTATGGAAGGTGTCTTGCTGCTGGAGAAAGGTGTCTGTGACCTTTACCTGCATGGCACCATCGAATCCTCTACCAGTCAGGTACACCAGACCTTTCAGAATGCATTGAATGAGTCCCTCTGTATGCAGGATACCCTGTACGATCAGATGGCAGCAAAGGGATGGTATCCCACAGACCGTGCTGAACAGAACAAATTGCAGGCAGTCAAGCGCAAATTTCAGGCTATGCCGTAACCGTTCCATTTGATTCCCCAAAA
>FR899096.1:45691-51662 GCA_000437255.1 Ruminococcus sp. CAG:403
AAAAACAGGACGCTTTTTTATGATAAATCCGCTCCGGAATCCTATCCGATGCTTCTTCATTTAGCGTGTCGATAGGCGGTCTTCCGCACCGCAGCAGCAGCCAGAAAGAGCACCAGCACAAATAGCAATTCAATGCCCAAGTACTGCCAGTACCGTGCCAGAGAAAAGGCTTCCCCGGAACTGCCGACGAGCATATTGTTGATCTTAACGTACCAGTAAGCCGGCAGGAACCGTGCAACCATTAGGACACCGTCTCCCAGGTAAGCCTGCGGAACAAAGATGCCGCAGAAGAAGCTCATCCCAAGCCCAATCACATTGGCAATGACGTTGACACCAGTATCACTGGGCGAAAAGGCTGCAATCAAAATAGCAATTGCCGCAGCAATCAAAAGAAAGACAAAACTGTTCAGCACGGCGTACCAGGCAATTCCATGAAAAAAGGTACCATTTAAGAAGATGGCTGCAAGCAGAAAAATCAGCCATACACTCATCACAAATAGGATGCTGCCCAAAACAATTTGCATGGTCTGTGCATTGGGAGACAAGCAGGAACAATTAGTTCGATTGCGCAGTTCTTTTTGATTGAGCGTTAAAATAACCGGACAAAGTGCTACAACCATAACCGACAGAAATACATACGGCAGGTATTGGAAATAGATGCTGAACGATTCCGAATAGTCCTCGGAATTGGCAACAATGGAAAAAGACTCCATCTGAACCGGGACTTCCTGAGACAGCACCTGCTCTGCCTGCGCAGCTGCATCGGAAAGCGAAAAACCGCTTACTTGATATGCCTGCACCGTTTTGACATACTCCTCTAAGCTGTTTTCCATCAAGGCACTGGCATAGCTGTCATGCACATGGTAATTGCAGAATAAATCGTCTGTTTCCCCACGCTCCAACTTTTCGGCATATCCCTTCTGAATGGTTAGGATGTAATCTGCCTGTTCGTAGTACAGAGCATCCAGCATCTGATCGGGATCCTGCTGTACGGAGATCAAATGATGTTTGCTGCCAATCCAATCTTTCAGAGCCATACTGGCAGCCGTTTGATCTTCGTCCCATACACAAACATCCAGCTGCGTATTGGAAAATGTTTTCTCATCGGTCTGCGTATTTGACACAACAATGGAAATCACCAAAAAGACAACAATCCAAATCATGGCAATTGGCAGCCGCTTCCGAAGCACTTTTAAAAACGCCTTAAAGACTTGCATATTTCCGCCTCCTCGTCAGCAAAATTCCAATGGTCACAAACAGAACTGCCAAAATCAACATGGACACATTTTTTTCCAGGTATCGGTCATAATCCTGATATACATTCAGGCAGTAGAATGCATCGGAAATCAAAGCTGCCGGATTGATGCGATTGAACCAGGGAAGTTTCTCTGCCAGAATGGCTTTCATATTACCAATCATCAGCCCGCTAAAAAAGCAGCTCAGCATCGAAATCGTCATGGCGATTCCAACTTTTGCACCCTGACTGATTCTGCCAAACGAACCAATCATAAAGCCCATGGAAACACCCAGAATTCCACCGATGCAGCCGGAAAGGTAAACCAGCGGCAAACGATTGCCAAAATCCACCTGCAAAACAAATGCAAGATACGTAACAGAAATCAAAATACACAGCGTTTGAATGCCGTAGCTTCCAATCAAACTGGTAATCAGACTGATGCTTTTCGGCGTTGGAGAGCAGCACCTTCTGGCACCCAGTGCGGAGAGATTTCCCTGACTACCGATGGCAACATGCAGCCCTGTAATGGAACCAAACATTGCCACCATTGCAAGCAAATTATAGAAATACGCAATGTAATTATTGGGATTACCGTCTGTCAGCGGAATTGCCTTGTTGCATGCAGGATCTTCCTGAAAGACCGCGAGCACGGCATCCAGTTGTTCCGGATGAGTTTGCATTGTGCGAACCAAAACAGCTTCCTGCGTTTGGTATTGGTTCAGAAAAGAATGGATCATGGTTTGTTCCATTCCTTCTTTGGAAACCGTCAGGGAAAGCGTATCTTCCAGAAAAATAATGCCCTTTACACGATCCTCTTTCAGAAGTCGTTTTGCTTCTTCCGAGTCGGTATAGGTAACAGCAAACAATGGGTCATCACCTGTCTCCAGCGAATCCATTACTGTATGGAAAATCGAATCTTCCTGCTGTTCCACAACCGCAACCGAAATGGTGGAAAAATGCGTTGTTTTGTCATAAATGCTATGAAAAGCAATCTTAAAAAAGGCACCTAGCAAAATGGGAAACAGAATCAGCCAGACAATGACATCCTTGACCCGGATACTTTGCAACAGTTCATACTTCAGACAATGCCAAACCATCCGCTACTCCTCCTTATCCCGCAGAGCTTTTCCGGTAATCTCCAGAAAAACATCATTCAAAGTCGGCAGCTGCGTGTACACGCTTCCAAAGCTGCCGCCCTGCTGCTGGAACAATTGCAGCACCTCAATCAGATTATGCGTTCCGCCGGAGCAGCGAATAATGAGCTGCTCCCCATTGTAATCCGTTTCATAAACATGCGGCAGCGCCTGAACGGCTTCATGCAACTGCTCCGGCAAGTCTGGTACCTCCATGGTAATGGTTTCTGTATTCTTGATCATATGTTTCAGTTCGTCCTTGGTGCCCTCTGCAATTTTTCGTCCATGATCCAGAATGGCAATACGGGTACAAATCTGCTCCACTTCCTCCATGTAATGCGACGTGTAAATAATGGTCGCACCGTTTCGGTTTAGTTCCTGGATGCCTTCCAGAATGCGATTCCGGCTCTGCGGATCAACTGCAACGGTTGGTTCGTCCAAAATAATCAGCTTGGGCTTGTGTGCAATGCCACAGGCGATATTCAGCCGCCGCAGCAAGCCGCCGGACAGTTTCTTGGGATAAAATTTCACAAAATCCTCTAGTCCGACAAATTGAATGGCTTCCGTTACATATTGCTTGCGAGTCTTTTTGTCCGGAATATACAGCCCGCAAAAATAATCAATGTTTTCATAAACCGTCAATTCCTGTATCACGGCAACATTTTGCATAATGACACCGATGTCCCGTTTGATAGCATACTGTACGGGGGACATTTCCTTCCCGAATATTTCAATCTTCCCTTTATCGAATGTCAACAGGGAAAGCAGGCAATTGATGGTAGTGGTTTTCCCAGAGCCATTCGGCCCCAGCAAGCCGAAGATTTCCCCTTCCCGGATATCCAGATTGATATGATCCACTGCAATTAGTTCCTTGTACCGCTTGACAAGATTTTCAATTTTTACAACAGATGCTCCCATAGCAGTTCCTCCTTTTTTGATGCAGCATATAGTTTCTGTCTTTATTATAAAGGAAATTTTCGGAAAATGGAAGTGCCAAACGTCAATCCTTGCCATGACAAATGTCACATTTTCAAAGTCTTGTCCTTGCAGGATTACAGCATCTGTGGTATAATAGACTCCATACTGATACAGATTTTGAAAGGACGGTGGATTCCATTGAACCGATTGCTGGATGAAGCTTCTATCATGCTGCTTTGCGCCGGAGCTGGTGTCTTTGCGATGCAAACGATAACGCCGGTGCTTGCGCTTCTGCTTGCAATCGGACTGGTCTGCACCCTGCACTATTTTTCAAAGGCATCTACGCTGCTTTACAGCATCGGCGTATTTTCCATATGCTGCCTTTTTTGTCCGCCCTTCTTCTGTGCCATGCCGCTTTTATGCTACCATGCGCTATGGAGCGGAAAATGGTGGCTCATCTTGCCGAGTGCCGGAGCACTTTTTCAACTGCATATGTTTACGCCCATTCAGCTTTTATTGATTGCCAGCGGCTTCTGCACAGCTGGACTCCTGTATCATCGAACCACCGCCCTGGAACAAGTCACCGACTTGCTGCATGAAACCCGTGATCATGCCACAGAACAACAGCTGCTGCTCAAAGCCAAAAATCAGGCGCTCATTGCAGCACAAAATTATGAAATCAATCTGGCAATGCTCAAAGAACGAAACCGCATTGCACGGGAAATTCATGACAATGTCGGACATCTGCTGACTCGTTCCATTTTGCAGGTGGGCGCCTTGCAAATTCTCACTTCCGAACCCACGCAAAGCGATCAATTGGAACAATTGATCCAGACGCTCAATCAAGCTATGACCAGCATTCGCAGCAGTGTGCATGATCTGCACGATCAATCTGTTTCCCTGGAACCCGCCATTCGGGAATGTCTGCGCACACTCTCTCCTTCCTTTCAGGTACAGCTGGAGTATGATCTTTCTGATGCAGAACTGACAAGCCCCATCAAACACTGTCTGCTTGGAATTGTAAAGGAAAGCAGTTCCAACATTGCCAAGCACTCCAACGGCAATGCCGTTCGGGTGGTTCTGCGGGAACATCCAGCCTTCTATCAGCTGATTGTCACAGACAACGGAACAGGTGCCAAACTCATCCGAGAAACCGGCATCGGCATGGCAACCATGAAGGAACGAGCCGAATCCGTTGGCGGACTCATTCGATTTACAGCTTCTGCAACTGGATTTCGTGTTTTTCTCTCCATTCCAAAACGCACCACTTCTCTTAGAAAGGATGCCTCTTCATGAATCTTCTCATCATTGACGACGACCAACTCGTTGCCTACTCCCTAAAAACCATTCTGGAACATACTGGATCCATTCATGTCTTAGCAACCGGTTTCAGCGGAGCCGACGCCATTGCCCTTTACCAGAAGCTGCACCCGGATATTCTGCTGATGGATATTCGCATGCAGGGCATGAGTGGCTTGGAAGCCGGCGAACAAATTTTACAGCAGGATCCGCAAGCAAAGATTCTCTATCTTACCACTTTTTCCGATGATGAATATATCATCAAGGCATTGAAAATCGGTGCGAAAGGTTACCTGTTAAAGCAGAATTTCAACGGCATTGCACCGGCGCTAGAAGCTGTGCTGCAAGGGCAGCAGGTATTCGGTGAACAGGTCATTACAAGGCTTCCTATTTTGATGCAAAACAAACCCAATCCCGATTATGCCAAATATGCCATTACCGACAAAGAAAAGGAACTCATTGAACTGGTAGCAGCCGGACTGAGCAACAAAGAAATTGCCGCTGCACTGTTTCTCAGTGAAGGAACTGTGCGCAACTACCTGAGCAGCATCCTGGAAAAGCTGCACCTGCGAGACCGCACCCAGCTTGCCGTTTTTTATTACACCAATCGAACCGATTAGGAGAATGTCTATGGCACTTTTCGATCTATCAAAATTGCTTTTGCAGCTGGAACAAACCCAGCAAGCAAGTCCGAAAGCCCTTCGGTTTCTGATGACAGAACCCAACATTGAGCCAGCATTATTTGCCGCAGCAGACCGCGTCCGCCGACAGCATTACGGAACTGCTGTCTACCTGCGTGGCTTGATTGAATTCACCAACTACTGCAAAAACGACTGTTACTACTGCGGCATCCGTGCCAGCAATACAGCGGTAAAACGCTACCGACTGGATGAAGATACCATTCTTTCCTGCTGTCGGGAAGGATATACGCTTGGATTCCGAACCTTTGTCTTACAAGGTGGAGAGGATCCTTACTTTCAGGATGACTTTATTTGCAGCATCGTGTCACGCATACGGCAGGCGTTTCCGGACTGTGCCATTACGCTTTCTATCGGGGAAAAGTCCTATGCCAGCTATCAGGCATACTTTCAGGCAGGTGCCAACCGTTATTTGCTGCGGCATGAAACCGCAAACGCTGCCCATTACAGCAAGCTGCATCCGCCGACGCTTTCTCTTCGGAATCGAATGCGCTGTCTCTATGATTTGAAGGCAATTGGTTATCAGGTTGGTGCAGGTTTTATGGTCGGTTCTCCTTACCAGACCATCGACTGCCTGCTGGATGATATCCGGTTTTTACAGGAATTACAACCGGATATGATCGGCATTGGCCCCTATCTGTCCCACCAAGACACTCCTTTTCATGATCAGCCAAATGGCAGTCTTT
>FR899096.1:51719-59102 GCA_000437255.1 Ruminococcus sp. CAG:403
TGCTGTTTCCGCATGCGCTGCTTCCGGCAACAACTGCACTCGGCACCATTCACCCGAACGGCAGAGAACTTGGACTAAAAGCTGGTGCCAATGTCGTCATGCCCAATCTCTCCCCAACTGAAATTCGTTCGCTTTATACACTGTACGATCATAAAATTTGCACTGGCGAAGAATCGGCGCAGTGCCGCATCTGTCTGGAACAGCGTGTGCGTGCTGCTGGATACCAAATTGTAACTGATATTGGAAATCCACGCTGAGCCTTCCAATTTCCTACAAAAAAGCTTGCCTCAAGAGGACTTCCTCTGAGGCAAGCTTTTTGCTAATTTTAAATTCTTAAATGAATTCTTTCTTCTATTAAAATGTGGTTTCCCAAACGAAATGGGAACATGCTCTCTCTATCTATTCTACTTGTTCGATAAAACGCTGAAAGGCTTCTTTACCTGCCGCATCCCGTTTGAAGACGCCAGCATCCAGTAAAACCTGTTCAAAGACGGCTCCGATTTCATCTTGAAGAATCTGATCGGCACAGGCAGCAGAAAACTCCGGATGGCGCTGCAAAATCGATTCTGCCCATGCAGCATGGCTGGCAAGCTCCGGAACCTGACGAACCGATCCACCGCTGCACAACGTATCCTTCAGCAATGCCATTTCTTTTGCCAATCTTGCTGGCAGAACTGCCAGGCCCATAACTTCAATCAAGCCAATATTTTCTTTCTTAATATGATGCAGCGAGGGATTGGGGTGGAATACGCCCAGCGGACGTTCTTCCGTGGTCAGATTGTTCCGCAGCACCAAATCACATTCATAAGCACTGCCCCGCATTCTTGCAATGGGCGTAATGGTGTTATGCGGTGTTCCATCTGTTTCCGCAAAAATGCCGACAGATGCATCGCTGTAGGAACGCCATGCCCGCAGGATGTGATCGCAGGCAGCAGCCAATGTGTGTCTGTTTTCGGAAGTCAGACGAATGACCGACATGGGCCATTTTACCAGACCAGCCTGTACATTGGGATACTGTGACAGCAGGAAATACTTTTCGATTGGTGCCCGTTCCATGGCAAAGGTGTAATGACCGCCCTGAAAATGCTCATGGCTGAGGATAGAACCGCCAACAATTGGCAAGTCTGCATTGGAACCGATGAAGTAATGCGGCAGCACTTCCAGCACATCAAACAATTTTTCAAAAACAGCCGCATCAATCTTCATCGGGGTATGCTTTTCATTGAATACAATACAATGCTCATGATAGTATCCATAGGGGGAATACTGCATCTGCCAATTTTCTCCGCCGACTTTCATCGGAATGGGACGCAGATTTTGCCGTGCAGGATGGTGTGCATTTCCGGCAAAGCCGGCATTTTCCGGGCAAAGCTGGCAGCTCGGATAGGAGGATGCCCGCTGCTTTCCTGCCGCAGCAATATCACGAGGATCTTTTTCCGGCTTGGAACGATTGATGGTTAGATCCAATGTGCCATATTCGCTTGCATACGTCCATTTCAAATTCTTGGCAATCCGTCCGGCACGTACATAGTTTAAATCCTTGCTCAGCGCATAATAAGCATCCGTTGCTTGTTTGGGAGAATTTGCATAATTTTTCTGGAAAGCTGCTACCACTTCCCGTGGCATGGGCGTTACAATACCCATGAGCTTGGTGTCAAACAAATCCCGAGAATTGGCAGTGTCTGCAATGATTCCAGCATCACAGGCATACTGTACCAGCGGCTCCAGAATGGCATCAATTGGTTCGCCGTCATAGGAGACGGTACAGTCCTTCCATTCCGTCAGGTGCAGGGCTTCCATCAGCTGATTGCGCACCACATAAACATCATATGCTGTGATAAGCTTCTTTTGCAAGGCATACTCGATAAGCTTTTGTACTGCTGCTTCCATCCCGCTTCACACTCCTTATTTCTGTTCGTATCCGTTTGGATGGGTTTGGTGCCACTTCCAAGCGCTGCTGATGATTTCTTCTAAACTGTCATGTACTGGATTCCAGCCAAGCACCCGTTTTGCTTTCTCACTGGAAGCTACCAATCTTGCCGGGTCTCCTGCACGCCGTGGAGTTTCTACAGCAGGAATGGGATGTCCTGTCACCTGTCTTGCTACGTCAATGACCTCTCGAACGGAATAGCCAACGCCGTTTCCGAGATTGAAAATATCACTTTCGCCGCCGTTCATCAGATAAGATACCGCCAGAATGTGTGCCTGTGCCAAGTCGGTAACATGAATATAATCTCGGATACAGGTGCCGTCCGGTGTATCATAATCGGTTCCATAGATGGAAATGGCATCCCGTTTGCCGTTTGGCACTTGCAGAATCAGCGGAATCAAGTGACTTTCTGGCTGATGGGCTTCTCCAATGGTTCCGCTTGCATCAGCACCGCAGGCGTTGAAGTACCGCAGGGAAACATACCGCAGCCCATGTGCCGCAGCTGTCCAATGGAACATTTTCTCCATCGCAAGCTTGGTCTCTCCATACGGATTGGTTGGAGCTGTGCGGTCACTTTCCAAAATCGGAATGTTTTCCGGTTCGCCGTACGTAGCAGCGGTCGAGGAAAAGACAATCTTATCAATCCCATTCTTTACCATGGCATCCAGCAGTACTTTCGTTCCGCAAAGATTGTTGTCATAGTATTTCAGCGGATTGGTTACACTTTCGCCCACCAAAGAATATGCTGCAAAGTGAATCACCGCATCGATCGGTTCCTTTTGAAACAACTGATCCAGAAAGGCAAAATCATGCAGATCGCCCTGATAAAAAACAGCCTGTTCCGGAACAGCTTCTCGGTGTCCCGTTACCAGATTATCCACAACAAGTACTTCATGACCAGCACGAATCAATTCCAATGCTGTATGAGAGCCGATGTAGCCGGCTCCGCCCAATACCAAAATACGCATCGTTACGCTTCCTCTCTTCCCAGTGAAAAATGAAATGTAGTGACTTGCCGGTAAGGTGTATTTGCCGGCAAAATCGGAGTTGGAAAATTCGGATGATGAATGGCATCTGGATAGTTCTGTGTTTCCAGACAGAACCCGCTTCTCGCTGTATAGCGATGGCCATTCTTGCCAAGACTTTCCGGAACATGCACAAAATTACCAGTATACACATGTACCGCAGGCTGTGTGGTGGTGCAGGTCAAACCGATTCCGCTCTCTGCGCTGTATGCCGCAGCCTGAAACGGCGCATGCGAATCTACCACATAACTATGATCGATCCCGGAAGCATAGGTGAGCTGTTCATGCTTGCCCTCCAAGGCTTCTCCAATGGAACGATAAGCGGTAAAATCGAAAGGAGTTTCTGCCACCGGAGCAATTTCTCCAGTTGGAATCGAAGTCGGATCGGTTGGCAGATAAGCATTCGCACGAACCAGCAGCTGCTGCTTTTCGATGCTGCCGCTTCCCTCTCCGTCCAGTTGAAAATATGTATGGTTGGTGAGGTTGCAAAGCGTATCCTGATCGCAAATCGCATCATATGCGATGGTCAGCGTGTTGGTGTCGTCCCAAGTATAAGTTGCAGTAACCTGCATATTTCCCGGATACTGCTCCTCTCCGTCCGGACTTTCGAGTTGAAAAACAACACGATTTTCCGCACAGCTGGCATTCCAGAGACGGCGACTAAAGCTTCGGTTTCCACCATGCAGGTGATTGGTGCCGTCATTGACAGCGAGCTGGTAGGAAACACCGTTGAGCGTAAATGCGCCTTCCCGAATGCGGTTGCAGCATCTGCCGACCGATGCGCCGAAATATTCGCCGCCTGTTTCATAGCCGGAAAGATGCGCATAACCCAATACAACATCCCGCAGGTTCTGCTGCTTGTCCGGCACCAAAATGGATACAACCGATGCACCATAATCGCAGAGTACCACACTGGCGCCGCTGGCATTGGTGATTCGGTACAGATGCGCCATCTGTCCGTCTGTTGTCCGTTCAAAATCAGATACTTGAATTTCCTGCATCGCTGCCCCTCCTTTTACGCAATCACTTGTACGCCGCCAACAGTTCGAATCCGCAGTTTCTGGCAGCTACCGCTTCCAAATAAAGCGTCCATCTTTGCGCAATACTGTTCTTCCATTTCCTTTGGAACAAATGCCTGAATGGTTCCAGCAAATCCACCGCCGTGTACTCTGGAGGCACCCTTTCCGCCAAGAATCTGCTCGCTCATCCACAAGCCCAGTGTAATACCCTGCTCAGACGGCTTGCGGCAGGAATAGAGATTTTGCAGCCATTTAGCAGAAGAATCACCGGATTCTTTGACCAGCTCCAGGAAACGAGCAAAATCATTTTCAGACAATGCAGCAGCTTCTTCAGAAGCTCTCCGGTTGTCCCCATAAAAATGTGCTGCCCGGATAATGGCACGATCGGAACAGGAAGTCCGCAAGGTTGGCAGAGCAGCTAAAAAGTCCTGTTCACTGACTTCCCGCAGATGATTCTTTCCGAACTGCGCAGCAACCAGATTCATTTCTGCCGGAATGGAAACATAATCATCGGTCAGGTCAGCATGACTGCCCTTGGTGTCTGTAATGCACAGCACATAGCCGGCATCTTCAAATTGACAGGAAAGCTTTTCGATCTTTGGATGGTCGGTATCTTCAAAGTCAATGAAAACAAAGCTGCCAACCGAGCTAACCATCTGATCCATTAGACCGCTTTTTTTGCCAAAGTAACGATTTTCCGCGTACTGTCCAATCTTTGCAATTTCAACTGCACCAGCCTTTCCCTCATTGTCATGCTGATCAATGATGGTGCCAATCAGTACTTCAAAGGCAGCAGAAGAGGAAAGTCCGCTTCCGCCCAGCACATTTGAAGTGGTGTAGGCGTCAAATCCGCCTGTTGTGACTCCCATCTCCTGGAATCTGGAAACAATGCCACGAATCAAAGCGGCAGAAGTTCCCTTTTCTTCTGAATGTACGGAAAGATCCTGCAATTCCACATAATCCTGCGGATATCCGGCAGACTGTAACCGAATCATACCATCCTGATGAAAGGCGACTATGGCGATAACGTCCAGATTGACGGAGGCAGCCAGTACACATCCATGCTGATGGTCGGTGTGGTTGCCGCCGATTTCTGTTCTGCCCGGCGCCGAGAAAACAGATACTTCACTGCGTTCCGGATACAGGCGAGAGAACGTCTCTGCCGCCTGTAAATACCGTGCCCGCTGCTGATTTAATACATCCGGGTCTGTGCCGTATAACTTGCTGAGTGCCGAATCATAGCTGCCGTCTGTCAGATTTTGTTTCAATTGTTCGATATTCATGATAATGCCCCCATATTGTCTGTTTCCAAAACGGATTCTTCTGCTGGAAGAACGTCTGCTTCTGTTGGATCTGCTGCAATGGCTTTTGCATCAGATGCTTTCTGTGCATTGCCGGAAATCGCAGCAACAATCGTCTTCATGTATGCATCATTCAGCTTGTACTTTCTGCGGTAAATGACGTAAGCCAACAGCATGCTGACTGCCGGAACAATACACATCAGGAACCGCATGGAGTTCTGAGTGGCCAGAGACTGAATCTGATTCGGAACATAGCCGGTCAAATCCAGTGCAAAGCCGATGGACAGAGATGTAAATGCAGCGGTCAGCTTAACGATCAAGGTCTGCAAAGAGAATACAACGCCTTCGTTTCTGGTTCCCAGCTTATATTCGCCGTAATCTACAACGTCTGCCAGGAAAACGGTTGCACAGCCCAGTTCCAGACCGGTTCCGGTCTTTACAATGATGCCAGCAATTACTGTTAATACAATGTTCTGCGGTGCAAAAATACCAGTGAGCAGCAGAATGGTCAAACCGATTGCCGGCAGAATACAAGCCAGCAGGAACGCTTTCTTTCTGGAGAGCAGCTTGGTGATCTTCGGGAAGATCAGGAGTCCGACTACTTCTGCAATAGAAGCGCTAATCATGAAAACAGACAGCATTTCGCTCTTGTTGCAGACATATGCAAAGTAGTAAGTTGCAACACCCATGATCAGCTGAATGCCAACATTGTAGAGCAGAATCAGTGCAACTGCCCAGCGCAGCTGGTCGTTCCGCTTGATGATGGAGAAGATATCCTTGAAAGCAACCTTTTCTGCCTTCTTACCAACCTGCTTCTTCGGCAGATTGATAACGGTAACAGCAATGGTGAAGATGAAAACAGCTGCAATAATTAAAGCGAACCGATGGTAACCAATGTAGTCGCCGCCCAGGCCCTTGATGATCTGTACGCCGAAGCCTGCAATAATCAGGGACTGACCGATGCTGGCAAAGATACGAGGCAGAACCGATACGCTTTCTCGTTCGTGCGGGTCAGAAGTCAGGTTCGGGATGATAGACCAATACGGAATATCCATAATGGTATATGTCATACCCCAAAGGATATAGGCAACGGCTGCAAAAACGCAAAGTCCAACGCCGCTGAGGTGGAAGTCGGTGAACAAAATGACGAATACGAATGCATTGACCAGTGTACCGATGGTCAGCCACGGAATGAACTTGCCGAAACGGCTTCTGGTATTGTCTACGACCATGCCCATGAACAGATCGTTAAAGGCATCCCAGATTTTTGCTGCAAAGAACATAATGCCGATGAATGCCGGCGCAACCTTGATGATGTCGGTGAAGTAGATCATGGAAAAGGTTGCGATCATGCCGTAGATCATGTCTTTTCCCAAGGCACCGAATGCGAAAGTGTATTTTATTCTTCCGGGTACCTTTCCTGGGTACATCACGTTTCCGCCCTGATTAGGGGATGTTTGCTGTGTGGTATGCATAAAAATAACCTCCTTGAATGGAAAACCCCGCTCGCTCCAGGGCCTTCGTTTGTTTGCAATTCTATCTTACCACATCGCAAGCGGAAAGACCATGCATTATCCACTTGAAAAGATACGAATTCCAACACAATTCAAAGAGGTTTTTTCATCATTCAAATGTATCCGCAAGATTAATGCTTCGTATACGGATACTGCGGCAAATAAAAAATACGCTGCTCCAATTCTGCGCTATTATCTTCTGCAATTGCTTCGACTAACTTTGCAATCTGCTCTGCCTGTGCCGTAACATTCAGATCAACTGTCCCATACAGCTGCCCGCTGTCAATGGCATTTCGCATTTCCGGAATGCCATTGATGCCAATGAGAATTGGTAATTCCCATTGCTGCTTCGTATAAAAATCATAGACACCCAGCGCCATACTGTCATTGCTGCAAATCACAGCTTCTGCCTGCCGTATGGTTTCTTCCGGCAGGTTCTCCAATTCCTTGCAGGCAGTCGTCCGAGACCAGTTAGCAGAGAGCACCTGCAACTGATGCAGCGAAAGCGAAGCGGATGCGGTGCGCAAAAAGGCATCTGTTCGGTTGATGACATCGGCATGTGCCTGTTCTCCTTCTATGAGCAAGTAATCCACT
>FR899097.1:0-245 GCA_000437255.1 Ruminococcus sp. CAG:403
CATCGCTGACGACTTAATTATTTTACCACATCGGGCTATAAATGTCAAGCCTTTTTTTCAAAAAAACTCGATTTTTTTGTGGTTTGTAAGTTTCGATTGCAAAATAGCTTGTTTTATGTTGAAACTATACAGTTTGCACAACAAACTCCTTATTTTTGCGCCATTCGGCTGACTGCTTCATAGAGCTGGCTCTTTCGATAACCGGTTTCCTGTGCAAGTTGCTTGCAGGCATCTGTCAAACGCAT
>FR899097.1:296-1146 GCA_000437255.1 Ruminococcus sp. CAG:403
GCTGTACCCGTTCCACAGCCGCTTCCAGAGAAAGTGTTGTCTCCGGTTCCTGCGGTACTGCCCCGGCAACCACCAGTACGAACTCTCCCTTTGGTGGTGTTGCGGTATAGTGTGCCACCGCTTCTGTCAATGTCATGGTGCAGACTTCCTCGTGTACTTTGGTTAGCTCCCGGCAAATAGAAAGCGACCGGTCTGCTCCGAAGTACTGCTGCATATCCGATAAGGTGCGCAGCAGCTTATGCGGTGCCTCATAAAAAATCATGGTACGCTGTTCCGTGCGCAGCCGTTCCAGATGTGCGATCCGCTGCTTCTTGGTGACTGACAGAAAGCCTTCAAAGGTAAACTGTGCCGTATGCTGTCCGGATATCGCAAGCGCTGCAATGGCTGCGCTTGGCCCCGGCACCACGGTTACAGGAATCCCCTGTTCCCGACAAAGCTGCACCAAAGGTTCCCCCGGATCCGAAATGCACGGCATTCCAGCATCCGTTACCACGGCACAGGATTCCCCTGCCAGAATGCGTTGGGCAATGCTCTGCGCAACCGCCGTTCCGCTGTGTTCGTGATAGCTCACCGCCGGCGTTTTCAGTTCATAGTGGTTCAGCAGTTTCCGGGTAACACGGGTATCCTCTGCCGCAACAAAGTCCACTTCTCCCAAAATCCGCAACTGCCGCAAGGTAATGTCTTCTAAGTTGCCGATGGGGGTTCCTACTATATATAATGTTCCGCTCAATTGGATGCCTCCTGCTCCGGCAAGCGATAAAGCCGCCGCATTTCTTCTGTATAGCCGCTTCCTTCTCGTACATGCAACTGCGGCAGTACGGACAGAAACGGCTTGCCGCCCTTTCGTCCT
>FR899097.1:1170-20235 GCA_000437255.1 Ruminococcus sp. CAG:403
ATCAAGAACAGCCAAGGAGCTGATTCCGGATTTTTTGCCACAAACCGCAGCCGTTTCGGTTCAATTCCATTTTGCTGCATAGCGGCCACCACATCTGCCAGTCGTTCCGGACGGTTGCAAATACAGAGTCTGCCGCCGAATTTCAACAACTGATTGGCTGCCCGGCAGACATCCCCGATGTTACAGAGAATTTCATGCCGTGCAATACGCTGTGCAGTCATTGCACTTTCAATACCAGCAGACTGCGCCTTATACGGTGGATTGCAAGTCACAAGATCACAGCACTGCATCGGTGCACCTGCCCAGAGCGTGCGCAAATCGGCACAAATCGGCGTCACATGCGAAACGCCGCTTGCCTGTACCGATTGCTGAAACTGCTCAATGGCTTGTGGCTGGATGTCCACTCCATACACCTGTTTGGGCGGATCCTGCCGCTGCATAATCATGGGGATAATGCCGCAGCCCGTTCCCAGGTCACAAACCAAATCCTTTCGGCGATAACGGCTAAAATCGGTCAGCAAAAAGGCATCCGTTCCAAAGCCATGTTCCGGGCTTACGCAAACTTGCAGCGTTTCCGACAGTGGTTCCATACGATAAGAAGGTTTCATTCCGACTCCTTTCCGCTCCGGCGCAGACACATTCGTACTCCGCCTGCTACCAGGTAAACCGCCAGCTGCCGGCGATGCTGCATCAAATAAAACTTTGCCCCATCGGATGCCGGCAGAGCATGCAGGGTCAGATAAACTGCAATTCCAAGCTTCCCTGCCGAATCGGGAAGCCGTCCGAAAATGGCTTCTATCTGCTGCATTTGCAAATCCGGCTCGGAAAGCAGCAAGCTCAGCTGCACCAAGAAGTGATCGTGTGTTTCATCCATTGGAATGGGAATCTGTACCGCATAGCCGCCCCGGCGCACCACAACACCGGCAAGCTTCGGGCAATTTTGAAAAATGCCATAGGCACGCAGCCGCACACCGACATGCAAACTAACCTGCCGCAGATTGGTGCAGCCGGAAAATGCGCAATCATAGACTCGTTCCAAGGTATTGGGCAGCACCAGCTGCACCACTTCGGTACAATCCGAAAAGGCATGCGGTGCAATTTCCCGTACTGTATGCGGAACCAAAACCAAGGGTTCCGGATCCAAGCAGCGAATCAAACGACTCGATTCCATTTCCCATTGCATGAACAGACACTCCTTTCCAAATGAGGCAGCCCAGTCAAAACGCTTTTTGACTGGGTGTTTGCCAATTGATTCTATCTGATAAACAACAGACTTCTAAAACAAAGTTTTCATTTCCTGTAAATCCGAGACAGAGATGGTTGCAGTCGCTTGAATCTTTGTCCATTCCTCTGGAGCCGTTTCCGCATCATAGACGCCAACAGTAAAGAACCCTGCCTGCTTGGCGGTTTCAATACAGTGCAGCGAATCCTCTGCCACCACCAATTGCCGCCGTCCCAGATGCATAGCAGCTGCTGCCTGCCGGAAAATCTCCGGCGAGGTTTTGGTTGCACCTGCTTCCTGTTCGGTCAACAAAAAAGCAATCCGCTCCATCAAGCCCAATCGCTCCAACGCAGCCTGTGCCAGCGTTCGATAATTCGCCGTTACCACGCAATAGGGAATCTGTTTCTGATCCAAATCATTCAGCAACTCCAGCGCATGCGGCTTGAGCGGCAGTGTCGTCTGATACTGCTCTGCCGCCAATTCCTGCACGTGTTGGGAGAATGACTCCGGCGTATATGGCAAGCCGAATTGTGTAATAAAGTACTGGGAAGACTCCGCAATGGATAATTTTTTGACCAGGTCGGACAGTCCTGCCGGGGGCTGAATCCCATGCTCCTGTAAAATGATGCGGTCAATCTGCGACCAAACCGCCGTAGAATCCAGCAGGGTTCCGTCCAAATCAAAAATGACACCGGCTAATGTTCGATGTTCCATTAGCCCTCCAGCATGGTGAATCGACGACCCTGCTCCACAAAGTCGCAGAAGGTAGCCTTCGGACGAGCCAGAACAGTCTGATCCGCACAATTGCGATAGATCACCAATTCTTCATTGGTCTCTGTATGTCGTGCAACTGCAAGCACCTCATACTCGCCGCCTTCGATGCAGCGATACCGTGCACCTACTACAACCTGTGTCGGTTCTTCCGGTGCTGCCTGCTCAACCGGTTCCATGTTGTTGACGATATCATCTTCCA
Source organism: Ruminococcus sp. CAG:403 (assembly GCA_000437255.1). Taxonomy (GTDB): domain Bacteria; phylum Bacillota; class Clostridia; order Oscillospirales; family Ruminococcaceae; genus Ruminococcus_C. Next base: position 3,366 of record FR899097.1, read on the forward strand.
CCAAAATCATAGCGCTGAACGGCGGCATCTTAATATATGCGTTGCCATTGTCCAACTGTACCGGTGTTCCGCTGATTACATCCACCAAAGAGCCGAGGTGTGTGCCAAAATTCAAATGATAATCGCAATCTTCCAGGTTCAGTGCAACGTAAACCGTTCTGCCGTCCCAATCCTTCCGGAAGAGCAGCTGCCGATTCCGCACAATTACAGTCTGATAGGAACCTGTTCGCAGAGCCGGATATGCCTTGTAAATTCTGCCCAATTTTACCAGATGCCGGTACAGGTTCTGATCACCGCTGCGATTCAGCTCCTCCAGTTCCAGACACGGACGCAGGCCATCATCAGAATTGTTTTCATGCCGTCCCTGCACGCCGTATTCACTGCCATAATAAATAGACGGAATACCCGGCATACAATACAGCAATGTGTAACACAGCGGCAGATATCGTAAATCCGACAGCGTGCTTGCCAAACGGTTCACATCGTGATTGTCTACGAAATTATAGAGCTTGATGTCCTTATAAATTCCACCATTCCCGAACTGTCGATTGATGGAGTAGTCAATTTCAAAGTAGTTCTTATCATTATGAGAAGAGTAAATACCCTTATAGCATTCGTAGTTGGTTACGCTGTCCAGCATTTCTGGATTTGCCCAACGCTTGTAGTCCCCGTGGATGATTTCACCCATCAGCCAGAATTCCGGATTCTTTTCCTTACAGAAATTGTGAATACGGCGGAAGAAATCAAAGTCTACGCAATCTGCTGCGTCGAACCGAATTCCATCGATGTGGAAGGTATCCATCCAGTAACCGACTGCATCAATCAGGTAATCGCACACGTGCCAGTTGCGCAGGTTCAGCTTAACCAAATTATAGTAACCGTTCCAGCCTTCATACCAGAACGGATCGCCGCAGGGGCTGGAGCCGCCGAAGTTCAGTCCGGCAAACCAGTCACAGTACGGGGAAGCCTGTCCCTTTTCCTGTACATCCCGGAACGCCCAGAAATTCCGTCCAACATGGTTGAACACACCGTCCAAAATAACACGAATGCCATTTTCGTGCAGCACATCACAAATATGCTGAAACAGCTCATTGGTTCCCAGACGATTATCAATCACTTTATAGTCTGTTGTATCATAGCCGTGTTCTACTGATTCAAAAACCGGGCCAAAGTAAACAGCATCGACATTCAATTCCTTCAGATGCGGAATCCAATCCAGTACCTTTTCCAACCGTGGAACCGGTGCACTGCCCTCATTGTACTTCGGTGCCCCGCAGAAACCCAGCGGATAGATGTGATACATAATTGCGTGTTCATACCAACTCATTCTCTTCAATCCTCTCAACTCTATTTGAAATCGTTCTTTGAAATCATTCTCGCCGATACGGGCAACTTCTTATTTTTGGGGTGTTCCTTCTAAGTAATAGGAAGCTTCCATATCTGCTACATTTACAGCCAACGCAAGGGGAAACTGCTCCAGGGCACGTCCGACATTGTTTTTATCCTCTGTCCCGGAAAATCCCATATGATAGCGAATGGCAAATGCCTCTTCCCTTGTCAGACGCATGAATCCGGAAATGATGTAAACCGATTTTTCCCCATGTCCATACGGCAGGGTATCATGAATGGTGTAATATGGAACCCGTTCCCACTGTCCATTCTGGTTTTTTGCATTCCGGTAATCCACAGTATAGAAATTCACCTTACAAAGATCATGCAGCAACGCCGTAATGGCAATGGTTTCCTCCGTGTAGTCCATCCCATACAATTCTTTGGTACGTGGCCGTGCGAGATAATCGCACAAGCAGTCATAAACATTTAAACTATGTTCGACCAATCCGCCTTCATACGCACCGTGAAACCGCGTGCTGGAAGGTGCCGTAAAAAAGTCGCTGGAATCGGACTGAAGCCACTCCAGCAGTTTCTCTGCACCACGCCGCTGAATCTTTTCTTGATAAATGGAAACGAAACGTTCCTGATGGGTCAACGTTCCCTCCCCCTTTCTGTTGCATGCTGAAACAAAGCAGTTTTTTGATTTTGTTCGTTCCTATTTTATCATATAATCAAAATAAATGCAAGCGCATTTCCAATTCTTGTGCACTCTACACAAATTTGATTGTGGAATGCTATTTGGTTAACCGATTTTCCCATGGACGTTACCGCATCCAATACAAATAAAAAGCGAATGCGAGGGTACCCCAGTCGCATTCGCTTTTTCCATCCAGCCGCTTTCTTAATCTGCGGTGGTCTGTTTGTTGTTCTCTTTTTCGGAATTGGTGGTTGTGCCACGATCGGAACGATCTCCCGCTCCGTCGCCGGTTACATCATCCAAAATATCTTCGGCACCTGTTACAATATCTTCTACCACATCACCAGCGCCCGTTACGATATCCTCTGCCACATCACCGGCATCGGTTACCACATTCTTTCCGGTATCTTCCAAATCCTCCACCACGCCGGAATCGGTCTGAGAAGAATTCTGATTCTCGGAATTGCCGCTGGAATCGGAATTGGCTCCGCAGCCGGTCAGCATGCCTGCTGTTAAAACGAGGGCAGCCAGTCCTGTTAAAATACGCTTCATTTGATTCACCTCTCTGCATCCGTAGATTGATTGCAGTTTCCTGCAATGTATGAGTAGTATACCCGGCATTCTGTGGAATATCCGATCTGCTTTTCCACAATTTGAACTGCAAGTTTTTCCAAGAAACTGCGCTGCTTTTGGGAAATATCGTTTTGGTTTTCCGCTGTATTTCCCATGTTTTCCACATCACTTTCCACAAGATGTTGAAAAATCAGCCGGTTTTCTCTTCGCACAGCTGGAAAAGTTGGAAACCACTTTCCACAAGAAGTCCACCTTCTGTGTAAAGAATTCGAAAATTCCCGATTTTCCGACAAATTTTTCCACAGCTGTTTCCACAGACTGTTGAAAGCAATGTGGAAAGCACATACTTTTCACGCTTTTTTCTGCACCGCACACATTTATAAGGTTGACCAATAAAAAAGTGGTTGACAAACTTCAAAAAATATGGTATGCTTATTATCGTCAACCTGCAATATTTATTTGGTTGACAGAAAAGGAGACATTTTTTTATGAAGCAATCATCTCTTCGTGTATTGGATTTGGCACAAATCGGCTTGTTTGCAGCAGTTCTTGTCGTTCTGTCCCAACTTTCCATTCCACTCCCCGGCGGCGTTCCGGTTACGCTGCAAACATTTGCGGTTGCACTAACTGCCTATGTATTAAAATGGAAAAAGGGCGCACTCTCTGTTCTAGTCTTTTTGGCTTTGGGTGCAGTTGGCGTTCCGGTTTTCCACAACTTCACCGGCGGATTCGGCATGCTGATCGGCGTAACGGGCGGATTCCTTTGGGGATTTCTTCCAATGGCCATTTTATGCGGTTTGGGAATGTCCTGCTGGGAACGGTTCCAGGATTCCAAGTGGAAAGGTGCCATTTTATTGGATGTATTCACACTCGCAGGATTGGCCGCTTGCCATATTCCGGGATTCCTGCAATATGCTGCGATCACGCATACCTCAGTGCTGCGTTCCTTCTTATCTGTATCTGCACCATTCCTGATAAAGGATCTTCTCTCAGAAGGTGTGGCATTCGCCTTTGCACTGGCACTGCAAAAGGCACGCTCTGCCTACTTGCGGCAAGCTTCTGCCAAATAACGCCCCATCGAAACAGCCATTCGTCATTTCAACACCTTATTTTAAATACGGATGAAAAGGGAAGCGCATACACCAGCGCTTCCCTTTTATAATATGTAACAACAACCGCAAACATACCCATACAACACCTGCCAATTGCAAAATGACAAAAATCCATTGCCGTGTGATAAATGGCACAAAACCGGAAAGGATAACAATCAGCATAACTTTTCTCCCAATTATATTTTATTTTGCACAATTTCGTACAATTTATAAGCCTTAAAATATACAAATGTAACAAACTTTTAAAAAGTGCTTGACAAACATTTGGAATCGTGCTAAATTTATATTAGCACTCAGAGAGATAGAGTGCTAACACTTCAGACAGAAAGCTGCCAGAAAGGAGCGGTTGGTTCCGTGGATCTACGAAAACGTAAAATCTTATCGGCTGTCATTGATGAGTATATCCGAACCGGAGAACCGGTAGGTTCAAAAACCATTTCCAATTTACCGGATATTCACGTCTCTGCTGCAACCGTTCGAAATGATATGGCTGTTTTGGAAGAGCTTGGCTACCTCGAACAACCGCATACCTCTGCGGGACGGGTACCGACTTTCAGCGGCTATCAATTCTACATTGACCAAGTTTTGGCAGAACAAACGCTGCCCCAGGAGGAACGGGATCGCTTAGATGCCATGTTGGGGGATGAATCCCAGCTGACCGAAGAGCTGATCATTCAAAGCGCCTCCACTGCACTGGCAGAAATTACACAGTGTGCGGCAGTGGTTTCCAACTTTGCACCAAAATATTCCGTCATCTCTAAAGTAGAGGTGATTCCAACCGGAAAACGGATTTATGTGGTGCTGCTGATCACTTCAGATGGAACCATTAAGAATCGTTCCTGCCGATTACAGTTTGATCTGACCCATGAGCACATGGAATTCTTCCAGCATTACATGCAGGAAAATTTGGAAGGTGTTTCCATCTCAGATCTTTCTGATGAGAAGCTGGAACAGATGGTCACTGCGATGGGTACCTACATGGTGACATTAAGTCCCCTGGTACAGGGCATTTGCGAAATGTCCAAAGATTTGCAGCGGGATGAGCTGATCGTCAGCGGAGAACAAAACTTATTCTCCTGCGATGATCTGGATAAAATGGAAGTGGTCAACTTCATTGCCCATAAAAATGAGTTAAGCAGTCTGCTGGAAGATTCCTTCCATGGCATCAAGGTCATGTTTGGAAAAAGCGGTGACCAATTCGTCATCGGCAATTCCAGTATGATTGTTTCCAAATATCAAAAAGGCAACCAGCCAGCTGGCTCGCTGGGCGTCATTGGCCCGGTTCGGTTGGACTACGCAAAGATTATTCCGTATATTTCCTATTTTACAGAAAAAATCACACATTTGATCTCAGAGGATACGGAACAGTCAGAAGACCCTGCAAAGAAAGGATGAGACAGATGGAAAACGAAAAGAAGCGCACCTTTTACAACCAGGACGAAACGGAACAGCCGCAAAAGCAAACCGACGACCAGCCGGTAACCGATTCGGATTCCAAACCCGAACAGCCGGAAGCCGCAGCGCAAACCGACGCCCCGGATGAAACAAAGGCGGCCGCAAAGGAAGAGAAAGAAAAAGACAAAAAGAAAAAGAAAAAAGACTGCAAAGCGCAGCTGGAAGAGAAAGAGCAGGAGCTTGCCGATCAGAAAGATCAGTACCTGCGACTGATGGCGGAATATCAAAACTACCGCAACCGCACCACAGAAGAAAAGAAAAAGATTTACGGCGATGCAAAAGTAGATTGCGTCAAAGAAATCCTGGTGGTACTTGATAGCTTTGAACGTGCCATGGAAGCAGCTTGTGCAGATGAAACTTATAAAAAAGGAATTGAAATGACGTTTGGTCAGATGACAAAGGCGCTGGAAAAGATGGGCATTACCGAGGTTCCTGCGCTGGGTACAGCATTTGATCCGAATGTACACAATGCCATTAAGCAAGTGGACGACAGCGAGTATGAAAGTGATGTTGTTTGCCAGGTATTCCAAAAGGGATACGTGCTGGGCGATCGGTTGATTCGACCGGCAATGGTAGCAGTTGCTGTCTAACTTGGTGTCACACAGCGAAACCAATCGCTTGTGCACCGTCCTCCTTGATTCAGCCGGATGTAAAACGGCTTTTGTATAAATCAATGAAACTACGGCTTTTTAGAAAGCCGGACTGGAAAGGAAGAGTTTATTATGGGAAAAATTATTGGTATTGACTTGGGTACAACAAACTCCTGTGTTGCTGTTATGGAAGGCGGCAACGCTGTCGTAATTACAAATGCAGAAGGTGCAAGAACCACACCGTCTGTCGTTGGTTTCTCCAAAACCGGCGAACGTCTGGTTGGTCAGGTCGCAAAGCGTCAGGCTGTTGCAAACCCGGAACGAACCGTTTCTTCCATCAAGAGACATATGGGTTCCGATTATAAAGTAGAAATTGACGGTAAGAAGTATACCCCGCAGGAAATCTCCGCTATGATCCTGACCAAGCTGAAGCAGGATGCAGAAGCTTATCTGGGTCAGCCGGTTACAGAAGCTGTTATCACTGTTCCGGCATACTTCACCGATGCACAGCGTCAGGCTACCAAGGACGCTGGTAAGATCGCTGGTTTGAATGTAAAGAGAATCATCAACGAGCCGACTGCTGCTGCACTTTCTTATGGAATTGATAAGGAAGAAGATCAGAAGGTTATGGTTTACGACCTCGGCGGCGGTACGTTCGACGTTTCCATCATCGAAATGGGCGATGGCGTACAGCAGGTTCTGGCAACCGCTGGTAACAACCGTCTGGGCGGCGATGACTTCGACCAGAGAATCATCAACTGGATGGTCAGCGAATTTAAGGCAGCAGAAGGCATTGACCTCTCCGGCGATAAGATGGCAATGCAGAGATTGAAGGAAGCAGCAGAAAAGGCAAAGATTGAATTGTCCTCCACCACCACTTCCAACATCAACCTGCCGTTTATTACAGCAGATGCAACTGGCCCGAAGCACTTGGATCTGACGCTGAGCGTTGCAAAGTTCAACGAACTGACCAAGGATCTGGTCGATGCAACTATGGGTCCGGTTCAGCAGGCACTGTCCGACAGTGGCTTGAGCGCATCTGAACTGAACAAGGTTCTGATGGTCGGCGGTTCTTCCAGAATTCCGGCTGTTCAGGAAGCTGTTAAGAATAAGTTGGGCAAGGAACCGTTCAAGGGCATCAACCCGGATGAATGCGTTGCACTGGGTGCTGCTTATCAAGGCGGCGTTCTGGGCGGCGACGTAAAGGATGGCTTGCTGCTGCTGGATGTTACACCGTTGTCTCTGGGTCTGGAAACCATGGGCGGTGTTTGCACCAAGATCATTGAACGGAATACCACCATTCCAACTAAGAAGTCTCAGATCTTCTCTACCGCTGCTGATAATCAGCCGGCTGTAGATATCAACGTGCTCCAGGGCGAACGGGAATTCGCAAAGGACAACAAGCAGCTCGGTCAGTTCCGTCTGGACGGCATTGCTCCGGCTCCGAGAGGGGTTCCGCAGATCGAAGTTACCTTCGATATCGATGCAAATGGTATCGTACACGTATCTGCAAAGGATCTGGGTACTGGTAAGGAACAGAACATCTCCATCACAGCTTCTACCAACATGTCCAAGGACGACATCGATAAGGCTGTCAAGGAAGCAGAAGCTTATGCAGAAGAAGATAAGAAGAGAAGAGAAGAAGTGGATGTCAAGAACAACGCAGAAAGCCTGGTCTTCCAATGCGAAAATGCACTGAAGGAATTCGGTGACAAGGTAACTGCGGAAGATAAGGCACCGATCGAGAGCAAGTGCGCTGCTTTGAAGGAAGCTTTGAAGGGTACCGATACTGCTGATATCAAGGCAAAGTCTGATGATTTGCAGCAGGCATTCTACGCACTGTCCTCCAAGGTTTATCAGCAGTCCGGCGCAGCTGCACAGCAGCAGGGTGCTCCGGATATGGGTGCAGCAGGCGGTTCCGCTTCTGCTGGCGGCGCTTCTGATGACGGCGTTGTAGACGCAGACTTTAAAGAAGTTTAATCGCTGATTCCAGTCAGCTAAACAACCATCACGCAACGGGGCAAATTTCGGTTTGTCCCGGTTGCTGTGTTACAAAGGGGACGGCATCGGGAGGATCCTGCTTTTGCCGATCACCTGTATCGAGCACATAGAAGGGAGCCATAACCTATGGCAGAAAAACGAGATTATTATGAAGTGCTGGGGCTGCAAAAGGGTGCTTCTGAAGCAGATATTAAAAAAGCGTTCAAAACCATGGCGAGAAAATATCATCCCGATTTACACCCCGGCGATAAAGAAGCAGAAGAAAAATTCAAGGAAATCAATGAGGCATACAGCGTCTTAAACGATCCAGAAAAGAAGGCGCGCTATGACCAGTTCGGTCATGCCGGCGTAGATCCCAATTACGGCGCAGGCGAAGAAGGCGGATTCGGTGGATTCAGCGGTGGATTCGGCGATGTCGGTGACATCTTTGACTCCATTTTCGGCGGATTCGGCGGGTTTGGCGGCGGCAGAAGCACGGCAGCTTCTGCGAATGCACCGCGCCGAGGCGGTGACATCAACACCAGCATCACCATTGACTTTATGGAAGCTTGCCAGGGCGTTCGGAAAAAGGTACGGATCAATCATTTTGAACAGTGTCCGACCTGCCACGGTTCCGGAAAGGATGCCAATACCGTAGAAACCACCTGTACGGCATGTAACGGTACCGGCAGCGTGAAAATCAATCAGCGTACCCCGTTTGGTGTTATCTCCAGCCAAAAGGTCTGCTCCAAGTGCGGCGGCCGCGGCAAAATTGTCACCAATCCTTGTAAAACCTGTAACGGCGGCGGTCGGGTTCGGAAGCAGAAGGAACTGGAAATCAACATTCCGGCTGGTATCGACAACGATCAGGTTCTGCGTGTCGGCGGACAGGGCGATGTTGGCTTAAACGGCGGTCCCACCGGCGACTTGAATGTTGCCATCTCCGTACGGAAGCACGATCTCTTCAATCGAAGAGGCAATGACATCTACTGTGAGATTCCAATTACGTATGCACAAGCTGTCTTGGGCGCTGAAATCACCGTGCCAACCATTGATGGAAAGGTTGCTTATACCATTGCAGAAGGCACACAAACCGGCACGACCTTCCGGCTGCGTGGAAAGGGTGTCAAGTATATCAACCGGGATGCCCACGGCGATCAGTATGTAACCGTCAATGTAGAGGTTCCGAAAAAGCTCACCAAGAAGCAAAAAGACCTCTTAAAGGACTTTGATGCTTCCCTGGATGAAAAGAACCACCAAAAGCGCACGTCCTTCTTTAAAAAGCTAAAGGAAAAATTAGATTCCTGAAGGAACCTTTTCCCACGAAAATAGAGCGGTTCTGCTTGTTTGACAAGCAGCCTTTGAGAGAAGCGGAGTTTGACCGCTTCTCTTTTTTTCTGCAAGCAGTTCTGTATGATCGATTCATCCTTTTCCGGCAAATCAGCTTGTTCCAAATCGTTCCACAATACTTGACTTTTTTCCCATTTTGTTTTATAATGTATAGGATATTATTAATGAATTGAGGTAGGTACTATGCTGACCAATACTGAAAAAAGCATGGATAAAATTGTAGACCTTTGTAAGTCCCGCGGTTTTGTCTATGCCGGTTCTGAAATCTACGGCGGTCTGGCGAATTCTTGGGATTACGGCCCGCTTGGCGTAGAACTGAAAAACAACATCAAACGTGCTTGGTGGAAAAAGTTCGTCCAGGAATCCCCTTACAATGTCGGTCTGGATTCTTCCATCCTGATGAATCCGGAAACATGGGTGGCTTCCGGTCACTTGGGCGGTTTCTCCGATCCGCTGATGGACTGTAAAGCATGTAAAACCAGACACCGTGCCGACAACTTAATCGAAGCATTTGACGGCACCAATCCGGCTGGCTGGAGCAACCAGAAAATGATGGATTACATCCGGGAAAAGGGCATCACCTGCCCCAACTGCGGCAAAGCAGACTTCACAGATATTCGTCAGTTCAACCTGATGTTTAAGACCTTCCAGGGCGTAACAGAAGACTCCAAGTCTGAACTGTACCTGCGTCCAGAAACTGCACAGGGTATCTTTGTAAACTTCGCAAACATTCAGAGAACTTCCCGGAAAAAGGTTCCGTTCGGTGTAGGGCAGATCGGAAAATCTTTCCGAAATGAAATCACACCTGGAAACTTCATCTTCCGGGTACGGGAATTTGAACAGATGGAATTGGAATTCTTCTGTAAGCCAGGTACGGATTTGGAATGGTTCCAGTACTGGCGCAGCTACTGCAAGAACTTCCTGCTGACACTGGGTCTGAAGGAAGAAAACCTGCGTCTGCGTGACCACGATCCAGAAGAGCTCTGCTTCTACTCCAAGGCAACCACTGACTTTGAATACCTCTTCCCGTTCGGATGGGGCGAACTCTGGGGTGTTGCAGACCGAACAGACTATGACCTGACACAGCATATGAACCACAGCGGCAAGTCTCTGGAATACTTCGATCCGGAAGATAACACCAAGTACATTCCGTATGTAATCGAACCGTCTCTGGGCGTTGAGCGTCTGTTCCTCTCCATCGTAACACAGGCTTATGATGAAGAAGTCGTTGATGCAGAAAAGAATGATACTCGTGTTGTGATGCACCTGCACCCGGCACTTGCACCCTATCAGGCAGCTGTTCTGCCGCTTTCCAAGAAGCTGAGCGAAAAGGCACAGGAAGTTTACCAGATGCTCTGCAAGAACTTCTCCGTAGACTTTGATGAAACCGGATCCATCGGCAAGCGGTACCGCCGACAGGATGAAATTGGCACACCGTTCTGCATTACTTATGATTTCGATACCCTGGAAAAGGACAACTGTGTAACCGTCCGGGATCGGGATACCATGGAACAAGTTCGGATGCCGATTGATGAACTGGAAGCTTACCTGAAGGAAAAGACAACATTATAATACAATCATCAGCATGCATTCAAACAGACCTGTTCAATTGGACAGGTCTGCTTTTGTTTTCCAGGAAATGCACAACTTTTTCGGATGCCCTTTATACAATTATACGATTTTTTCATATTTGCATCGATTTTTATTGACATATTTCCACATTTATGATAATATAAAAGCATAAAGCGTGACACAATCTGATGTGTCCATATATAGGAGGTTTTTATCATGAATGCAAAATCAAAAATGGTTGCACTGTTACTGTGCATCTTTTTAGGGGGACTTGGCATCCATCGTTTCTATGTTGGAAAGATTGGCACCGGCATCATTTGGCTGCTGACCGGCGGATGCTTTGGCATTGGTTACATTGTAGATATCGTAATGATCGCCACTGGAAAATTCACGGATAAAGCAGGCAATGCATTAACAGACTAATTGAACCTACAAGCGGTATCGATTGCGCAATTTTTTGCAATCGGTACCGCTTTTTCATGTAAAAACCAAAACAGCCCAGCGGAGGTAATCCGCTGGGCTGTTTTCCTTTTAAATTTCGTGACTGTGCCGCTTGGAGATTTTCAATCGATTCATGGCACGATTCAGCGCTGCTTGGCTGTGATAATACTGCAACATACTCTGCCGCTGCCGCAGCCGCTCCTTCGCACGATCTGCCGCTTCGGCTGCACGCTTGGCGTCAATTTCTTCCGGCAGTTCAATCGCATCTGCCAGAATCAAAACATAATCACTCCGCACTTCTGAGAAGCCCTCTGTGATGGCTGCATACCGCCAAACACCGTCTACCATATATTTCACTTCACCTGGTATAATCATGGTAACCAGAGAAGCATGCCCCGGCAGAATGCCAATCAAGCCATCCTGTGTCGGCATCACTACATGTTCACACGGTCCTACGTAAAACGGACGATCGGATGCCAGAATCTCAAGCTGAAATACATTTGCCATATGATCCCCCCGCTTACTCTGTCATAGTCTTGGCTTTTTCAATGACCTCGTCAATGGTGCCGACCATAAAGAATGCATTTTCCGGATATTCATCCATATCACCCTCAATGATTGCCTTGAATCCACGGATGGTTTCTGCAATCGGCACGTACTTTCCAGGCATATTGGTGAAGTTTTCGGCAACGTTAAACGGCTGAGACAGGAACTTCTGAATCTTTCTAGCCCGATAAACCGCCAGCTTATCCTCTTCATCCAATTCTTCCATACCCAGAATGGCGATGATATCCTGCAATTCCTTATAACGCTGCAGCAACTCCTGTACCTTCCGGGCAATGCGGTAATGCTCTTCGCCGACAATATCCGGTTCCAGAATACGAGAGGTGGATTCCAGCGGGTCAACTGCCGGATAAATTCCTTGCTCTACAATCTTTCTGGACAGTACCGTTGTGGCATCCAAGTGCGCAAATGTGGTAGCCGGAGCCGGGTCTGTCAAGTCGTCCGCCGGAACGTAAACTGCCTGTACCGATGTAATGGAACCATTCTTGGTCGATGTGATTCGTTCCTGCAATTCGCCCATTTCATTGGCAAGCGTCGGCTGGTAACCTACGGCTGACGGCATTCTGCCCAACAGAGCGGATACCTCAGAACCTGCCTGTACATAACGGAAAATATTATCAATGAACAGCAAAACATCCTGATGCTTTTCATCTCGGAAGTATTCTGCCATGGTCAATCCAGTCTGCGCCACACGCATACGAGACCCCGGCGGTTCGTTCATCTGACCGAATACCAATGCGGTCTTGCTGATAACGCCGGATTCCTTCATTTCATTCCAGAGGTCATTTCCCTCTCTGGAACGCTCTCCAACACCGGTAAAGATGGAGTAGCCGCCGTGCTCGGTGGCAACGTTCCGAATCAGCTCCTGAATCAAAACGGTTTTTCCAACACCGGCACCGCCGAACAAACCAATCTTACCGCCCTTTGCATACGGTGCCAGCAGGTCAATGACCTTAATGCCGGTTTCCAGAATTTCTACGGTCGGCTTCTGATCCCGGAAGGACGGAGCGCTCCGGTGAATCGGCCACTTTTTCTCTGCTTCTACCGGGCCTGCCTGGTCGATCGGATCGCCCAAAACGTTAAACATTCTGCCCAGTGTTGCGGTTCCAACCGGTACCTGAATGCAGGATCCGGTCGCAGTGACCTCCATGTCCTTGCAAAGTCCCTCTGTAGAAGAAAGACTGATGCAGCGAACAATTTTATTTCCCATATGCTGCGCCACTTCCATCACGCACTTTTTCCCGTCGTGTACAACGGTCAGTGCATCCCGGATCATTGGCAGCTTTCCTTCAAATGCAACATCGATGACAGGTCCTAAAACCTGTACGATTTTCCCTGTTTCCATGCAATGGATCCTTCCTTTCTATGAGGATAGCGGCAGGCGTTTTATTCTCCCATGGCATTTGCGCCGCCTACAACCTCTGTAATTTCCTGTGTAATGGCTGCCTGCCGTGCACGGTTATATTGCAGCGACAATGTTTGCAGCATATCCTTTGCACTGCTGGTGGCAGAATCCATCGCCGTCATTCTTGCCTGTTGCTCACTGCAAAACGACTCTACCATTGCACCATAGATCAAGCCCTTCATAAAGTTCGGTGTCAGATGCTCCATAACTGCCTCCGGAGTCGGATAGAAATCCGCTTCCCGGTGCCGTAAAATATCGGAATCGTTGCTGACAAAGTGCTTAACATCCAATGGCAGAAGCTGCTGAACTTTTGGCTCAAATACAAAAGAATTGACCATTTTGGTATAGACAATGTACACGTCATCCAATTCCCCGGTTTCAAACCGCTGCAACATCTGTTCAGCGATTCGACGGGAACGGTACAGCGTTGGATTTTGTGTGGTATAGATGAACTCTGGATCGACGTCCAGTTCGCCTTCCCGCACTTTTCTCTGAAAGTACATTCTGCCCAGCTGCCCCATTACGAACAGCTGACTATATTTACATTTTGCAATTTCCTGTTCTGCCAGCCGAATCACATTGTGGTTGTAAGAACCGCACATGCCCTTATCCGCTGTAACAATAATAAATCCTTTTTTTCGATCTTCCGGCTTGATCTGCGTTCGCTGATCAAAGTACCGCATGTCGATGTTTTCCGGCGCCCGGGACAGAATGCTTCGCATTGCATACAGCAGCTTATCAAAATAGGGTTCCGTTGCCGCCAGATCTTTTTTCGCCTTTTTCAGCTTAGAAGAAGAAATCAGATACATGGCATTGGTAATTTTCATAATATCATTGATGCTCTTAATCCGTTCCCGGATTTCCTGCATATTTGCCATTTTAGTTCACCTGCTTCTTATATGCTGTAATAACCTCTTTCAACTTTTCATTGGTGCTGTCTGACAGCTTTCCAGTCTCATTGATTTCTGCAATGATCTCCGGGTTGCTTTCCTTGATTTCAATCATCAAGCCGCTTCGGAATTCCTTCATATTGGCAATCGGCACATCATCGAGTAACCGTTCGGAAGCTGCTGCCAAAATGACAACCTGCTGCCACAGCGGAAGCGGATGATACAGCGGCTGCTTCAGCAATTCCATCAGCACATGGCCATGATCGAGCAATGCCTGTGTGGTTGCATCCAGCTCGGAGCTGAACTGTGTAAACACTTCCATTTCCCGGAACTGTGCCAGTTCAATTCTCATTTTACCGGCAACTTTCTTCATTGCCTTGGTCTGTGCGGCACCACCTACACGAGATACGGACAAACCGACATTAACAGCCGGACGCATACCAGCATTAAACAATTCACTTTCCAGGAAGATCTGTCCATCGGTGATGGAGATTACATTGGTCGGAATATAAGCCGATACGTCACCAGCCTGGGTTTCAATGATTGGCAGTGCCGTAATGGAACCGCCGCCGTGCGCTGCATCCAGACGGCTGGAACGTTCCAGCAAACGGGAGTGCAGATAGAATACGTCACCTGGGTACGCTTCACGCCCCGGCGGACGATGCAGCAACAGGGACATTGCACGGTAAGCCACCGCGTGCTTGGACAGATCATCATAAATAATCAGAACGTCCTTGCCCTGGCTCATGAAGTACTCTGCCATTGCGGTGCCGGCATACGGTGCAATATATTGTACCGGTGCAGGATCACTGGCAGAAGATGTTACAACAATGGAGTAATCCATTGCATCATATTTTTTCAAAGTCGAAACGATCTGTGCAACAGTTGAGGACTTCTGTCCGATTGCAACATAAATACAGATCATATTCTGACCCTTTTGATTAATCATCGTGTCGACTGCAATGGCTGTTTTACCGGTCTGCCGGTCTCCGATGATCAATTCACGCTGACCCCGTCCAATCGGGAACATTGCGTCAATTGCCAGGATACCGGTTTGCAGCGGCTGGGTAACGGACTGCCGCTCTGCGACACCCGGCGCCTCCCGTTCGATCGGAAAATAATCTTCCGCTTCGATCGGTGCACCGCCGTCAATCGGCTTTCCCAGTGCGTCTACCACACGGCCAACCAATCCAGGGCCTACACCGATTCCGGCACGTTTTCCGGAACGAACCACCTGGGAACCTTCTACAATTCCATAATCGGAACCCAACAGAACAACGCCTACCGTCTTGGTTTCCAGATTCTGTACAATTCCTCGTACACCGTTTTCAAATTCGACCAGCTCGCCATACATTGCGTGCTGCATGCCGTAAACGGTTGCAATTCCATCGCCGACCCGAACGACCGTACCGGTTTCCAGTTCGCCGGTCTTGCGGTCGAAGTCATCGATTTCGCTTTTTAAGATCGAGATAATCTCGCTTGCATGCATGGTACTCATTCCTCTATTGTCACCTCCGTACAAGATTCTGCCGCAGATTTTTCAGGGTACGCCGCACGCTACGATCATATTCGAAATCGCCAATGTGCAGGATAAAACCGCCTAAAATTTCCGGACGCTGTACCAATTCCAGCTCCACATTGTTTTGTCCGGTTTTCTTCTGTACCACCTGAATCATCCCGTCCTTTTGCTGCTGTGTCAGCGGCGTGACGTATTCTACGACAGCGTGCACCCGCTTTCTGCGGGCACGATCCAATGCATAAAATGCATCAAAAATCGTTTGAAGCTGTTCGATGCGCCCATTGCGCACCATTACTTTTAAGGCATTCTGCAGCGGCGGGGCAAACAACCGCTCAATGACAGCGAAGCGCTGCTGTTCCGGAATAGTCGGATTGGACAGCACATCGGGAAGCGGCGGATATGCACGCAGCACCGCTTCTGCCTCTGCAATTTCCTCTTTGGTTCTGCCTTGCTCTAGGAGCACTGCTGCATAGGATTCCTCCACTTGCGTCATCATTCCGTAGCTCCCTCCTCGGTCAAGAATGCATCTACCAGATCCCGGTTCGCAGCATCATCCAAGTTGGCGCCAACCACCTTGGAGGCAGCAGCCATTGCAAGATCTGCGATGGCAGACTGTGCGCTTTCCAAGGAGCGCTGCTGCTCCAGAACAATTTCCTTCTTGGCATTCGCCATAATGCGGTCTGCATCCCGCTGTGCCTGCTGGGTAATCTGATCCCGCTGTTCGTTGGCAATTTTCTGTGCCTTTGCAATCAGTTCCTTTGCCTCACTCTGCGCACCGGACATGGTTTCCAGATAATTGGTTTTGAGTTGCTCTGCTTCTGCAACCGTTTCCTTGGCATGATCCAGATCGGCTTGTACCATCTGGGCACGTTTTTCCATAATGGCATTGACACGACCGAACAGGAACTTCTTGAGAAACAGGAACAGCACCAGGATATTGATAACCGTAAACAAAATCGTAGGAATACTAAAGTCTAACATATCATCATTCCGGCATCTGTCTTTTTATGACAAAAAAGCAAATACCCGCTCCTTTCCATTGAATTTGCAACGCATCCTGCTTTACTTCAGCAGTACCACCAGCAGAGCGATAACAAAGCCGTAAATAGCGGTTGCTTCTGCCAGCGCACAGCCCAGCAGCAGTGCCTTGTTGATATCACCCTTAGCTTCCGGCTGTCTGGCAATGGCTTCTGTTGCTTTTCCTGTTGCAAGACCGATGCCGATGCCGGCTCCCAAACCTGTTAAAACCGCAATACCTGCAGCAATCATCATCATTTTCGTTTCCTCCTATATCTTTTACTTTAACAATACGACCAACAGTGCAATTACGAAGCCGTAAATAGCAGTTGCTTCTGCCAAAGCACAACCCAGCAGCAGTGCCTTGTTGATA
>FR899097.1:20245-24038 GCA_000437255.1 Ruminococcus sp. CAG:403
ACCCAAGCCTGTTAAAACCGCAATACCCGCAGCAATCATCATCATACTCTTTTTCCTCCTCAATTTGTCAAAGCACTAATTTTCTTCTCGTTCCAACCCCTCTGACATAAACAGAGCGGTTAAGAAAACAAATACATAAGCCTGTATCAATCCGTCGAAGACATCAAAATACATGCTAAATGCAACTGGAACCACTGCCGGAACGACCATTTTAATCAATTCCATTACAATGAATGCACCCAATACGTTACCGAACAGTCGCATGCAAAGCGACAGCGGACGGATTCCAAGTTCCATAATGTTAATTGGAATCAGCAACGGCATTGGTTTGGCAAACGACTTCAAGAATCCCTTGATGCCGCCCTGTGCCCGGAAGGTAGAAGCTTCTATGAGGATGATGCTCATAATCGCCAGTGCAGCGGTTACGTTGATGTCCTTGGTTGGCGGAACAAATCCAAACAATCCAATCAAATTGGAGAACCCAAGGTACAGCAAAACCGTTGCCAGGTAAGGAAAATAGCGTTTTCCTGCCTTGCCGGTGCAGCCTTCCAGGAAATGATTGACCCAAGAGACTGCCAGTTCCAGTAATGCCTGCGGTTTTGATGGGACGATTTTCAGATTCCTCGTCATCAGCAAAACCAGAAGCATAATGATGCCCATAATGATCCAAGTAACCACAACGGACTCATTCACAGAAATGCCGCCGAACAACGGAATGGTAAAAGCAACCTTGTTTTCCAATGCTTTTGCCAGCTCTTCGCCCATATCACCACCACCTTATGATAAATTTTCCTGTTTGACAGGAATTTGCAAGCGATTCTGCCTGTTTTTGCAGGAATCCGTTTGCTTGGTCTTATTATAGAACCATTTTTCAAAAAAGTCAACGCCTTTCCATTTCCAGAAAATCGTTATTTTTATAACAAGCACGCAAATTTAAATGAAAAATAAGGATTTTGACCTTATTTTCTTTTGTTTCATCATCTATTTTTTTAGATTTCGTTGAAAATGAAATTTTTTTCTTTTTCCATCAGTATTATTCTATTATAAATTCATAATTTTTAGCCTATCAAACGCAAAGAAGCCCGGGATATTTTCCCAGGCTTCTTTGCCAGTTTTCAAGATACAAATTCATTTAAGCATTGGTTGGTGGAAGTGTTTTTTCCAGCCGAACCAGATACTGAACCAGTAAGGTCAAATCTTCTTCATCGACAACGCCGTCCAGAGAGCAATCTGCACTGCTCAATGCTGCATCTGACAACGTAACGGTTCCTGCCAGATACTTTGCAAGCCGTACTGCATCTGCCAAAGAGATCACGCCATCTTCATTGATGTCCCCGCACTGCGGCAGCGGTGTTACGCCTGTTTGCTTGGTTGTTGTTGTCGTAGCCGGTACATTGCTGACAGTTGTCGTGGTCATTTTAGCAGTGGTGGTAACGGGTTCCGTTCCCGTTGTGGTTGCTCCAGTCGTTGTAGTAATCGGTTCCGTTCCCGTTGTGGTTGCTTCAGTCGTTGTAGTAATGGGTTCCGTTACCGTTGTGGTTACTTCGGTCGTTGTGGTGATCGGCTCTGTCACCGTTGTTGTTGTTTCAGTCGTTGTGGTGATCGGTTCTGTTACCGTTGTAGTTGCTTCGGTTGTTGTGGTGAACGGCTCTGTTACCGTTGTAGTTGCTTCGGTCGTTGTGGTAGCGGGTCCTGTTTCCGTTGTAGTAGTGGTTGTAGTAAGTTCCTCAGTTGTTGTGGTGGTTGCTTCAGTGGTTGTAGTCGGTTCTTCGGTTGTGGTTGTAGTCGTGGTTGTGGTGGTAGTCGTTGCAGCTGTTGTAGTTGTTTCAGAAGGATCGGTATCATAGATGGTAATATATCCATCAAAGATCAGCGTCACTTCATCGCCAAAGCTGAAATCAACAGTTCCATTTGCCGGATCGGTCCAATCATACCACTTTTCAATTTTCAGGAAGTCCATGTTAAGCGTACCGGAATATTCACCCGTTACGTTTCCGGCATCATCCTTTTCGGTTACATTGGAGATCTTCGGAATGGAAACATTCACGGTATCCGTACCGCCGGACAAGGTGAAGCTTTGTGATGCCCAGTGAATTTGACCGTCTTCTGTTGCATCGATGTTGTAGCCAACACCGCCGCCACCGCCATAGTTGGCAGCAGTAGAGGACATCGTATAATCAAAAATAACTGCGGAAACGCTGACGCCCTGATTCTTATACGGTTTCAGATCAATCATCAGGGAACCCTTTTCATCGATCAAATCAGATGTTTGAAAAGTAAGACGATCCACCTTTTTGCCGGACGGCGTATCACTGCCGCCGCCATTTTTGATATTGGTAAAGATGCTGACTACATCAGAATCATACCAGCTCATATTTTTTCGGCTAAAATACTTAATGGTACCGGAGTCGGAGTCATCCCATACAACCGGACACATACCGTCTTTCTGATAAGCAGTAGAAGCAACGGCTGTCAGGAATTTTTTAATGGATTCCTCATCCTTATTATAGGTCTGATCGCTCTGACCATACTTATCGGAATTGACAACGCCATACTCACCGATCACAACCGGAATGCCATTGTCTAAGAATTTGGTTTCCAGCGCATTGAAGTCACTGTTCAAAGTGGTATAATCTGCGGAAGTACCCCAAGTTTCCCGGTGACCCCAGGAAGCATTGGCATCTGCCACACAGAACTGCGGCGGTTCATAGTAGTGTACGGAAACTGCTACCATGTTGGCAGCGTCTGTCGGTGCGGAGAAATCGCTCGACAGTGCTTTTGCCGTATTATTGGAAACAGCCGGTACAATCAGCAAACGATTTGCATTGTTGCCGCCGGTTGCACGAACAGTATCTACAAATGCCTGGTTGAATTCCATTGCCTGGCTGTTGCTATTGAAGGAAACTTCGTTCA
Source organism: Ruminococcus sp. CAG:403 (assembly GCA_000437255.1). Taxonomy (GTDB): domain Bacteria; phylum Bacillota; class Clostridia; order Oscillospirales; family Ruminococcaceae; genus Ruminococcus_C. The sequence continues at coordinate 23,159 of FR899097.1, forward strand.
TTCCTTCAAAGACCAGGTGATTGTCATAGTCTGCAAAGTAATTGGCAATCTGTGCCCAGAGTGTCTTGAATTTTTCCAGCGTAGTGGAATCGGCACTCTTGATCCAGTCTTCATCGTGGTGCGTATCCACAATGGCATACATACCATTGTCCACGCAGTAATTGACAACTTCCTTGACTCTGGCAAGGAAAGCAGTATTTACCTGATTGTTTGAATCCATCATCTGTCCCCAGGTGACTGGAATTCGAACGGTATCAAAGCCAGCCTTCTGCACTTCTTTGATCATAGCTTCTGTTGTTACAATGTTTCCATAGGCTGTTTCAAGACCCTCTGGTGTCAATGGATTCAGCCAAGTAATATTCGCACAATCCAGCGCATTCCCCAAGTTCCAGCCAAGTCCCATTTCTTCTACCAGCGAAATAGCGGCAGAATCTGCTGCGCTTACACTGACACTGCCAACCGGAACAATTGTTACCGCAGCCGTAGCGGCCAATGCACCAGCCGTCAGGAAAGACAGCAATCTTCTCATCATCTTCATGCTACAATCAAACTCCTTTGCAATCCATGTTTTTATTTTCTGATCGTTTCTCCACAATATTCCATATTGTTTTCACACAGTTCTTATAGTTTACCATATTTATTTGGCAATGTCAATAAGCTTCTCTGAAATTTGTGCATGTCTTTTGGTAAAAGCGCAAAGCGCACAAAAATAGGATTTTCAATTTGTGCACAACGCAAACAGCTCAGCATGTTCGAGAAAGAAAAGCTTCTATACCATTATATAAAGCTGCTACATTATAATAATATAAAACAACGCCGCAGCGAAAGTCGTCTCCTTCCGCTGCGGCGCTGTTTCGTTTTGTTGTCCGGCTTGTAATAC
>FR899097.1:24068-41704 GCA_000437255.1 Ruminococcus sp. CAG:403
CGAAAGGGGCTTTAGCCTTGCCAATCACTGGTGTACGCAGAATTCACACCAAGATATTCCTCCAAAGTCACGCCCAAAGCAGTGATCTCCTTTGCAACATCTTTTCCAACATAACGTATATGCCACGGTTCATACTTGTAACCGGTGATTGCTTCCTTCCCCTCCGGGAATCGCACAATAAATCCATACTCTGCACAATGCTTTGCCAACCAATCCGATTCCGGTGTTTCTCCGAATGCATCGTCAATGGTATTGCAGTCAATGGTGTAACCGCTTTGATGCTCGGAATACCCCGGCCGTGCAGAAAAGGTGTCTGCTGTCTCCCAGCCATAAAGATCCACATAACTTTGATAAACTTCTACCTGATAGGCATAATCCCGATAGGAAGAGCCAATATAAATATCCAGCCCTTCTTTTGCAGCATCCGCCGAAAGCTGGTCGAATGCCTGCTGCACTTCGTCATACATACCCGGATCGTAGCTCTCCGGCAAAGAATATGTTTTGTTGACAATTAAAATGCCGTCCACATAGGTACAACCATCTTTTGTCTCCAGGTGCCGAACGGTAACCGGAATCGTTGCACACACTTCATCCCGATCCTTTGCGCTAACCGTTACCTGTGTAGAACCCTTGCTGACACCGGTAATGGTGCCGGTTTCATCTACCGTTGCAACGCTTTCATCCGCACTGCTCCAGGTTAAATCGTCTGCACTGGCAGCACCCGTCGTTTCCATCGAAACATTTACATGAACATGGTTTCCTTCCAGAACTGCAACAAAATTGGTTTCCGGCGTCAGGTTCAAAATATGCTGACTGGTTGCCTCGCTGCTTCCAGAAGCTGTCGTTGCCTGGGATCCTTCCTGCGCGGAAACGATTTGATTTTGATTCATGTTGGCATGCTCCTTCTGCTTGGAAAAGAATAATAGCCGAACCGTAAACCCTAAAATAATCAATAGGATATAAATTGCGGCCATAATCACGCCTGTCTTAGAAAACGCTTCCCATCCGGAGCGTTTTCGCTTCGTTTGATCCGCCATCGGATTGCTCCTCCTGTTTTTTACTTCTCTGTATCCGTTTTTGCGACATTTTTCTTCAGATTGTAACTTTTACTACAAATCGATATCAGAATTCTTACATAACGGTTACAACATGTATTATTATATCACAAAAGAACCACCCTGTCATCTGGCAATTTCAACAAAATTTTGCTGTTGATATTATATCATTCTTGCAAAAATAAGCAAACTATGGTATAATAAAAAGGAGAATTTGTAACCGTTCTCAAATCATGAATTTTATTTTGATGCAGCAAGAAAGTGAGGAGTTTTTATGATGCACTTCAAATCCACCCTAGCGGTTCTGACTGCCGGATGCCTGCTCTGCACAGCAGCAGCCATTCCGTCCGCACAGGGTACCGCTTCGCTGACTGCGCAAGCAGCCACCTCAGATTCCATCGAGAACCAGATGGATTGGGGCACGGTTGAAATTGGCGGCGGCGGGTTCGTTTCCGGTATCATCACCGGAAAGAAAATCATGCTGGCACGTACCGACGTTGGCGGTGCATACAAGTACAACTATGAAACCAAGCGCTGGGAACAGCTGATGGCATTCCTGAATGAAGAAGATCGTGGCATGCTCAGTGTCGATGCATTCTGTATCGACCCGACTGACGACAACACCTTCTATCTGCTGGCAGGCTGCGCATACTTCAGCGATGCCCGCACCGAAATCTTCAAGACAACAGACGGCGGCGAAACCTTCACCCGGATTGATGTAACCGACCTGATTCAGGTACACGCAAACGGCTACGGCAGACAGTGCGGCGAAGCCATTGCAGTTGACCCCGATAACCCGAATATCCTCTACTGCGGCGGCGATGTTACCGCTGGTGATTCCTGCCTGATTATGAGTAAAGACGGCGGCGAGACCTGGAGCCCGGTAAAGGGTTACGATGACTTGGGACTCTTTAAGAACACCCTGAAATGGCCAACCTGGACCGAGCATGTGGTTCGTGCCGCAACTACTGCGGAATATGGCTCTCAAAATGGTGTAGCCACTATTCATATTCAGGGCGGTAAAGTTTATGTCGGTACCTCCGTACAGGCAGAAGGCAACATGGTCGTGGCAGACGTCGGATCCGATGACTTCACCGTACTCAGCAAAGATCTGCCAACAAATTCCTACCCGTCCAGAATCAATGTGGATGCAGACGGAAACCTCTTGCTCTGCTACATTGGCGGCTTGACCTTTAACGGAACCGGCGGCGGCATCTACCGCTACAATCCGACCGATCAAACTGTAACCGATATTTCTCCGAGCGGCAATAGCTTCAGTGCCTGCATGACACAACCGGACAATGCCAATGCTCTGATTGCAACCACCTGCGGCGTTTGGAGCACACAGTCTTGGTCTAAGGACGATTCTCCTTACGGCGACTGGCTATATCGTTCTATGGACGGCGGTAAAACCTGGACCACCATTTACCCTGGTAAAATGGGCGACTACGTTTGGGATCCGGACTCCGGCGAAATGCATCAGAATCAGCTGTACAGCTACTTGCAGAATGGCGGCTTTGATTGGATCTATGGCAAAGCCATCCACTGGACCGGCGCTCTGGTGCTGAATCCAGAAGATTCCTCTCAGATTTTTGTTACTTCCGGTAACGGTGTTTTCGAATGGGACAACATCTGGCCGGATGGAGATACTGACAATCCGGTAGCAACTTTCCATCCAAACGGCATTGAAGAAGTCGTTGCATTGGATATGGTCAGCGTACCGGGCGGTGCAGCTTACTCCGCAATCGGTGACTATGACGGTTTCAAGCACACCGATACCACGGTATCTGGTGAACAGCATCAGCCGAACATGGGTTCCACCTCTGCCATTGCATACTGTCCGCAGAATCCGGATGTTATGATCCGAATTGCAGAACACCAAAATGATATTGCACCGGGTTATTACACACTGGATGGCGGTAAAACCTGGACCAAGATGGCAAACTCCCCGGGCGGACGTGCAGCCATCACACAGCTGGAAGACGGCACCTATCGGTTCTTCAAGAGTGATTCCAGCAGCGATCAGAGCGCAGGTGTTTCCTACTCCGATGACTTTGGTCAGACTTGGAGTTCCTGCACGGGCATTCCATCTTCCTATGGTTCCAAGCCAACCAACATGTTTGTAGACCCGGATCAGCCGAACCTGGTTTATGCATATGTTACCTATTACAACTCCAGCTGGGGCTATTCCAAGCCAGCAGCAGAACTTTCTGATGCACAGTATAATCTCTGTGTCAGCACCGACTACGGTAAGACCTTTACTTCAACCACTGTTTGCATGTATGACCAGTGCGACAGTGCCGGCAGAATCGCTTATCTGGGCGATGGCAAGCTGGCATTGGCAGCAGGCTGGTATGGTGCATACCGTGTTTCCGATTCTGGTAAGACCATTGAAAAAATGGAAAACGTTTCCTACTGCAAGACCATGGGTTACGGTGCACCAGAAAAAGAAGGCGGCATGAATACCCTGTTTATGTATGGTAAGCCAGACGAATCCGATCCGGAAGGCATCTATCGTTCCACCGACGGCGGTGACACTTGGGTTTGCATCAACACCCAGAAGCTTTACGGCGGTACCGGTAACGGAAACTTCCTGGTTGGCGATATGAACGAATTCGGTAAGGTTTATATGTCCACCGTTGGTTGTGGCATCGTTGTTGGCAGCCTTTCTGACAACCCGAAGCCGCCTGTTACAACCACAACCACCACAGCAACCACCACCACCACGACAACTACTACAACAGCAGCTGGCACCACAACCACCGATCTGGGAACCACGACCGGCAAGGTAACCACAACTGGCAAGGTAACCACGACTGGTGCTAAAACAACCACAACCGGTAAGGTGACCGGCACAACCGTTGCTCCAAACCCGACTGCATTCTATGGTGATGTCAACCTGGATAATACCGTTTCTCTGGCAGACCTCATTACCTTCCAGAAGCAGCAGCGTGGTGCATTGGATTTCAATGCCCAGCAGACAATCAACGCAAACTGTGACCTGACCGATTCGGAAATCACCCCACAGGATGTAACCACCCTGCTGAGCTTCCTGATTGGTAAGATCAATACACTGCCGGTTCAGTAAGAAATTCTCTACTATTCTATCACTTTATAAAAAATGCCCTGATTCCTTGGAACCAGGGCATTTTTCATTGTTTGCGAAACAAGTCGCGATTCTGCTTTACAAAGCGTAAAAAATATGATATAATAAAAAAGATTATAAAATCAATTGCATGCGAAAGGAGCCTCAAAACAGTATGAAAGATCATATGATTTTATATTTGGTTATTCCCTGCTATAATGAAGAAGCGGTGCTGCACGAAACTGCTTCCCAGCTTCAGCAAAAAATGCAAAATCTATGCGCTTCGGGCGCTATTTCGCCGAACAGCCATGTGGTATTTGTAGACGATGGTTCCAAGGATCGAACCTGGGAAATCATTTCCCAGCTGCATCAGAGCAATTCCCTATTCCGCGGCATCAAGCTTTCCCGCAATAAAGGGCACCAAAATGCGCTGCTTGCCGGATTGATGACGGTAAAGGATACGTGTGACGCTGCCATTTCCCTGGATGCTGATTTGCAGGACGACATCGATGCCATCGATGCCATGGTGGAAAAATACCATGCTGGCTGCGATGTTGTCTATGGTGTCCGCAGTGCCCGGAAAACAGATACTTTTTTCAAGAAATTCACAGCAGAATCCTTCTACAAGATCATGCATAAGCTGGGCGTGGAACTCACCTATAACCATGCAGATTACCGCCTGATGAGCCGCCGTGCCTTAGAAGCACTTGCAGAATTCCGGGAAGTCAACCTCTTTCTGCGTGGAATTGTTCCGCTGATCGGATATCGCTCTGATGTAGTGTATTATGAGCGAAAGGAGCGCTTCGCTGGTACTTCCAAGTATCCGCTGAAAAAGATGCTTTCCTTTGCAACAGAGGGCATTACTTCTTTTTCTGTAAAGCCCATTCGCATGATTACCAACCTGGGCATTCTCCTGTTCACCATCAGCATTCTGATGCTGATCTATTTCCTCATCCGCCATTTCACCGGCTACACGGTGGAAGGCTGGACCTCTCTTGCCGTGTCTGTCTGGGCAATCGGCGGCTTGCAGCTGCTGGCAATCGGCATCATTGGAGAATACATCGGTAAAATTTATTTGGAAACCAAAAACAGACCCAAATACTTCATTGAAACCTATTTAGAGGATGCGGCAACACCGTCCAGCATGGCATCCCTCCGATGAAAAAAAGAGCAGTGACTAAACACGTCACTGCTCTTTTTTGGTATATCCAAACCCTCCGGCAGCTATTTGCTGGATTCTCCTTCAACCAGGTTACTGATCCACATTCCCTTTCGAATCAACACATAACCGATGCCAACCTTAATCAAGTCAGCTGCCTGCACAATTGCATAAATGCCCAGAATCGGCAAACCCGTATAGCTGCAAAGCAAAAATGCTGCCGGAACCGGAATCGCCCAAGTAAAGACACTGTCGAACAAAAATGTAATCAATGTTTTTCCGCCGGAACGCAGCGTGAAATAGAGCGCATTTAAAAAGCCCTGCACCGGGAAAAAGGCAGCTGTAATCAAAATAAACCGCTGTGCATAGGTACGGACCTCCTCTGTTGTATCATAAAACTTTGGAAAAATGCCAGAGAAAATCGCCAGCACCCCCGTCAGTACCAGGCAAACAGCACCCGTAAACCACATCAGCCGGAAAGCATCCTTCTGCGCCTTTTCATACTGGGAGGCACCCAGCGTCTGTCCAATCAGAATGCCAACGGCAGAGCCCAAGGCAACAAATACCACGTTCAGCAAGTTGCAAATGGCATTGGAAATGTTCAGCCCGGCTACGATCTGTAGCCCACGGATGGAATAGCACTGCGTCAAAGCTGCCAAGCCACCTGCCCAGAGAAATTCATTGAAAAAGATCGGAAGTCCCTTCCGAATCATCTTCTTTGCAGAATCCGCCGGAATGCGCATGGTGCGGTAAAGTCCCTGTAAGAAGACATGCTTACGCTTTCTGGCATGTGCCCAAATCACAACAATGCTCATCTCTACGACACGAGCCAGAACCGTTGCAATGGCAGCACCCTGTACGCCAAGTTTCGGCATGCCGAAATTGCCGTAAATCAATAGATAATTGCCAATGATGTCCACAAAAACGGAAAGAATTCCTGCCAGCATCGGCTTTACACTGTCCCCAGTTTCGCGCAGGCTGCTGGCATATACTTGTGTCACTACAAACGGCGGAAGTCCGAACAGCATCACATGCAGGTACTGCTTGGCATAATGCATAGTGGCAGCTGGATCAACGTCTGCACTCTCGCCATGCAAATACAGCCCGATCAGATTCTCTCCGCCCAGCAAAAAAACTGCCAAGCCTGCCAGCAGGCAGAAAAAGCTAATCCACTGCTTCATTCGAACGGCGTTGCGGAATCCATTCAAGTTGTTCTGCCCATAATACTGTGCACCATAAATACCGGGGCCGGACAGTCCGCCGAAAATGGCTAGATTGAAGACAAAAATCAATTGTCCGACAATGGAAACGCCGGTCATGGCCTCCGTTCCCTGGCTGCCGACCATCACGTTGTCCACCAGACTGACCATATTGGTAATGCCATTTTGAATCATCATTGGTACCGCGAGTTTGAGTGCGTTTTTGTAAATGGGTTGTTGTTTCATATTGTGTCATTCCTCCTTGATATTGAGTCTTGCAACGGTGAAATATTGCCATTGTAGCACATTTCTCTACAAAAAGTCAACCCGTTTTCATGAAAAAAGTGCGGTATTTCCGCAAAAAAAATGCCAGAGCATTGCGCTCTGGCGAAATAAAAATAAATATGTGTAGAACAAAAGAAAGGAGACAACAAAACGAGTGATAATAATCAATGTGAATTATCACTATCCCTATTATACCTGATTTTTCGGCATCCGTCAAGGCGTTTTTTTGTTTTTTTGCAGAAAACCTTTAAATTTGTGCAATAGCACTAAAATAAAAAGCGGTTTCAATGCAAATTGCCAATTTTTTATGGAGATGTTGCAGAATTTACCGGAATCATCTGTTTTTTTGCATGTATAGTTCCTGCAAAAGCGGTTAAGATAACACCAACGCAGCACGCAGAATGCACGCAATTTCGCCATTCTGCACATGCATGCGGGATGAAATGAGGTGAAATCACAATGTGGGATCGTCTCGCATTAATTATCCTGGTAATCGGCGGCATCAACTGGGGACTGGTCGGCATTTTTGAATTCGACGCAGTTGCCTGGATCTTTGGCGGTGCAGCCGCTCTCATCAGCCGAATCATTTATATCTTAGTGGCTCTGGCAGCTGTCTGGTGCATTTCTTTTCTATTCCGGCGCAATGCAATGGGAACAACCGCAGACATCTAACAGCATCTATTCCGCAACAAAAAAACGATCAGTCCGTCTGCAAGCGGATTGATCGTTTTTTCAAACACTGTCCCCCGATTCCGGCAGGCAGCGAATCGATGTGCTACTTTGATTCTGTCGTTTGATTAGCTGCTTCTGCGGCCGGCTGTGCCGATTCTGTATCTGAATCCGCATCAGCGTGTCCCCGGAAATGTGTCATACCATGCGCCACAGAATCAATCACTGGAACAGTCGGCGATGCAGATTCGTCTTCGTCCTCGTCCTCCTTGCCAAGAATACTCTGATAGCCGTCATCCGATTCCTTTTCCTCTGCATCAGATGCCTGCTCCCGCTGAGACAGCGGAACCCGCTTTTGCTGCTGGGCTTTTTTCAAGGCTTCCCGTTCTTCCGGGGTGAGCATATTACGCCGAATCACACGCACTGCCAACAAGAGAATAATCAAACCGGCAGCACCCAGTACCACCCAAAAAACAAAGGATTTCCAGTTGAAATTCAGGGCATGGAATGAAATCTTGACATCACAGTTTTTGACATAATCCGATGCGGTTCCCGTATAGCCGCTGAGTACAAAGCCGGAAACCGCCTTTACGGCAATCTCATCCCCGGCTGCGTTGGCGGTATTGGCAGAATCCGTCTCTTCCGTACAGCCAAATGCATAGGAACCGATGCTGGAAACTCGCTTCGGCAACGTAACATCCAGCAGTTTCGGACAAGCAAAAAAGGCATAGCTGCCGATGCTGAGATCTTCCCCGGTTTGTTCTTCTGCATCTGCACCAACAAAAGTTACCGTTTGCAGAGCGGAGCAGCTGTCAAATGCATTGTCTCCAATGGTGGTCACTGCCTCCGGAAGAATGATGGAAGACAGTCCCACACAGCCATAAAATGCACCGTCTCCGATATAACGCAGCTTTTCCGGCAGCGTTACCTGTGTCAAACTAGCTGCACACATAAAGGCAGAAGGGCCAATGACCAGTGTGCTGTCCGGTACCGTATAGGAGGTTTCCGTTTGCGCCGCCGGATAGCAGTAGAGTACTTCCAAATTCTTGTCAAACAGTGCGCCTTCGTGCACCGTGAAATATTCGTTGCCATCTGCAACGACAATCTCCTTTAATCCGGTACAGCCGGAAAATGCCATCACGCCGACATCTTCCACGGAAGCCGGAATGGTGATGCTTTCCAATGCCGGGCAGGAGAAAAACATCTGCGTACCCAATGTAGTCAGGCTTTCCGGAAGTGTAACTTCTTGCAGCTTGGCACAGCCGAAAAACAGCTTCAAGCCAACTGCGGTCACAGTCTCCGGAAATGTAAAGGTTTCCAGAGAAGTACATAGCGCAAACGCCATGTCTCCAATTTCTGTCACTTGACTGCCTAGCTTGATTTCCTGCAAACTGCTGCATCCCTGGAAACAGCCAGCCGGAATTTTTGTAACACTGTCCGGCAGCGTAATAGATGTCAGCCCGGTACATCCATTAAAAGCGCCATCTTCAATGGTTGTCACAGACTTCGGAATGGTAACAGATGCCATACTTTCCATGCCTTCAAAGGCGCCGTCTCCGATTCCGGTTATGGTATAGCCGCTGATCTTTTCGCCAATGTTGACGTAACTGGCACCCAGCGTACAATCGGTTACCGACACCGTTGCAGCTCCGGTAATGGTGTAGGTCAGTACCCCGTCATCAAAAGTATCCCCGACTGCATAGCTCGTCTGATTGTCCTGCAAAATGCTGTCATTGCCGACTGCCCAAACCACAGTAGAAGCTGGCAGTGCACCGCACAGCAAAACGCCGGACAGCAGCGCAGCAGCAATTCGTTTGAATTGATTCATAACTGATTCCTTCCTTGAATTAATGGCGGCGGTTCATGCAAACAATGCCCACAATGACACCACCTGCAACGAGTACAACAGCTGCTACACAGCAGACAATCCCCCAAGTTGGAAAACCGCTGGAAGCAGAAAGGTTGTGATCTTTTCGGTACGCCTGTACCGTTTTGCTGTTCCCCTGCAGCGAAAAGCCTTCAATTGGCTGATAATTTTCCGAATCGGCAGCAATCATATACCCAAATGCATATGTTCCAATTTCCGTTACGCTGTCCGGGAGCGTCACTGTTTTCAGCGACAGGCAATTCAGAAAGGCACTGCTGCCGATGGTTGTAACACCTTCCGGAATGGTCACAGAAGTCAATGCGGTACATGCTCCAAAGCAGTGCTCCCCAATGGTTTGCAAAGAGCTTGGAAGCGTAATGGATTCCAATGCCGAACAGCCATAAAATGCCGCTCCGTTCAGCGCCGTGATGCCCTCTGGCAGCGTCACTTGCTGCAACGCCGTACAATAAATGAAGCAGTCTGCACCAAGCTCTGTCACCTGGTTCAGATCCAATGTCTCTAAGGAAGCTGCATAGTTAAAACTCCAATCCGCTAAGCTGGTGCATCCATCCGGAACCGTATACGTCGTCTCCGGCTTGTTTTGCGGATAGCGAATCAGCTGGCTGCCGTCTGCGGTAAAGAGTACACCGTTCTGATCGGCGTATGCCGGATTTCCGGCAGCAACGTACAGATTGGTCAATGCGGCACAGTCATCCCAGACATACTGCCCCAACGAGGTGCAGGCTGCCGGAATGGTCATTTCCGTCAAAGCACTGCACTGCCGAAAGGCATAATCCCCAATGGTGGTTACCGTTTCCGGAATGGAAAACGTGGTCAGTGCGGTACAAGCTTCAAATGCCTGTCCGCCGATCTGTGTCACCGCACCATTCAGCGTCACCGCGGTCAAATTGGAACAGCCCTGAAAAGCAGCTTCCGGAATGGTGGTCAGTCCAGCCGGAAGCGTAACCGTTTCCAGAGAAGTACAAGTCTGAAAAGCGCCCTTTCCGATTTCGGTTACGGAACTCGGAATTGTCAAGCTTTTCAGTGAATTGCAGCAGTAAAAAGCACTCTCGCCGATTTTGGTAATGGAATTCGGCAAAGTAACAGTACTCAGCAGCTGGCATTGGGTAAAGGCACCGTTTCCAAGCTGTGTAACTGGTTTCCCGGAAATGGTTGCCGGGACTTCTGCTTCCGTTGCATTGGTATCGCAGGAAGTAATGGTAATGCCTGTATCCGTCTCTTCATAGGTGAAGATTCCGGAAACTTTATGTCCGGAGGTTTCCTCCTCCATATACGTATAGGAATCGGAGTTTTCGCCTTCTGCGGGAATGCCGGGTGTCCAGATCAATCCGCACAGGGTCAGAACCGAAAGGACTGCGGAGGCTGCGTGTTTCCATCCATTCATTCGTGATCCTCACCGTCCGATGATGTTTTGGAGGCAGACTGCTGCTGATCCGGATTTTGCTTGTCCGCCGTCTGCTTGTCAGAATCCGATTTGCTGTCTGTCTGCTTTTTCTTAGAAGTATCCTTCTTCGGCCGATTGGTAAGCAGGAGTGCACCGCCGCCAATCAGCAATACAACTCCACAAGCAATGCCGAAGAGCAGTTTCTTGCTGTTGTCCTTCTTGGTTACATCGGTAGAGGATTTGCTCTTATCACCAGTTGCATTGGCTGCTTCCTCTGCAATGGCTTCGCTGTCCTGAATGCTATTTCCTGTATCCTTTACCGGAACAAAAGTGAAATTATTTTTATAATCAGAATATTCCGAATCGGTTTCAGTTGCATATTCCTGCGCCTTGGAACCGGTTACACCATAAATGATAAAACCATCCACCGGTGTGGTCATATCCTGATAGCCGATGGCACAATATCCAATGGAGCCAACGGAAGCAGGTACGGTAATACTGGTCAGACCAGTTCCGGTAAAGGCACCCATTCCAATGGTAGTCAGGGATTCCGGCAGTTTGATCTCCGTCATGCCGGTACAGTTTGCAAAAGCTGCATTGCCGATGTATTCCAGTTTTTCCGGCAGATTCCAATCCGTCATATCTGCACAATAGGAAAATGCATAGTCATAAATTGCCGTGATATTCGGGGAGAACGTCACATCCGTCAAGGTGCTGTAGGCAAATGCCCACTCATTGATGGTGGTAACGGAATCCGGCATGGTGATCGATTGCAGCTTGGCATACCCAAAGGCACCCGTTCCAATTTGTTCAACGCCGTCCGGAACGGTAAAGGTCTTCTCCGTCTTGCCATTCGGGTAGGCAATCAGGAAGGTATTATCCTTAGAGTAAAGAATGTCGTCCTGCGCTGCATAAACGAGATTGCCATCAGCAACGGAGAAAGAGGTGATATTGTCACATCCAAAAAAGCAACTGTCCCCCAAATCCGTCATAGCAGCAGAAACAGAAACCGTTTCCAGTGTATCATTATCGGCAAAAATGTAGTCGCTTGCCTTGGTAACCGGATGTCCATCCAGCTCTTCCGGCAAAACCAGATCTTTTCCGCCCGTGTAAGCTGTCAGTGTGGCATTGCCGTCATCGTCCAGCGTATAGGAAAAATCGCCGCTGGTATAAGTTTCTGCGGTACTAGAGGCATCTTCCGCCGCAGCCGGCATCGAAAACACCGCAGTGGGAAGAAAAATGGCACCCAGCAGTGCGGTACAAATGAGATGTTTTTTCATAGTATTTGCTATCTGCCGAACAGATAGCCGCTCCTTTCTGCGTTTTCATAGAAATGGGGCAGCAGACACATGCGACACATGCGCCCAAACCTGCCCCCTGTTCCACTTCCAAAATCCTTATTCCACGGTAACGGACTTTGCCAGATTCCGTGGTTTATCGACATCGTTCCCCTTTAATACAGATGTATAGTATGCAATCAGCTGCAACGGAACCACTGCAATCATCGGCATCAGCAGGTCGTCAAAATCTGGCAAACCGAATTTCATATCAGCAGTATGATCGTCCGGCTGATAGGTGTCCCGACAAATCAGAATCACCTTTGCGCCTCTGGACTTGACTTCCTGGATGTTGCTGATGGTTTTCTCAAACAATGCCTGCTGAGTTGCCACTGCAATAACCGGCATACCGTCTGAAATCAGCGAAATGGTACCATGTTTCAGCTCGCCGGCTGCATAGGATTCCGAATGAATGTAGGAAATTTCCTTGAGCTTCAGAGACCCCTCCATGCTCAATGCATAATCCAGCCCTCTGCCGATGTACAGCAAGCTGTCTGCGGTAATCAGCTGCGAGGCAATATGCTGGGTTTCCTCTTTGTGTTCCAAAATGGTACGGATGACATCCGGTGTCTGCTGCAACAGGGCAACCAATCTGCGGCACTCTGTCTCATCAATGGCATTTACAGCCAGCGCCAATTCAAACGCCAGTAAGTACATCACGGCAATCTGCACCATGTATGCCTTGGTAGAAGCAACTGCAATTTCCGGGCCCGCATGGGTATAGATCAGCATATCTGCTTCCCGTGCAATGGAGCTGCCCTTTGCATTGACAATGGCAAGCGTTTTCGCACCGAGCTGCTTGGCAAGCCGCATCGCTGCCAGACTGTCGGCAGTTTCTCCGGACTGGGAAATAATAATCACCAGATCTCCTTCGCCGACCAGCGGATCCCGATACCGGAATTCTGAAGCAATATCGACTGTAACCGGAACCTTTGCCAGTTTTTCAATGACATACTTTCCAACCATACCGGCATGCATGGCGGTTCCGCAGGCAACCACAAAAATCTGGCGGAAGCCCTTGAGTACTTCCGGTGTAATGCCGCATTCTTCCAGGTTGGGCAAGCCATCCCGGATACGGGGCTGAATGGTGGTCTTGATGGCAGTCGGCTGCTCGTGAATTTCCTTCAACATAAAGTGGGCATAGCCGCCCTTTTCCGCAGCTTCCATGTCCCAGTCGGCGGTTTTCCGTTCCTTTTCCACCCGTTTACCGTACACATCATACACTTCTGCACCATTTGCATTCAAAACGACAATTTCATCATAATCCAGCAGGTAATAATCCTTCGTGTAGCGTAAAATAGCCGGAACATCCGATGCAATAAAGGATTCCCCTTTGCCCAGTCCGACAATCAGCGGACTTTCCCGCCGAACCGCATACACTTCGCCCGGATGATCGGCGAACAGAATGCCCAATGCATAGGAACCTTCCAGATCCCGGATGGTTTCTGCAATGGTGTCCAACGGACTGCCGTTATAATTGTAATCCAATAATTTTGCTGCAACTTCTGTATCGGTATCACTGTCAAAGGTTACACCTTTTGACAGCAAGTAATTTTTCAATTCTTTATAATTTTCAATGATGCCGTTGTGTACGATGGTGACCCGTCCGCCGCTGTGGGGGTGCGAATTCACATCAGAAGGTTCCCCGTGTGTTGCCCATCGAGTATGCCCGATGCCAACATGACCATTTGGTCTTCCTTCCTGCTCCATCTTCTGTTCCAGATTTTTCAAGCGACCCTTTGACTTTGCCACTTTAATCTTTCCATGATCAAATACTGCGATACCGGCGGAATCATATCCACGGTATTCCAGCTTGGTCAGGCCGCTCATGAGGACATCCACGCAATCCCTTTGCCCTACATAGCCTACTATGCCGCACATCTGCAACGCCTCCTAACTAATAGATACTTTATTATAGCACAGTTTCCACAAAAGTGCAACAAAAATTTTAGAACTTATCCCAAGGAATGATAAAAAAATCCGCTCACCTCATTGGGCGAGCGAAAAAAACAATTGATGCTGCTTCATCTGGAAACAGCACCAATCAATAGCTTCCATTTTTTGCACGGGCAATCAATCTTCCTGTGCCGACATCTGCACAGCCGATGGCTTTGTGCGAACCGCTGATTGACGAAATAGCTGTCGAAATACAAACCGAACCAACGGTCCTGCAAAAAACAGCTGCCAGCAAAGTGCCATCGGGAAATTCAGAGCAGTTGTCTGTAGCCAAACACTGATCAGCTGCGTTCCGGCATGCTGAAAGAAAATCGTCGCAGCCAGACTCATCAGCGGACACATAAAGGCTACCGACACCGCAGAAATTGCGAGTACCAAATGAAACGGATGTTCCTGCTCCATCGATACCAGCCGCATTGCGATTTTCTTCGCCAAATGTCCTACTACAAAAAAGTCCAGTACAAATGCAAGCGCTCCCATAAGCGGCAATTCCTGTAATGCAGCTACAAACACCCAGTTTTGCATACTGCCATTGCTCAATGCAATGTTATAACAAACCATTGCATATACCATAACAAGCACCATCAAAATGGTAAAAATAACTTCTTGTAATTTGTTTTTGGGCATAAAAAAATCCTCCTCATTGATTCCGACAAAATTTCATAAAATCGTGTTGTTCGTTATCATTTCAGAGAATGTACGTTTCCAATAAAACCATTTTTATGTGTTTTTATGATACCACAAATCCAGCAAATTGTCAAGCTTCCTCCGCAAAATTCATCCATCCTGCACAAAAAGCCTGCACACGGCTGGTGCAGGCTTTTAACATTATATGGTTTCTTCCGGTTTTGCATCTGTTACAAGCTGTGCTTGTTTCTTTTTGCCCCACTTCGGCAGAATCGCCTCCACCTTTTTGCTGAGGAAGTCCATGCCGACCGCAGAAAATCCGCACAGCAACAGGAAATACGGCAAAATATACTGCGATTTTCCCTCGAATATCATATGATAGAAGAAGGCGCCTACGATAATCAAAAGGAAACAGGAACAAAATACGTCCTTCTTTTTCCAGCAGCAGAACACACCGGCAAATGCACCCAAGAAAATCAGCAGCTGATAAACATTCATATACTGCGTGGTTTTCTCTGGCGCTGTATTGCAAACATAGGTGGCAATCTTTCCAACCTCCTGGTACTTGATTCGCACAATGTTGATCCAGATACTTGCATAGGTCGGTTCGTTCCATTGCGACATATTCTTTTCATAGAAGAAGTCGTTGGTTTCCTGATAATGATGCGCAAAATAGGAAAGACGCTCCTTGATCTGTTCCTTGGAGGCAGCCGCTGCTTCCTTAGCATCATAATTGTGGCTTTCAAAGTTGCCGAGCGTATACGAACCGTTATACCAGCCGGCTGCGGTACAGCCCACCACATTATAAGGATAATTCAGCCCCATGACTGCATAGGAGATCATCGGAAGTGAATCATTCAATTTCGTATCACTGCGTGCTTCATACAACTTACAAACAGACGAATTGATGCTCAAGGTTAGCAAAACAGCTACCACAATATAAATCAAATCCGACAGTTTTCTTCGCTGAATGAGTTTGATCAGCGCCATTATCACCATGGCAATTAAAATAATATAATTGTTCAGTTTGACCATGGCAGCAAGCGCAATACAAATAACAGAGCACGCTGCCCAGAGATACTTGATTTTCTTCTCGCTCTGGAAGTAGAGAATCTCACACAAAACAGCATAAATGGCAAACGTAATACCAGGAATGATTCCATAAATGAATACGGAGAACAGAATGGGCTGCATGCAGAACAGCAGGATTAAACAAGCAATGGTCTGAATCCGCTTGCTGTGGAACAGACGGCGCAGAATCAGAATCAAGCCCATGTAAGCAGCTGCCAGCAGAACCACATTGATAAACTCAAAGTACAGCAGCGTATCATGCGGCCCAAATAGGCGCATAAAGCATTCGCAGTATAACACAAATCCAAGCTGAAAGGAATAATTACTGAAGTAGCGGTCACTCATAAAGCTATAATCGCCTTCGGATGCCATCCGTGCCGCATTGGTAACCATAAAGGAATCTTCTGTCGGTGCACTCTGCGAGGACAGCACCCAGATGGAACCGAGTGTGATCGTCACCGCCGCCAATACGCCCATCTGAATCCCAATGGGTATTTTTTCTAAATACGGAATGACAAGCGCAACCAACAGCAGAACAACGGCAATGCAAATTGCATTGACCAAGAAGTTGTCGCTGTGGTAAATGATTCCCTCAAAGGCTTCGTCCGATTTTCGAAGCTCCATGGTATGCATAAAGCTTTCAATCAGACAAAAGCCCAAAATTACCAGTGCAAATGCACAGATGATATTTCTAACCCAAACCTCCAGCTTTCCCGGAAGTTCTGCCCGTTTTACTTTTAACATGTCGGCTCCTCCTTTGACTGATTTTCTGACGATGCCTGTGCTTCTTGGGGCGCCTCCGCCTGCTCCTCTTGTTTTTCCGGCTGCTGGACAGACTCTGCTGCCTCTGTGGAACTGCGATCCTGTACCAACACACACGGCTTCGGCGGCTTCCGAAAACGATGCAGGACTGCCAATCCCAACAGGGCTACTGCTGCCAGCAGCGAACCAACATTGCAAGCTACACGAAGGGGCGTTGCATGATGCGTGACGGTAATCTCGTGCACACCGCCCGGCAGTTCCACCGAAACAAAGCCATGATCGGACATCGTAACCGGCAGCTCTGCGCCAGTCTCATCCACTGCCTCATACCCTTTGTACCAGATGTACGGCACCTCTGCGGTTTTGGCATCGCCCTCCGGTGTGGTAAAGTGCAGTTCATTGACATTCCGTTCAAAGGAGCAAGTGATGGTATCGTCCAGCGTCAGGACATCGGTTCTGGCACGCATGGCATCTCCATCGTTTCGAGCCGCCATGGGTAAGTACTCAGACATGCCAATCGAAAAGGTTGGATCTGCCTGACTGGTAAAGTAATCATCCTGATAGACGCCTAACCGTGTAATCGTTAAACGATCCATATGAATCAGGAAGCACAGGAAAAAGGCCGCAACTGCTGCCACCAAGCCCAGCTTTTTTGCCTTGGTAAACGACAGCAAATAAAACAGATAAATCGCACCGGCAAGCACCAGCAACGCGCTGACCGGCCCAAACAGCCGCCAAGGGAACTGCATGAAATCCAGATACTTTGCCAACTTTTTCCATGGTACCAATTTGGTTGTAAAAACGGCAAAAAATACGCCAAGCAAGGCAAATACATCCGCAGCTGTCCGCACACTGGCAGACCGATCGGAGGCGCATTGCATAGGAAATGCCTGATAAGCCGGAGAGCGCTTCGTCAGAAAGACACGCAGCAGGCAAAGCAGAAACAGCACGATACCCAGACTCGGGCCGTCTGCCCCGGTATACAAATCCCGGAATACATTATAAAATTCTAATGGGTAATTGGAAGCATAGAATGCCGGATGATCCAAACCCAGATCACAGGATCCCTTTAACTCCAGAAGCGGAATCCAATAGAATGCTGTCACTGCCAGAACTGCAACCGCCGTCAGCAGCAGCTTGAGCAGCTTTTTTGGCTGGC
>FR899097.1:41718-48396 GCA_000437255.1 Ruminococcus sp. CAG:403
CTTTTTGGGCTGCCGAAGCAACCGATAGAAGAAGAGGACTGCCAGCAATACACTCAGCGCAAATGCAAAAACTGTTGAAATGACATGGCTTAGCAGCATTCCGACAAAGCCAATCCCCAATACATACGGTTTTCGAAAGTCTTCGAATATCAAGTCATACAATCCATACAAAATCAATGGCCAGAAAATCAGCGCCTGTACCTCGCCCAATGCCAGCCGGATAAAAATATTATCCATTCGGTACTGGCAGAGCGTGTAGGCAACTGCTGCAATGGTTCCGCCCACTGCGCTTTTGGTGCAGGCTCTTCCGCAGAGGAACATCGTCAAATACGTTGCACAATCACAAAGCAGCAAATAAACCGACATTGTGGTTCCGATGCCAACCCCCAACAGGCGCAGACAAGCCGGAATCAGCAGAAAAAAGTCGGGATATGCCGCAGAACTGGCATAGCCGGCTCCATTCAGGAACAGGTAATCCACGCCGGAAAAAAGCGTGCCGTTCCGTAAATTTTCCGCAGTGGCATCAATCCGCAGATAATGGTATGCGGAATCATGCCCGGATATTATCTCCTGGATGGGCTGATGCAGTCGAAATAGAGCATAAATGACGACAGCGAAACACAGAAAACAGAGCAAACCTTCTGCATACGGACTCCCAAACGCCATCGACCGCGCATTCCTGCGCAGATTTTGCATGGTACTTTTATTCATTTTTCAAATATCCTTTCCCAATTCTTTTTTCTTAAAAATCTCATAAAAAAAGCCTACCCGCATCCCTTCTCACGGGCAGGCTTTCTAAAACCCTTACCTTTTTTCGTACGGTTTCACACACAACATGCGCTGCATGCAACTCGCTATGAATCTGTTTTCTTTTATTTAACAGGAACAATCCAGCCGAACGGATCCGGACGTGTGCCCCACTGAATACCGGTGAGTGTATCATAGATCTTCTGAGAGATTGGTCCAATCTTATTGTTGTTGATCTCCATAACCTTGTCTTCCCACTTCAGGTGGCCAACCGGAGAAATAACAGCAGCTGTACCGGTACCGAATACTTCATCCAGTTTCCCGGCATCATAAGCATCTGCAATTTCCTGAATGGTGATGCGGCGTTCTGAAACCGGCATGCCCCAGCTCTTGCAAAGCTCAATGGTAGACTTTCTGGTGATACCGGACAGAATAGAGCCGGTTTCCAGGGACGGTGTAACCAATTCGCCGTCAATGATGAAGAAGATGTTCATTGCGCCAACTTCTTCGATGTACTTCTGCTCTACGCCGTCCAGCCACAGCACCTGAGAATAACCCTGGTTGTGGGCATCATCCTGGCTGTGCAGGGAAGCTGCATAGTTACCGCCTGTCTTGGCATAACCCATACATCCACGAACGGTTCGAACATAGTGATCTTCTACATAGATGTTAACCGGATTCAGACCGGATTCATAGTATGCACCGGACGGAGACAGGATGATCATGAAGTAGTACTGATCAGCCGGACGAACGCCCAGATATGGATCGACAGCAATGATAAACGGACGAATGTACAAAGAAGCGCCTTCCTGATGCGGAACCCAATCCTTTTCCACTTCCAGCAATGCCATCAAGCACTGCATGGCCAGGTCAACCGGCAGTTCCGGAATCACCAGACGCTCATTGGAACGATTCAGACGCTTGAAGTTTTCTTCCGGACGGAACAGCTGTACCTTGCCTTCTGCGGTGCGGTATGCCTTCAAGCCTTCGAAAACAGTCTGACCATAGTGCAGACACATAGAAGCCGGGCTTAGTTCAATCGGGCCATACGGACGAATTTCCGGATCGTGCCAGCCCTGTCCTGCTGTATACGGCATAATCAGCATATGGTCGGTAAAGATATGACCGAATCCAAGCTTACTCTCATCCTTCGGCTTTTCCTTTGGTGTTTTTGTCAATGAATACTTGATTTCCATGGTGCAAAACCCTCTTTATCAATTATTCGGCTTCCATCGTACATGGAGGACGACAGAATCCGGTCAGCAGATACAACTGTATCCGCATCTGTTACAGTTCCTATTATAGCACACTTTTTTCTGCATTGCTAGGCTTTTTGAAAATTTTTTTCGGATTTTTTCCAATAAAAGTCCATAAAGTCCAAGATCTGGGCGCCGTTTTTGGAAAAATTCAAAAAAGACGTGGACAAACACAGAAAAATGCAGTATAATAATAGATAACCAATTTCGCACCAATGGGTGCGCTTGATTAGGAGGATTTGGAGCATGTCAAAAAAACCATATTATATTACCACCCCAATCTATTATCCGTCCGGGAATCCCCATATCGGACATTGCTATACAACCGTAGCGTGCGATTCCATTGCACGGTATCGCCGCATGCAGGGCTATGATGTTCTGTTCCTGACCGGAACCGATGAACACGGCTTGAAAATCGAACAGAAGGCAGCCGAAAAGGGTGTCACCCCGAAGGAATATGTCGATGAAATCGTGGCAATCTTCAAAGGCCTTTGGAGCCGTATGAACATCAGCTACGACCGTTACATCCGTACCACCGATGACTACCACGTAGAAACCGTACAGAAAATTTTCAAAGCACTGTACGACAAGGGATACATCTATAAAGGGGAATATTCCGGAAAGTACTGTACGCCTTGTGAAAGCTTCTGGACTGAGTCCCAGCTGATCGACGGCAAGTGCCCGGAATGCGGCCGCCCCGTTGTGGAAGCCAAGGAAGAAGCGTACTTCTTCAAGCTCTCTCCGTTTGCAGACCGCATTGAAAAGCTGCTGACTGAAACCGATTACTTGCAGCCAAAGACAAGAGCCACTGAATTGGTGAACAACTTCATTAAACCGGGACTGGAAGATCTGTGCGTTTCCAGAACCTCTTTTAAATGGGGCATTCCGGTTACCTTTGACACTAATCACGTTATTTATGTTTGGGTTGATGCCCTGTCCAACTATATTTCTGCATTGGGCTACTGGAACGAAGCATACAACGACTTCGACAAATTCTGGCCGGCAGATGTACACATGGTTGCAAAGGACATCATGCGGTTCCATGCCATTATTTGGCCCGCTATGCTGATGGCATTGGATCTGCCGCTGCCGAAACATCTGGCTGTTCACGGCTGGATTACCTTCAACGGTCAAAAAATGAGTAAGTCCCTGGGCAATGTGGTAGATCCGCTGGTACTGGCAGATCGTTACGGCGCAGATGCCATCCGGTACCACATCCTGCGGGAAATGGCACTGGGCGCAGACAGCTCCTTCTCCAATGAAATCATGATCAACCGGATCAACTCCGATCTGGCAAACGGATTCGGCAATTTGGTTTCCCGTACCGTTGCCATGGTGGAAAAGTATTTCGGCGGCACACTGCCAACCGAACGGCAGGCCGGCGAATTTGATGAAGACCTGGTACAGACTGCTTGCAGCATGAAGGCAGCCGTAGACGGTTATATGGATCGTACCCAGCTGAACCGTGCGCTGGAAGAAATTTTCCAGGTTGTTTCCCGTGCCAACAAGTACATTGACGAAACAGCACCGTGGATTCTGGCAAAGGACGAAGCCAACCGGACACGCCTGGCAACTGTTCTGTATCACCTCTTAGAAGTAATCCGGATCATTTCCACTGCACTGAGCGCCTTTATGCCGACCACCATGCCGAAGGTATGGGAGCAGATTGGTGCAACAGAAGCCGATGTCACCTATGAAAAGATGGATCAGTTCGGTGTTCTGCCGGCAGATGTTACCGTCCAGAAGGGTGAAATCCTGTTCCCGAGAATTGATGTGGACAAGGAAATTGAAGAACTCAACCAAATCATTTCTGCAAATCTGCCGGCAGACCAGAAGCCGGAAGAACCGGCATTCGACGTACCGGAACTGGCAGAGGAAATTGACATTGAAACTTTTGCAAAGGTTGATCTGCGGGTTGCAAAGGTTACTGCCTGCGAAAAGGTCAAGAAGTCCAAGAAACTGCTGCGCTTACAGCTGGATGACGGCATGGGCGGCAGACAGGTGGTTTCCGGTATTGCACCATGGTATGCACCGGAAGACCTGATCGGCAAGAAAATTGTGCTGGTTGCCAACCTGAAACCGGCTAAACTGTGCGGTGTAGAAAGCTGCGGCATGATTTGTGCAGCAGATGGTGCAGACGGCGCAGTCAAAGTTCTGTTTGCAGATGAATCCCTGCCCTGCGGCGCAAAGGTTCGATAAGACGCATTCAAAACCAGATGATACAAAAAGAGGAAGCGCATAACAAACCGCTTCCTCTTTTTTGGCTTCTTAGCCAGAAAATGTATTGATGGCTGCTGCCAGCATGTTCCAGGTTGCAGCATTGACTTCCCCAGTAGGACGCAACCCATTCTCCCGCTGAAACTGCATCACAGCACGCTTGGTTTCCGCTCCATAAGTTCCATTGACCGGAACTGCAAACAAATTCTCATACTCCAGACGCAGGGATTCCAAAATTGCCTGCACCACATACACCGTAAATCCGACATCTCCGCTCCCAATTCTGCCGAGTTTTGCAGGAAAGATGGTCAATTCTGTTGCCGGTTGGGTCACAAAAAGCTGAAACTGCTGTACAACGGCATCCCAGGTTGCCCGATTGGTTTCCCCGGTCGGATGCAGCCCGTACTGCTGCTGGAACGCACGGACTGCCATAGCAGTTTCTTTTCCATACACCCCATCCGCAGTAAGATGCGGAATCGCTGTATTAAAATAGGAAATGCCATGCAGATAGCGCTGCAATTCCCGAATGTGCGCTTGTTTTTGATTGAGTTGATACGCCATGGAACATTCCTCCTTATTGTATGGTATAGCCCGGTGCCTGGTAGGGACGCTTATCAAATCCAAACAGCAGCTGAGAATACAGGCCGGCAATCTCATTCCAGGTAATTGCCCCTACAATTCCATTGACCGGAAGCCCATACAACTGCTGAAATGCCATGACAGACTGTTTCGTCATCGGGCCAAAATAACCGGTGGCATTGACAGCACCCACTTCCGGATATGTGTTGTGAATATAGCTCAGGTACTGCTGCAAAATGCGAACATACTCACTGGTAATCCCCTCCCGGAGAATAACCCCCGGAAACAGCACGATCTCCTTTGTGTTTTCCGATACCGGCATGGAATCCACAATACCCAAATACGCACGATACAGGTCATAAAAGGTTCTGCGATCTACCACGCCCGTCTGCGGCAAACCAAACACCTGCTGGAAGGATTTCACCGAAGCTTCTGTTTCAGCACCATAAAATCCTGTGATCCCCACCGGACGAACCTTGGCATAATAAGCGCCGACCACTGCCAAATAATATTGCAGATACCGTACATCGTCTCCCTGCATGCCGGGGCGAAGCGTTTCCGTATGCTGATTGGCAACATCCTCCAGCGCCAACCCTTCCGAATCCAGCTCCGCAAGGTGTTTGACACTGGTGAAAATATAGGAAATCTTATACCAGGTTGCCTCATCAATGACACCGGTTGGATTCAGCTGAAAAATCTCCTGAAAGGCAATCACGGCATCCTGCGTATAATAATCGAAATCACCATTGACATCGCCAATTTTCGGAATGGCAGGATAGTTGTGCGAAATGCGGTTAAGCTGCACCTGAATGGTGCGGACATCATTTCCGGCATAACCAAGTGCCAGCGGAAAGCCAGGATAGGACGGTGTCGCACTTTGAATGGGTGCATCCCGTACCAGCTCAATATCGGTTCCATAGTAATAGGTCAAAATATCATATGCACCCATTTCCTGCTGGGCAAGATCAACGGTTCCCCACTGGGAAAGTCCCTCACAGGTAACCGTGGTTCCATTGCAAAATGCGGTAAACAATGGCTCTACTGTCCCCGTTCGGCGTACATATACAAAGAATTGCTCATCCACCAAACGGCTGATATTTTCAAAGACTTCTCTGCCGTATATGTACTTCTGGTCATACTGCGTGGAACTGGTAATATCAAACGCATATCCACGGGCACGGTACCACTCTGTATAAATTCGGTTGAGTGCAAATGTCGTAATCACGTAGATATTGGCACGCAGCGAGGCTTCCGGCCAAGTCGGGTAGATTTCGCTGGATGCAACGTTCTTCACATAATCGGAAAAGGCAACGGTCACGTCCTGTGCATCCTCGTTCGGACGCCCTAAATGAACAGTAATGGTTTCCGGAATAAACGGTTCCCCTGTCGGCAAGGCAGACACCTCCTTCTGTTAAAATTGCGGTTCTTGATTGGAATAGGGTGGTGCCGTATCCGATTCTCCATCAGCATACAGCGGCATCGGAATAAGATTGAACTGCTGCAAAGAGGTAATGCCAGGGAATATCGGAACATCTGTACTCTCCTGCCGAAAATATCCGGGCGCATAGGCAGAAACTGTATAAATGCTGTAGGTGGGTACACCGCCCAGTGTAAAGGACTCTGCCAGTTCCGGCGCAGGAAGCGGGATCCGTTCTGTTTCACCGCTTTCATTGGTAATCGCAACTTGTTCCAAACGCATGGTGCCCGTATCATGGCTGCTGATCATAATGGTTACGCCGGCAAGCGGCATGGCATTGTTGCCCGTTCGAACAATGACCTTTAGCCAGCCGTTCGCAGTAGATGGAACAGCAGGCGGCACATCCGGCATACCAGGCGGTAAATCACGCGGCAAGGTTCTGATTTGCTCCATTGGAGCTGC
>FR899098.1 GCA_000437255.1 Ruminococcus sp. CAG:403
AATTGCATTTGGCTGTACGGGCGGCAAACATCGTTCCGTTACCTTTGCAGAGCAAATCGGAGATCACTTATTGGCAAATGGAATGCGGGTCAGCAAGCAGCATCGGGATATCGGACGGGATCGTCCTTCCTGATGCACAGCAATTCCAACAGGAGAGGAGCAGAGTGTGATGTCATTTTCCGATTCGGTACGGGAAGAACTCTATAGCCGAATGAATGATCAGGATAAGAAATATGCCTGTTTGTATGGAATTCTGCTATATTGCCGGACGTTTACAGCGTCCAGAATTCGTCTGCAAAGTGAAAGCCCTGTTTTCGCAAAATTGATTCCGGATTTGTTTCATGCCGTATTTGGAAAAGACGTTCCGCTTGTCTTGCGAACCGCAGAACGGGAAACAGAGACTGGCATGGTACAGTTCGTTTTGTCAGATCCGGAATGGATTGCACGTATTTGTGAGACGTACCGCATTCGCTTGGAACAGCGGGAAATTTACTTGACCAATTTGGTCAACAACAGTACTGCTGCCTTTTTATCCGGTGTGTTTTTCATCTGCGGCAGCATGGTAGAGCCGCAGAAAGAATATCATTTGGAATTTATGACACCGTCTGAAATGCTCTGCCAGGATTTGCAGAAGCTGCTGCAAAGCATTCAGGTGCGCAGCGGTATGGTACAGCGGAAAAACATGTACGTGCTGTATTTGAAAGATAGCGCACACATTGAAGATACCCTGACTTTTATGGGTGCACAGCAATGCACACTGGAACTGATGAATATTAAAATTCATAAGGATGTACGGAATAAAGCGAACCGAATTCGAAACTGCGATGCTGCGAATATTGATAAGGTGGTTGCAGCATCTGCCAAGCAAGTGGAGGATATTCACCTGATTGAATCGGTACAGGGGCTGGAATCGCTTCCGGCAGATTTGCTGGAATTGGCACAGCTTCGTTTGGAAAATCCAGAACTGAGCCTCAAGGAACTGGGCGATTTGCTAACAGTTCCAATTGGCCGTTCCGGTGTCAATCATCGGTTCCAAAAGATTGCAGCGATTGCGGGGGAGATACGAACAAATGCAATCCATACAAAATTCTGACTTTGTCCATTTGCATGTACACAGCGTATATAGCTTACTGGATGGCGCCTGTTCCATTGATGCATTGATGGAGCGGGTCAAAGAACTCGGACAATCAGCAGTTGCTTTGACCGATCATGGCAATATGTATGCAGCAGTACAGTTTTATCAGGCAGCGCAAAAAGCAGGTGTGCATCCTATTATCGGCTGTGAAGTCTATGTGGCACAGCGGACAAGATTTGATCGGGTGCAGGCGCTGGATCGCCGCAGCTATCATTTGGTGCTGCTGTGTGAAAATAATACCGGATATCGGAATCTGGTAAAATTGGTGTCTGCCGCTGCCTTAGAAGGCTTCTACCAAAAGCCGAGGGTGGATTGGGAGCTGTTGGAACGGTATCACGAAGGGCTTTTTGCGCTTTCCGGCTGCATTGCAGGAGAAGTGCCGCGTAGATTGCAAAATGGAGATGAAATCGGAGCGAAAGAAACAGCAATTCGATATCGGGAATTGTTTGGCGCCGATCACTACTTCCTGGAAGTACAGAATCATGGGTTGGAAGAAGAACAGGCTGTATTGCCGAAACTATACCAGCTTGCGCAAGAAACAGGAATTCCACTAATAGCCACCAACGATGCGCATTATCTGCGCAAATTAGATGCAGAGATGCATCATGTTTTACTTTGCATGCAAACGGGGAAGACCATTTCTGAGCAAACCGGAATGGGGTTTGAACAGCCGGAGTTTTACCTGAAAAGCACGGAGGAAATGGCGCAGCTGTTTCGGGAGGTTCCGCAGGCCATCCAAAATACGGCAGCACTTGCAAAACGCTGCCAGGTTACCTTTGAAACGGGACATATTTACCTGCCAAAATTCGAACAGGAGCAGGGGATTGACAACACACAGTTTTTCCAGAAGCTTTGCAAAGAAGGACTGGTGCGCCGGTATGGTGCTTCTCCTTCGCAGGAAGCCATTCAGCGTATGAAACGGGAAATTCAAGTGATTGTGCAGATGGGATATGTGGACTATTTCCTGATTGTATGGGATTACATCCGCTATGCACGCAGCCAAAATATTCCAGTCGGACCGGGAAGAGGTTCCGGAGCAGGCAGTATCTGCGCCTACTGCATGAATATTACGCAGATTGATCCGCTGCGGTATCATTTGCTGTTTGAGCGCTTTTTGAACCCAGAACGAGTCAGCATGCCGGATTTTGATATTGATTTCTGTATCGAGGGTCGGCAGGCTGTAAAGGACTATGTCATTGCACGTTATGGTGCACAGCGTGTTTCAGAGATCATTACCTTTGACTTTATGAAAGCGCGTGGTGCGGTGCGAGATGCCGGACGTGCGATGAATCTTCCCTATGCCCTGTGTGATCGGATTGCCAAGCAGATCGATCCAAGGAGAACCATTGCGGAGATGATGCGGGCAAAGGATGGAGCAGATCTGCGGGAATTGGATCAAACCAATGCAGATGCTCATCGCCTGCTGGAGATGGCGCAGAAAATAGAAGGAGTGCCTCGGCATGTTTCTACGCATGCAGCTGGTGTTCTGATTTCTGCCATTCCAATTGATGACCTGGTGCCGCTGCAAAAAAATGATACTGTTGTGGTAACGCAGTATCCCATGCAGGTGCTGGAATACCTGGGTCTGTTAAAATTTGACTTTTTGGGGCTTCGCAACTTAACAGTAATTCGGGACTGCGTGCGTGCCATTCAAAAAGAGCATCCAGATTTTTCGATCGATCAAATTCCGATTGATGATGCAGATGTTTACAAAATGATGGCACGTGGCGAGACGACCGGTGTGTTTCAATTTGAAAGTGCTGGAATGCGGAGAGTGTTGACCCGTTTGATGCCGGAAAATCTGGAAGATTTAACAGCAGTGCTTTCGCTTTATCGCCCTGGCCCACGGGATTCTATTGACAAATTTATTGAAAATCGGCGACATCCGGAAAAGATTACCTATGCCCATCCGTTGCTGGAACCCATTTTGAATGTTACAAATGGCTGCATTGTATATCAGGAGCAGGTCATGGAAATTTGCCGTTCACTGGCAGGTTATTCCTATGGACGGGCAGATGTGGTGCGCCGTGCCATGGCAAAGAAAAAACAGGATGTTATGGAACAGGAACGACAGGTATTTCTGTATGGCAGTGATGGCAGGGATGGAAGCAGTGCCTGCTGTGGTGCAGTTGCAAATGGCGTTCCTGAAGCAGTTGCTTCTTCCATTTTTGATGAAATTGCCGGGTTTGCCTCCTATGCGTTCAACAAATCGCATGCGGTTGCCTACGCGTACTTGGCGTATCAGACTGCCTATTTGAAAAATCACTATTTTGCAGATTATATGGCGGCTCTGATGACCAGTGTCATGGGAGATACACCGAAGCTGCTGGATTATATGACAGAATGCACAGCCGCAGGTGTTGCAGTTCTGCCGCCCAGTGTCAATGCAAGCATGGCTGGATTTACTCGATGCGGCAATCAGATTCGATTTGGCTTGCTCGCAGTAAAAGGGCTTGGAAAAGGGCTGATTGATAGCATCGTATCCAATCGGGAACGGGCAGGTGCTTATCAGAATCTACAGGATTTTTGTGAGCGGCTTAGTGGCACAGTGCTCTCCAAGCAAGCGGTTGAATGTCTCATCAAAAGCGGTGCATTCGATCATATGGGATGGAATCGCCGACAAATGCTGCAATGCTATGAGCAGATTCTTCGTTCCAGTCGGGAAGAATCGCAGCAAATGGTAGAGGGGCAGATGAATCTATTCGGCACCATTTCCACTGTTTCTTATGGTGTAACCGTTCCGGATTTGCCGGATTTGGAACCGCAGGAGCGCCTGGCGATGGAAAAAGAAGCACTTGGAATGTATGTATCCGGCAATCCGCTACAGCAATATCAGCTTCCGGCAGCGTTGCTGCACTGCACGGCATTTTCAGATGTTTCTGCTTGTCCGGATGGCGCTGTTGTTTCTTTGATTGGAACCATTCAGAATTTGAAACGGCATCTGACAAAAAGCGGAGAAACAATGTGTTTTTTCTCCTGCGGAGATGGCATACGGGAATTGGACTGTATCGTGTTTCCAAACTTGTATGCATCGGTGCATAATGCGCTGGAAAAAGATACAGTTGTTTTTGTAACAGGAAGCATTTCTCAGAAAGAAGAACGTACAGATTTTTTGTGTCAGAGTGTTTTGGGAGAGGATGCATTGAATCAGAAAATTCAGCGCAGTCAATTTTGTGTCAAACTGCATGTGCAGGAAACGCAACAGATTCAGCAGATTTTGCAGCTGGCAGTGCAGTATCCCGGAACAACGCCGCTTT
Organism: Ruminococcus sp. CAG:403; assembly: GCA_000437255.1. Lineage (GTDB taxonomy): Bacteria > Bacillota > Clostridia > Oscillospirales > Ruminococcaceae > Ruminococcus_C. The sequence goes on from FR899098.1 coordinate 4,393, forward strand.
GCTTTTATATGCTGGAAAAGAAACAGTATATGCTGCCGAAAACCATTCCTGGTATTTCCTGTACGGAAGCGTTTTATCATGCAATGCTGCAAATTGTTCCAGCAAGCTGCATGGGATTGATTGAACGGCTTGGGAAATAATATGTTAATTTTTTGCAGGATCCCTTGACAAACCATAAATATGCGGTATAATATAATGTGTACGTTTTGTATCAATTAAATAGATTTCCATGTGTCCCTGTGCAGAAAAACAGTATGGTTCAGCGGACACTGAAAGCAACAGTAAACAGCTGTTGACTGGTTCATTTTTTGCCTTAGGCAGATTGGAGTTTAATGGTATGATTAAGACAATTGGTGTATTAACAAGCGGCGGAGATGCGCCGGGTATGAATGCTGCGATTCGTGCAGTAGTAAGAGCTGCCTTAAAAAAGGGCATGAATGTTTATGGTATTAAGCGTGGTTACTGCGGTTTGATTGATGGAAACATTGAACCGATGACAGAACGCAGCGTTTCAGATATTATGCATCGTGGCGGCACCATGCTGTATACAGCAAGAAGTGCAGAATTCCGGACAGAAGAGGGCATGGAAATTGCAAAGGCAAATTGTGAAAAGCTTGGTTTGGAGGGCATCGTTGTAATCGGCGGTGACGGCTCTTTCCGTGGCGCAGCAGATCTGTCTGCAAGAGGCATTCTTTGTGTTGGACTGCCGGGTACCATCGACAATGATATTGCATGTACCGAATACACAATTGGTTATGATACGGCAATGAATACCGCTATGGAAATGGTGGACAAGCTGCGGGATACTTCTCAATCACACTTCCGTTGCAGCGTTGTAGAAGTAATGGGTCGTGGCGCAGGCTTTATCGCAGTAAATACAGGCGTTGCTTGCGGTGCAATTGAGATTATTACCAAGGAAATGCCGTATGATCTGGATCAGATTGCAAAGAAGATGCTGGAATGCAAGGCAAAGGGCAAGCAGAACTTTGTAATTGTTGTAGCAGAAGGTGTTGGTCACTCCAACGAAATTGCACAGGTTATCCAGGAAAAAACCGGCATCGAAACCAGAACAACCATTCTGGGTCACGTACAGCGTGGCGGTTCTCCGACTCTGCGGGATCGTGTTGTTGCAAGTGAAATGGGTTACTATGCGGTTGAACTGCTGGAACAGGGCATTGGTAATCGTGTAGTTGGTATGCAAGCAAATAAGATTGTAGACTTTGACATTCAGGAAGCACTGGCAATGAAGAAGCCCTATGATGAAAGATTGCATCGAATTGCAGAAGATATTGCATTCTAAGAAATGCATCGTCATAGAACGCACACTCGATTATGGCCGAGTGTGCGTTCCCTGTTTTTAAAACCATTTTAAAGGAGAGTGCGATAATGTCTGAACGGATTCAGGTTGGTTTTTTGGGCGCCGGAAATATGGGCGCTGCAATCATGAAAGGAATTGCTGCCAGTGATTTGGCGGATTCTGTTGCATTATATGCGTATAACCCCACACGTTCCAAAGTGGAAGCGTTAGCGGATGAAGGAGTAAAGGCAGTGGATTCTGAAGCGGAATTGGTTTCTGCTTGTCAATATGTGTTTTTGGCAATCAAGCCGCAGAAGTTTGAAGCAGTACTGCCAAAATTGAAAGATGCTGTTACAGAACAGACGGTTTTGATTTCCATTGCTGCCGGTATTTCCGGCGCTTATATTCAGGAACAAATCGGTTTCCCGGTTAAGGTGGTTTTGGCAATGCCCAATACACCGCTGCTGCTGCGGGAGGGTGCAACTGCATTGGCACCGATTGCACCGGTTTCGGATTCGGAGTTTCAATTTGTGCAGCAAATTTTTAATGCTTGTGGAAAAACAGCTGTTTTACAGCCGGATGAAATGCAGAAAATCATTGCCATTAATGGAAGCAGTCCAGCATTCATTTATTTGTATGCGAAGGGATTCTTTACCTATGCGCAGCAAGCTGGTCTGGATGAAACTGTTACAAAGGATCTGCTGGTGCAGTCTCTGATTGGTGCAGCGAAAATGATTGCAGATTCTGGTTATGATATTGATACCTTAATTCGTCAGGTTTCTTCTCCGGGCGGGACCACTTTGGCTGGCCTGGATCGCCTGTATGAAGGAAACTTGGTGGATGTTGTGGTTTCTTGCTGTGAAAGCTGTACCAAACGTGCAGAGGAACTTTCTAAGTAACGGTTCGTTCTAACCGTTTGCATCGATGCATACACTTTATCAAATTCATTCCATATGCGTTTGATAAGGAGTATGCAAAATGATGAAAAAAAGAACGGGATTGTCAACGGCGCAGCGGAAATTGCTGCTGATGTGGGTGATGTGTGGTTCCTTGCTGCTCGGTGCAGCATGCGGAACAATGTGCACATTATTTCATCCAACTTGTAAGATGACACAACTGCTGCAAGCGCCCAATGCATTTTTGCTGCCGGAAACGGGCGCTGCGTTTTCGCAGTTATTCGGTACTGCATTTCCATGCAGCGCAGCTTTGTTGGCGGCAGCCTTTTTGCTTGGCTTTTCCATGATTGGACAGCCATTGGCTTGGTGTTTGCTGTTCTACTTGGGTGGACAAGTCAGCGCCGCCCTGCTGCAATTGCTCTGCCATCCAACTTCGCACCGCTATTTTTTCTGCATTGGACTGCTGTTGCCATTTGCTGGGTGTGCAGCTGCCTGCCTGCTGTTTGCGGTACGGGAATCGTTGCGCTTTTCCGGCAGGTTGATTCGGATTTGCTTTTCCAGCGAGGAACGGGAAGATATGCGGCATCAGTTGCAGCTGTATTGTATCCGCTTTTTGGTGCTGCTGGGTTTGTTGTTACTGGCTTCTATCCTGTATAGTTTGGTCGTGGTAATTTGTATGCGGATGCGATTGTTATAGGAAACTGCCTGCATTAGTCTGTCTGTGCGCCTTTTTATCAGAATAACTTTTGCACGGCGATTTTGCTTGAAGAACCTGTTTGAATCTGAACATGTGCAGGGGAATGTATGTGGAAGGATTTCAGACAGGCTTTTTCATAAGAATACGTGCTGTTCTTTCGAGAAAATAGCAGTGCGTATGGAACTTGTTGAAAAAAGAAAGGAATTGTAAACTATGGGTTTGTTCGGAGCAAATTATGAGAACCCCGGTGCCGGTATTGCCAAAGATGCACCGAAAAAGAAAGGCTTTTTTCGGTTTATGGAGATATTCGGCAGAAAGTTTTGGAAACTATTGGAATTAAATTTCCTGTATATGCTGTTTTATTTGCCGCTTGTGGCTGCTTCCTTTGTTTATTATCGCTGTGCACCAGGCGGACTGCGATATGGATTGCTTGCCATTTTTCTTCTTGCCTTTGCAGTGTGCTTTGGCCCTGCTTTGGCAGGGCATACAAAAATTTTGCGGAATTTTACGTTGGAAAAGCCAGTGTTTATGGTGCATGATTTTTTGAAAACCTTTCGGTCGGAGTTTCGATATTCCTGTATTGTTGGATTGCTTGATTTGCTTGTAGCAGCCTGTATCGGCTCCGCATTCTATATCTATCCACTTTTGATTCGGCAAAGCGGCAGCAAAATCTGGTACTTTTTCTTGGTTGTAGCACTGAGTGTCGGAGTTTTGGCGGTTATGATGAACTTTTATGTCTTCCTGATGATTGTTGCTACCAATCTTCCGCTGAAAAAAATTTTAAGAAATGCATTGGCATTGGCATTTATTGCAGTAAAGAAAAATTTGCTGACGCTGCTTTTTGTTGGCATTTTAGGAGCTGGCGCTGGACTGATTTTGCGGTATTGGATACCGGGTATGATTTTGCTGCTGTTTCTGCCGGCTTCCTGGATGGGCTTAATTATTTGCTTCAATTGTTATCCCATCATTCAAAAATATATCATCAATCCGTATTACGAACAGCGTGGGGAAGTCAATCCGGAATTGACCGGCGGTACTTCCAGCTCGGAAGAATCTGTTTTTGAGGACATGGGCGGAAAAGAAAAGCCAGTAGAAAAAAAGAAAACCAGCAGTGGAAGAGGAAAAGGAAAAACAATTTCCTAAGACATAAAAAAGATACTTTACAAATGGAAAGAAGTATGATATAATAAATTGGTCATGTACTTGGATTTGGGATTTAGCCTTTTGAAAAAGGAGTTTTTACCTACCCATTTCTATGTTCATGAGGAAAATTAAATGAGGTGAAAAATATGCTGCGTAAAGAAGAAAAAACATCCGTAATCGAAAACAACCGTCTGCATGAAACCGATACTGGTTCTCCGGAAGTACAGATTGCCATTCTTACAAAGAGAATTAACGATCTGACCGAACACCTGAAGAGCCATCAGAAGGATCATCACTCCAGAAGAGGTCTGCTGAAGATGGTTGGTCACAGAAGAAATCTGTTGAACTACCTGAAGAAAAAGGATGTAGAACGGTACCGTGCTTGCATCGAAAAGCTGGGTATTCGTAAGTAATTACAACAATCAGAAAAGGCAGATGGAGAAAGTTCTCTTTCTGCCTTTCCGTGTTATGATGCACCCCAATTAGGCGGCGGATCTTTTAGCATTAAGCCGTGTCTTTCCTGAAAAAGATAGGGCTTATTGCTAAAACTGCTGCTGGGGGGATGCATAAGCAGAAGGAATTCAAGTAGAAAGGAATCAAAATTATGTTTGAAAAATATAGAACATTTGAAACGACATTTGCCGGTCGGCCGCTTGTTGTAGAAACTGGAAAAACTTGTGAACTCTCAAACGGTTCTTGTTGGGTACGGTATGGCGATACCGTTGTAATGGCAAATGTAACAGCAAGTGCAAAGCCAAGAGAAGGCGTGGACTTTTTCCCTCTGTCTGTCGATTATGAAGAACGGTTATATTCCGTTGGAAAAATCCCAGGTTCTTTCACCAAGAGAGAAGGAAAGCCGTCTGAAAAGGCAATTTTGACTTCTCGTATGGTAGACCGTCCGATTCGTCCGCTGTTCCCGAAGGATATGCGGAATGATGTTTCAGTTGTTATGACGGTTTTGGCGGTGGATCCGGATTGCTCTCCGGAAATCACAGGCATGCTGGCAACTTCTATTGCCATTTCTATTTCGGATATTCCGTGGAATGGCCCGATCGCTGGCGTCAGTGTAGGTCTGGTAGACGGTGAAATTGTTCTGAACCCGACATTGGAACAGCGTGCACACAACGATTTGCAGTTAACGGTTGCTGGTTCTATGGAGAAAATTGTAATGATCGAAGCCGGTGCCAACGAAGTACCGGAAGATCTGATGCTGAAGGCAATTTTAACTGGTCACGAAGAGATCAAGAAGATGGTTGCGTTTGTAAAGGAAATTCAGAATGCAATCGGTAAGAAGAAGTTTGCGTTCCAGTCCATGGAAGTGGATCATGCGCTGTTTGATCAGATCGAAGAAATGGTTGGCGATCAGGTAAAGTTTGCCCTGGATACCAACGATAAAAATGTAAGAGAAGAACGGTTGCAGCCGATCGTAGATGCTGTACATGAGCAGTTTGATGAAGCGTATCCGGAACAAATTGCGATGATTGATGAGTGCTTGTACAAGTTGCAAAAGAAAATTGTTCGGAATTGGCTGTATGAGGGCAAGCGTGTAGATGGAAGAGGCATTGATGAAATCCGTCCGCTTGCAGCTGAAGTTGGTTTGCTGCCACGTGTACATGGTTCTGGTTTGTTCACAAGAGGACAGACACAGGTTCTGACCGTTGCAACACTTGGCCCGGTTAGCGATAGCCAGAAGATTGACGGCTTGGATGAAGAAACCTCCAAGCGGTATATGCACCAGTATAATTTCCCGTCCTATTCTGTAGGCGAAACCAAGCCGAGCCGTGGTCCAGGTCGTCGTGAAATCGGACATGGTGCATTGGCAGAACGTGCTCTGCTGCCGGTTATTCCGCCGGTTGAAGAGTTCCCATATGCATTCCGTTTGGTTTCAGAAGTGCTTTCTTCCAACGGTTCGACTTCGCAGGCTTCCATTTGTGGTTCTACACTGGCATTGATGGATGCTGGCGTGCCAATTAAGGAACCAGTTGCCGGCATTTCCTGCGGTTTGATTACGTTGCCGGATAGCGATGAATTCATGACCATGGTGGATATTCAGGGTCTGGAAGATTTCTTTGGCGATATGGACTTTAAGGTAGGTGGTACCAAGAACGGAATTACTGCCATTCAGGTTGATATTAAGGTGGACGGTCTGACTCCGGCTATTATCGAAGAAGCATTTGAAAAGACCAGAAAAGCGAGACTGTACATTTTGGATGAAATTATGCTGAAGGCAATTGCTCGTCCACGTGAAACGGTCAATGCTTATGCACCGAAGATGTTCCAGACCAAAATTGCAGTGGACAAGATTCGGGATGTCATTGGACAGGGTGGAAAGGTAATTCAGAAGATTTCTGCTGAATGCGATGTCAAGATTGATATCAATGAAGATGGCAGCGTATTTATCAGCGGCATGAGCCTGGAAGGTTGCCAGAAAGCACTGCAAATTGTAGAGACCATTGCAAATGATCCGGAAGTGGGCGCAATTTATAAAGGCAAAGTAGTATCCATTAAGCCGTTTGGTGCATTTGTAGAGATTGCACCTGGAAAAGACGGTCTGGTACACATTTCCAAGCTGGATAAGAACCGTGTGGAACAGGTAGAAGATGTTGTTTCCATTGGTGATGAAATTATCGTAAAGGTTATGGAAATTAAAGACGGAAAAATCAGCCTGTCTCGGAAGGATGCACTGGCAGATTTAGAGGCAAAGAAAAAGCAGGCATAAGGAAATCATTGACGGAATTGTGCTTTTTGAAAACGGTTCTGTTTATTGAAATGGAGCCGTTTTCTATTGATTCAATCACGCCTTCTGCTTTTTAGAAAAATGGGAGGAATGCTATGAGACGTCTTTTTAAATTATATCGTTATATTTTAATTTGTATGGTTCTTGCAACGCTTGTTTTATCTTTTGTTGCGTGGTATACTGTCGGCGTGGTAGAATTGCATGGTGCAATTGATGAAATTGATGCCAATATCAGCGACATGGCAGATACCATTGACCAAAATGCAGAAAACAAAACCATGCTGGAAACCGAGCTGACGGATGACTATAAATCCAAGACTCGTGTTTTGGCGATGCTGTTGGACAGCAGCCTGACAGAGGAGTCTATAGATGATAAGACGCTGGAAGAGCTGCGTGTGGGAATTGGTGCAGATCTGGTCAGTGTATCTGATGCACAGGGACATATTATTCTGAGCACCGATTTATCCAGTGCCGGCACAACCATCGCAGAGCCTTTTCTGAATCATATTCACGAAATAGTTTACACAGATGTGGAATTTCGGTTGGAGGATGCAAAGCCTGTTATACAAGCGGCCTCTACACTGGGAAATGGACATGGCATGGTGCAGGTTTCCTATTCGGCAAGTACGGTACAAGCACTTTTGCAGAAAACAGAAATCCAGAATCTTGCAGCAGACATGCCGCTTTATGGACAGGGCTCTACTGCAATTGTAGATCTGAATACCATGTGCTTTTTAAGTCATACGGATCCAGACAAGATCAATCAGACTTCTGTTTTCAATAGCAACAATTTCCAAAAGAAAAAGGGAAGAATTGATACGGAAATTGATGGAACACGTCAGATGGTGCGCTATCAAGTGCATGATGAACAGGTCTTAATGGCAATGGTTCCATTTTCTGAGTTGTATCAGGAACGCAATACCGTCGTCGGTTGGATGCTGGGTGGTGGAGCAGTCCTGCTGGTGATTACCGTTCTTGCAATGCGCATGCAATGGATTTTCCTCAAGCGAGAAATGGAATTGGAATAAGAATAAAAATAAAAATAAAAAAGCAATCTGCCTGTTGGAGAAGGTCCAGCAGGCAGATTGCTTTCATTTGAATTTACAGCAAGAGAAGTGTGTCACTGTACGACAACATTTCCCAGCAGTTTAAAGTTCATGCAGAATTTGCAAAGGCTGTTGAGAAAGGCAGCAACCTTTCGATCATTTAAATTTCCTTTGAAGTCGATGTGGAAGACAACACCAAAACTTCCATCTTGAATGGGACGGCTTTCAATTCGATCGAGGTTTAAATTATAAATATAGAACTTTTCCAGTAATTTACTCAGGGAGCCCGGTTCATTGGGAATGGTCAGCATAATGGAAATGATAGAAGCGTTTGGATCCACTTGCAATTCTTTTGTGATGCAAATAAAACGAGTATAGTTTGGGGAGACATTGGAAATGTTTTGTGCGAGAATTTGCAAGTGATTTAACTTGGCGCAGTTTTCTGAGCAAATAGCAGCAATTGGCGCATCACTGTCAGCTACCAACTTGGCAGCAGTTGCCGTATTGCTGTATCCTTGTCCAATGAGGTTGTGGTGGCTTAAAAAGTCGGAACATTGGGAAAGTCCTTGCGGATGGGAATAAACAGTATGAATCTCGTCAAGAGAAAGCCCCGGCCGAGTTACCAGACAGTGATTGACTGCAACCGTTGTCATCGCAGCAAGATAAACAGAATGCTTATGTAGCAGATCATAAGTTGCAGTGACAGAGCCAGCGGTGCTATTGTAAATGGGAAGAACACCATATTCGATTTTGCCTTCTTCCACTGCTTCGAATACAGATTCAAAAGTTGGAAAAAAGGTGATCTCCCGTTCCGGAAATAGCTGCTTGGCAGCTTGTTCCGAATTGGCGCCTTCCATTCCCTGGCAGCCGATTTTTTGTGCAGCTGAAAACTGTGGGATGGAGAACTGCGGAATGGGTTCCTCTTGTGTCAGCATTTGGGTTTGCAGCTGCTTGCTCAAATCCAGCATCGTGGAGAATAGAGTCTGTGCAGCATGCATAAATTGCGGCTGTGCCGCTTTTCCAATTCGCTCCATGATGACTGCTTCACGGCCTTCTTGGAAAATTTCCATGTGATGTGCTTTTTTATAAGCTGCAACCTGCTGACAGAGCTCCATACGCTGTTCAAATAAATGCAAAATGGATTGATCCAGTTGATCAATCTGCATCCGAATTTCGTTTAAATCCATATGCTGGCAATCCTTTCGTTTGGTTCTGGAAGAATGAAATCCATACAGGCATTGTTTGATGAAGAATGTTTGTATGGACGTTCTTTTTATTATACACAATTTTTTTTAAAATTGCAAGAGAAAAATACGGATAACTATTGAAAAGATCAACTGCTTTATGGTATAATAAAAAATGTATGTGAGAACTTGCAGGATACAGCACGGATTTTCCAATGGGGTGCATGCATCCTTTTAGAAAGAATCAGGAGGGGGAACATGCGCATACTGGGAATTGATCCAGGCTTTGCCATCGTGGGATTTGGTGTTTTAGATTATAATGGAATGGACTTTCGTCCGCTGGAATACGGCGCCATTACGACAGAAGCCAATACGCCCTTTACGCAGCGGCTGACTGCAATTTATCAGGATTTGAATTTCATTTTAGATCGTTTTCAACCAGATTGTGTTTCGGTAGAACGCTTATTTTTTACCTCCAACCAAAAAACAGTCATCAATGTAGCACAAGCACGAGGCGTTATTTTGCTTTGCGCACAGCTGCATCAGGTTCCCATTTATGAATATACGCCGCTGCAAGTTAAGCAAGCGGTCGTTGGATATGGAAGAGCGGAAAAGAAACAGGTTATGGAATTGACACGTCGAATTTTAAAGTTGGCACAGATGCCGAAGCCGGATGATGCAGCCGATGCACTTGCATTGGCAATCTGTCATGGACACTGTGCGACTGGCATACAATTGGAACAAATGGCAGGAGGAATACAATGATTGATAGTGTACGTGGCACTTTGCTGGCAAAGGAACCGACAATGGCAGTGGTAGAATGCGGTGGAGTGGGATATGCCTGCCGAACCACGCTGCACACCCTGTCAGGACTGGGTGCACTTGGAGAAGAGGTGCGGTTATATACGCATTTGGCAGTTCGGGAAGATAGTGTAGACCTGTTTGGCTTTTCCACCCGACAGGAACGGCATTGCTTTGAAATGCTGATTTCTGTATCAGGTGTCGGGCCAAAGGCTGCGCTTGCCATTTTATCGGATGTTACACCAGATCGATTTGCACTGCTTGTAGCTTCTGGTGACAGTAAATCATTTACCAAAACGAAGGGAATCGGTGCCAAAACAGCACAGCGTATTGTATTGGAATTAAAAGATAAGATTGCCAAGGAACATATGGGAGAGATTCATGCTGCAGAAGCTTTTTCCGCTTCGGCTGCTGCTTCTCTGGGCGGAGACAATATAGAAGATGCCATTGCAGCTCTGATGGTACTGGGATATACCCAAGGAGAGGTCGTGCCGCTTCTTGCCAAATTGGATCCGAACTTGCCGTCTCAGGAATTGATCAAGCAGACTTTGCGGCAGATCGGAGCCGCCTCCAATCGTCGGTAGGTGTGTACTTTTCGCAGATTGGTTTGCTGGTTTGGATAAGAAAAATGTGCCAAAGCAAGAAAAGGATGTGAGAACGCATGATTGAAACCAGTGATATGGAATTTGACACCAGAATGGTAACCGCAAAAGAAACCGTAGAAGACCGGGAAGTGGAATATTCTTTACGGCCGCAGACGCTGGCAGAATATATCGGACAGGATAAAGTCAAAGAGAACATGGCAATTTACATTGAAGCGGCCAAGCGTCGTGGGGATCCTCTGGATCATGTATTGTTGTATGGACCGCCTGGATTGGGAAAGACTACGCTTTCTGCAATCATTGCGCATGAGATGGGGGTCAACCTGCGTGTCACTACAGGTCCTGCTATTGAAAAGCCTGGTGATCTGGCTGCGCTTTTGACCAACTTGCAGCCCAATGATATTCTATTTATCGATGAAATTCATCGTCTTTCCAGATCGGTAGAGGAAATTCTATATCCGGCGTTGGAAGACCATGTCATCGATATTATGATGGGAAAAGGGCCGTCTGCCCGTTCACTCCGGGTGGATTTGAACCCGTTTACATTGGTTGGTGCCACCACACGTGCCGGACAGCTTTCCAGTCCGCTACGAGATCGATTTGGCGTTATTCAGCGTTTGGAATTGTATACCGTGGAACAGCTGACGGATATCATTCGCCGCAGTGCAATTATTTTGGAAATTCCATGTACCTTGGATGGTGCTGTAGAAATTGCACGGCGGGCACGGGGGACGCCCCGAATTGCCAATCGCTTGCTGAAGCGGGTGCGAGATTTTGCGGATGTAATGGGCAATGGACAAATCACCAAAGAAATTGCAGTGATTGCTCTTGATCGTTTGGAAATTGATGCATTGGGGCTGGACAGCAATGACCGTCGGCTTTTGGAAATGATTATCAAAGGCTATGGCGGTGGCCCGGTTGGTTTGGAAACACTGGCATCTGCTTTGGGAGAAGAAACTGTTACCTTGGAAGACGTTTGTGAGCCGTATCTGATGCAGCTTGGCTTCCTGTCCCGTACCCCAAGAGGACGGTGTGCCACCCAACTGGCATATGAACATCTGGGTATACAGTTACCCTCCCAGCAGGGTATTTCCGGGCAAATGACCTTATCAGAATCATAAATACAATTGATGGAATCATAAAAGGAGTAAAAATCAGAATGGGCAGACTATTTGGAACAGATGGCGCAAGAGGGATTGCCATTACAGAATTAACATGTGAACTTGCTATGCAGATCGGTCGGGCAGCAGCATTGGTTTTGACCAAGGAAGCAAAGCACAAGGCGAAAATTTTAATCGGAAAGGATACTCGAATTTCTTCCGATATTTTAGAGGCTGCTTTGTGTGCCGGTATTTGTTCGGTTGGAGCAGATGCTGTAACACTCGGTGTCGTACCGACACCGGCGGTTGCTTACCTAGTACGTGCACAGCATGCAGATGCCGGCATCATGATTTCTGCGTCACATAACAGCGTAGAATTTAACGGTATTAAGCTGTTCTCTGCAACCGGTTATAAGTTGCCGGATGCAGTCGAAGCAGAAATTGAAGCCTTGATTCTGGATACCCCGGAAAAGATTGCACTCAAGTCTCATAAAGAAGTAGGAAGCATGCATGCCTATGAAACGGCAAAGGAAGATTATATTTCCTATCTGGCATCAACCATTTCCACCCCGCTGACGGGTTTGAAACTGGCGCTGGACTGTGCAAACGGAAGCGCCTCCGCAACTGCACAGGCGCTGTTTGAAAAGCTCGGTGCAACAGTGCATATGCTCAGCGATCAGCCGAATGGCCTGAATATCAATGACCATTGTGGTTCCACGCATATGGAACAGTTGATGCAGTATGTGAAAACGCATGACTGCGATGCAGGGCTTGCGTTTGACGGAGATGCAGACCGTTGCCTGGCAGTGGATGAAAACGGCAATTTGGTAGACGGAGATCAACTGATCGCCATTTGTGCAAAGTCCTATCGGGAAAAGGGAAAGCTCAAGCACAATACCGCAGTTGGCACTGTTATGACCAATCTTGGATTCTTCCATTTTGCAAAGAAAAATCACATTTCAGTTGTGACCACCAATGTAGGGGATCGGTATGTTTTGGAATCCATGCTGCAAAACGGGTATAATATCGGCGGAGAGCAAAGCGGTCATATTATTTTCCTGGATGATGCGACAACCGGTGACGGGGAACTTTCTGGTGCCAAAACCATGGAAATTCTGGTACAGTCCGGTAAGAAAATGAGTGAGCTGGCAGCAGTTATGGATACTTTCCCACAGGTTATGATCAATGTTTCCATGAAGCCCTGCCATCGTGGACTTTGGAAGCAGGATCAGCAGGTGCAGGATAAGATTCAAGCCTATACCGAACAGCTTGGGGAAAATGGTCGGATTCTGGTACGGGAAAGCGGTACAGAACCTTTGATCCGTGTCATGGTAGAAGGCAAGGATGCAACTGCCATTCAAACGGCAGCCGAGCAGATTGCGGCACAGATTCAGGAATTTGTAAACCGAGCATAAGGAGCGTACGGCATTGAGAGTAGCAGAAAACTGGAAAGAATATCGCATTTTGGACACGGCTTCCCAAGAGAAGCTGGAGATGTGGAATCGGGTGACCTTAATCCGTCCGGATCCGCAGATTATTTGGAATACTCCGAAGCGGCATCCGCAGTGGCGAACCGCAGACGGACATTATACCCGTTCTTCCTCCGGCGGCGGAAGCTGGCAATTTCAAAAAAAGCTGCCGGAGTCCTGGACCATGCAGTATCAGCCGCTGGATTTAACTTTTCGGATTCAGCCAACTGGATTTAAGCATACCGGGTTATTCCCGGAACAGGCTGTAAACTGGGATTTCCTGGCGAATGCCATTCGGCAGGCAGGCAGACCCATTTCTGTGTTGAATCTGTTTGCATATACGGGTGGCGCAACGCTTGCCTGTGCAAGAGCCGGCGCTTCCGTTTGCCATGTGGATGCTTCTAAGGGCATGGTACAATGGGCACGGGAAAATGCGGCATATTCCAATCTGACAGAAGCTCCGATTCGCTGGATTGTAGATGATTGCGAAAAGTTTACCGCACGGGAAATTCGCCGTGGCAGACGCTATGATGCCATTATCATGGATCCGCCGAGTTATGGAAGAGGCCCCGGCGGTGAAATTTGGAAACTGGAAGATTCGATCCATGATTTGGTACAGTTGTGTTCCGGCGTCTTATCCGATCAGCCGTTGTTTTTCCTGATTAACAGCTATACGACAGGTTTATCTCCTGCTGTAATGGGCTATTTGCTGGGAAGCATTATGCAGCCGAAATTCGGCGGTTCTGTATCATTCGATGAAATTGGATTGCCGGTAGAATCCACTGGCTTAACGCTGCCTTGCGGTTCTACTGCAATTTGGCAAAATTTATAAGAGCATGGAAGGAGATCAGATGAGCGTACAGATTTCTGCATCAAATGTGTGGTTTCACTATCGGGATGAAGACGGAGCTTCCTGTTCTCCTGACATCTTAAAAGGAGTTTCTCTGGACATCCAAAAGGGAGAATTTGTTGCAATCTTAGGACACAATGGCTCCGGAAAGTCTACATTTGCAAAGCATTTGAATGGAATTCTGCTTCCGGTTAAGGGGACAGTTACCATTGACGGATTGAATCCGGCAGAGGAAGAACAGTTGTTCCAAGTACGGCAAAAAGTTGGAATGGTGTTTCAGAATCCAGATAACCAGATTGTAGCAACTATTGTCGAAGAAGATGTTGCATTTGGTCCGGAAAATCTGGGCATTCCGCCGGCTGAGATTCGCAGGCGAGTGGATGAAGCCTTGGAAGCAGTTGATATGACAGCATATCGGCTGCATTCTCCCAGTCAGCTTTCCGGTGGACAGAAACAGCGAGTTGCCATTGCTGGCATCATTGCCATGCGACCGGACTGTATTGTTTTGGACGAGCCGACTGCTATGTTGGATCCGAAAGGCAGAAAAGAGGTTATGGATACCATCCAGCATTTGAAAAAGCAATATGGCATTACCATTGTATTGATTACACACTATATGGAAGAAGCAGCGCAGGCGGATCGTGTGGTTGTCATGAATGATGGAACCATTTTATATGATGATCGACCAGAACAAGTCTTTTCCCATGTGGAGGCGTTGCAGGCAATCGGATTGGATGTTCCGCAGGTAACGGAGTTGACCTATTTGCTGCGGAAGGCTGGAATGGATCTGCCTGCTCAGATTATACGAGAGGAAGACTGCATTCAGGCAATTTCAGCAGTGTGGAATGAAAAGTAGAAGGAGTACACGTGACGGTTTTAAAAACAGAAGGATTAACGTATCAATATAGTCCGGGGACACCGTTTGAAAAAACGGCAGTGGATCATGTGAATCTAGAAATTGAGCAGGGCGCTTTTGTTGGGGTAATTGGTCATACTGGCTCTGGAAAATCCACCTTGATGCAGCATTTTAACGGATTGCTTCGGCCAACTTCCGGAACCGTGCTGCTGAATGGAACAGACATCTGGGCCAATAAGTCCAATATCCGGCAAGTGCGCTTTCAAGTAGGTTTGGTTTTTCAGTATCCAGAGTATCAGCTCTTTGAGGAAACGGTTTACCGAGATATTGCATTTGGTCCGAAAAATATGGGTTTAACAGAAGCGGAAATTCGGGATCGTGTATTAGAAGCAGCTGCGCTGGTTGGTTTGCCGGAATCCTTGCTGGAACAGTCTCCTTTTGCACTTTCTGGGGGACAGAAACGACGTGTTGCAATTGCCGGTGTAATGGCACTGCGTCCTTCTGTTTTAATTTTGGACGAGCCAACAGCAGGTTTGGATCCACGGGGCAGGGAATCCATTTTAAAGGAAATTCGTGCGTACCACCGAACAACGGGAAGTACGGTTCTGCTGGTTTCTCACAGCATGGAAGATGTGGCACGTTATGCGGAAAAGATCCTGGTCATGAATCAAAGCAAGCTGTTTTGCTATGATACCGTAGAGCATGTTTTTCAGCATGCCGAAGCCCTTCAGCAAATGGGTTTGGAAGTTCCACAGGTGACACGTGTTTGCATGGCGCTTCGGCAGCAGGGCATTCCGCTGGACGAGTCTATTTATACCGTGGAAGAGGCAGCCCGGCAGTTCCTGCAAGCATATGCAGCCAAAAAGGGGGATACCGTATGCTAAAAGACATCACACTAGGACAGTATTTCCCTGGCAGCAGCTTTGTGCACCGTATGGATCCACGTTTTAAAATTGTAATCGTTCTGCTCTACATTATTATGCTGTTTACAGGAAAATCGCTGTTGTGCATGCTGTTTGGAATATTATTTTGTATTTTATCTTTCGGATTGTCGAAGCTGTCTCCAAAGCTTGTCTTAAAAAGTGTCAAGCCGATTGTACCGATCTTGCTTTGCACAGCAATATTGGATTTGCTGTTTATTCGAGATGGAACGGTGTATCTCTCTGTTTGGGTCATTCGCATCACAGCAGAGGGGGTAACAACCGCTGTTCAAATGCTGGTTCGAATCGTATTCTTAATTATAGGAACCTCCTTGCTGACCTATACGACATCACCGATTGCTTTGACCGATGCCATTGAACGGCTGCTCAGTCCGCTGAAAAAGCTGAAATTTCCGGTGCATGTTTTTGCGATGATGATGACCATTGCACTGCGGTTTATTCCAACTTTAATAGAAGAAACGGATAAAATTATTTCTGCACAAAAGGCAAGAGGAGCTGATTTGGAGACCGGTTCTCTGGTACAGCGTGCAAAAGCGCTGCTTCCGATTTTTATTCCGCTGTTTGTTTCTGCTTTTCGTCGGGCAGAGGAATTGGCAACTGCCATGGAATGCCGCTGCTATCGAGGCGATATCGGTAGAACCAAAATGCATACGCTACAGGCACAGAAATCGGATGTGGTAGCTTTATTGGTGACAGCTTGCTTTTTGGCAGGTACCATTGTGATGCAACTGCTTATCAATTCGTGAGGAAAAACAAAACATGAAACGAGGCATGGCACTGTATAAACGAGAAAAAGAAGAAACGCATTGGTTTCTTCTTTTGTCATTTTTAATTCCTGCTTTGCTGTATGGCAGTGGATTGGTGGTTCAACAGGTACATCCATTTGGAACCCGACAGATTTTAGTAGTTGATTTTTGGCATCAGTATGCCCCATTTCTTCATATTTTACAGGAAAAGCTACAGCATGGCGGTTCCTTGTTCTTCACTTGGGACAGCGGAATGGGCACCAATTTTTTGGCAATTTATGCTTACTATGCAGCCAGTCCGCTGAATTGGCTGCTTGCATTGGTTCCGGCAGCTGCCCTGCGGGATGCCGTTACAGCATTGGTGGTCTGTAAAATTGGAGCAGCAGGGTTATGTTATGCAATTTTTCTGAAACAAGTCTTTCATCAAAATCGATGGACCATTTGTCTTTTTGGAACTTTATATGCACTTTGCGGTTATTTGATGGGATATGTATGGAATGTCATCTGGCTGGATACAGTTGCATTGTTTCCGCTTGTCATTTTGGGACTGGTTCGAATCATTCGCAAACAAAAAATACAGCTTTACTGGTTGTCGCTTGCTGCCGCAGTGATTTCTAATTTTTACATTGGTTGGATGGTCTGCCTGTTTTTGGTACTTGCTTTTTTTGGAATTTGGCTGTTAGAAGGCAAACAAATGCGTTACTTTTGGCGGTGCGGTCTTTTGACATTGCTTGCAACTGCTGGCGCATTGGGATTGTGTGCAGTCTTGCTGCTGCCCACCTATTATGCGTTGCAGCAGACTTTTGGTGCAGATCGTCTGTTTCCGGATAAAAGTTATTTTTATGAAAGCTGGAAGGCAGTGCTCTCCAATTTTATTGGTTATCATGCACCAACGGTAAAGGAAGGGCTTCCGAATATTGATTGCGGTGTGCTGCCTTTGGTGCTGTGTGGCTTGTTTTTGCGTTCTCGTTTGGTTCGCCTCCGGGAAAAGTTATGCATGGTGGCAGGAACTGCTTTTTTACTGCTCAGCTGTAATTGGAATTTGCTGAATTATATTTGGCACGGATTTCATTTTACCAATATGCTGCCATATCGATTTTCGTTTTTGATTTCCTTTTTACTGCTGACAGCCGCCTATCGTGCAATGGGAATTGTTGAGGCAGGCGGTATTCGGTTGCCAGACTGGATTGCAATGGGGGCAGTACTGATTGCCTTGATCTGGATTTCCAGTTCCGTGCAGCCGGCAAAAGCGGTTTTGCTGACAGCCGTCACAGCGGCAGGATATGGAATTGTTTTGATTTTGCATCAGCTGCATCTTTTCAAAAAGCCGGTATTTTGTCTGTTGCTTGGCGGAATCGTTCTTTTGGAACAAGTGCAGCATGTACAGATTAGTTCCAAAGCAGTATCCACATCGGACTATTTGAGTTATCCGTATTTGGAACAGGAAGTAGATGATGTCCTGGAGCAAATAGGAGAACAGGAGGCGGATTCGCCATTTCATCGGGTAGAATGCACATCTACCTATACGTTAAACGATCCAGCATTGTATGGGTATTCTGGCATTTCTCTCTTTTCTTCTACGGTTCTGGTAGCCGTTTCTCGCTTTTTTAGAAGCATCGGACTGCCTGCATCGGAAGCTGGTAACCGTTATTATTATACGCTTTCCACGCCGTGGAACAATTCGTTGATTGGACTTTCCCATTTAATCGATCGAACCGGTACTGTACCGGAAAGTAAATACTTGACGCTTTGTGCTTCCAGCGGAGCGGTATCCGGCTATGCGGTAAAAGATGCCCTTCCATTTTGTTTTGTTGTGGGAAAAGAAACCGAAGCGTACCGTCCTAGTGGCTATCAGAATCCGTTTGAAGCACAGAACGATTTGTTTGCGAAAATGACGGGAATTCGGGAACCGCTGTTTACCGCAGTATCCTATGATAGCATGAAGGGGGATCCATACAGTTTCACGCAAAATGGAACTTGGTGTACGTATCGTTCCCAGCAGGGTGTAACAGACGGTGTTATTTCCTGTTCGGTGCAGTTGCCGCAGGACATGTCTTTATATGGTTATTTGTCCATTCCCAATGCATGTCATCTTTCTGTTTTACAAAATGGACAGACTACGGCACAGTATGAAATGGGCAAGCAGGCATATGTATTCCCGATGGGAGATTATCAGACTGGAGATACGGCTGTTTTGCAGATTGCACTCGAAGCCGCATCTTTTGGAACTATGTCTGTGCTGCTATATCAGATGAATGATGCTGTCTGGGAACGAGGACAGCAGATTTTGCAGCGTCAAGTCATGCAGGTACAAGTGGTAACGGATACAACCGTAGAAGGAACGGTAGAGACTGCAATAGATGGCTTGTTGTATTGTGCCATTCCGTATGATGCCGGTTGGCATGCAGAACTGGACGGAGAACCGGTGCCAACGACTTCCGTTGGCGATGGTGCAATGCTGGCAGTAAATGTTCCGGCAGGGTCTCATCGCATTACTTTGCATTATCGTCCGGTTGGTGTCTGCCTGGGTGGTGTAATTTCTGGATGCAGTGTGATTTTATGCGTTGTTTATCGTGTATTTCGTCTGCGCATGACAAGCAAAAGAAAAAGGAGCAAACTATGAGAAATCTAAAAGTAAGAATGGCATTTCGTGGAACGCGCTACCACGGCTATCAGAGGCAGGAAAATGCCAATACCATACAAGCAGTCGTTGAGCAGGCGCTTTCTAAGCTGCTCAACACACCGACTACAATTGCCGGCTGTTCTCGTACCGATGCAGGTGTTCACGCAGAGGAGTACTGCTTTTCCTGCATGACAGACCGGGAAATTCCCTGTCGAAATTTTGTGCGTGGAATGAATGGATACTTGCCGGATGATATTTCTATTTTATCTTGTGAAGACGTTCCGGAATCGTTTCATGCACGTTTTAGTTGTGTGGCAAAGGAATATGTCTATCGGATTCACAACAGTGAAAGCAAAAACCCGTTTCAGACGGATTTGGCACTGCATTATCGCCGTGCTATGCAGATTGATTTGATGCAGGAAGCTGCCAATCATTTTATTGGAACCCATGATTTTGGAAGCTTTTGTTCAAATTGCACAGAAGATAAGAATACAGTACGAACAATTTATAAATTTAACATAGAAATGCAAGGAGATAGCGTTTTAATACTTGTAAAAGGAGATGGTTTTCTGTATAATATGATTAGGATTCTGATCGGGACACTGCTCAGTGTCAATGAAGGATCCATTGCAATCAAAGACTTGGATGCCATCCTTGCTGCCAGAGACCGCACGCTTGCAGGACGGACGGTACAGCCGCATGGACTGTATCTGCATCGTGTTTACTATGCATAAGTGCTAAAAAGTGGAAAAAATGGAAAAATGACGGTAAGAAAAACGGATCAATCGCAAATGTGCTTTGTTTTGCAAAGAAAGAGGAGCGAGCAATGAAAGACAATCGAACAGCAATGGATCCAGAGGTGGATGTCGTTGCGCAGCGGAAAAAGCGAAACGCAATGCGGGGGGTTAGACGGTTTTCCGTATTTATTTTATTGGCGATCTTCTGTGCATACTTATATGTGCAGCGAGACGCATGGATTCCAAAACTGGCTGGAATTGGTTCACGGTATCAGTCCATCACACAGAATGATGGTACACTTGCAGAAGGAAATTTTCCGCTGACCATTTCTGGAAAGTCGGATTATCAGGCAGAAATTGCAAATGATGTGCTCTTTATTCAAAATGACGCATATCTATATTTATATTCTCCGCATGGAGATCTGAAAGATGTGCGGCAGCATATGTTTTCCAATGCAGTTTTGAAAACGAGTGGTGCCTATGCATTGGTTTATGAAAGCGATGGAAGCGGATTTCGCGTCGATAAGCCAAGCAAAAATATGTTTGTAAAGTATCTGGACAACGATATCATATTTGGTGTGATCAATGATTCCGGGTATACTGCAATTGTGACAGAATCCGATCAATATGCCTGTTCCTTGCAGGTGTTTGATGAAACGGGAAAGGCAATTTACACTCGAAATTGTGTCAATCGTTTGATTGATGTTACCTTCCAGAATGACGGGAACGGCTGTGCCTTCATGGAATTGGATGTCGAAAACGGTGAATTGGTCAGCCGTATGAAAAGCGTTCGTTTTGACGAAAAGGATGTACAGTGGGAATCCGAACCATTGTCTACTATGGGATTGGAACTGTCCTATTCCGAATCGGGGATGCTTTGCGTGGTAGGGGATACGATGTGTGCCTACTACGATGACAGCGGAAATTTATCAAGCAGTTATATCTACATGGGTGATCTTGTCGCATACGATGTTGCATATGGCAGCGCAGCTGTCATTTTAAAAGATGAAAATCAGCGGGAAGCACGTTTGATTTTGATGGATCGCAGCGCCGATTCACCTTCAGAAGTTCGAATTAGTGATACTTCTAAAAAAGTACTTCTTTCGCAGGATGATGCATACGTGATGAATGCGGATAGCATCACCAGTTATGCCTTCAGCGGCAAATCCATCGCAACAGTAAAACTGGATGTATCCTACCGAACATTTGTGAAGCAGGATGGATATATTTTCTTAATGGGGTATGATCAGATCAATCGAGTCGATTTTAAAGAATAATCGATGCTAGAAACTATAGAAAGGCGATGAAATCAATTATGATGCTATGCAGTCGTTGCAAAAAGAGACCTGCGGTTGTATTTATTACCTCGATGCAGGGAACGCAAAAGAAAAATGAGGGCTTATGCATGTTGTGTGCAAAAGAACTCAATATTCCGCAGGTGACGGAATACATGAAGCAAATGGGAATCACAGATGCAGAATTGGAGCAGCTTTCCGATCAGATGATGGATCTGATGGATGGAGAAGGGTTCGAAATGGGCGGTTCTGGTGTCATGCCAGAATTTTTGCAAAACATGATGAAGAATTCTGATCTGTTGCCACAGGAGGGAGAAGCCGGGGAGCTGAGCGAAGCAGAAGCACCTGCTACCAAGGATACTGCAAAAAAGGAAAAAAGAAAAAAGAAAAAGAAAGAGCTGAAATTCCTTGGCAATTACTGCACCAATTTGAGTGAACGTGCAGCCAATGGGGAACTGGATGATATTGTGGGAAGAGACAAAGAAATTTCTCGTGTCATTCAAATTCTGTCTCGCCGTACCAAGAACAATCCATGCCTAATCGGAGAACCGGGTGTTGGTAAAACTGCCATTGCAGAGGGCATTGCGCAGCATATTCAATCCGGAGATGTTCCGTTTAACCTGCAAAATAAAGTGGTTTATCTGTTGGATTTGACTGCACTGGTAGCTGGTACGCAGTTCCGTGGGCAGTTTGAGAGCCGGGTCAAAGGGCTGGTCAACGAAGTGAAACAAGAGGGGAATATTATCCTCTTCATTGACGAAGTACACAACTTGGTTGGAACCGGAAATTCAGAAGGCTCTATGAATGCAGCGAACATTTTAAAGCCAGCGCTTTCCCGTGGTGAAATTCAGGTAATTGGAGCCACGACATTTGAAGAGTACCGGAAGTTCATCGAAAAAGATGCTGCATTGGAACGGCGATTCCAGCCAGTTACAGTCAATGAGCCAACTATTGAGGAGACTATTTCTGTTTTAAAGGGAATTAAAAAATACTATGAATCCTACCATCGTGTACATGTCAGCGATTATATCGTGCGGCTGTGTGCAACGCTGGCAGAACGCTATATTACAGATCGGTTCCTGCCGGATAAGGCAATTGACTTGCTGGATGAAAGCTGTGCTTGTACCTGCCTGCGTTCTCCGGAATTGTCGGAATATGATCAACTCAATCAGAAACTGACCGATTTGGAAGAACAGGAAAAGACAATCGAAGAAGAGACCGAGATTGATTATGAAGCATTGGCAGCTGTAAAAGCGGATAAAATTCGCTTAAAGGGGCAGTTGGAGGAACTGAGCAAGAAGATAGAGGCCATTCAGGTAACAGAAGCAGATCTTGCCAAAGTGATTGAACTATGGACTGGTATTCCAGCCAATAAGATTGCGGAAACAGAATTCCAAAAGATCATTGGCTTAGAAGATCGGCTGCGTGCACGAATTATTGGACAGGATGAAGCCGTGCATCTGCTGGCAAAAGCCATTAAGAGAACACGAGTGCAGCTATCTGCTCGCCGCCGTCCCGCTTCTTTCATTTTTGTTGGGCCAACTGGTGTTGGAAAGACCGAACTGGTAAAGACGTTATCTCAGGAATTGTTTGATTCCAATGAACCGTTGATTCGGTTGGATATGACCGAATTTATGGAAAAGCACTCGGTTGCCAGAATGATTGGATCTCCTCCGGGATATGTTGGCTATGATGAAGCAGGGCAGCTGACGGAAAAGGTACGCCGCAGACCGTATTCTGTAATTCTGTTCGATGAAATTGAAAAAGCACATCCGGATGTCATGAATATTCTCATGCAGATTCTGGATGAAGGAAAAATTGATGACGCACAGGGAAGAACAGTTAGCTTTGAAAACACTGTGATTTGTATGACTTCCAATGCTGGTTCAACCGATAAGAGCATTGGTGTTGGATTCAATAAAACAGAAAATGAAATTTCAAAGGAAAAGGCAATTAAGGGACTGCGTGAATTCCTGCGTCCGGAATTTATCAGCCGAATTGATGAAATTGTTGTTTTCCAAGATCTTTCTTTGGAATCCTATCAGAAAATTGCAGCCTTGATGCTGGATGAAATGAAAGCGCCGCTGGAGGAAAAGGAAATTCAGCTGCAATATGATGAGGCTGCCTTGCAGGCAATTGCCAAAAAAGCATATGGTAAGCGATATGGTGCTCGTGATATTCGCCGTGTCATTCGTCAGGATGTAGAGGATGCTGTTGCAAACCTCATTATTGAGCGGATTGGAATGATTCAGACCATTTCTTTGACGGCAGATGCTTCCGGTACTATCCAGGTTTCTGCCTTGTAATTCAATAGGCTTTATAAATAAAAGTGAGAACGCTTGAAATCAAATTGACTTCAAGCGTTCTTTTTTGCTTTTTTAAGCGAAAAAGGCTTGACAAAGTGGCCGAAATATGATAAAATATATAAGTCGATGAACGACAGAACAAATAAAAAACAAACACGCGGGTGTAGTTCAATGGTAGAATTCCAGCCTTCCAAGCTGGTTACGTGGGTTCGATTCCCATCACCCGCTCCAATTTGCGCCTTTAACTCAGCTGGATAGAGTAACTGCCTTCTAAGCAGTAAGCCACTGGTTCGAATCCAGTAAGGCGCGCCAATTTCTACAAATCATCCAAACAGAGGATGCATAAATGGTGGGTGTAGCTTAGCTGGTTAAAGCGTCGGATTGTGGTCCCGAAGATCGTGGGTTCGAATCCCATCTCCCACCCCATATCGAAAGAGTCGCATGATACTGCGGCTCTTTTTCATTTGTATCTACTTCTTTTTTGGCAGGGTGACTGTTTCAATTTTTATGGCTGCTTTATGGCTGCAAAGAGAAACAGAAGAAATTGTTGTAATGTTATAATAATAAAAAATGGAGCTGACTTTCTTAGAAAGCAGCTCCATTTTTATAGATTCTCATTTCAGACAGGGAAATCTGTCTGGTTTGGCTTTATCAATTTAGTTGTTCCAGGAAGGTAGATTACCAACTGCCTGTTCCGCATAATAG
>FR899099.1:0-906 GCA_000437255.1 Ruminococcus sp. CAG:403
ATTCCTGTCGGAGAAATCCATGTTGTATCACCTGCCATTGCTACGACAGATGCCGCCGATGCTGCAAGGCTGTCAATTTTAACAGTAATCCTGCCTTTATGGTTTTTCAGCATAGTGTAAATCTGACTTGCTGCGAACACATCTCCACCCGGACTCGAGATCCAAACGGTAAGATTACCCGGATGTTTGTTCAGTTCATTCTTAAATAACGCAGGAGTCAGTTCATCACCATACCATGTGCTGCTTGAGATAGGTCCCTCAAAATACAGCTCTGTTTCTGATGTTTCTTCATTTTTGATAAAATTCCAGAACTTATCCATTTTCATCGTCCTCCTTTTTCTGCTTTTTATCTGAATAAGCAATTCCTGCATCATGGAGGCGGCTCATCGAACCATTACAAAGATACAAGTTTCCACCTTCCTCCTCAGAAATCATATTCATATCTTCAAGTTCTCGGATATCATTTGCCGACATCCAGCCGTTCTGTCTTGCGGTAGCATAGCCCTGCATTCTGGAAGCATAGTCGCCACGCAGTAGTCCGTCTACATTGAACTTCACGAAATACTGCCCTTTTTCAGAATCAGAAAGAAGTGCTTTTTGCAAAGACTGCTCCCAGCGAACGATCCAAGGATCAAGGCTGTATTTGACAAAATCAAGCGACAGATGTTCCACATTGGAAAATGTTGCATGGTCAAGGTCTCGCCAATCATAGTACATTCTTGCAATCTCCTCAATCTGAAACTTTCTGGTTTCCAAAAACTGTGCTTCATTATTCGGAATTGCAATGGGTGTGAACTTCATGCCCTCCTCTAAAACTGCGACCTTGTGAGCGTTTCATCGCCACGCAGTAGTCCATCCACATTGAACTTCACGAAATACTGTCCTTTTTCAGAATCAGAAAGAAGT
>FR899099.1:1079-2500 GCA_000437255.1 Ruminococcus sp. CAG:403
TCCTCAATCTGAAACTTTCTGGTTTCCAGAAACTGTGCTTCATTATTTGGAATTGCAATGGGTGTGAATTTCATACCCTCCTCTAAAACTGCGACCTTGTGAGCGTTTCTTCCGCCATAGGCTCTTTGCCATGCGTCACGCACACGTTCCGGATTTTTGATCACTCCGGGGTGTTCTAACACGCCACTTGGTGAAGCACCATTTCCGAAAAACGAAGCACCATATTCTTCGCAGGCAATAGAAATGCCGATTGCATTTTTTGCAAGTGCAATCGGCGAATATCCAACCAGACCATCAAATCCAAGTCCAGGAATATGCAGGACTTCATCAGCATAAAGAATGATGTCGCCCTGTTCTTTCAGATTGGGATTTGCTTCATCATAACGGCTGTAAATATATATCAGGCGTTTTTTCTCATCACGGTCAACTTTCATTTTGTCCGGCATCAAGGGATACAGTCCTAAAACATCACCTTTGCCATTTCGAATGATCTGTGCATAGGCATTTCCGTAGATAAGCAGATGTGACATCAAGGTTTCTCGGAAAACAAAAGAAGTCATTTCAGAATTCGGCTGATCGTGGAGTAAAAAGTAAAGCGGGTGATTTGGCACTCGCTCTTTTCCGTTTTCGTTGTATTTGTACAAATGCAGTGGCAGCTGTGCGATAGCTTCTGACAGTACACGCACACAGGCATAAACCGCAATATGCTGCAGGGCTGTTCTGTCGGTAACTCTTTTTCCGGCATTGCTTCTGCCGAAAAAGTATGTGTATGACGGACTGTCATAACTGTTTTGAGGCTTATCTCTGGACTTGAAAA
The DNA here is from genome assembly GCA_000437255.1 of Ruminococcus sp. CAG:403. GTDB lineage: Bacteria > Bacillota > Clostridia > Oscillospirales > Ruminococcaceae > Ruminococcus_C. The sequence continues at coordinate 1,897 of FR899099.1, forward strand.
GTCCTGTAAAAATGCTCATGAAATCACATCCTTTCTTGACTTTTCGTATATGGGTGTGGTATAATATGTTAAACTAAATGTGGGACAGTTGCTCTACAAATCAGAATTTGTGAGGTGGTATAATGAATAAAATTAAGCTGACTGCACTTCCTTGTATATGTGCAGATGTTTTTTACGGTACTGAAATAATCAGACCGGGAGGAGAAGCATTGAATTTTGCTGCTCATGCCTCGCACTTTAAGGATATAGATGTTACGCTTCTTGGTGTTGTCGGAAAAGATAAATATGCAGAAGCGATAATGGATTCAATATCAAAGCTTGATATTGATAAAAACCATATACGCATTGATGAAAGGTATCAGACTGCAAATAATATGACTTACCTTACAGAATCGGGCGATAGGTATTATAAAGATGATTCATGGAACGGAGAAATTCTCGATAACATCGTACTGAATGATAATGAAATCAAAATCTTATCAAGGTCCGATGTAGTCTTTGTTCATTTCTGGGCTTCGTGTTTTTCGCAAGTAGTTGAACTGAAGGAAACTCTTGGCTTTAAGCTTGCGGTAGATTTTGATGTATATAGAGATTTTGCAGATAT
>FR899100.1 GCA_000437255.1 Ruminococcus sp. CAG:403
TGTTGTCGTACCAGCAATTGCCTTGGTAGAAGTGGTTGTAACTGACTTTGTGGTTGTAGTTGTTCCAACCGCCTTCGTTGTGGTAGTTGCCTGAGTTGTTGTCGTGCCAGCAATTGCCTTGGTAGAAGTAGTGGTAACTGCCTTTGTAGTGGAGGTTGTTCCAACTGTCTTCGTTGTAGTAGTTGTTTGAGTTGTTGTCGTACCAGCAATTGCTTTGGTAGAAGTGGTCGTAACTGTCTTCGTGGTTGTAGTTGTTCTATCCATCTTCGTTGTAGTAGTTGCCTGAGTGGTTGTTGTACCAGCAATTATCTTGGTAGAAGTGGTCGTAACTGCCTTTGTAGTGGTAGTCGTTCCGGCATGTTTGGTTGTTGTGGAAATCGACTTGTTTGTGGTTGTAGTTGTTGTCGTCGTAGTTGTTGTAGTGGTGGTTGTTGTCACCAATGTGCGATGAACAGTAATGGTCAAATCTTCCGTCACTTGCATCTCTTTCAGTTCTTTTTCTGTGCGCTCTATTCCGTTTACAGAATAGGCGTACTGGTAACCATCCGGCAATTCTGGAAGCGTTAATATACTGTTTTCGTTGACATACTGCTTTTTAGATGGTGTATCTGCTTCAAATGTATCATCATAGATCCACGTAACTTGCTTTACAGGAGTTCCTCCTAGCAATGGATACGGATCCGTTCCAATTTTTTGTCCCCAAGTCGTGCTTTCTTGATTACTACTTCTCCAAATCGGAAAATCTGGATCGCTGTTCAACAGATAGCAAACCTCGCCACTCGCAAATTCTGATGCGGTCTTGGCGGTGGCATCGCCGTCTCCTATTTGAATTCCGCTGAGAGAACCTTGTTCCAGATAGTAGGTGTTCTGTATATTGCTGCGGTTGATTCCACAAATTTCACCAGCAACATTTTTGCCTGTTATGGAAACTGCAGCATAGCAGTCTGCAACTTCTGCATTATTTAACCCGCAGATTCCACCGACAAATGCAACATAGGTAGCCACGTTCCGGGACTCTATTGTGCCAATTGCATCACAATTCAGAATGGTTCCTGAATTATTTCCACAAATTCCGCCTAAAAATGTATTTGTTCCGGAGAAATAGAATGCATGCAGTTCCACGTTTTGAATAAGCGCATCCCCCCCTGTACATCCAATCAATCCGAAGGCATTTGTTTCTCCTTGTGACCCATCATAGTATAATCCGTTGATGGTATGACCATTTCCGTCAAAAAGTCCATAATAATAGGCTGTGCCATATCCAATTGCAGTCCATTGCCGGAAGGTCTTCGCTTTCGTTTCATTTAACGTACCGTCTTCCAATAGGACGTCTTCATTAACAGTAATATCGGCGGTAAGAATAGCATTGGCGAATTCATCTTGATAAACATCATCCAAAGTACCGTTTACCAATCCGGCAAACCAGTATAACTTTCCAGCATTGTCAATTTCATAATAACCTTCTGCATTTTGGGTGGCTGGTTCCAGTGCATCACAGATGGTACAGAATCCATTTTCAAAGATATGCGGTGTGCTGTTTGGTTCATTGGTATAACCGCTTCCGGTTCCAATACAAGGTGCGCATCGATACACAACACTTTTGGAAGCATCCAGAGTCGGGTATGCATCAGTTCCGATTTCCTGATAGAAGTGGATATCCGTTTGATCGCCGTTCAAAAGGTAGCAAACTTCGCCGTTTGCAAATGCTTCTGCTGATTTCGCAGTAGCGGTTCCTTTTCGATTGGTACCTTCTGTACCAAATCCAGTGGCACAGCTGCTGTCCAAATAGTAGTTGTTGGTAATCACATTAGAATAATTTTCATTTATTGCACACCCAACAATAGCACCAACTGTGGTGCCGGTTCCGGTTATGGTTCCGTAGTTATAACAATTCTGAACGCCTTGGAATCTATAGGTATTTACATATCCAAGTATGCCGCCAAGCAAAGCACCTTCCTGATCTGCCTGTATGGTTCCGAGATTGATGCAATTTTGAATCATTACATAGCTATTGGCATAGCCCACAACACCACTGATGCAGTCTATGCTTGTGTTCACAGAAATGCGGCCGCCAAATGTGCAGTCTTTTACATTTGTTGAAACACCGTAGAAGGTGGAGATTGCCTGGCCAACGACACCACCAACATGTGCCACTGCTTTGCCGGTTTCTGTAATCATCAAATTGGATGTAATGTTTGAAATATTACCGGTTTCCAACTTTCCAATCAATCCAAAGTCAGTATCGCCTTCTTGGATTTCTAGCGTTCCATCTACCGTCATATTTTGAATGGTTGCATTTCTGCAAGCACCAAATAGGCCTTGATAACTCTCTGACGTTTGCAAATAGAAGTCAGAAATGTGATGGTTTTGACCGTCCATAGTACCTGCATAAGGCTTGCTTTCTGTTCCGATCGGTGTCCATGTATGATTCTTTCCATCCAGCTGTAAATCTGCTGTCAGTTTTGCATAGGCAGCGGTATCTTGTGCAACACCATCTAAAGTGCCATTTACCAGTCCGGCAAACCAGTATAACTTTCCGGCATTGTCAATTTCATAATAGCCCTCTGCATTTTGAGTAGCTGATTCGAATGCATTACAGGTGGTACAGAATCCATTTTCAAAGGTATGTGGTCTGTTTGCATTATCTGCATCATTGGTGTAAGCGCTTCCGGTTCCGATACAAGGCGCGCATCGATACACAACACTTTTGGAAGCATCCAAAGTCGGGTATGCATCGGTTCCGATTTCCTGGTAGAAGTGAATGTCACTTTGATCGCCGTTCAAAAGATAGCAAACTTCGCCGTTTGCAAATGCTTCTGCTGATTTCGCAGTAGCGGTTCCTTTTCGATTGGTGCCTTCTGTACCAAATCCAGTGGCACAGCTGCTGTCCAAATAGTAGTTGTTGGTTACTACTTTTGAGTAATCATTGCTTTTGGAATATCCGATAATCGCACCGATTCTGGTGCCAGTTCCGGTTATGCTTCCATAGTTATAACAATTTTGAACACCTCGGAAAGTAGAGACATTTATATATCCAAGTATACCGCCAAGGAAAGCACCTTCCTGATCTGCCTGTATGGTTCCGTGGTTGATACAATTTTGAATCATTGTATAGTCATTGGCATAGCCCACAACACCGCCGATACAGTCTATGCTTGTATTCATAGAAATGCTGCCGCCAAATATGCAGTCTTTCACGATTGCGCCAGTTATTATATCACCAACAACACCGCCAACATGTGCCACTGCTCCGCCGGTTTCTGTAATGATCAAATTGGATGTAATGTTTGAAATGCTGCCGGCTTCTGCTCTTCCAATTAGTCCAAAACTGTTTATAGTAACCGTACTGCCTTGAATTTCTAATTGACCATCCACGGTCATATTTTGAATGGTTGCATTTCTGCAAGCACCAAATAGGCCTTGATAACTCTCTGACGTTTTCAAATAGAAGTCAGAAATGTGATGATTTTGACCGTCCATGGTACCTGTATAGGGCTTGCTTTCTGTTCCAATGGATGCCCATGTGTGATTTTTTCCATCCAGCTGCAAATCTGCGGTCAGTTTTGCATGGGCAGCGGTATTTTGTGTAACACCATCCAAGGTTCCATTTACCAATCCGGCAAACCAGTATAATTTTCCGGCATTGTCAATTTCATAGACATCATCTGTATTTTGAGTAGCTGGTTCATAGGCTCCACATTTGCTGCAAAAGCCGTTTTCATCATATGCATGTGGATTTTCGTCTGTAGAATTGGTATATCCTGTACAAGGACTGCTCTTATAAACAGTACCTCTAGATGCATCCAGAGTCGGGTATGCATCAGTTCCGATTTCTTGGTAGAAGTGGATGTCACTTTGATTGCCGTTCAAAAGATAGCAAATTTCGCCGCTTGCAAATGCTTCTGCTGATTTCGCAGTAGCAGTTCCTTTTAAATTAGTGCCTTCTGTGCCGAATGCATTGGAACAGCTGCTGTCCAAATAATAGTTGTTGGTCACTACTTTTGAGTAATCTTTGTTTTTGGCATATCCGATAATCGCACCGATTTTGGTGCCAGTTCCAGTTATGGTTCCATAATTATAGCAATTTTGGATGCCTTGGAAGTCTGCATTGTTCACATAACCAAGAATACCACCGAGGTATGTTCCGTCTTGATCTCCTTGCAGTGTTCCAAGGTTGATACAATTTTGAATACTTGTTTTTTCATTGGTATAACCTACAATACAGCCAAAACAGCCTTTGTTTGTGTGTATAGAGATGCTGCCGCCAAATGTACAGTTCACAATCGTTACACCGTTTTCATTTGGTACAGCTGGTACAGCACTACCTACAATACCGCCGACATGATCCACGGCTTTGTCTGTTTCTGTAATGATCAAGTTGGATGTAACGTTTGAAATATTGCCGGATTTTGCTATTCCAATCAATCCGAAACTATCGTTGCCTTCTTGGATTTCTAACGTTCCATCCACGGTCATATTTTGAATAGTTGCATTTTCGCAAGCACCAAATAGGCCTTGATA
>FR899101.1:0-3620 GCA_000437255.1 Ruminococcus sp. CAG:403
CCTGACCATTCACGGCAGGACAAGAGAACAATTCTATACCGGCTCTGCGGACTGGACAATTATTCGACAGGTAAAGGAAGCCGTTTCCATTCCAGTAATCGGCAATGGAGATGTGGCTTCTCTGGCGGACTGCCAGCGCATGTATGCAGAAACAGGTTGTGATTTGGTAATGATCGGAAGAGGCAGCTATGGCAATCCCTTTCTATTTCAGGAGATTCAAGCTGCTTTCTCTGGACAGCCCTACACACCGCCAACCCTGGAACAGCGCATGGAAACCATGCTGGCACACATCCGGCTGATTCTTGCACACAATCCGGAAAAACCGCCAGAAATTGCCATCCGAGATGCACGCAAACATGCTGCCTGGTATTTGACCGGACTCTATGGTGCTGCTGCATTCCGAGCTCGCTGCTACCACCTTTCTTCCTACGAAGAAGCACAGCAGCTTGCCGCCGATTTTATTCGCTTACAGGAACAAAATGGAGGGGTACAATGATACGAGGTGGACTACTGTTTTTAGAAGCTGGACTGTTTGCCGTTTTTCTGGCACCGGTATTTGTACATGTCTGCAATGCCGGAAACATTGCCGGCATGCTGGTCAGCGGAGGGCTCTTTCTGCTTACGGCATGCTGGCATACCGTTTCCCACTGGATTCGGCAGATCTGGCAGCATCTTGCCGGAAGAATCGGATGCAGCATCGTAGCGGTTCTGCTGCTGTTTGGCATTGCATTCGTTACGATTTGTTCGATTCAGATGCTGCGCTATCAAAACCGTCCGCCCAAGCAGCCAAACACCGTCATTGTACTGGGCTGCAAAGTAAAGGGCACTACTCCCAGCTTAATGTTGCGCCGACGTTTAGAAGCTGCGGCAACTTACCTATCGGAACACGAAACCGCTTTCTGTATCGTTTCTGGTGGACAAGGTCCCGGTGAATCCATCTCGGAAGCACAGGCCATGCAAACGTACCTGACGGCGCATGGAATTGCAGCAGATCGGATTTTGCTGGAAGATCAATCCACTGATACAGCAGAAAACATCGCCAACTCCAAAGCCATTCTGGAACAGCAAGGACTCCCGCTTCAAGTGACACTGATTACCGATGGATTTCATCAATATCGTGCACACCTTCTGGCAGAACAAAATGGCTTGGAAGCATGGTCGGTCAGCGGTGCAACACGTCCCATTCTGGTTCCGACCTACTGGGTACGGGAGTGGATGGCTTTGGCAGAATATGAACTGCATACTATTTTTCGATAAAAAGAAATGATAGCGTCTGAATCAAAGTATATTTCGATTCAGACGCTATTTTTACATGATATCGTAATATTCGACACAATCTGCTTTTAATGCGTTTTCTCTTTTTCTTTATTTTATAAAGTCTCAATCGAAAAACAAATCCAAACAAATATGCAAAACGAATTAGACTTAAAAAATAAAGAACTTATAGAATTATTCTTGACAGGTAGAACAGTATTGGTTATACTATAAATAGAAATTATTTCCATTGGTCAAATTACTATGGATGTTGGTTTTTTAAAGAAAGGATGATTCTTATGAAGAAAACATGGAAAAAGCACGGATTGGCACTTGCCTGCGCAGCATCTTTATGCAGTGCAATGGCATTACCAGCATTTGCAGAAACTGTACCGTCACCAGAAGATCCGGTAGATGAACTGGTTACGTACTTGCAGGAAAATGGTGTCAGCGAAGAAGACATTGCAGACATTGTAGATCTGTACATTGCCGGATCTGCTCAAGCATCTGCAACAAAATTAGATGTTCCATACTATAATGCAAACAGTCTTGCCAGCACACAGCACTACGTGATTGCAATTACACCAGATACAGCTTCTTTCCCAACTGGTGCCACCATTGACGTTTATGCAAAATTGCAAACGGAACTGGTTCCAACCCAAGCAAAAGTAATAACAGATTATGATTACTTTGCATACACCAATACAGTTCTTGCTCATATTGGTTCCGATCCAGGTGCTGAACCATATAATAAATCTTCTTTTATGTTAGTTACACAGAATAAAAAGCTTTCTTCTAATGGACTTTTTACAGTACCAATTAACATTACATCCAGTGCCAATATCAAATCAGAAGCTGCGTTAAATAAGCAGGTAGAAATCTTTTCTAACAGCGAAAAACGTGATGTTGTTTTTGAAACCTATGCACTCGGTGACGTAAACCATGATGGCTTGGTAGATGCGGCTGATGTGACATATTTGTCAAATTTCCTTCTCGGGAAAGAAAACAACTTTGAATTTACATATTCCGACTACAGCACACATTATGCTGGATTGACAAACATCTATGCATCAGATGTCAACACCGATGATCAAATCAGCTTAGCAGATCTAATTGTTTTAAAAAGCATCGTAAAAGGACAGTAATTTATACTATTTGTGACAAATGTGGAGGTGCATTTTTATGAAAAAACAACTCATTTCCATTTTGACCGTTACTGCATTACTTGCTGGCAGCTGCTTCGGCGGTGCCGCTGCTGTTTGGGCAGAAGAAGTTAATTTGCCGCAGGAAGCTGTTTCAGATACCTTAGAATTGACAGAACCGGATCCCTCTACCCTGCCGGAAATGAACGATACCCTAACTGCTTTGCAGCAGGCAGCTGCAAGCCGGACAGACTGCGGAACTTATAAGAGTTTTGCTGTAGTGGGAGACAGCGCCATTGCTGCGCTTTACCAAAAGGAAGATGGATACTATCATTTAATTGTAACCGGAACGGGTTCTATCTCCAATCAGGATTTTATGAAACAATTCTATAACCGGGATAGCATCAATATTTCAAATGCATACATTGATCAGCTTACCATTGAAGAGGGAATTACAGATATCTCAGCGGATACATTCTCAAATTTCAATGAGTACTACATCAAGAAGCCATATGATGATGCAGCACTGCCAAGAAAAATTGTGACACTATCTCTGCCAAACACATTGCTTACCATTGGTAAGACTGCATTCTATAATGCAGTGATCGCAGATATTGACATTCCAGACTCTGTTACAACAATTGGGGAAGGTGCTTTTTCAAAAAGCTTTAGTGAAAGCGCATTCCAGGTGGAATCTGCTACTGTAAAACTTGGAAAGGGACTGGAAACCATTGGGAATATTGCATTCTACGGAATGCCAATTGATTCTGATTTGACACTGTCTGCTTCGGTTCAATCGGTCGGAATCTGTGCATTTCAAAATGCACACAAATCCATTACGGTGATGAATGCATCCTGCCAGTTGAATACCGGCGCACTGGGCACGCCATCCCAAATTTATGGTTACAACAATTCTACCGCACAAACTTATGCAACGGAAGGAAATATCCCATTTACTGCTCTGGATACCAGAGATGCTTTGCCGGGTGATGTTACACTGGATGGCAATGTAACCTTGTCGGATGCAGTCTTCCTTCAGAAGTACCTTGGAAAGCGTATGGAATTTAACGATGTCCAGCTCGCCAATGGTGACTGCAACAACGACGGTGTTGTGGATGATTCCGATTGCCGGGTTTTGATCAACTTCCTGCTCGGAAAAATTGACAGCATGAACTAAAACAAATTCATTCGTTCTTTCCTGATTTCATAAAAAAGAGCCGCTTG
>FR899101.1:3680-8242 GCA_000437255.1 Ruminococcus sp. CAG:403
TAAGTTATAGCAATGCGGCAAGCACTGCATTTGAAACCAGAAATCCTTCCGGTGTAAAGGAAACACGCTGTGCCTGCAAGCGAAGCAGTCCCATAGCAGCAAACCGATGCAATTGTACACGTTGTGCATCCGAAAAAACAGACAGCGGCATTCCGTCACGCAGCCGCATACCCAACATAATTTGCTCCGACAACGTACAGGGCGCCGCATCTTCCAGCTGCTCTGTCTGTACCGCATCCTGCAAGAACGCTGCCAGATCCCGCTGTACAAAAAAACGTTTTCCGTTCCAGCAGGAATGCGCCGATGGCCCAATTCCCAGATAAGGCACACAGCGCCAGTACTTACAGTTGTGCCGGCTTTCAAAACCAGGCTTTGCAAAATTAGAAACCTCATATTGCAGGAAACCGTTTTGCTCCAAAAAGTTTACAGTCTGCAAATACAAATCCGCAGCCATATCTTCATCAGCAGCCTGCTGCTCCATGTGCTGCGCGGCATAAGGCGTACCCGGCTCAACTTTCAATAAATAAGCAGAAAGGTGCACAATGGGCAGTTCCAGCAGCTGATTTAGCGTCCGTTCCAAAGAATCTGCCGTCTGTCCTGGTGTTCCAAGCATCAGATCGCAGGATAGATTGGAAAAACCTGCCTGCGCTGCTGCCCAAACGGTCTGTTTGGCAGCTTCCGCCGTGTGGAGCCGCCCCAACAGCACCAGCTCCTCTGGAATTAAGGACTGTACGCCAATCGAAAGCCGGTTGACGCCTGCTTCCCGGTAGGCTCTTATCTGCTGTGCAGTGACGGTTGCAGGGTTTACCTCCAGTGTAACTTCCGGCTCCTGAACGGAAAAGCAGGCAGCTGCTTCCGTTAAAATGGCTCGAATGACATCCGGCGGCAGCAAGGAAGGTGTTCCTCCTCCAAAGTAAATGGAGTCCACTGCCGCACTGTTCCCATACCAACGCAGGTTGCGGCAAACTGCTTGCTGGTACGCCTCCATACAGGCGGCATCTGCACCGGAAACCGAATAGAAATCACAATAAGGACATTTTCGGCGGCAAAACGGCACATGCAGATACAACCCGGCTGGTTCCGATTTACACATCGTTGCGCATGCTCCGCTCCATCGGCAGGAAGAAAGCATCAAACAAACTGCTTAGCAGAAACGCTGCTACAACACATCCAATCATGCAAAAATAACTGACTTTATCATCATCAATAAACAGATAAGACAGCACCATGCCCACTAAAGCAGCAATGTATAAAGCAGCCCGTACAATAGCAGAAACCTTTCCATTGGTGCAGTGGGCACCACAGGAATGGCAGACTTTTCCTTTAGAATTCAATCCGCCAGCCAATGCCTTCGTCAATGGATTAAATGCCTTCTTGGCACCACAAACCGGACAGTCATAAATGGATTTTTTCTCCTGCATGGCTTATTCCTCCTCCAATTTCAGAACACTCATAAAGGCTTCCTGCGGAACTTCTACAGAGCCAAGCTGACGCATCCGCTTCTTGCCCTCTTTCTGTTTCTCCAGCAGCTTCTTCTTTCGGGTAATATCGCCGCCGTAACATTTTGCCAGAACGTCCTTCCGCATAGCTTTAATGGTTTCCCGTGCAATGATTTTTCCACCAATTGCAGCCTGTACGGGTACTTCAAACAGCTGCCGTGGAATGTTCTGCTTCAGTTTTTCAACCATCTTTCTGGCACGCTCATAGGCCTTGTCCGCATGAATGATAAAGGACAGCGCATCCACCATATCGCCATTGAGCAGAATATCCAGCTTCACCAGCTTAGACGGTGCATAACCAGTCAGCTCATAGTCAAAGGAAGCATAACCTCTTGTGCGAGACTTCAAGACATCAAAGAAATCATAAACAATTTCATTCAGCGGCAAATCATATTTCAAGGAAACACGGGTATCATCCAGATACTGCATATCCTGAAAGACACCACGCCGATTCTGGCACAATTCCATGACATTGCCGACAAAATCAGAAGGCGTTAAAATTTCCGCCTTGACCATCGGTTCCTCTGCCAGCCGAATGACAGCCGGATCCGGATAATTGGTTGGATTGTCAATGTACTGAACTTCCCCGCTGGTCAGCGTGACACGATAGATAACAGACGGAGCGGTCGTAATCAAATCCAGGTTGTATTCTCGCTCCAAGCGTTCCTGAATGATTTCCATATGCAGCAGACCCAAAAATCCACACCGAAATCCAAATCCCAACGCAATGGAGGTTTCCGGTTCAAAAGAAAGCGATGCATCATTCAGCTGCAACTTTTCCAATGCTTCCCGCAAGTCGCCATACTTGGCGCCATCTGCCGGATAGATGCCAGAGAATACCATCGGGTTGACCTTCCGATATCCTGGCAGCGGCTCTGCACATGGACGATCTGCAAGCGTTACGGTATCACCAACCTGTGTATCGCCGATACTCTTGATAGAAGCGGACAGATAACCAACTTCTCCAGCTTTCAATTCGCCGACATTCACCAAAGTATTGGTATCCATATAGCCAGCTTCCACCACTGTAAATTCCGATCCAGCTGCCATCAGGCGAATGGTATCGCCGACTCTTACCGTACCTTCCTTTACCCGAATGTAGATGACAACACCTTTATAGGCATCATAATAGCTATCAAAAATCAATGCCTGCAAGGGGGCATCGGAATCTCCTTTTGGACATGGAATATCCGTTACAATCTTTTCCAAAACCGCTTCAATGTTGATGCCGGCTTTGGCGGAAATACGGGGCGCATCCATGGCAGGAATTCCAATCACACTTTCAATCTCACTGCACACCCGTTCCGGATCCGCTGCTGGCAGGTCAATCTTATTGATGACCGGAACTACTTCCAAATCGTGTTCAATGGCAAGATAGGTATTGGCAAGCGTCTGCGCTTCGATTCCCTGTGAAGCGTCCACCACCAAAATGGCACCTTCACAAGCTGCCAGACTCCGGGAAACTTCATAGTTAAAGTCTACATGTCCGGGCGTATCAATCAAGTTGAAAATGTAGGTTTCCCCATCTTTTGCCTTATAATTCAGCCGAACCGCACGTGCTTTAATGGTAATGCCCCGTTCCCGTTCGATGTCCATATTATCCAGAATCTGTTCTTCCATATCCCGCTTGGCAACTGTAAACGTCTGCTCCAAGATGCGGTCTGCAAGCGTTGATTTTCCGTGGTCAATGTGCGCAATGATGCAAAAATTTCGAATATTCTTCATAGATAAAAACGTTCCTTCCCTCGGATTCTTTCACGTTTGATTGGTCAATCTTATTTTTTATTATACCATAGTTCTGCATCTATTGTAAAGCGATTTTCCGGAAAATTCATGTCTTTTCCATTTGCATGCAGGAACGCAGCATGCAAAGGCTATTCAGACATCTTTTCTGCATTTCAGCAGCGTATGCCGAAACAGAAATCTTGCAAGCGGGCCTACTAAAATCAGTTGTAACGGCAATGCTATGATAAAATTCTTACAGTAGGTTACAATATAATTGGGAATCACATTTGCAGAAAATCCATGGGCATGAAACAAGCCAATCACACTTGCAAATGCCACCATTAAAATCACGGTAAACGTCTGAATTGCAAAAACGATGCAAATCGGACGATCGCCGGGCTGTACTACCCAAAAAGCAAGCTTTGGCGCAATGGCGCCTGCCACGAAGAACGCCAGCAAAAAGATGATACCGTATTCTACCCACATATGGGTCAACGCATCCAGAAAGGTACGATTGGTAAACGTGCCATTTGCAAGCACGGTGTTGTAAATGGTCATGCCATATACCATAAAGAAGGCAGTGCCAGCAGTGAAAAAGATGCGTTCGAGTTTTGTTTTTGGCATAGAAAAAACCTCCAAATTTGATTTTGAACACAAAAAACGACACGAAACAGCCAATCCCATCAGACAGAAGGATCGGCGATATTTCGTGTCGTTTTTTTCGATTCAATTTTTCTTTATGATAGCACAAATCTCTCAATTTGTCAAGCCGCACGCAAACTTTTTGCGGCATCAAAAGAAAAAGATAGCTTTTTCAGCAGAAATGTGCTATACTAAATACAGAATCATTTCTGTTGTAAAGAAGGAGGCATTCATGAAATTACTTGCAATTGACGGAAACAGCATTTTAAACCGTGCCTACTATGGAATTCGTCCGCTTTCCAATCAAAAAGGAGTCTACACCCATGCAATCTATGGGTTTATGAATATTTATCTCAAGCATGTGCAAGCCATTCAACCGGACTGCATTGCCGTTGCCTTTGACCGTCGGGAACCGACCTTCCGGCACAAAGCCGTGGAAACATACAAAGCCAATCGAAAAGGCATGCCGGAAGAGCTTGCTATGCAGCTGCCCTACGTCAAGGAATTGCTGACCGATCTTGGCGTCCATGTAGTGGAACAGTCCGGCTATGAAGCCGATGATATTCTAGGCACACTGGCAAAAGCCTGCTGCAAGACCGGACAAGACACCTGTCACATTCTAACCGGAGACCGGGACAGCTTGCAGCTGGTTACGCCCTGCGTTACCGTTTGGCTGGTTACCAACAAGGAAACCAT
>FR899101.1:8321-24247 GCA_000437255.1 Ruminococcus sp. CAG:403
TCGACTTAAAAGCACTCATGGGCGACAGTTCCGACAACATTTCCGGCGTTGCCGGAATCGGAAAAAAAACAGCTACCACACTCATTCAAAAATGGGGCACAGTAGAAGCACTGTATGAAAACTTAGACCAGGCCGGCTTAACCAAAGGCGTCTATCAGAAATTAACTGCCGGTGCGGAAGCTGCCAAGCAGAGCAAGTGGCTGGCTACCATTGTTACGGATGTGCCCATTGCAACCAACCCTGCTGACTACCAAATTGGAGCAGTGCAAGTACAAAAAGCGCAGGCACTCTTATTGGAACTGGAACTGGTCAAGCTGATGGACAAATTGCATCTCCGAGATGCCATCGACCCAGCAGCAGATCCCGAAATGGAACAGGCATCACCAGAAGCACCTGCCCTTACAACAGAACCAGCAACCGATACTTTGCTGGAACAGCTTCGCCAAGAGACGGTAGTCTCCTATTTATTTGATGGAGAAACCCTGGAGCTGCTTTTGGAACAAACCATTTATCACACACAAGATCCTGCATGGATTTTTGCATTTCTACAGGATGCCGCTATTGCCAAACAAACCTTTTCTGCCAAGCCGCATTACCGCTGGTTCTTTGCCCATCGGGATTCCCTGCAACAGCGCATGCAGCTTGCCGGAGACGGCGAAATCAGCGCCTATCTGCTCAATCCAACCACCACCGCTTATACCATTGAGCGGCTTTGTGTCACCTATCACGTCCCGTACTTTGAAGCACTGGGCGAGCATGCAAATCTGGCAGCACTTCCGGCTTTGATGCAGGAAATGAACCGCTTGGTACAGGAGCAGGGCATGGAGCAGCTCTGTCAAGTCGAATTGCAGCTGACAGAAGTCCTGGCTTCCATGGAACATGACGGCATTCTGGTCGATCAAAAAGGTGTTCGGGAATTCGGTCACTATCTTTCCGAGCAAATCGAAGAGGTACAGCAAATTGTCTATGACGAAGCAGGACATGCGTTCAACATTGGTTCTCCCAAGCAGCTGGGACTGGTACTGTTCGAGGAGTTGCAGCTGCCGCACGGCAAAAAAACCAAAACGGGTTACTCCACGAATGCGGAACTGCTGGAATCCCTGCGGGAACAGCACCCAATCGTAGATGCCGTTTTGAAATGGCGGCAATACTCTAAGCTCAAGTCCACTTATGTAGAAGGTCTTTTGAAGCAGGTTGGTTCAGACGGACGAATTCATTCCCTCTTCAAACAAACAGAAACTCGAACCGGACGCATTTCCTCCACAGAACCCAATCTGCAAAACATTCCCGTCCGCACCGAATTGGGGCGCAACATGCGGAAATTCTTCATTGCAAAGGAAGGCTGCGTACTGCTGGATGCCGACTACAGCCAGATTGAACTGCGGATTCTTGCCAGTCTCTGCGAGGATACTAATATGCAGGAAGCCTTTCGCAGCGGTGCAGACATCCATGCAGCAACCGCAGCACAGGTGTTTAACATGCCGCCGGAACTGGTAACCAGTGAAATGCGAAGCGCTGCAAAAGCAGTCAATTTCGGTATTATTTACGGAATCGGCGCTTTTTCTCTGTCCAAAGACATTGGCGTCACCGTATACCAAGCCAATCAATATATCAAAAACTATCTGGCACGCTATCCGCATGTAGAACGTTTTATGGAGGATGTGGTAGCAGGCGGAAAAGAAAACGGCTACGTAACCACGCTGTTTGGCCGACGCAGACCGGTTCCGGAACTGCTGGCTTCCAACAAAGTCATGCAGGCTGCCGGAAAGCGCATTGCCATGAATACACCCATCCAGGGTACCGCAGCAGACATCATCAAAATGGCAATGGTAAACGTTTACAAGCGACTGGAACGAGAAGTACCGCAGGCACGTCTTATTTTACAAGTACACGATGAGCTGATTGTAGAAGTTCCCACTGCACAGGCGATGGCGGCTGCTAAAATCCTGGGAGAAGAAATGCAGCAAGTCGTACATCTTGCCGTACCGCTGACCGCAGATGTCAGCATGGGAGAAAGCTGGTATGATGCGAAAGGTTAAAATTCAGCCGGCACAGCCGGAACAAATCCCCCTGCTTGCAGCGCTTGCCCGACAATCCTTCCCGGATCCATGGTCGGAGCAATTGTTTGCCGAAGCGCTTGCTTCTCCCTATACCAAAATCTGGACAGCGATGGACGGCACACAATTGACTGGCTATCTGGTTTTACAGCAGCTTGGAGCAGAACAGAGTGTGGATGATCTGGCCGTTTCGCCCACATGGCGTGGGCAGCAAATTGCAACCCAGCTGCTGGAAGCTGCCCATCAAACTTTCCAGAACTGTGATTTCATCTTAGAAGTGCGGGAATCCAATCAAGCAGCACGCAACCTATACCAAAAGCTTGGCTATCTACAAGACGGTTACCGCAAACGTTACTATCAGAATCCACCGGAAGCGGCAGTTTTAATGCGGAAAGCCGCCCAATCCCAATCGAACTAGTTATGATACAGATTTTAAAACCTGTTTCCTTTATACACGCAGAAAGGAGATTCATTTAAATATGTTAATTTTAGGAATTGAAAGCTCCTGTGACGAAACCGCAGCCAGTGTAATCGAAGATCACACCACGGTGCGTTCGAACATCGTAGCTTCTCAAATTGCAGAACATCGCCTATATGGCGGAGTCGTTCCGGAAATTGCTTCCCGACGGCATTGTGAAAATGTATTATGGGTGGTGCAGCAAGCCCTAGAGGAAGCCAACGTCACCTTAAAAGACCTGGATGCTGTTGCAGTAACATATGCACCCGGACTGATCGGTGCCTTGCTGGTCGGCGTAAACTTTGCAAAAGGACTGGCGCTGGCAGCGGAAAAGCCGCTGGTTCCCGTTCATCATATCGCTGGGCATATCGCCGCCAATTACATTGCCCATCCGGACCTGAAGCCACCTTATCTCTGCTTGGTTGCAAGCGGCGGACACAGCCATATTGTAGAAGTTCTGTCGCATACCTCCTATCGGGTGATCGGCAGAACACGAGATGATGCCGCTGGAGAATGCTTCGATAAATGTGCCCGTGCCATGGGATTTCCTTATCCAGGCGGCGTGCAGATTGACCGGGCAGCTCAAATCGGAAACGCAGATGCCTTCTCTCTGCCAAAGCCAAAAGTAGCAGGAAATGCATATGATTTCAGCTTTTCCGGCTTAAAAACTTCGGTGGTTAATCTGCTGCACAATGCCCAGCAAAAAGGAACTACACTCAATGTGCAGGATCTTTCCGCAGCCGTTCAGCAGACCATCTCCACCGTTTTGACAGAACATACCATTCAAGCTGCCTTGGATTTGGGCTATGATACCATTGCAGTCGCTGGCGGTGTTTCTGCCAACAGCGGCGTGCGCAGCCGCATGCAGGAGGCCTGCTCCAAACGGGGGTTGCGCTGTTTTCTGCCGCCCAAGGAACTCTGCGGCGATAATGGCGCCATGATTGCCTGTGCCGGATCTTATTTGTTTGATGCCGGTGTTCGGGCAGATTGGAACCTGAATGCCTATGCAACCATGCCGCTGGAAGTCATCGACCCGGCGAAGTTGTCCTAAATACTCGAACAGTTGTTTTTCACAGACAAATTAACTCAAAATGAAAAAAGTTGTTTTTCCACGGCGCACGCAAGTGGAAATAACGTGAATTTTAAATGAATATTAATTTTGATTTTGCACAAACTACTTGACAATATCGCCTTTTGCATTTATAATATTGATTGATGGAAAGATTATGTTTCATAATTTCCAGATAATGCAGCATGCTGCAAAATGATTTTTATGGAGGTAATACCAATGGCATTGACAAAAAATAAAAATGTGCTGGCATGGGTAGATGAAATGGTAGCACTGACAAAGCCGGACAAGGTTGTATGGATTGACGGCTCGAAGGAACAGCTGGATGCGCTGACGGATGAAGTCACTTCTCTTCCGGAAGGCAACCGTGATAAGATGTATAGATTGAACGAAGAAAAACTGCCGGGCTGTCTGTACCACAGAACGCTGCCGAATGACGTAGCACGTGTAGAAGACAGAACCTTTATCTGCACCAAGAAGAAGGAAGATGCAGGCCCGACCAACAACTGGATGGATCCGGCTGAAATGAAGGCAAAGCTGATTCCGCTGTATGATGGTGTCATGAAGGGCAGAACCATGTATGTAATCCCATATTCTATGGGTCCGATTGGTTCTCCTCTGGCAAAGGTTGGCGTTGAGCTGACTGACTCCATTTATGTTGTTCTGAACATGAACATCATGACTCGTATGGGCACACAGGCTTTTGAAAACCTGGGCGATACTTCTGATGATTTCGTTCGCGGCCTGCACTCCAAGGCAGATGTAGATCCGGAAAACCGTTATATTGTACAGTTCCCGGAAGAAAACACCATTTGGTCCATCAACTCTGCTTACGGCGGCAACGTTCTGCTGGGTAAGAAGTGCTTCGCTCTGCGTATCGCTTCCTTCCAGGGTAAGAACGAAGGCTGGATGGCAGAACACATGCTGATCCTGGGCGTTCAGAAGCCGAACGGTGAAACCACTTATATCACCGCTGCTTTCCCGTCTGCATGCGGAAAGACCAACCTGGCTATGCTGATTCCGCCGGAAGGCTATCTGAAGGATGGCTACAAGGTATTCACCGTTGGTGATGACATCGCTTGGATGAAGCCTGGCAAGGATGGCAGACTGTACGCAATCAATCCGGAAAACGGCTTCTTTGGCGTTGCACCGGGTACCAATGCAAACTCCAACTACAATGCTCTGGCTTGCACCAGATCTGATACAATCTTCACCAACGTTGCACTGAACAATGCAGACAACACCGTTTGGTGGGAAAAACTGGATAAGAATCCGCCGGTTGATGCAACTGAGTGGAAGGGCGAAAAGGTAAATGGTCCGGAATATATCGCTGCTGGCAACAAGCTGGCTCATCCGAACTCCAGATTTACTGCTCCGGCAAAGAACTGCCCGTGCCTGTCTCCAGAATTCAACAATCCGGAAGGTGTTCCGATTTCCGCAATCATCTTTGGCGGTCGTCGTGCATCCACCACTCCGCTGGTATATCAGTCCTTTGACTGGACCCACGGCACTTATATGGGCTCTGCTGTTTCTTCCGAAACAACAGCTGCTGCAACTGGTGCAACTGGCGTTCTGCGTCATGACCCGATGGCTATGAAGCCGTTCATTGGCTACAATGTAGGCGACTACTGGGCACACTGGCTCGAAATGGGCGAAAAGCTGGGCGACAAGGCTCCAAAGATCTTCAACGTTAACTGGTTCAAGACCGACGAAGAAGGCAACTTCCTGTGGCCAGGCTTTGGTGACAATATGCGTGTTCTGGACTGGATCATCAAGAGATGTGAAGGCGAAGTAGACGCTGTTGAAACACCGATCGGTTATGAGCCGAAGCCGGAAGACATCAATGTAGACGGCCTGGTTTACGAGGGCAAGCAGTTCACAACAGAAGATATTGCAAACCTGCTGAAGCTGGATACCAAGCTGTGGAAGAACGAAATCGCTGAAATGCGGAGATATTATAAGGAAGATATCGAAGCAAAGGGCGGCAAGGTTCCTGCTGCATTGTATGCACAGCTGGATGCTCTGGAAGCAAGACTGAACGAAGCAAAGTAAGCTTCTGCACTTGTGCATCAAATCGAGTAACAATTTCAATAGACTGCTGCATCAAATGGTGCAGCAGTCTATTTTTGTGTACGGCACGATTTGACAGAACTTTTATTTCATGCTACAATGAATTGGAAAAATTGATTCGCAAAGGAGGCGCACACCCAATGGCAAAACAGCATTGGAAAGGCAGTGTCTTGCTTGCACCCGTCCCCCCTGCTCTGGTTACCTGCGGCACATTGGAACACCCCAACGTGCTGACCGTTGCATGGACTGGTGTCGTCAGCACCCATCCCCCTATGACTTATGTTTCCATTCGTCCTTCCCGGTATTCCTACTCCATCATTGAGCAGCAAAAGGAATTTGTCATCAATCTGACGACTTCCGCTATGTGTCGGGAAACGGATTTTTGCGGGGTAAAAAGCGGCCGTGATGTGGATAAAATTGCTGCCTGCAACTTCACACTGGAACCCGGACAAACCGTTTCCACCCCTTCCATTGAACAGTGCCCGGTCAATCTGGAGTGCAAAGTAACCGAAGCAAAAGCATTCGGCAGCCACACAATGTTCCTGGCAGAAATCACTGGTGTCAACGTCTCGGAGCAATATCTGGACAGCAAGGGAAAGCTCAACTTACAGCAATGCGGTCTTATGGCATATGCCCATGGAGAGTATTTTGCGCTGGGCAGAAAGCTGGGCGACTTCGGATGGTCTGTTCGCAAAAAGAAAAAGCGGAAGGCGACTTCGTAAGCCTTTTGTTCTCGTTTAAAATCGGTTGACATTTTTTCATTTTATGTTATAATAAACTTGTATATCTGTGCGTAGTGCGGCAACCTGTTTGCCGCATTGCCCATCCTTTCTTGCCGCTTGGCATAGATCGGATGTATGGTTCTTTCCTTTTTCGGGCATACTGCAAGAGAAAGGAGCGATGCATTTGACCATTTACACAGATCCCAAAGAACCGGAGTCCTCGGAACCGGCTGAAAAATCCAAAACCGAAGAGCAATTGGATCAAGCGGAGCTGATCGAGGAAACTGGCAGCATCCGCACGCAAAATGCAAAGCATTTGATCCACTGTCTGACCATTATCGGACAGGTTGAGGGGCACTATGTGCTATCCTCTCAAAACAAAACGACAAAATATGAGCACATCATTCCGGCATTGGTTGCCATTGAACAAGATCGCAGCATCGAAGGCCTGATTATCATTCTTAATACGGTGGGCGGCGATGTGGAAGCAGGGCTTGCCATTGCGGAGTTGATTGCCAGCATGCAGACACCAACCGTTTCCCTTGTGGTTGGGGGCGGTCATTCCATCGGTGTTCCCCTGGCAGTCAGTGCAAAAGAATCTTTCATTGTACCGTCTGCCTCCATGACCATTCATCCGGTTCGCATGAATGGACTGGTATTGGGAGTTCCGCAAACCCTCTCTTATTTTGATAAGATTCAGGATCGCATCACAGGCTTTATTACACGATGCAGTCAGATTGAACCGGAAACCCTGGAGCGGCTGATGATGAATACCGGAGAACTGACGACCGATGTCGGTTCGGTTGTATCCGGAGAAAAAGCAGTGGAACTGGGGCTGATTGACCACCTTGGCGGTTTGACCGATGCCATTGCCTGCCTCTATCAGCAAATTGAAACCGGAACGCCACGCTATCCGGACACCAAAGCCGCATCTTAGTACCCGTAGCAGCTGCTGTCCTGCAATGTCTGCCTGCACGCTGGATGCAGCATCAACGCAAACTCGCACAGGAGAACCAAGCATGGAGTTGGTTCTCCTTATACATACTTGCAAAAAGGCTGTGCCTGATTTGCAAAACAGAAAGGAGCGCCGCTTGGCACAAAAGAAAAAAAGTGCACCCAAGAAACCAGCTGCAAAGCCTAGGAAAAAGAAGTCTACGACCAAAAAAGCAGCTCGTTCTACAACAGAAGCGTCCTTTTCTCCACTGGCACTCGCAAGAAAGAAGATGGCAGATCGACAAGAAATGAGCCGCAGTTTTCAATCCGTTTTATTCTTTACCCTGGGAATTCTATTTATCCTGATTGCATTCATTCATGGCGGTGCCGGCTGGTTTGCCCTGCACCAATTTGTCCGTGGGATATTCGGATGTTCCATTCTGACCGTTCCACTAGTCTTTTTCTACATGGCATATCAAATTGAAAAAAGCGAAGAAAGCCGTTCTTTTTCCTCCTGTTTTCTCTGGAGTGCATGCATCAATCTGCTGATCAGCAGCACCGTACAGATTCTGTTCGTCGGAGAGGTTGGAAAAGGTTCCTTTTTCCGCTCCATTTCTTACTTATATCGGCAAGGCATTCGAGATACCTTCCGGAGCGGCGGCGTCAGCAGTGTCCTGCTCAGCTATCCGTTCATTCGAATCTTTGAAAAGACAGGCGCACGTATTCTCATCCTGCTGCTGCTCTTTGTTGTCATCATGGGTACGCTGCATTGGAGTTTACGGGAACTGATTGCCTATCTCAAACTTCCCTTCCAAAAGGTACGGGACTGGCTGCAAGAAGAACGGGACGCTCGACAGGATTTAGAGGAAGAAGAACAGGATGATTTTCAAATTGACATTCCGCTTCCCGGAGAAGAGGCACCGCCTCGCAAAGCATCTGCTTCCGAATCCAAACGAAAAGCCACTGCGACAAACAGCTTCTTCGATGATGCAACTGCTCCACTGGAACCCGTTTCTGCACCGGAACCGCATCTGGATGAATTGATTCAAAATGCAACGGCACACCCGGCACCAGAACCAATCCCGCAACACCCACAAGCAACAGAAAAGGTCGAACCTATTCCGCCGGTCACACCGCAAAAAGAACCGACTGCACCGGAACCTGCTGCGCCGGCACGGCAGGTCGTTCCCTATGTCATTCCTTCAATTGAATTTTTAAAAGCTGGCGTCAGCAAAGCTGCTACACCAGAAACAAAGAAGGAACTACGTGAAAATTCCGATACACTGCTTGCAACGCTGGAAAGCTTTGGAGTAAAGGTGCGTATTGTCGGTATTCACCGGGGCCCTGCTGTTACACAATATGAGGTACAACCTGCCGCTGGCGTAAAGGTCTCCAAAATTACAGGGCTTGCCGACGACATTGCACTGGCACTTGCTGCCGAAGGCGTGCGAATTGAAGCGCCAATTCCCGGACGGGCAGCTGTCGGCATTGAAGTTCCGAACAGCAACCGGGATACGGTTTCCCTGCGAGAAATCCTGGAAAGTGATTTGTTTCGAAATTCCAAGAGCAAGCTGGCATTTGCCGTTGGAAAGGACATCGCCGGAAATGCCATTGTCGGCGATGTGGCAAAAATGCCCCATATGATCATTGCAGGGGCAACCGGTTCCGGTAAATCTGTCTGCACCAACTCCATCATTTTGAGCATTCTCTTTCATGCTACACCAGATGAAGTCAAACTCATCCTCATTGACCCTAAAATCGTAGAATTCCGCATTTATGAAGGCATTCCGCACCTGCTGATTCCTGTGGTGACCGATCCGAAAAAGGCTGCCGGTGCACTGAATTGGGCCGTACAGGAAATGCTGCGCCGCTATCAGCAATTTGCAGCGCAAAATGTGCGAGATATTTACGATTATAACAGCAAAGCGGCACAGCCGGACAGCGAATTGGAAAAAATGCCGCAGATTGTCATTGCCATCGATGAGTTGGCAGACTTGATGATGGCTGCCTCCAAAGAAGTCGAAGACGCCATTTGCCGCTTGGCACAGATGGCACGTGCTGCCGGCATGCATCTGATTATCGCAACGCAACGGCCAACAACTGATATCATCACCGGTTTGATCAAAGCCAATATTCCAAGCCGAATCGCACTTTCTGTCATGTCACAGATTGACTCCCGTACCATTTTGGATATGGGCGGAGCAGAAAAACTGCTGGGACACGGCGATATGCTATACTTCCCGAACGGCATGCCAAAGCCGATTCGTGTACAGGGCTGTTTCACTTCTACAAAGGAAATTGAAGCCGTTGTAGAATTCGTCAAGAGTCAGGCGCAGACGGAATACAGCCATGAAATCATGGAGGAAGTTGAACAGAACATTCCTGTTACCAAGGGCGAAAAAAGCGGCAGCGATGCGGCACCAGAACCTGGCAGCGATGCAGACTTGATTGAGCAAGCCATTGAAGTTGTGGTGCTGGCTGGGCAGGCTTCCACCTCTTCCCTGCAACGACGGCTAAAACTGGGCTATGCCAGAGCCGCTCGTATTATGGATGAGCTGGAACAAATGGGCGTCATTGGCCCCTCGGAAGGTGCAAAACCACGACAGGTTTTAATGAGCCGTGCACAGTTAGAAGAACGAAAGGTACGCAATTTATCCTAAACCAGATTCCATTGCAAACGGGATGGAACAAAGGAGGTACAATCCATGGCTGCTGCAAAGCGCAACCAAAAAAAGCAATCTGCTAAAAATGGAAAACGACTGCCCATTTTGCTCGTATTGGTGCTAATCATCGGCATCGTTACATATTTTCGGGACGACATTCCATTCATCAAGTCTGTCCCGACAGACGGTTCCGTATCAGTTTACTTCCTGGATGTCGGACAGGGGGACAGTGAACTCATTGTTACCGATACGGCTGCTGTTCTCATTGACGGCGGAGAACGTACCGAAGGCGACACCTTACTTGCGGATTTTCAGCAGTACGGCATTTCCAAGCTGGATTATGTCATTGCTTCGCATCCGCATACCGACCACATCGGCGGATTAACAGTCTTTCTGGGCATGGATCCAGCAGACAGCGGCGTAACCGTTGGAACGGTTATCACAGCAGATGTACCGGATGCCGACATTCCAACCACCAAAACCTATGAACAATTTCTGGACAATGCGGAAGCACATGCAGAGGATGTTTGCTTCCTGTCAGAATCCATGGAATTGGATCTCGGCAGCGCAACGCTGCAACTGATCCCCTCTCCGATCAAAAGCGATGCAGAAACCCTAAATGAATATTCCATCTGCGGCCTTTTGACCAGCGGAGCCAACACCTTCTTCTTTACCGGCGATGCCGGAAAGCAGGAAGAACAAGCGCTTCTGGCAGAAAATCTGCTTCCCAGTCAGCCAGTTGATGTACTGAAAGTGGGACACCACGGCAGCAAAGGATCTTCCAGTACCGAATTTTTACAGGCACTGCATCCGACTGATGCAGTAATTTCCTGTGGAACCGGGAACTCCTACGGACACCCACATCAAGGCGCTTTGGAGCGCTTGCAGGAAGTCGGCTGCACCATCTACCGCACCGATTTAGATGGAACCATCTGCATCCGATCGGACGGAAAGGCGCTGACCATTCAAACAGAAGCGGAGGCGTCCTGATATGTGGGTGCTTGACCGATTGGAGGAACAGCTTGCCGTACTGGAGGACGATACTTGCACACTGCAAACAGTCGCACGCAGCCTGCTTCCGCCGGATGCACGGGAAGGGGATGTGCTGGAACAAACAGCAGATGGATGGCAAATCAACGCCGCAGAGACGGCACAGCGTCGGGCACGCATCCTCGCCCGACAAACAAAATTACGAAAAAAGTGAGGCTATATGGAAACAGATCACGTGATCATCGGCGGCGGTCCAGCCGGTATTTTTGCAGCTTTGACTGCCGCCGATCTTGGAAAACGATGTGTTATTTTAGAACAAAACGGACAGATTGGAAAAAAACTCCGCATTACCGGGAAAGGGCGCTGTAATGTAACCAATAACTGCTCGCAGCAGGATTTTCTGCTGCATATTCCCACCAATCGCTCCTTTCTGTACAGTGCATTATCCCGCTGTTCTCCGCAGGATGTCATGGACTTCTTTGAACAGCAGGGCGTTGCCTTAAAAACAGAACGGGGAAATCGGGTCTTTCCGGTCAGCGACCGGGCAGAAGATATTGTCACTGCGCTACAACGCGCACTGCGTGCACGAAACATTCCGGTGATTCGTGCCAAGGCAAAGCACCTGATCCTGAAAGATGGGATCTGCACCGGTGTACAGACAACAGACGGCACCATTTATTCTGCACAAAGCGTTCTGCTGGCAACCGGAGGGGCTTCCTACCCTGCCACCGGTTCCACCGGAGACGGATACCGTCTGGCAAAAGAAGTGGGACACACCATTGTTCCACCAACACCGTCTTTGGTGCCGTTTGTCACCAAGGAAACCTGGTGCCGAGATGCAATGGGACTTTCCCTGCGTAATATCACCCTGCGGCTATATGACGGAACAGACTGTATTTTCTCCGACCTCGGAGAACTGCTGTTCACCCACTTCGGTGTCTCTGGTCCGCTGGTATTGCGTGCAAGTGCGCACATTCCGCAGATGGAACCGAACCGGTACCGCCTGGAACTGGATGTCAAACCAGCCCTCTCCCAGCAGCAGCTGGATTTGCGGATTCAACGGGATTTACAAACCTATGCCAACCAGGACTTCGGCAATCTCATGCGCAAGCTGCTGCCTGCCAAACTGATTCCGGTTGCCGCCGGACTGGCTGAAATTCCGCTGAGTGAAAAGGGGAACAGTGTCACACGCATGCAGCGCAGAAAATTGGTGCAGGTACTCAAAGCCATTCCGCTGGAAATTCAAGGATTCCGACCGCTTGCAGAAGCCATTGTAACAAGAGGCGGCATTTCCGTCAAAGAAATTTCCGCAAAAACGATGGCATCCAAGCTGGTACCCGGTTTGTATTTTGCCGGAGAACTAATCGATGTAGACGGCTATACAGGCGGCTTTAACCTGCAAATTGCCTTTGCAACCGGTCACAGCGCCGGACTTGCAATGGGAAATGCGTGAACCAACAGATTCGTTTGATCCACATACGATATCTTTTTAATTGAAAAAGGAGTTTGTTATGAAAACCATCAACATTGCAATTGACGGCCCTGCGGGCGCCGGAAAAAGCAGTATTGCACGTGAAGTTTCTTCTGAATTAGGGTTTATTTATGTCGATACCGGTGCACTGTATCGGGCAATTGCGTATTATGCATTGGAACATCAGCTCACATCGGAAACCGCATTGGTTCGGCAGCTGAAAAAAATTGACCTGGATCTCAAATACATCTGCGGCAATCAGTGTGTCTCCCTCAACGGAGAGGACATCACCGATGAAATCCGTACGCCGGAAGTCACAAAAATGGCATCCACGGTCTCTGCTTATCCAGCTGTTCGGGAATTTTTGTTTGACTTGCAGCAAAAACTTGCCAAGGAACACAATGTCATCATGGACGGCAGAGACATCGGTACTGTTGTACTGCCGGATGCAGACCTGAAAATCTTTCTAACTGCTTCCCCGGAAGAACGTGCCAGCCGCCGTTACCTGGAATGGAAGGACAAACCAGATTGCCCGACTTATGAAAAAATTCTGGCAGATATCATTGAACGGGATTATCAGGATACCCACCGCAGCATTGCACCGCTGAAGAAGGCAGATGATGCCATTGTCGTGGATACGACCAGCATTGGCTTCCATGAAGTTTGTGAAGAAATCACAGATTTGATTGAAAGCCGCCTGGAAGACGAATAAAAACTTTCAAAAAGAGGAGAAGGGATTATTTTGCCATATTGTATTGTTGCGTTTTTCTA
Organism: Ruminococcus sp. CAG:403; assembly: GCA_000437255.1. Taxonomy (GTDB): domain Bacteria; phylum Bacillota; class Clostridia; order Oscillospirales; family Ruminococcaceae; genus Ruminococcus_C. Next base: position 21,525 of record FR899101.1, read on the forward strand.
CCGGCTTGCCTACTGGCTGGTACGAGGCGTTTTGTGGTTCTATTATGACATTCGGGTAGAGGGAAAAGAAAACCGCCCAAAGGGAACGGCTGCAATTTTTGCATCCAATCACCGCAGCTATCTGGACCCTGTTCTGGTGGTATTCGGCTGTCCGCATCCGTTCAATTATATTGCAAAGGAAGAACTGTTTCAGATTCCGCTGCTTCGCCCGCTGATTCGGATGATGGGTGCTTTTCCGGCAACAGATTCCAACGATCCCAATTACAATATGCTGGACGAGGCAGCCAAGCGGCTGCACAAACGCCGCCATATGGTGATCTTCCCGGAGGGCACCCGTCATACCAATGGAAAAGTCGGCCGTGGAAAAATCGGTGTTTGCCTGCTTTCCGCCAAAAGCGGAAAGCCTGTCATTCCGGTGGGATTGATTTTCAATTCCAACAATCTGCACTTCCGCAGTAAAATCTGCATTCGGTTGGGCAAACCGATTTATCCTTCTGAGTACGGAATCACCGCAGACTCCAACCCACATGAAATGCATGCCATGCGAAACGCCATTATGACGCAAATCAAAGCGCTGGTGGAGGAAAATCCGCCCTTTCCGATTGTACACGACCAGCCCAAAAAGCTGACTGCAATTGAACAGCAGCACGAACAGCGCAAAAAGGAACTGGAAGAGCGGCGGCATACGGAGGATTAATTCATGCAGCATACCATCACAGTTGCAAAGTCAGCTGGATTTTGCTTCGGCGTAGACCGTGCCGTCAAACTGGCATATGAAGCCTTACAGCAGCATCAGACGGTTGCAACACTTGGCCCCATCATCCATAACCAAAATGTTGTGGATGATCTGCTGAAACAAGGTGCCCGCATCGTAGACGATGTTTCTCAGCTGCAACCGGGAGAATGCGTGGTCATTCGCTCCCACGGTGTCAGCGCAGACGTCTATGCACAGCTGGAACGGCAGGGCAACCCCTATATTGATGCAACTTGCCCGTTTGTTGCAAAAATTCATAAAATTGTCGCAGAACATACTGCACAAGGACATTTCATCTTAATCGCTGGTGATCAGAATCATCCAGAAGTTGCCGCAATTGTTGGGCATTGTAAAGGAAATTGCTTTGTTTTCGAAAATGAAACAGCCTTAAAGTATTTTTTTCAAAAAAATTATGAAAAGTTGGAAAAAAAGCTTGCAATTGTTGCGCAAACAACGTATAATATATTAGTATGGAAGAAGTGTATTGCATCTCTTCCCAAGAACGACCCGAACATAATGGTTTATGATACAATCTGCCATGCCACACAAGTAAGACAGTCAGACGCGGATGAACTATCTCGCAAATCAGATTTAATGATAATTGTGGGCGGCAGACACAGCTCCAACACTGTGAAGCTGTTTGATGTCTGCAACAGGAATTGTAGGTCTTATCATATCGAAAATTCGGACGAGCTTTACACTTTAGACCTGCGTAATGCTGCCAGGATCGGCATTACGGCCGGAGCGTCCACACCGGCACATATCATTAAGGAGGTACAATTAACTATGGCTGAAATTATGGATAATTTCGAAGAGGACATTAATTTTGAAGAGGCTTTGGATCAGTCCTTCAAAAAAATACATACAGGAGAGAAAGTAAAGGGTACCGTTGCTGCACTGAACAATACCGAAATCATTGTAGATGTCGGCACCAAGCACACCGGTTATGTACCGCTGAGCGAACTGACTGATGATCCGTCTAAAAAGCCGGCTGATCTGGTAAAGGTTGGCGATGAACTCGATCTGATCGTAACCAAGATCAACGATCAGGAAGGAATCGTAACCCTGTCCAAGAAGAAAGTGGACGAACAGAAGGGCTTTGAAGAAATCATCAAGGCAAAGGAAGAGGGCACAGTTCTGGAAAGCGTTGTACAGCACGTTGTAAAGGGCGGCGTCATCGTTTCCTATGCTGGCGTTCGTGTATTCATTCCGGCTTCTCAGAGCGGTCTGCCGCGCGGCACCGAAATGGATGTTCTGCTCAAGACTCCTGTAAAGTTCATCATTCTGGAAGTAAACGAAGGCAGAAGAAGAGCAGTTGGCTCCATCAAGGCTGTTCAGAAGGCTGAAAAGGAAGCTGCAAAGGAAAAATTCTGGGAAACTGCTGAAATCGGCAAGGTTTATAAGGGCGAAGTAAAGTCCCTGACCAGCTACGGCGCATTCGTTGACCTGGGCGGCATCGATGGTATGGTTCACATTTCTGAACTGTCCTGGAAGCGCATCAAGCACCCGAGCGAAGTTGTAAACGTTGGCGATTACATCGAAGTTTACATCAAGGATCTGGACAAGGAAGCAAATCGTATTTCTTTGGGCTACAAGAAGACCGAAGACAATCCTTGGGAAAAGTTCAAGGCAAATTACAAGGTTGGCGATGTTATTCCGGTTACCATCGTATCCATCACACCATTTGGTGCATTTGCACAGATTATTGAAGGTGTTGACGGCTTGATCCACATTTCTCAGCTGGCTGATAAGCGTGTGGAAAATGTAAAGGATATCGTTTCTGTTGGCGATCAGGTAAATGTAAAGATCATCGACATCGACATCGAAAACAAGCGCATCAGCATTTCTATGCGTGCTCTGCTGGAAGATTCTGATGAAAATGCAGAAGAAGATGCTCCGGCTGAAGATGCAGAATAATCAATTCTGAAGAGAATTTAAAATCGGTAGTGTGACTCAGTCACACTACCGA
>FR899101.1:24271-52396 GCA_000437255.1 Ruminococcus sp. CAG:403
TTTTTGTATCTATTCAGTTCCAATCCAGCGCCAAGGCCGATTTTTCCAATACGCCCCTGCGTAGTCAATGCCTACCCGGACATCCGTTCGAATGCTTCCATTCCAGCCATCGTCTTCTACCCAAACAGCTGGATGCGCAACCAAACTTTCCCCGTTCAGCGCCTTGTCTATTTGCAGGTATTTGGTCAGCTTCGCCGGCCCATTATGCTGGAATCCAGCCCGGAACAGCACACCCTGCGGCTGCTCCGGCTCCCCGGTAATTACATTCATCAACCAATGCATGCCATAACAAAGGTACACATAAATCAAACCGCTTTCCCGATACAGCAATTCTGTCCGGGACGTTCTCCCCTTTGCAGCATGACAGGCAAGATCTTCTGTCCCTCGGTAGGCTTCTGTCTCTGCAATTCGTTCCCGCAGCTCCGTCCCATCCGGCAGACGATGCACCAAAATCTTTCCAACCAGATCCGGTGCAACCTCCAGACAGTCCCGATGAAAAAACGCTGCTTCTAATCGCATCCCATTCGCTCCTTCCCAGCTTGTGGTGTGACATAAACAGTTTTATAGTTGCTGAAAATCACCTTGCCCGGCTTTGCACCGACTGGTTTCTTCACAAACTTCACCAGACAGTAATCCACCGGAACCTGTGCCGATTCTTTTGCCTTACTGTGATAAGCTGCCAACTGTGCCGCTTCCAAAATGGTTTGTTCTGATGGCTCCTTCCCTGCCGTTTCCAAAATGACATGGGACCCCGGAATCTCGTGCGTATGCAGCCACAAATCCAATTTTGCCGCTTCCTTTAACGTGAGCTTATCGTTTTGCTTATTGTTGCGTCCCACCAAAATTCGAGTTCCATCCGAGGTCCTATACACATGCGGCGGCAGTGCCTTCGGCGGCTTTCCTTTTCGATGCATTGTTCGAATATAGCCCTGCTCTGCCAATTCCAGCCGCAGCTGTTCCATTTCATTTTCAGTTTCTGCACGGGACAGCGCATCTAGCACGCTTTCCAGATAGGCAAGTTCTTCCTTTCCCTTTGCAATCTGCTCCGCCAATATTTTTTCCGCCGTGCATGCCTTTTTATACTTCTGATAATATGCCTGGGCATTTTGCGGTGGTGTCAGACGGACATCCAATGCAATTTCCACCTGCGGGCAATCCGGCTGATAGAAATCCTCTACCACGGCCACCGCATCCCCCTTATGCAGGCGGTATAAATTGGCAGAAATCAAGTCAGCATTGCGCCGCAGCTGTTCTTTTTCGCCGCACTGCTCCAGTTCCTCTGTCTGTGAAGCAATTCGCCGTGTAATCCGTTCTGAGGTGTGCAGCAGCAGATGAAACAGGTCACTGGCACGCTGTTTCAAGCGTGCAGCACGATCTCGCTGCGCATAGAACTGATCCAGCAGTTCACAGGCAGACGGCTTCTCTGTCGTAACCATCAGCGTGCCGTACTGGTGCAGCGGAAGGAAGGAAAAATCCTTGGGCTGCCCTTCCCGTGTGCTGACAACCGTAAATACAGTGCTGCCCGTCAGTAAACGTTCCTTCGCAGCATGAATGGCATACAGCAAGCGATCCCACTCATCGCCCGTTAAATCCTCTGTACGGCATTCTCTGCCCCGTCCGGCAAAGTATACCCACTCTCTTGCAAGAATCGGAGAAACGCCTTCCAGCGCCTGTAAAATGGCTTTTGGAAGCGATCCGGTCTTTTTTCGGATGGCAGCAGCCAACTGCTCCGGTTCTGCCTTCAAAAAATTCAGCCGCTCATCCCGTGGCGGCGTTTCATATGGCATACCAGGCAGCACCAGCCGCTTGCTGGAGGTCTGTGCATCCACACGCTTCATGCTGTCTATAATCTTCCCGTCCTGATCTATCAGAATCAGGTTGGAATACCGCCCCATGATTTCGCTGGCAAGCGTCAGCTGCACCACATCCCCTAGTTCATTGACACAGGAGAAGTCCAGATACAGCACACGTTCCAATCCATCCTGCCGGATGGCAAGCAATTTTCCGCTGCCCAGCCGTTTCCGCAGCAGCATGCAGAACATCGGCGGTGCCTTTGGATTCTCCACAGAAACGGCGGTCTTGTGGATTCTGGCACGGTCCGCAGAAGCAGAAATCAGTAACTTCTCACTGCCTTCCCGGCTGCGCAATGCCAAAATCAATTCTTCTTTGGCAGGCTGATGGATTTTTTCCACCCGATATCCGATTAACGGTTGCAGTTCCTGCTGCACTGCATATAAAAAAGCACCGTCCAATGCCATAAAGCTGCTCCTTTCCCAGAGCATTCCGGAGAATCTGCTCTAGTGTTTCCGATATTGTATGAGTTCAAACGAAATTTCTGTTTCCAATTCCTGTAATGCCTGTAATTTCTCATGTTCCTGCACGCCAGTTTTATAATAATACGGTGTCATGGTAAACAAGTTCTGAATGTCCTGCGGATTGGAAAGCAGAATCCGCTTTGTAATCCGATCCACTTGCAGCAGGGAGAAACCTTCCAGTGCATAGTCCTTTACCGTATTGCGGTACGGTGTGTCATAAATGGCTTGTTTCAATTCCCAAAGATGCTGAGCACCAGGGATCACCTGAATCAGCGTACCGCCCGATGCCAGCACCCGTTCAATCTCCGAGCCGCAGTACGGTGCAAACATGGACAGCACCATGGTGCAGCAGTGATCCTGCACCGGCAAATGAAATACGCTTGCCACTGCAAAAGAAGCCTCCTTACACCGCTTAGCAGCAGCATCTACGGCACATTTTGCAATATCAATGCCATAAGCCGGCAGGCGCTTACCGGCTTGCTGTAAGGCTTCGGTCACACCTTGCAGGTAATACCCTTCTCCACAGCCGACATCCAGCAGTACACCATGATCGGCTGCATGCGCTGTGACACATTGTGCAACCGCTTCCCGTAAAACGGAATAGTATCCGGCATCCAAAAATTGTGTGCGTGCATGAACCATTTGTTTGTTGTCGCCAGGCTGCTTGGTGCGCTTCTGATTCACCGGAAGCAGATTCACATATCCACTGCGTGCCTGATCGAAACTATGCCGATTGCTGCAAATCCAAGTATGTTCCTCCCGATGCAGGGGTTCCTGACAAATCGGACATCTCCAAATACTCATAGCTGCCCTCCCATTGCATAACATGCTGGATCCGTAAACGGATCACAAAAAACAGTCGCTTCCGGAAAAGCAGTCTGAATGCACTGCGACAAAATTTCTGCTGCGATTTTTTCCGTATGATAATGCCCGCAGTCAAACAGAGCAATGCCAAGATTGCGTGCTGCATACCAGCGGTCGTGCTTCACATCTCCTGTAATCAAGGCATCGCAGCCCTTCTCTGCTGTCAGTTCCAATTCACTTGCCGCAGAACCGCTGCAAAAGGCAATTTTCTGAATGGGACGATTTGCCGGACTATACCGCACAACGGTACAGCCCAAAACCTGCCGCAGAACTGCTGCCAGTTCCGGTGCCTGCCAGGTACGTTTGCTAACATCCATCCAGCCAAATCCAAGACCTGGTCTGCTTTCTGCCAAAATCTCCGAGTGCTGTTCCAGTTCCAAAACCGGTGCCAGAACGGCATGCTGCCGCCCATTGATGCCAGCCGGTGCCTGATCCAGAGGGGTATGGCTGCAAATTGCTGCTATCCCATTGGAAGCCAGCTGCCAAACCGAATCCGCAGGCGTTAAACGGGAAAACGGCTGAAAAATCACAGGATGATGCGCCACCATCAACTGCGCCTGCTGTGCCCTTGCGGCTGCAATGGTTTCGGCGGAAAGATCCAGCGTCACATAAATCCGCTCTGCCGGCATCTGTGCGCTGCCCACCAGCAGTCCAGAGTTGTCCCACTTTTCTTGTGTGGAAAACGGTGCAAACGCATCCAATGCCTGATAAACGTCTCCTACTGTAATCATCGTGTCTCTGCTCCTTTTTGCTGTTCTGCTGCAAGCTTTTCTGCCAGGCAGTCTGCCAATGCCTGATACGCCTGCGCCTCTTCCTTACCAGCTTCTTGCAGCTGCTGCGCAACTGCTGCAAATCGGCGCTGTTTTTCTTTTGCATCTTCCCAGACAACCGGACTGCTCCAGTCCACCGCACCAAACTGCTCTTCCAAAAAAGAAAGCGGCTGCACCGTTCCACTCCAGCGTACCTGCATGACGCGGTACCGATGCTTGCTCTCTGCCAGGACTTGTTCCTGTAAAATGGAAAACCCTTGCTGCGCCAGCCAGCTCCGCAACATCGGAATCTTCGTCATCGGCTGTAAAATCAAAGTGCGCGTAGATTTCCGAATCCACGGACAATCCGACAAAATATGAATCATGGTTTCTCCGCCCATGCCTGCTAAAATCACATCGGTAACGCCTTCTGACGGAACCTGCTGCAAACCGTCGGACAGCACCAGCTGCACACGCTGCTGCAAGCCATGCTGCTGCACGGTGCGTCTGGCAGCTTGTAACGGTCCCTCTCCAATATCCGAGGCAATCACACGCTGACAGCGTCCGGTTTCCAGCAAGGCAACTGCCAGATAGGCATGATCGGTTCCCACATCACAAGCTACGCCGCCCGGTGTTACCAGCTCCAGGCATGCCTGCAATCGCTTGGTTAACATGTTTGATCGATTCCTCCTTTGCACCTGCATCAGACAAAAGAAAAGTGGTTGTCTGGATGACAACCACTTGAAATCTGCCGGAACAGTGTTTGTTACTGCGCCTTTTCTGCAATCTTCTTGTTCAATTCAGCCAGCAGTTCATCCGGATCTACGCCATGCACCATGCAAGCTTCTTCCACGGTTTCTCCTCTGGAAGCCGGGCAGCCCAGACAGTGCATACCGATTGCCATAAAAATCGGCGCCGTTTCCGGTGCGATGTCCAGAATATCTCCGATAATGGTATCCTTTTGAATTTCAACAGCCATGATTGGCAACCTCCTTTTGATTCATCCGTTTTCTGATCTTTGGACGTGCTGAGACAGCCTGCTCAAAGATCAGAAAGACAAGGCACAGCCAATGCCGTGCCTTTTTTGCTTTTTTATTCTGCTTCCTTCATCTTTGCAAAGCATTCGCTGCAATAAACAGCACGATCTTCTCTCGGCTGGAACGGTACTCTTGCTTCACCGCCGCAGGATGCGCATACAGCTGTATACATTTCCCGACCTGCACGACCGGATTCACCCTTCTTTGCGTCACGGCAAGCCTTGCAGCGCTTCGGCTCATTTACAAATCCTTTTTCTGCGTAAAATTCCTGTTCACCAGCTGTGAATACAAATTCATTCCCGCAATCCTTGCATACTAAAGTCTTATCTTCGTACATATTGACCTTTCCTTTCTGAACTTCGAATCCTCGAAGCCCCGCTGAATGGCTTCAGCGAAATTAAGCAGTATTTGGACCGAGAACGGATTTACACCGACATCTTTGTACTCACTCTTGCGAAACAATGCTTTGGAATTAAGCTACCGGACCATCTATCCATGGCAATCAGCTTCCCTGCGGATGCAGCATCCGCAATTTTCTCCTTGCACGCTGCAAGGCGTTGTCCACCGCCTTCACAGGTACCTGAAGCTGCTGCGCCGCCTGTTGATAGGTTGCGCCTGCATAGACCATCATGCAAACTTGATATTCTCGTTTGGAGAGCTGCTTCAGCATGGCATTGCAAAACTGCGCCGTCCACTCTTTCTGAACCACCAGCGAATCCGGCTGATCCGTTTGATCCGGAACTCCTTCAAACAAGGCGTCATTTGCTGCCCCAACAGGATACGGAAGATTCTGACAGCGCCGCATTGCCGACAACATGCTGTTGACAATACAACTTTGCGCATAAGAGAAAAACGAATCTCCTCGTTCGTTGCGATATCCCAATACCGCACCGCAAAGCCCTAAAAAACCTTCCTGTGCCAAATCCTCTGCATCCAACACACCGCACAGCCGCCGTGCATGGAACCAGATGCGATTGGAGTACCGATTTAACAGAACCGCCATTGCTGCCTGTTGATTTTTTGCAGCCAGAGCAAGCCTTTCATCCGTCTGCTGTTCCCAATCTGCCTGACACAATGCGCATTCTCCTATCAGTTGCAATCTGAGCCAATTTTTTCGTTTGCTAACTTCTATTATACCGAAAAGCACAGACCTTGTCAATATCATTCCACAAAAATCATCGGTTTATTCTGGATTTCCGGCAATTATTCCAGTTTTTTTCCATAAAAATTGAGCATTCTGCCGATGGTGCATGGCGTGGATTTTTTACAACTTTTTGCTTCCTATAAAAAACACCCTTTGCAATCCAATTGATTACAAAGGGCATTCCATTCGATCTTATTTCCGGTTCAAAATCTGGAAAATTGCGTCCATATCGTCATCCTGCACCGGCTGCGGATTCCGTCTGGTCTGCTGCGGTGCGCTCTGATTCTGCTGCATCCGAGGTGCATCCTGCTGTACAGCTGGCTGATCTGCTGTAGCATCTGCTGCCTGTGCATTGTCATCATCGCCAAATCCGGCTGCAATTACCGTAATGGTCATTTCATCCTGCATATTTTCCTTAAAGGCAGTACCGAAGATAAACTCTACATTTTCTGCTGCCTGATCGGTGATCATCTTGGTTGCAGTATCTACATCGGAGGACAGAATGTCTTCGCTCATTGCAATGTTAATGAGCAAACGCTTTGCGCCAGCAATAGAAGTTTCCAGCAGTGGGCTGGCAATAACAGCAGCTGCGGCTTCCTTTGCCTTATCCTTACCAGAACCATGACCAATTGCCATGTGTGCATAACCGGCACCCTTCATAATAGTAGAAACATCGGCGAAGTCCAGATTGATGTAACCTTCCTCAACAATCAAGTCGGAAATACTCTTTACACCGGTCTTCAGAATATCATCTGCCAGTGCGAAAGATTCCTTCATGGTCAGCGGCTTATCGAGACCTTCCAACAGCTTTTCATTCGGAATAACAATCAAAGAATCCACATATTTTTTCAGCTCATTGATGCCATCTTCTGCCTGCTTCATTTTCTGTTCCCGTTCAAATGCAAACGGCTTGGTAACAACTGCAACAGTCAGCAGACCAGCTTCCTGTGCAATCTTTGCAACAACCGGAGCCGCACCCGTACCGGTACCACCGCCCATTCCGGCTGTAATGAAGACCATGTCAGCACCTTTCAGAGCAGCTTCGATCTCGTCTTTATTTTCTTCTGCGCTGCGCTTGCCAATCTCTGGCTTGTTGCCGGCACCTCTTCCACGTGTCAGCTTTGCGCCAATCTGAATACGGGTAGTTGCCTTGGAATTATTCAATGCCTTTGCATCCGTATTAATTGCAATATATTCAATATCCTGTACGCCGGATTCAACCATGCAGTTCAAAGCGTTTCCGCCGCCGCCGCCAACGCCAATCACTTTAATATTTACATCTGGATCCAATGCTTCTTCATAAATGAAATCAGCCATTTTTCTTGTTCCTCCTAATTCAACTTCTATTCCTCACGACGCAGACCGCCGCATTGTCTTCAACATATAGAAATACACTTATTATACTACCATACTTTTGGTCTTTTTTCAAGTCATTTTCAAAACTTTTTTTGGATTTTCATAAATTTACAAGAATCCATGGCGCAAAGTTTTTGAAATTCATGAATTTGTACAGAATCCACACTCAGTCTGCTGATTCGGTTCCGGAAAGATCTTCTGTTTGGTCTTCTGTCGTTGCATCGCCTTCAGAATCCGTGCGATTTTCCTGTTGTGCCTGCTGCTTTTGTTCCCGCAGTTTTTCCTGCGATGCCTGAATGCTTTCCTGCGTGCGGAAAGAGCACTGATTGTTGCCAACCATGGAAAGTACGCCATTTTTCCCGGCGCCAATCTGTTCCATTGCCGTTTCTGCAAGATGCACTTTGTATGCCATGTCGCTCCAGTTGCCCAGTTCAAATTCAATGCGGTTATCGAACCAAACAACAATATTGTATTTGTCGGTCAGATCCACGGATGTAATGGGAACAGCAAGCTCCTCTGTTTGCAGCTGCGACAAAATCTGAAAGATTTTTTCCTTGTGGGCATCCTTTGAGGTAAGCTGCTTGCCTGGTGTTTGTTCAACGGCTTCGAATCCTTTGACCACTGGCAGCTGATCCATTGGCTGATTGGAAGCTGCCAGAATCTTTCCGCTCACACTGGTCAGCAATACCCCGTCCTTGGTTTCAATATTAAAAGTTTCCTGACAGCGCTTGACCTGTATGACCAATTCATTGGGATAGTGTTTTTGGATACTGACTTCTTCAATGTAAATCAATTGATCCAGCACTTTTTTCTCTGCGGATGCAGTGTTCAGCCGCACCATATTGTCTCCGCACTGAATCCCAGTTACATCAATAATCTGCTGCGGCGTATACTGCTCCGCATCCCCTTCGACCCGAAAGGTTTTCACATTAAAAAATACAGTAACAGACAGCGCAATCCCCACGCCAACAACCAAAAGCAGCACCAGCAGCATATAAAGCGGCATCATTCGTTTTCTGCGGCGCATTCGTTTGACGCTGTTTCGCCGTTTGATATTGGTTTTTTGCACATCCTGCATTGCCATGCTTGACTCCTCCTGGTTGTTTGCACGTTTTGCCTGCTGTCCAGAAACAGCCGCACTTGCTGTTTCCGGAATACATGGGTTCTTTTATTCCTCTTCTATCCGTTCGATTCTCGCTCCGGCAGCAGAAAGTGCCTGTTCAATGGCTTCATAGCCACGGTCAATGTGGGAAATGCAGCGCACCTGTGTTTCCCCTTGCGCTGCCAACCCAGCCAGCACCATTGCGGCGCCGCCCCGTAAATCGGTAGCAGCGACATTAGCTCCCGTTAAATGGGAGACGCCTTCCACCACTGCTGTACGACCGGATACGTAAATCTTTGCGCCCATTTTGACCAGCGCATCCACATGCCGATAGCGATTTTCAAATATGTTCTCTTCAAAAACGCAGACCCCGTCTGCAAGTGTCATCATTGCCATAAAAATTGCCTGTACATCCGTCGGAAATCCCGGATGCGGCAGCGTGACAATCTGCGGCAGTGCACGCAGCCGTTTGGGCGCACGCAGATAAATACCGCTTGGTTCCGGATACAATCTGCATCCCATCTGCTCCAGACAGGGCAAGATGTTCTCCATCTGCTGCGGAACTGCTCCTTTTAGATGCAGTGTTCCACCAGTCATAGCGGCAGCTGCCAAATACGTTGTCCCGGCAATCCGATCCGGCATAATGGCATAGGTACCGCCATGCAGCTCCGAAACGCCATCCACAACAATGGTGCTCTCTCCATCTCCGGAAATATGGGCACCGCAACAGCGCAAAAAGGATGCAAGATCGCAGATTTCCGGCTCTCTCGCTGCATTATGAATGACCGTTCTGCCGTTTGCCCGTACCGCTGCCAACAGAATATTTTCCGTAGCGCCAACGGACGGGAATTTCAAATACAGAACGGCACCATGCAGTCCGTCCGGCGCTGTACATGCCAGCTTTCCGCCTGTGTGGGCAATCACTGCTCCCATACGAGTCAGTGCATCCAGATGCATGTCAATGGGCCTTGGCCCCAATTCACAGCCGCCCGGATAGGAAACCTGACAGCTGCCGCTTCTTCCCAGCAGCGCACCGAGAAAAATAATCGATGACCGCATCTCTTGCATCAGCGCTTCCGGAATGGTCTGCTTTTGCAGCACACTAGGCTGCAATACAATTGTATGATCCTCGAAAGAACAGGGACAGCCCAAGTGGGTCAGAATCCGGCACGCTGCAAAGACATCCGTCAGCTGCGGACAATTTTGCAGCGTAACGGTATCCTGACAAAGCAGCGCAGCTGCCAAAATGGGCAGTGCGCTGTTTTTGGCACCATGCAGCGTAATGGTTCCTTCCAATGGAACTCCACCCTGTATGCGTAATCGTTGCATTCGCATCACCTCGTTTTTCTTCTATGGTATGCGAATTGCAGCAATTTGGTTCTATTTTTTGGCAGAATTCGACCGTGATGCATAGAGCTGCTCGACAACATTCCAGATTCGGTCTGCTGTATCCGGAACTGCCAGTTCTGCCGCATGCTGCGACATCTCCGCCAATTGTTCCGGATGCTCATAAAGCCGCTTTACCTGCTCAATAAGAATTTGCGGTGTTACATCTTTTTGTTCCATCACAATGGCAGCGCCGGCTTTTCCCAGCACCATGGCATTGTAATACTGATGGTTTCCCGCTACAATCGGAGACGGAATCAAAATAGATGCTTTTCCGACCGCCTCTAACTCTGCCAGTGTGGATGCACCTGCACGACAAATCACCAGATCAGCTGCTGCCAAACAAGTATCCATATCATTGATGTACTCTGTAATCCGCAGGCGATCACTCTTCATCGGGATGCCTGCTGCCTGCATCGCTGCCGGAAATGTTTCCTTTCCCATGCCGCCGTACCCGTGAATGTGATTGATGCGCAATCCTTCCTTGACATGCCAGGGAATCATCTGTTCCATCGCAGAATTGATACATCCTGCCCCCAGACTGCCGCCAAAGGACAAAATGCAAAGACTGTCATCAAAGCCAAGTGCACGACGTGCTTCTTCCTTGGTCTGCTTCAAAATATCGCTGCGCACCGGAAGTCCTGTTACCGTATACGGGCAGGACGGCGACATATACTGCAAGGCTTCCTCCACGGTCAACATCACATGGGAAACTTCCTTTGCCAGCATTTTATTGGTAATGCCCGGATAGGCATTCTGCTCATGAATGGCACAGGGAATCCCCATTTTGGCTGCCATTCGAATGACAGGGCCAGCAACATAGCCGCCGGTTCCAATGGCAATATCCGGCTGAAAGCCCCGAATGATTTCCTTCGCACGCTTTCCAGAGCGCATGAGATACGCCAATGCCTTGGCATTGCGCTTGACATTTTTCAAAGTCAGCTTGCGCTGAAACCCTGCCACCTGAATCGTCTCCAAGCGGTATCCGGCCTGCGGCACCAATCTTGCCTCCATACCGTTCGGGGTTCCTGCAAATAAAAATTCCGCATCGGGATCATGCTCCCGAATAATGGATGCAATTGCCAGCGCAGGGTTGATGTGCCCGCCGGTTCCGCCTCCTGCAAATAATACTTTCACGTAAGTTGCCTCCTGTCCTGTTCGGTTGTCTGAATGGAAGTTTCATAAAGCGCATGCTAAATTGCCTGCGGCTGCTCTTCATCTGATTCTGCTTCGGTTTCAATGGCTTCCGATTCCGGCGGAGCATTGTCCTCCACACGGTATCGGACACGAGAGACATTGAGCACAATGCCCATTTCCGCCAACTGCAACATCAAAGCAGTACCGCCATAACTGAAGAACGGCAAACTGATTCCGGTATTCGGAACCAAATTGCTGACAACGGCAATGTTGATAAACGCCTGCAAACCGATGTGCATGACAAATCCAACGGTCAACAGCATACCAAACTTATCCTGCGCATGGGTAGCAATGTGAAAACCACGAATAATCAGAAATGCAAACAGCAGTACAACGGTCAAAGCTCCGACAAAGCCCAGCTCTTCGCAAACAATGGAAAATACAAAGTCGTTTTTGGTCTCCGGCAGATACAAATACTTCTGACGGGATTCGCCCAATCCCAATCCAAAGAAACCGCCGGAACCAATTGCAATCAAGGACTGACAAGTCTGCCAGGTACCGCCCAGACTATCTGCAAACGGATCCAGCCAAGACTGAATACGAGTCTGGAAGTAGCCATATCCATTGACAATGGATAGGTACAAAACGACGCTAATGATGCCCACTGCACCGACAATTCCCATGATGGCAAAATGCATCAGCCGTGCGCCGCCGACAAAAATCAACGTGATACTAATCAAGCTAATCAGCAACGTACCGGACAAGTGCGGCTGCATCATCATCAAACCAGCCACCAGTGCCAGCGCAATCATATATGGCATAATTCCATACCGGAACTGCTGCATCCGATCATAGTTTTTTTCAATCAAAAAGGAAAAGAAGATAACAATTCCAATTTTCATCAACTCAGAAGGCTGAAAGTTAATCGGACCGATTTGCAGCCATCGGGTTGCACCGCCTGCTGAACTTCCGACCAGCAAAACCATTACAAGAAGAATCAAAGGAATCAAATAACTCAGTGTCGCAACCAGTGCCGATTTTAACACATGATAATCCACAACAGACAGAACATACATGATGACCAATCCGATTGCAGCTGTTTTCATCTGCTGTACCGCATAATAGGAACCATCCATTCCCTCTGCAATCGCCCAGGCATAGCTGGCGGAAAACATCATGATAATTCCAATGACCAGCAGTGCGATGACAATCAGCAAGAATGCCAAATCCACTTCGCCGTACCGTACCCCCTTCTGCCAAAGGGGAAACCGGAATTTACTTTTTTTCTTCTTTACCGCAGCCGACTCTGCCATAGGCAACCTCCTTCATTTTTACGTACGCAGCACGTTACCGTGCCAGTACCAGTCCCAGCAGACCAACTGCCAGACTGAACAGGGAAAATGTAATTACAATTTTATATTCACTGAATCCGCTCATCTCAAAATGATGGTGGATAGGTGTCATTTTAAAAATACGGCGGCCTTCCCCATATTTTTTCTTGGTGTACTTGAACCAGCTGACCTGAATCACAACAGACAGTGCCTCTATGATATAAACCAGTGCCAGCAGAATAAAGGTCAAATGCTGGTGGGTTGCCAGGCCGACGGAAACAACGACTGCACCCAAGTACATGGAACCGGTATCTCCCATAAAGCACTTTGCCGGATGCAGATTCCAGACCAAAAAGCCCAGGCATCCGCCGGCAACTGCCATCGTAAACAACGAATACGGATACATCTGCAACATGTTGCAGATCAGTGTCATCAACAGCATGACCACCAGCGTAACCGTTCCACACAGTCCATCTACACCGTCTGTCAGGTTAACAGCATTGGTCATATACAGAATCACCAGCACCATCAGCGGATAATATACAAAGTGTGCATCAAACTGAACGAACGCCAAATCAATTACCGTACTCTTATCACCCAGTGCATACATCACGGCCAGCCATGCAATCGCAATCACAATTTGTAGCGCAAGCTTCTGCTTCGGTGTCAGTCCCTCATTATGCTTTTTGGCAACTTTAATAAAGTCATCCACAAAACCGATTACGCCAAACAGCAGGGAAAAGACCATACAGGCTGCTACTTGCAGCGCCATTTTATCGGAACCATTCAATACAGTGGCTGCATCTTCTGCGCCGGTTACCCGATACAGAACATAGCCTACAGCAGCCGCCAGGATACTGGAAACAATAAACAGGATGCCGCCCATTGTTGGCGTGCCCTGCTTCTTTGCATGCCATTTCGGGCCGAAATCCATTTTAATCGGCTGTCCGAATTTCAATTGATGCAGATAGGGGATCAGCGCCTTTCCTCCAATGGCTGCCACTGCAAAAGACAGCAAAGCGACAATAATATTAATCCAAAACGGCATGGCGGGATTCCTCCTGTCTGAAAATTTCTGCGATGCAATCCTCTAACCGCATTCCACGGCTTGCTTTGAACAAAATGACATCTCCGGGACGCAAATAGGCACGAACCGCGCAGCAAAGTTCAACACGGTCATCTGTATGAAAAGCAGACGCACCCAGATTCGAAGCTGCCCGTGCAATATGCAGCGCCTGATCGCCGTAGCAGAATAACTGCTGCACTTTGCTAGCTGCTGCCATAGTACCCACCAGTTCGTGCAGCTGCTGAGACATTTCTCCCAGTTCCAGCATATCGCCCAAAACGGCAACCCGACGCCCTTCACAAGGCAGCTGATCCAATACAGACAGCGCCGCCTTCATAGAGTCCGGGCTGGCATTGTAACAGTCTGCCAGAACGGTATAGGCGCCACGCTTGGTAATATTCTGCCGGAATCCAACCGTATGATACTGTGCCAGCGCTTCGCAGATCTGCTGCGGCGAAAGGTCTGCACAACAGCCTACACAAAAGGCAGCCATAGCATTCATCACATTGTGTACCCCGATACAGGGCAGTGTCACAGCAAAGGTTCCCAGCTGCTTGCTGTGCAGCGAGAAGGTGGTCGTACCATCCTGCTCTTCGATATCCGTTGCCCAGGCATCCGCATCCTGATTCTGAATACCATATGTATAAACAGGCCGGGTCAATCCCTGCTTCAATGGACGGAGCAATGGGTCATCCCCGTTGACAATCAGCGGTGCATCCTCTGCCATTCCGTCCAGAATTTCCATCTTTGCCTTTAAGATGCCTTCCTGCGTCTTTAAATTTTCAATATGAGAATACCCAATATTGGTAATCACACCAATGGTTGGCTGTGCAGTCTGAGACAACCGGCTGATTTCGCCAAAGTGAGACATTCCCATCTCAATAACCGCTGCCGTATGATCTGCGGTCAATTGCAGCAGCGTTTTCGGCAGTCCGATTTCGTTATTCAAATTGCCTGCTGTTTTCAGTGTATGATACTTGGCAGCCAATACCAGCGCAATCATTTCCTTGGTTGTAGTCTTTCCAACACTTCCCGTAACACCAACCAAAATAGGATGAAACTGACTGCGATACCAAGCGGCAATTTGCAGCAGCGCACGCCCTGTATCTGCAACCACCAAACAGGGGCAGTCTGCAATCTGCCGCTCTGTTACAGCCGCCACTGCGCCGGCTGCAATGGCACGTTCTACGAAATCATGTCCGTCAAACGAAGCCCCCTTTAATGCCAAAAACAAACAGCCCGGCTGTAACGTCCGTGTGTCGGTACAGATTTCTGTAATGGATGCCTCCACCGGTGCTGTACTTCCCAATACATTTGCCAAAACGGAAAGTTGAACTTGTTCCATTTCCAATCCCCCAATTGCTTATAATAACGGCAGACAATCCCGCACAATTTCACGCTCATCCATGTGAATATGCACACCGCCTGCTAAGACCTGATAATCCTCATGTCCCTTTCCTGCCAATACAATGACATCGCCTTTTTTGGCAAGACGCATGCTCTCTAAAATGGCTTCCTTCCGATCCAGTACAACTTGATACGGAACATCTGTCCCCTGCAAGCCGGTCAGAATGTCATCCACAATGGCCTGCGGTTCCTCATCCCGTGGATTATCGGAAGTAATCATCAGAAAATCAGCATACTTTGCAGCAGCCTGTGCCATTTTTGGCCGTTTGGTCTTATCGCGATTTCCGCCGCAGCCAAACAAACAGATCAGACGACCTTCTGTATATTCCTTGACGCTGCTCAAAATATTTTCAATGGCATCCGGTGTATGGGCATAGTCACAAATCACAGAAAAATCTTTTCCGGTCGGAATCAACTCACATCTGCCGCGTACACCTGTGCAGGCTTCCATCACCGGCTGAATCCGACTGATGGAGAAGCCCAGTTCCAGACAAACAGCCATGGCTGCCACTGCATTTGCCACATTGAACATGCCCGCCATCCGCATGGTGATGGGATACGATTTTTCGCCATAGCAGAACCAAAAGCTGGTTCCGCTTGCCTTTAACTTAATGGCATCGGCATAATAATCTGCCGTATGTTTGCTGCCGTAAGCATATCGATCACAGGTTGCTTCCTGCATCAGGCGCTCTCCATAAGCATCATCTGTATTGATGATGGCAAAATCACAGCGCTCAAACAGCATTTTTTTCGCCTGGTAATAGTTCTCCATGGTTTTGTGGTAATCCAGGTGATCCTGCGTCAAATTGGTGAAAACCGCAGCATGGAAGTGAATCGGGCCAATACGATGCTGTACCAGACCAAAGGAGGAAACTTCCATCACCACATAGTCACAGCCTGCCTGTGCCATCTGGCTGAGCAGCTGCATCAAATCATAAACAAATGGAGTGGTATTATCAGTATGCAGCACCTGATCGCCAATTTCATTCTGAATGGTGCCAACCAGTCCGACCAGATACCCGTTTGCTGTTAAAATCTGCTTGATCAGATTGGTGATGGTCGTCTTGCCATTGGTACCGGTTACGCCGATAAACTGCATTTTCCGTTCCGGATGTCCGAACCATGCTGCACATAAATTTCCATAGCAAATCCGGGTATCCTCTACCAAAATTTGCCGTTCTCCAAGTCCCAAATCTCGCTGTACGACAACAGCCACTGCACCCTGTTCCAGCATTTTTGCTGCAACCGTATGCCCATCAAAATGATCCCCCTGAATGCAAACAAACAAACTGCCCGGCTGCACCTTTCTGGAATCATCGGTAATTCCCGTGATTTCCACATTCTCCAATGTTGTTTTTGCATTTCGTTCCAATACATCATATAAGCGCATATCTTATGATACCACCCTTCCTAACAACACAATGCTTCTACTTATTGTGATGCATCCAGCCGCTATTTATGCGCCGCCAGATGCAGAAGCCACCATAGGGCGGCTCCCCCTTTTCTTACTCACTTGGTGTAACCGACAGTGTCAGCACAATAGAAGTGCCTCGATCTACGGTTGTGTCGGCTGCAATGGATTGGCTTTGTACCGTTGCGCCTTCGCTGTCTGCGGAAGCACCGATTGCAGCATAATTCAAGCCCAAATTGGTCAGTGCCGCATTGGCATCTGCCGGTGACAGTCCAATCAAATTGGGAACGGTTACTGTCTCTGCGGTATAGCCGGCTTCTGTGTAAAGAATCACCTTTCCGCCCGGTGCTACAGTAGAACCGGTGGTCGGGCATTGTGCCAGAACAGTATCTCCGCTTCCAACGACTTCACAAGTCAAGCCCAGTGCCTGCATGGTTGCTTGTGCACTGGAAACATCTGCCGCCTGTACCAATGGAATTGTCACATTGCGGCTGCTGCCTTCCTCTTCAGAATAAGACGGATAGTAGCCAAGCTCCGGCAGGATTTCTTGCATGACGGTTCTTGCATAATCTACCGTAACCGCACTACCATAGTAACCGATTTCCTTATTTGGCTCATCTGCCATAATCAGCATAATGATATCCGGATCATCTGCCGGTGCAAAGCAACAATAAGAAGCAACATACTGCATATGATCCTCATCATACTCATCCAATTTTTCAGAAGTACCGGATTTACCGCCGATTCGATAGCCTTCGATATAGGCATTATGATCCTTGTTGTTGTTGACAACAGCTTCCAACTGTTCCCGCATGGTCTGAGAGGTTTCCTCCGAAACGACCTGCCGTCTTACTGTGGTTTCATGTTCCTTTACCACATTTCCATCGCTGCTGACAATTTTCTCTACCATGTAAGGCTGCACCAGATTACCGCCGTTAATGGCTGGGGTCCCGCCGTTAATGGCTGCTGCATAAGCAGTAATCATCTGAAGCGGTGTAATCTTATTGGCATATCCAAAAGAGGAGGTTGCCAAGTCTACATCAGACATATTTTCTTCGTGAACATATAAGCTGTTGGATTCGCCCGGCAAGTCAATTCCCGTCCGTTCTGTCAAGCCGAATCCTGCAAAATAGTAGCAGAATTTCGGAATGCCAAGCCGTGCGCCAATTTCCATAAACGCCGGGTTACAAGAATTGGTCAGCGCCTGTGTGAAGGTCTGGGCACCGTGTCCACTTCGGTTGGAACAGCCGATTTCACGGTCTGCAACCTTTGTATATCCCTGACAATAAAAAGAATCCGTATCCAGATGAATCAGCTTTTCTTCAAAAGCAGCTGCACTGGTAATTACCTTAAAAACAGAACCCGGATAATACAGCTCCGTAACAGCCTTGTTCTTCCACTGCTGTTCTCTGGCAGCTGTGTAAGCTTCTGTATACGCACTACCGGAAAGCGTCTTCAAAGAAGCCGCTGTCTTTTCATCAAAAATTTCAGACGGATTGTTCAAATCAAAAGAAGGTGCCGTTGCCATTGCATAAATGGCGCCCGTCTTTGCATTCATAATGATGCCGCAGGCACGATTGGCCACTTCGAATTTGCTCACCATCTCAGCCATACTTTTTTCCAAGTAATATTGCAGCGTAATGTTCAGCGTCAAATACAGCGAATCGCCATCTTCGGCATCGTAGGTTGTGGAATACCGATAGGGCATTTCTTCTCCGTTGGCAGCCTGCGCGGAAATAACACGGCCGTCTACCCCTGCCAAATTTTCTTGATACTGATATTCCAGACCATACTGACCATCGCCATCTCCGTTGGTAAAGCCAATGACGGAGGCAGCCAATTCATTTTGTGGGTAATACCGTTTTGTAGTGGACTCTGTAGAAATACAGGTCAGATTCAAATCATCAAAGTATTCCAGAATGGCATCTGCTGTATCCTTTTCCACCTGCTTTTTCAGGACGTAATACCGTCCCTCTGCCTCAAAGCCCTTTGTCACATCTTCTGCCGGAATGTCCAGCTCACTTGCTAAGTATTGCGAAATGGTCTTTTTCAGCGCCTCTACATCCACCAGATCCGCAGCCTGTTCCCCGGATTCTTCCGCCGTGCTTTTTTTCTTTTCATTGGATGTTTCAATGCTGTCCATATCCGAACGGAACTGCGTGGGGTCAATGTAAACATTATATACAGTTGCACTCCATGCAAGCGGCGTGCCATTGGTATCATAAATGGCGCCACGTTTTGCCTCTATCTTCATCGTTCCGAAATGGTAATTGTTTGCCAGCGTCTCATATTTCTTGTTATCCAATACAGAAATTTTAAAGATTCCGCAAATAACAGCCAATGCTACAATCATTAAAATAATCAGGATAACAGAGTTCAAGCGCCGTTTCATTTTCGCCGTTGGCATCACTGAAACAGCAGATTCTTTTGGTGGCATTTGTTCCATATGGGTGCAGCGCCTCCTTTTGCAGCTTGCATTCGTGTTGGTTCTCCAGGATTCGATTTTGGTGCTAAAAATAGAAAAGGGCAGGGAATTTGACTGAATACCCCGCCTGTATAAAACTGTCCGACATGAGACAGGAATCAACGCAGCAACAAGCAGGATTCTGCCCGTTGCACACATCACATATGCGGAATTGCAGCGGTCTGCACATTCCGTCCATCCAATCTGTCCGATTGTAATTTCTGGAGGGCAAAACCGCTCCCAATCCCTTTTCCGACACCCGATTATTATCTCTTTCTTGGTTCTTTCTCTATACTAACGGCCTTTCTCTTTTTCACTTACCGGTAGTAACAACACAACTATAGCGGATTCTTTTTCCGCTCCGCACTTTGCTTCTATGATATGCGGCTTATCCACGCAAATATTCTATGATGTCGTGGAATTTATGTTTGATCCGAACAAAAATATTTTGTTCCTGTTCGGCAAGAATGACTTCATCTTCTGTTTGAATCTGCAAATACTGAATCTGCGATTCATTCAGCTGCTGCATGCCTAGCTCTTCTTCTGCATATTCCTTAATGTTTCGAATGGAAGCTTGTCCTTCCAGCAGCGTCTGCATGCGGACATTTTCACTTCTCACCAAATCCAGTTGAGAATCTGCCTCCGAAATCTGGGTATACACTTCGTTGAGCTGCACGTAGCTATTGATTACAACACCAAATAGGGCAACCGCTAACAGACCCACTACAAGAATCTTGGCAACAGCTGCTCGCCGTCCCGGTTCAATTCGAAAAATCGAACTGGAACTGGTGCGATTTTTCTGCGTTTTTTTCTCTTCCGTTTGCTGGGTGGTTTTCTGCTCTTGAGCCACGAAAGATTATCTCCTTTCAATGACACGCAACTTTGCGCTTCGGCTTCGATGATTTTCTTCCAATTCCTGTGCATCTGCTACAATTGGCTTCCGGGTCACCAGCGTGCCCTGCGGCTTTTTCCCGCAAACACACTGCGGAAAATCCGGCGGGCAGGTACAACCCTGACACCATGCAGCAAACTGCCGTTTTACCATGCGGTCTTCCAAGGAATGGAAGGTAATAACCGCCAAACGACCCCCAGGCTTTAAGCGAAAAAATGCAGCAGAAAGCCCATTTTCCAAATGTTCAAATTCCCCGTTTACGGCAATACGGAGCGCTTGAAATGTTTTTTTACAAGGATTTTTTTCTCGGCGCACACGCTGTGGAACACCCGATTTAATCAGTTCTGCCAATTGCAGCGTTGTCGTAATCGGTGCTTCCTCTCGTGCCTGCACAATCTTACGGGCAATGCTTCTGGCATACCGTTCTTCCCCATATGTAACAATCAGATTTGCCAAAGCTTCCTCGGAAAGCGTGTTGACAAGATCTGCTGCCGTCTGTCCGGATTGACTCATCCGCATATCCAGCGGTGCATCTGCATGATAGGAAAAACCGCGTGACTGCGTATCCAACTGGTGGGAAGAAACCCCCAAATCCATTAAAATACCGTCTACACAATCGATTCCCATGCGATCCAATACCGCTGCCATTTCATCATAATTTGCCTGCACAACAACAGCCGGATAAGGTGCAAGCCGCTGTGTAGCAACCGAAACAGCATCCGGATCCCGATCCAATCCAATCAGTTTTCCAGAACTGGACAGCCTTTTTGCAATCTCGCTGGCATGCCCGGCACCGCCGACTGTGCCATCCACATAAATCCCATCCGGTTTAATATCCAATGACTCCAGCACCGCATCCAGCAGAACTGGAACATGATGAAATTCCATAAATTCACTCCGTCTTTAAAACCCTAATTCTTCCATGACAGACAGCAATTCCTCTCGATTCATGGCATCGTTCAGGGCTTCCCATCTGGACTTTTCCCAGATTTCTGCTTTGTTATTGGCGCCGATTACGACTACATCCTTTTCCAGTCCTGCAAATTGCCGCAGATTTTGTGGAATCAGAATGCGTCCTTGTTTGTCAGGCGTTACCTCTGCCGCACCGGAAAAAATCCAGCGCTTGATGATTCCGCCTTTTGACTCCGGCATGGCGGCAACTTTCGCTGCCAAGCGATCCCATTCTTCCTGCGCATACACCGTTAAGCACACTTGATCAATCCCTTTTGTGATAAAAAAAGGAGTGCCCAGGCATTCCCGCAGCTTAGTTGGAAAGTTCATACGACCTTTGACATCAATATTGTGGTAATAAGTACCGATCATAGATGCCATGGTACGCTGCCATCCTTTCCAAGCATTGACAGAACGTGGAAACCGAGCTCCACGGGCAGGGAATGTTCCCCACTTTTCACCGTCTTGTTATTATTATACCGTATTCATACAAAAAAAGCAAGAACGGAACGAAGGGATTCCAATAAAAATAAGAATCAAAAATGTTCTGTTTTTTATGCAACCTGCACAAGAAGCTGTCTCTTTCTCTTCGAAAATTCCCTCGGATTGGCACAAAAAACCGCAAAATTTCGTGAAAAAAGACGTTTGACAACCTGTCAAACGTCTTTTCTTTTGAAATGGTTTTTAAACTTGCAGCAACCAACGATATAGAATGCTCAAATCGAATCCGTTTTTCACATGGTCATTCTGAAAATCAGCCTGCCGGCATTGCACCGCATCCAAAGTCTGATCGCCCAACAAATAACGCTGGAGCCAAATCAAATCTGCCACTGTTACCTGATCATCCTGATTCAAATCTCCCATTTGATAATAGGTTCGGACTTGCGTGCCTGCATAGGTCTGCAAGGTCGAATCCGGATACCCATACAACGCAGCTTCCTCCGGAAAGGTTGCAGCATCCCCCTCAATCTGACAGGATGGATTGGAAACAACAACCGTTTCCAGATTCTGACATCCCTCAAAAGCATTGGATCTAATTCGAACCACCGCATACGGAAGAAATACTTCCTGTAAGGCATTACACTTTGAAAATGCTTCCGCATCAATTCTTTTCACTGTTTTGGGAATGGTGATTGTTTGCAGGGAATTGCAATAATAAAATGCCTTTGCACCAATTGCCGTCAATCCAGCAGGCAGCGTCAAATCTTCCAACCAATAGCAATAGAAGAAGGCGGTAGCTGCAATTTCTGTTACAGGAACACCGTCTATTTCATCCGGAATTACAACAGATTCGGCATTTTGGTCACACCCCGTAATCACAGCATGCACATCATCCCGCACATAGGTCAAATCTCCGTAAGTTCCGCTAATCAAAGGCGCATCCTGTACCCCATCATACTGCGATAAATTCTGCACTTCCATATGATAGAATGTGATATCGTTTCCATTGCATACTTCCCAAACCATTTCTCCATTTACCAGAATCGGATCACATCGAGAAACTACTGCACCGACTGTAATATCCTCTAAAATGGTTCCGTCATCCGTAAATTTCACCGCATGCATCATCGTATCCGCAGCCGTTTCTTCGCACTCATTCCACATACCAATAAACGTATGATCGTCTATTTGCAAAAGTTTCGGCTGCGAAACACAATTGGCAGTATCATAATCAGTCAGCCAATGCAGCGTAGCATCAGATAAATCCGGATTGACAAAGCCCACAAAAATATTGCGCACATTCGAATTGCTCTCCGAACCATCCTGCTGCATGGAATTGCCAATGAGCACACCCTGATCGGAAGAAAGCGCAAAACCGCCCAATGTAACACCTGTTGTATTGTTCCCAATGGTACCTGCAATGGGCAGCACATCCAGGCAACTTACCATGCTGCCGTCTGTCGTTTTTTTGCAAACCACAACACTTCGTGGGTAGGCATCCCCTAAATCCGCTGTATAGACATACTCCCCATCCGATTGAATATATTGATCGAAACTATGGCTGACATAACCATGCTGCCCTACATTGGAAACATTGTATAAACTGTAAATCTCCGTCATGGAATCAATGTCCAAGTGCAATTGTAGATTCGCCTGATGATTCAAGCCATCGCTGGAGCGAAACATCTGATGAGACATATGCAAATACAGTACGCCATTTTTTTCGCACATGCGAGGGGTACCGGAAGCAAATGGAATACGCGTGTTCATGCCGTAAAAGGAGGCTGCATCCAGGCGCTTCCAATCTTTCGAGTATTTTACAACCCGCAAAACTTCTGCATCTTCGGATTCTGCGATATTAGATTCCCCATATAAGCAGAAATTGTAATCCTTTCCACAGTAATAACCACCCCAAAGGGAACATTCCGGATCCAATGTAATGCAATTCAAATATTCATAGGAAGAAGAATAGGTATCAATTGTAACCGCTCCATCGCTATTTTGCGTAATATGACTTATGGTCCCATCCTCATTTTCCTGCAAATAGCTTTTCAGGATACCTCCAAATCGGGCGGGCGTTTGAGACAAAACGTCCTCTTGCAGGTTTCCCGCTTCCACCGAAACACGAATATCACGCATAGTAGGCGTAGATTCTGCCGCAAAAGCAGTGGATTTCTGTCCCATCCAGCCCATTCCACCAAACAGCAAAGCAGCAGCAACCATGCATGCAGTCATTCGATTCCATTTCATTCTATATCATGCCCCTTTCTATCAACAGTCATCTTCATTCGACTTCCCATTTCGTCATGAAAACAAAAAAGGACGAGCTGAGCTCGTCCTTTTTGATCCAATCATTCTTATTCGTTGATTGCAGTTACAACGCCAGAACCAACGGTTCTTCCGCCTTCACGGATAGCGAAACGCAGACCTTCTTCGATTGCGATCGGGGAGATCAGCTCAACGTTCATTTCAACGTTGTCGCCCGGTGTGCACATTTCAACGTCAGCCGGCAGAGTGATGATGCCAGTTACGTCAGTTGTTCTGAAATAGAACTGCGGTCTGTAGTTGTTGAAGAACGGAGTATGACGACCGCCTTCTTCCTTCTTCAAAACGTAAACCTGACCCTTGAACTTGGTGTGCGGGTGAATAGAACCCGGCTTGCAGAGAACCTGTCCTCTTTCAACGTCCTGTCTGGTGATACCACGCAGCAGAGCGCCGATGTTGTCGCCAGCTTCAGCGAAGTCCAGAGTCTTTCTGAACATTTCGATACCAGTTACAACGGTGGACTTCTTTTCATCAGACAGACCAACGATTTCAACGGTTTCGTTAACGTTCAGCTTTCCACGTTCTACACGGCCTGTAACAACAGTACCACGGCCAGAGATGGTCATTGTATCTTCGATCGGCATCAGGAACGGCTTTGCATCGTCACGTTCCGGAGTCGGAATATACTCATCAACAGCATCCATCAGATCCAGGATCGGCTTGTAAGCCGGATCGCTCAGATCATCCGGAGCTTCCAGAGCAGCCAGAGCAGAACCAACGATAATCGGAGTGTCATCGCCCGGGAATTCATATTCGTTCAGTGTTTCACGAATATCCATTTCAACCAGTTCGAGCAGTTCCGGATCGTCTACCTGGTCAGCCTTGTTCATGAATACAACGATTGCCGGTACGCCTACCTGACGAGCCAGCAGGATGTGCTCCTTAGTCTGAGCCATCGGGCCGTCGGAAGCAGCAACTACCAGGATAGCGCCGTCCATCTGTGCTGCACCAGTGATCATGTTCTTTACATAGTCAGCGTGTCCAGGACAGTCAACGTGTGCATAGTGACGCTTTTCAGTTTCATACTCAACGTGAGCAGTGTTGATTGTGATACCACGTTCTCTTTCTTCCGGAGCCTTATCGATCATATCGTAAGCTTCGTACTGAGCCTGACCCTTCAGAGCCAGTGTCTTGGTGATAGCAGCAGTCAATGTGGTCTTACCATGGTCAACGTGACCGATGGTACCAATGTTTACATGGGGTTTAGTTCTTTCAAATTTAGCCTTTGCCATTGGAATGAATCCTCCTCAAAATATATTTCACGCTTATCGCATCGGAATGTGATAAACATATTGTACCAGATATGAAGATAAATTTCAAGTGTTTTTTCAAAAAAACGCATATTTTTTCAAAAACGTTTTCCTAGGAAACACAATTACTTCTTTCTGGAAGACATAATCTTTTCTGCGATGTTCTTCGGTACTTCCATGTAGCTATGCGGCTCCATAGAATACTGACCACGACCCTGTGTATTAGAACGCAGATCGCTGGTGTAGCCAAACATTTCAGACAACGGAACCAGAGCATCTACCTGAACAGTACCTGTTCTTGCTTCCTGACCCTGAATCTGGCCACGACGAGAACTCAAATCGCCGATTACAGTACCAGTATACTCATCCGGAACAATAACGGAAACCTTCATAATCGGTTCCATCAGAATCGGCTGTGCCTGACGCATTGCTTCCTTGAATGCCATAGAACCGGCAATCTTAAATGCCATTTCAGAGGAGTCTACTTCATGGTAAGATCCATCATACAGTTCTACCTTGACATCAACAACCTGATAGCCAGCCAGAATACCAGCCTGCATTGCGCCCTGAATACCGCTGTCAACTGCCGGAATGTATTCCTTCGGAATTGCACCGCCGACAACCTTGTTCACGAATTCATAGCCCTTACCAGATTCGTTCGGGCAAACACGGATCTTAACGTGACCGTACTGACCAGAACCACCGGACTGCTTCTTATACTTGTAATCCACGTCAGCATTGCCCTTAATGGTTTCCTTATAAGATACCTGCGGAGCACCAACGTTTGCTTCCACCTTAAATTCACGCAGCAGACGGTCTACAATGATATCCAAGTGCAGCTCGCCCATACCTGCGATAATGGTTTGACCAGTTTCCTCATCCGTATAAGTCCGGAAGGTCGGGTCTTCTTCAGCCAGCTTTGCCAATGCAATACCCATCTTTTCCTGACCAGCCTTGGTCTTCGGTTCGATGGCCAGCTGAATAACTGGTTCTGGGAATTCCATGGATTCCAGGATAACTGGGTGCTTTTCATCACACAGTGTATCACCGGTTGTAGTATTCTTCAGACCAACAGCAGCAGCAATATCGCCTGCATAAACAGTTTCGATATCCTTTCTGTGGTTGGAGTGCATCTGCAGAATACGACCCATTCTTTCCTTATTATCCTTTGTTGCATTCAGAACGGTAGAACCAGCATTTACTGTACCGGAATAAACACGGAAGAAGCAAAGCTTTCCTACAAACGGGTCTGTTGCAATCTTAAATGCCAGTGCGGAGAACGGCTCATCATCAGAAGAATGACGAACGGTCTCTTCTCCGGTATCCGGATCTACACCCTTGATCGACGGTACATCCAACGGAGACGGCATATAATCTACAACGGCATCCAGCAACTTCTGTACGCCCTTGTTCTTATAAGAAGTTCCGCATACAACCGGAACCATGGTGTTGGCAATGGTAGACTTTCTGATGCAAGCCTTGATTTCGTCGATGGTGATTTCTTCGCCTGCGAAATACTTTTCCATCAGTGCATCATCCTGCTCAGCAACGTGTTCCATCAAGGATTCCCGATACTCAGCAGCCTTTTCCTTCATATCCTCCGGAATTTCTTCTACACGGATATCTTTTCCAAGGTCATCGTAGTATACATAAGCCTTCATTTCAACCAGGTCGATTACGCCCTTGAACTCATCTTCAGCACCGATCGGCAGCTGAATCGGAACAGCATTACACTTCAGTCTGTCGTGCATCATTTCCAGAACACGATAGAAGTTTGCGCCCATGATGTCCATCTTGTTGACATAAGCCATTCTCGGAACCTGGTACTTATCAGCTTGTCTCCAAACTGTTTCGGACTGTGGCTCTACGCCGCCCTTTGCACAGAATACTGTAACAGAACCATCCAATACACGCAGGGAACGTTCTACTTCTACAGTGAAGTCTACGTGTCCAGGGGTATCGATAATGTTGATTCTGTGACCTGCCCAATAAGCAGTGGTTGCAGCAGAGGTAATGGTAATACCTCTTTCCTGTTCCTGCTCCATCCAGTCCATGGTAGCAGCACCCTCGTGGGTTTCACCGATCTTATGATTGATACCGGTATAGAACAGGATACGTTCTGTGGTTGTGGTTTTACCAGCGTCGATGTGAGCCATAATGCCGATGTTTCTTGTTTTCTCTAAGGAACAATCTCTTGGCATAATTACCCTCCTTAACCTTCAAGCGGCAGATCGATTACCAACGGTAATGTGCAAATGCCTTATTTGCTTCTGCCATTTTGTGTGTATCGTCACGCTTCTTGCAAGCACCGCCTGTGTTATTCAGGGCATCCAGAATTTCACCGGCCAGTCTTTCCTTCATGGTCTTTTCGTTACGCAGTCTCGCATACTTGGTGATCCAACGCAGGCCCAGTGTCTGACGGCGTTCCGGACGAACTTCCATCGGGACCTGGTAAGTTGCACCGCCCATTCTGCGTGCCTTAACTTCCAGTACAGGCATTACATTTTCCATAGCCTGTTCGAACATTTCCAGTGCTTCCTTGCCGGTCTTTTCAGCGACAATATCAAATGCACCGTAAACAATTTTCTGTGCGACACCCTTCTTACCGTCCAACATTACATTGTTGATCAGACGGGTTACGAGCTTAGAACCGTAAATAGGATCTTCCAGCACATCTCGTTTTGCGATTTTACCTCTTCTTGGCATTTTCGCTTCCCTCCTTCACATCATTCATGAATTCATAGGTACTCAATCTGGCAAGCTGTTTCCAGTGCCGACCGTCAGGGGCCAATGCAGAGGATCATTCGCTGCCGCCTGAGAACAGCGGCAATCTATATCATCTCCACATTTATCCTGTGGTAGCCTAATCTTCTAAAAAGTTTGTCAATTGCCGATGGGCTTACTTCTTACCAGCCTTCGGTCTCTTTGCGCCGTACTTAGAACGAGCCTGCATTCTGTTTGCAACGCCCTGTGCATCCAAAGTACCTCTGATAATGTGATAACGTACACCAGGCAGATCCTTTACACGTCCGCCACGGATCAGTACCACGCTGTGTTCCTGCAGGTTATGACCGATACCCGGAATATAAGAAGTTACTTCATATCCGTTTGTCAGCTTTACTCTGGCAATCTTTCTCATTGCGGAGTTCGGCTTCTTCGGAGTAGCCGTTCTAACAGCTGTGCAAACGCCTCTCTTCTGCGGAGAGCTCTGATCGGTTGTTACCTTCTTCTTGGCATTATAGCCTTTCTGCAGTGCGGGAGCGGTAGACTTATACTGCTGTACCTTTCTTCCCTTTCGAACCAACTGATTAAACGTAGGCATTAATCTTCCTCCTTTTTCAAAAAATAATGCGATACAAAATTGTGCCGCATACTTATTTATTATACGCACCTTTTATTTGTTTGTCAAGTGATTTTTTGAAAATTTCTCAAAAAAAGCATTTTTTTGAAAAAGAAGCCGCTGATGTGGAGAAGAATTCTCCGCCAGCGGCTTCTTT